>DATKPG010000046.1:0-16219 GCA_035524255.1 Smithella sp. | reverse complement strand
AAAACTTTGACAAAAAGACGCCGAATATGGTTTACTTCGGTTCACTGGCGCAGAAACAGGCTGCGGCATGAACTTTAACCCTGAGCAGTTTTACACTTATAAATCCCTGTGCTCTGTCCGAAGAACCCAGACCACCTCAGAGTTCCGAATTTGGATCAATAAACTCAACTACACGATCAGCTTGACCAGGACGATTGACTAATTTTTTCTTAAATAGTAAGCGGTAGGAGTACTTTGGACTATTATATTCTTCGTGGTTCAAGGCGTTATCAAACTCTACGATATACGCTTTTAAGCGTTCAGGAATAGATGCTTGAGGATTAGGTCCTAAAATTTGCTCATCGGAAATTTCTGTGAACTGAATACTATAAGCCAAAAATTGGTCAAGGGCATATTTCTTTCCAAATAGTTTTTTCAAGTATTCGTTGTAATTGACAGCACATGCTTGGTAACGCCCACTAAGGTAATAATCAAGTGAGCGTGTCATTTGATGTTCAATCTCATGGCGCAGTCCAATGAGAAATCGAAGATTTGTTACAACCTCCTTTTCTAGAGGGCATGCTTTCTCATTCAGACAACGTTCAAGCTCCCAATACTTGAATGCACCATGCTTTGTTTTATGATACTTTTTTCTTTTCCCTTTTTGGTCAAAGTAACGGTATTCTACACACTTTCTTCGATAATAAGCATGAAGAAGATAAGTCCAAGCGATGATCATTAAGATGATGTACGTTTCCGATTTGAACGAAACATGCGGATCATTGAAAACACGTATTGCGCAAAGAGCTGACTCCCGAGATTTCTCGATTAACTCAATTGACAGCGAACCAATTGTTCTATTTCGCTTCTTTGCCACTCATGACTCCTTCGTGCAGAACGCGCGGGGATTCGTGAAACAGTCTTCTTAATTATCCATCCTCCGTTGTTTATGCTTTCAGCCTGATCTTCCCCCTAATTAAGTGTTATATCCCCCGATCTCCAATATTTTTCTTAACATCATTTTTCGTTTTGTAATATTTGTATTTTCTTTTTCTCTTCTAACACCTTTCTTTTAAAATACAAATTGAACCATGATTCTTTATCAGTTTTAGAAAATAAAATATATGTGACATTGAGCATTGCAGGAATAAATATAAATAAAAATGTTAATTTATCATCATCACTCTGAGGCAGACCTTTAATAATTATTATAGCGATCAGTAATCCTATAACCGCTATATCGATAAAAATAACAAACAATCGATACATTGCGTTTTCTCCTTCAAGTTTCATTTTAAATTTTCAAACGATTTTGACATAATTCGGCGGCCAGTATACTTAATTACCCATCCTCCGTTTTTTTCTGATTACACCCCTAATTAAGTATTCTGTACCTCGATCTCTCATTACTTCTTAAATGAATTTTTCCCAAGTGGTTCTATTACCCAGCCTTTCTGAGCACCAGTAGGTAGTATAAACGGCATAGTCCAACTTTTTGAATATTTTATCTGCTTGCCATGCTTAGTACCAATTTGTTTATTCTTAATTGGATATTCACCATATTCCGCCTTGAACCGCTTTATTAGGTCATATTCCAAATAACTATGAATACTACCTGAGCCTTGTGTTGTTGCGCCATTAAAATATAATTTTAAATTTGCGCCATGTAAAGAATATGATAGATCTGAAAGCCAAGACTTAAAATGCGCTATTAGACGTTCTTTGATATTGCCTTTGCCTATATAAATCACGTGGCTGTGTCCATCTTTATATTTCAGAAATATATCTTTCTGAAAAGCAATTATATAAACTCCTTTTTTTATATCATTTAGTGACTTATTAAAATGATCATTTGAATCTTCTGATGTATTGCTATTCAATACCGAGACAGCCCGTGTTGAAACCTTGTCTTTTATTTTTTTTGTAACAGATTTGAGCTTGGGTAAATTATAACCAATATCATTTGCAACTTCAGTTAAATTAATGTCGCAAGAGCACCATTCAACTTTTATTTTCATTTTCACGCAGTATATGCCCCTTTAAGATATATTGTTAATTGATATAGAATCACAACGTAAAAATAAGCCGTAGCGTGGCTATCGACTGTATTGCCCTGCTATGGTAATTTTTTATTTGCATTGATGTAATTCTCCCATGCCACTATACATCGTTCAGCCAATTCAAATGCATCTATATCGCCTGATGATGTTGAAATTGTATAGTTGATTGATATATGAATACTTTCCCGTTTGCCAATTTCTAGTTTTGTCTTGTTTTTTGTAAAGCGTGGGTCTTCATTCGAGCGAGACTTTGTGAGGGTCAGATGTTTTTGTGCATTGCATAGGTCAGCGCAAAGCTTGAGGTTTTTGTCATTATTTATGAAATCTTCAACCTTGGACCAAGTGGCACAAATCGGATCATTTTTTATCCAATCTTTGAGATGATAGCAATTTTGAAAAAAAGCATGCACATTATCATCATAAAATTGGGATGGTTGATCATGAACTTTCCCGTCGTTGATGTTTTTGAAAATTGTGAAATAACGCTTCATTCTTTCAAATTGTTCAAGATAGCTTTGTGTTGTCATTAATAATCACCATAACGATTAATATACTTGATTGTTTATTTCTGTAATTTGTCGGAATAATACTTTATTTTAGAGTAACAATTTTCTATTCATTAGAAAAAGCCCCCGGCCACATATAATAGAATCCTGCCTTCGCGCTAAGAACTTCCGGCAGATCGATGTTGATGAAAGACATTTTGAAATTTTCAGACGTAACATCAGCCATATTATAATAATTAGTTTCGGGAAGTTCATTGCGGCGATAGACAATTACTTTTGAGTTTTCAGGAATTCCCGCCATTTTTTTCGCTTCCGCGACCGCGTCGTTTATATATGCGATTTTGTCTATCAGACCTGCCTGCAGGGCTTCATCCGCCACAAATATACGCGCGGTGGAAATTTCCGCAATCGCATTTGGGGTAAGATTTCTATGTTTTTTCACCAATCCGATAAAGCGATCCCCAAAGTCATTCATTGTTTTTTGCAGAAGTGCCTTTTCATCATCGCCCGTTTCACGGAAAGGAGATGCCATATCTTTATATTTGCCGACCTTTTGAACATCCACGCCAACACCGATTTTATACATTAACCCTTTAACTTTAGGCTGTAATGAAATGACACCGACTGAACCGGTTATGGTTGTGGGATGCGCGGTAATCAGGTCTGCGGGCAGTGACATATAATACGCGCCGGATGTGGCTAAATCCATCATGGAAACGACAATCTTGCACCCCGTCTTTTCTTTGTATCTGGAAATTTCATGATAGAGAAGATCGCTTGCGGTAATAGTGCCGCCGGGAGAATTTATTTTAAACACTATCGCTTTTATCTGTTTATCCTTGTAGGCTTTGTCTAATTGAAGCACTACCTGTTCAACCACACTGGGCGATGACGCGATGAATTCCTTTTTAGGACTGTCCGATATCATGCCATAAACAGGGATAAGCAGGACTTTCTCGTTGCCTGCTCCTTCCAATGTATATTCTTTTAAGGGATCAGTTACAGGATTAAACATATTTACTTTAGGCAAGGTACATCCTTCAAAAATAACGCATATGATGATTAATACAAGCAGGTATGACTTTTTCATTTTTTTTCTCCTTCGAATATAAATAAAATGATCCTTTGTAAATTTTGTCACGGTGGTTTTTAGACGCCTGCTATAAAGCAATACACCCTTCCATCATCTTTTAAGGACTGCTTTAAAACTTTCTGTACAAGGTAAATTATTTAACGATTTGCAGGGTGTAGCCTAGCATAAAATTAAAGAAATAAGAATAGGACTTTCAGGAAGCATTTATGAACAAAGCGAATACAATTCTTGCGCGATTTCTCCGGCTTCTCTTACAAAATCCCGCATTTCCCCTGGATAGATTGTCCTGCCCCAACTATAGATGAATAGTGAATGCTGAAAGCCCTCGATAGTCCAATGGCCTTTCTGCAACTTCTGAAAGAATTGCGGAGATGCCCCTGATATTGTCTGCATAGCCCATTGCGGATCTTTAGACGATAATTGCAGTACGCCCATGTCTTTTTCGCGATTCGGAACTTCCAGCGCCTCGCCGCAGGTTTTCTGGGTAAGGCTTTGCGTCATCCAGGGCTTTGCCTTTAACTGAAACATCGGGATATCAACCTTGGGATTTTTGACCATGACTACGGATTGATAAAACCAGTCTTTTCCGGCCTGGACGACAAGATCAAAATATGCCGCTTCATAACCGTTTAGAAGGCCTCGCAGGATTATAAAATATTTTCTGTCGGCTCTGTCGATCAACGGAACAAAAACAACCGGCATTTTTTCTCCCGCGCCAAGATTGCGAAAGCCCAATGACTTTCCGGTCTCGATGATGCCTTTTTTGCGCCGTTTTTGCCAAAGTAATGAAATACTGATGATAATAGCGCCTAAAACAACCAGCGACATTAGAGCCAATATTATTTTTATGTTCTTATCCATATACTGATTTCTCCCGCTGTCGTTTTTCAATATTGCAAGGCAAGACTAAGCCGCATTGAAGATTCCGGGCTAAAAGATAGCATAATATTACAATTTTTAAAATTGAGACTTACAGAAATAAAAACATCAATATTGGCAGGCGGGGAAGATATCGCGTGGAATGGAAAGAGCCCCGGCTGAAAGACGATTCCGATCCGGCAGGGTTGACAGAGGCCTTCCCGATTATTAATTTTAGCTAAAGTGGTGAATATTTATAAAAAGATTTTTCAATAGATGCAGAAGTAATTAATTTTTTCAAAAGGGCTGGTTTTACATCGGTCAAATTAATTCCGGAGGCTATATGGCGAATAATCTTGTTATTATCGGCGGCGGCGCAGGCGGTGCATCGACCGCGGCGGAAGCGAAAAGATCCAATCCTTCCTTAAACGTCATCATGCTGCAAAAAGGAGGGTATGTCGCCTTTGGCTCCTGTCCCACGCCATATTTTATCGGCGATAGAATCAAAGACGTAAACAAGCTTGTTTCCCGTACGCCGGAAGAATTCCGTGAATCCGGCATCGACGTTCGTCTGAACACGGAAGTTGTCAACGTCCATTCAAAGGAAAACTTCGTTGAAACAAAAGACGGCAACAAAATCCCTTATGATTTTCTTGTTTTCGCTACGGGCACCAACGCTTTTACCGCTCCCATCGCCGGAAAAGACCTTCCCGGCGTTTTTTCCCTGAGAAATCTGGAGGACGCCGTCGCGATAAAAACATGGCTCCGCAATAGCAACGCGAAGCGGGTTATCATTATCGGCGGGGGCGTGATTGGAATGGAAATGACCGATGCCCTTCACGAAATGGGCATAGCCACAACGATCATCAACAAGGACCCCCTGCCCGCAAACCGCTGGGACGCGCAGCTCGCGTCTTTGATGCTTGAGGAACTTCAATCCAACCATGTGGAGTTCATCAGTAATGCCCAGGCGAAATCCATCGAAAAAGGCCAGACGTCGCTTTTGAAGGTGACAACCGATCAGGGAACGTGGGAAGGCGATATGGTGCTTCTGGCAATCGGCGTCAGGCCGAATGTGGAGCTTGCGCAATCCGCGGGTCTTGCCATCGGCAAAACCGGAGCGATTGCCGTTAACTTTGCCCAGCGCGCGTCCATGGAAAATGTTTACGCCGCGGGCGACTGCTGCGAATCGTGGAACCGCGTCAGCCGCCGCTGGGTCAACGTTCCTCTGGGCGATATAGCCAATAAACAGGGCCGGGTGGCAGGACGCAACATTGGCGGCAAACCGCTCATTTTCAACGGCATTGTCAGAGCTCAATCGTTTCGGATTTTTAATCTTGAATGCGCGGCCGCCGGGATTTCGGAGGAAGAGGCGCTGGATGCGGGTTACGCGCCGGTCAGTCATGTTACATGGGGCAGCGCAATATCGCCATCGCTTGGCAAAAAAAAGATAGGCCTGATGCTGACAGCCGACAAATCGTCGGGCAAACTCCTCGGGGCTCAGGCAGTCGGTTTCGCGGGCGCGGTAGGAAGAATAAATACCCTGTCCATTGCTCTCTGGACGGGATTGACCCTTGATGAAATAGGATATATCGATCTGGCTTACGCTCCGACGTTCGGCGCTGTGTGGGATATTATCCATACAGCCGCCCATGCCCTGAAAAGGAAAATTGCGAACTGAAATATTATAACGGGTACTCGCCTTATAACACTGTCGTAGAATAAAAGGGAAAGAGGTTTCCCGTATTTGGGGCGGGAAATCGTCGGGTTCAAATTTTTACATGATGCACCCTCATCTTTGAAGAAATAAATCTACCGGGTGTTTCTAATCACTGATGAAAGCAAATAAGGGGACTGAATAGTGATTATTCAATCCCCTTATTGATCAACAGATTTTCACTGGTTTGCTATTTTTCCCTTGGATACGGCCATGCCGCGACGCCGCCTTCCATGACTTTCACGTTTTTCCAGCCGCTGCCTTCCAGCACAACAGCCGCCTCGTAGCCGCGCAGTGAAATCTTGCAGTAGCAGATGATTTCCCTGTTTTTGTCTTCGGGCGCTTCTTTCATCCGCTTGCGCAATGCGCCAAGTGGAATGAGAGTCTCTCCGATGCCGAGACGCATCTGCTCGAATTCATCGGGCCCGCGCACATCGAGCATGAAAGGTTTTTCTCCCGCCTGCAGTTTATCGTGGACTTCCTGACAGCTGATACCCTTCATCCTGCCTTTCATTTTATTTTGCATGATATGCGCCGTGGCAATGAAGTGATCGATGGGCAAAGAGAACGGCGGAGCGTAGGGCAGATCCGCGTTGATCAGGTCTTCCACCGTCAATTTTCCCTGAATGGCGATAGCCCACTGGGCGATCTGCTTGCCGACATTACCCGGACCAACACACTGCGCGCCGAGAATCCTGCCTGTTTTCCTGTCGGCCACAAGCTTGGTAACCAACAGCTTGCCTTCCATGTATCCGGGCTTGTCGGGACTGGAATTAATAACGGTAACGATGTCGTTATAGCCGTTTTTCCTTGCCGCTTTTTCCGAAAGTCCGGTGGAACCCGCGGCATAATCAAAAACCTTGCAGATTCCGGTTAGAATCGTTCCGGGAAATTTCACGCAGTTTTCAGAAGCGGCATTCTCTCCCGCCACGCGTCCCTGAAGATTGGCTAAATCGCCATACGGCGCGAGCACTTTTTTGCCGGTAATAAGATTGACGTTTTCAACGCAGTCGCCCACGGCGTAAATATCCGGGTCGGAGGTCTGCATGTATTCGTTTACGTCAATGCCGCCGAGTTCCCCGATTTTGAGTCCCGCTTCCTTTGCCAGTTTTACGTTGGGAATAACGCCCACAGCCACTACGGCCAGTTCGCAGGGTAGTTCCGTGCCGTTTTGCAGTTTGACCGCCGTCAGTTTGCCGTTTTCCCCGAGGAACGCCGATATGCCGTTTCCGGTGATAACATTGGCCCCCTTGCTGCGGACATGATTCTCCACGAGTTTTGCCAGTTCCCAATCCAGAAAGGTAAGCAACTGCGGCAGAAGTTCAACGACCGTGATCTCAATGCCTGCCAGTTGAAGGGCTTCACACGTTTCAATGCCGATGAGCCCGCCGCCGACTACAACCGCTTTCTTGATCTTTTTTTCATCCCGGACCTTGCGCAAAAAATCACTGTCCTCTATGGATTTCAGCGCGGTTATGCCTTTGAGTTCCAGACCGGGCACCGGCGGCATCTGCGGATTGGAACCGGTGGCGATGATCAGTTTATCGTAAGGCATTGTGCCGGTTTCGCCGGTAACAATATTTTCAAAAGCAACGGAGCGGTTCTTGCGGTCGATGGCTGTTACTTTCGTGTTTACCTTTGCCTCGATATTCTTGGCATTGAGGTAAAACGCCGGACTTCGCACAATGCCCGCCGGCGTGCATAAAAGCTGATTGCGGTCGTCGAAACACCCTCCGATATAATAGGGATAACCGCAGGACGCCATGGAAAGGTCAGCATCCTTTTGAAGGATAACGACTTCGGCGTTGTTATCAATTCGCCGCGCTTTAGCCGCGGCCTTGGGGCCGGCAGCGGAGCCGCCGATAATTACGATTCTTTTTCTTGTCATGATATCCTCCTTTCATAGTTTTAAAATTAAATTACAAATTTATCTGCTCCCGGCATTAGCCTTCATGACAGGCGTGCGCGTGCTGACTGCAGGAAATGCCGGAATCATTGAGGTTGCCCTTAAGCCAGCTTTCCGCGACTTTCTTCACTTCACCCGAACAGCCTCTCAGAACATCTATGCCGTGGTTATTCAAAACATTAACAGCGCCCTGCCCCATGCTCCCGGCCAGCATTAATTTGACGCCTTTTTCGGCAAGCACCTGCGCGATATTCGATTTGCAGCCGCATCCTGCCGGTGACGCGACCTTTTCTTCGGCTGATATTTTTTTCTGTTCATCGATTGTAAACACCGTAAAATACTCACAGTGTCCGAAATGTTCATCGATCTGATTGTTGTAAGACGGTAACGCGATTTTCATGTGATTCTCCTTTAAAATATTAGTTATTCTTGTTTCTCATGCCTTTTCCCGCCCTGCGGCAGGGTTTAGCTTCTTCCAAATTAACTTTTCCCCCTTCAATTTTCAGCGCCTTGGCATTTATCAATACATCGGCAATTTTTTTGTGTGCCTCATTGATGATTCTGCCGAATGTCTGGCGGGATACATTCATCCTGAGGGCGGCGTCTTCCTGATAAAGCTGTTCGAAGTCGGCCAGGCGAATGGCTTCAAATTCATCAAGATTCAACACCACTTCTTCCAAATCAACTGTGGGAATGCCCCGCGGCTTGAAATAGTTTTTATCGGGCATTCCGCAAACGTTACGGTAACATT
This sequence comes from Smithella sp., assembly GCA_035524255.1. Lineage (GTDB taxonomy): Bacteria > Desulfobacterota > Syntrophia > Syntrophales > Smithellaceae > Smithella. The sequence continues at coordinate 7,349 of DATKPG010000046.1, read as the reverse complement.
TAGGTCTGGTCATTTTCTCCATTGCTCCTTTGAATGTATTATAAGCATATGCTCATAACTTGTCAAGGGTAATATCGATTAAAATATTCTTTTTTTTTCATTCAAACAGGTTTTTTTCAAGAAAAGAGGTTTCCCGTATTTGGGGCGGGAAACCTCTTCTGGGGATAAGCTTTGTTTTTTGTTTCACAAAGCTTTGGAGAAGGCATGTTAATTAAGTTTTACCTCTCAAGTAATCAATCATGGGCTGAGTGACCAGGGGAACGACGTCACCGATCATGTGCGGCATCAGGCTGTCCATTACCTTGGGCATCAGCTCCGGCATCTGTTCGAGCATGTAGTCGGGCATTTGTATCTGCTTGGCGACGCGCTTAAGCATAACCGGCATGACTTTCGGCATCATCATCGGCAACAGTTTCGGAAACAAAACGGGGAACATTGGTTTCATCAGGGTCAGCGCGCCGGGTATTTTTCCCATGACTCTCATCATCGGCCCCATGCCGAAAGGCATGGCGTCAATCAGTTCCGGCCACATGGTGCCCATGAGATCGGCAAATCCCCTCGGTGTCATAAGCGAAATGAAGGCATCGAAGACGCCCCATTGCTTGTGCACGTCCGGATTGGGATCGGGGAATTCATAACCCAGGGCATTACCGGCAAAGTGCGCCAGATCGACAACCTCAAGCGGCAGATTTTTCTTTTTGGCCGTGATGCGCAATTGAACCTGACAGCAGGGACAAAGCGCCAGCACTTTTTGCGCTCCGTTTTCAATCGCGTCATCGAGCCTTGTTTTGCCGATGTCGGCGGCAATCGGCGGGTCTTTAATCAGCGTGAGCACACTGCCGCAGCAATGACCTTTTTCCCGATTATGTTCCATTTCCACAAAATCGACATTGGGAATCGCCTTGATCATGTCGCGCGGCGGTTCGTAAACACCGGAGGCCCGTCCGATATGGCAGGAGTCGTGCCAGGTGACTTTTACCGGCTGCATGTTATTGGCCGGAAATTTGAATTCGCCGGAATTTATTTTTTCGGCGATCACTTCGGAATAATGTTTCGCTTGAATGGGGTAATCGATGCCAAGCTTTTTCGCCCATTCGGGATAAACATTGCGCCACATCATATCGCAGGCCGGGCAGGAGGAAATGACCGTGTCAGCGCCGGTATGCTTGATCACTTCAATATTTTTCCGCATGACGTCGGCAAAGAGATCCCATTTACCGGCCACAAGCATGGGCGTGCCGCAGCAGTTCTCGGGATTTCCGGCATAGGTAAAATCAACACCCGCGCGATCGAGCAGGCGCACAGTGGCCTGAGCGATATCATGCTCGACATAGCTTGCCGTGCAGCCGGCAAAATAAACCGCTTTCGCCTGATGGCCGGGTCCGTGTTTCTCTTTTAAATCTTCCGGAAACCATTCGGCCCTGTTTTTGCGGTAACCTGCCCAGATATTGCCTTCGGCGCGAAGCGCTTCGGCCATCATTTCAAAAGGCGGAAATGTCATCCGCTTTTCCTGATTAATCAGCTTGCCCCGAAGCTTCATCCACGAAGGTTCTATGGGCAGCGCCGCCGAACAGCGATGATTGCAGAGCTCGCAGGTTGTGCAGACCAAAAAGGTATCGATTTGAGCCTGATCCCATTTCGCCCTTCCCTCCAGATATTCCCTTAACCAGTACCACTTGCCGCGGGGACTCTGGCTTTCCCATCCGCGGCCGTAAAACTGATCGCATTCTTCGACGCAATAACCGCACTGCGAACAGCTATAGGCATACCAGACAACGTCCGCGGGAATATCGCTTGACGGATAACTCTTTTGTTCGCCGATACGCGTAATGACATAATTGCCGAAAGGTCTGATAAGCGGTTCCATAACGGCGCCGATGCTGACGGCGCTGTCCATGATGCTGTATCCCGTTACTTTTCCGGGATTGAATATGCCCCTGGCGTCTATCTGATTTTTAAAAGCTTTCAATTTGTCCAGGCGGTCTTTGCCCAGCACTTTTTTGGCTTTTGATTTGAAATACAAACCTGTGGAATAGGCGCGGCCGCCGAGTCGCTCGGCGATTTTCATGACGGATAAGGAAAGGCTAAACACTAAATTATAGCTGAACTTGCGCTGATCGGCCGGAATAAACCCTAAAATGACGACTTCCGGTTTCCCGTCCTTTCCCTTGCGGATAACCGTTCCTTCCTTAACAATCGGCTGATTTATTTTGTTTTCAATTTCGGCCATGAAACGGCCTAAATTGGACAAAGGTATAACCACTTCAGCCGGAACAAGGCTGGGTCCCAGCCGTTTTACGACCATGATCTTAAAACGGTTTTTCCACTCATGTTCGGCAATGCGGTCGCTTAAAATTTCTCCCTGGCAGCGGCGCAGGGTCACCGCAAGCGTTTGCATAATCAACGGCTTGTCTTTCTTGTGAAAAGCCAGCGTGGCAACGTAAGAAGCCGGCAGCAGAACTCTTTCTTCCGCCGGATGTCCGTTGTGCTCCATCAATGGCGAACGGTTCTTCATTTCCGCCATGCGTGGATTGATAAATACCAGGGACCACAGGGGCAGATCGGCCCCAACGATGTCTTCAACGATCCTTTGAAGGTCATTGGCGTCCGGACACCCGATGGCGATAATCTCAAGCTCGTCTTTGGGCTGAACTTTCATGGTTAAATCGAGGATAAAACCGGTCGTTCCTTCCGCGTCCGCGATTAAATCCATATCAGGACCGCTAAACGCGCGAACGGAACCATCCGGCAGAAGCACACGGGCGGAGATGACATTATCCCGAAACCAGCCGTATTGATAAGAGCCAAAGCCCGCGCCGCCTTGAGCCAGCCATCCGCCCACCGTAGAACCCGGATAACTGGATGGATAAAGATTGACGGTGAGGCCCTCTTTGGCTAGAGCCGCGTCAACCTTCTCCCAGACGACACCGGCCTGGCATGTTACCGTCTGATGCTGATGATCTATGGACAGAATTCGGTTCATGCGAAAGAAATCAACAACGATCCCCTTCTTAACCGGCAAAACACCGCCGTAACCCGAAGACGCCTTCGCTCTGGGTGTGAGCGCGATGTTGTTTAGCCGCGCCCAGTTGACGAGATCAATAAGTTCTTCTTCACTTTGCGGCTGAACAACGGCGTCGGGCACTGTTTTACCGATCAGCGGCGAAATCAGGGACGGTATTGCCGCGATATCATGGCTGTATAATACACGTTCCATCGCGTTAAAATTGACGCGATTGCCAAATCTCTTTTCTAAAAATTCTTTTTGCGATCCGTCCATTGGATGATCCTCTTTTTTTAGTTTCAGGCGGCAGCAAAGGATGCCGCGTTAATTACCAAAGGTTAAAAAGTATACGCGAGTCCCATATCGATTGCGTATTGAGACATTTCCGTCTCATAATTGGCGATAGCCTGGCCCGTGGGCGGATATGCCGCGTTGGAACCGCTGAGTTTTACTGTCGGCGAATACATGCCGCCAAGATTTAGCGTCAGATTTTTGGTGATATTGAGTCCGAGACCTGCTGTAAAGTGCTGCTCCGAAACAGCGGGGAACGCGATATTTTCGAAAGCCCTTCCGCTGTCAAGCGGCATTTTTCCGTAGTTGTACCCCGCCCGCAGCACGACCATGGGATGCACCTGATACTGAACTCCGATTTTGTAGACCCACTGATCAGACCAATCGAGATTCCAGGGCATGGCCCCGCTCGCGTTTTCTGTATATTTGGGCAGGTTTTGTCCGTTGGTTTCCGACCATCTTATCCATTCAACATCAAAACCGATTAAAAGGTCTTTAATGGGCTTTAAGCCGAACCCCAGCGTGGCTGTCTGCGGCTGATCAAATTCTATTTTATCCACACCGGCTGATGTGTTGAAAGCGAAATCCTGAAAAGTGCTTTTTGTTTCGTAAGCCAATCCTATCTGAAGAAAATCGACAGGTTTCACCATCATTCCGAGTGTCGCGCCATAGCCGAAAGAGGATGCCCCCATATGAGGCTCTTGACCGAAGCCGCTGGCCGCGTTAAACTCCATCGTGGCATACATCACGTTAATAACTGCTCCTAAGGATATCTTATCGTTGATCTTGTAAGAAAAACCCGGCGCGAAGCGCATCTGTGAATAGGATGTATAAGTGACACCGCCGTAAAGATTGCTCTTATAATCCACACCCATGCCGGCAACACCATAAGCGCCTATGCCGAATCTGAACCTGTCCGATAGCGGAACGATCAATCCAAAAGCCGGAACCGGTGAGGCGCCGCGGTCGGATTCTATTTTGGCGCCGTCATTCATAATCGCCCCGGAACCGGTAGTGCCGGTTGCCGTATATGAAACCGAAGGTTTGAAATATGACGCGCCGAAATCAATCCTTCCCGTTAAAAAACTCATTCCCGCCGGATTTGTCAAAACCGAAGCCGCGTCCAAAGGAACTCCCACACTGGCGCCGCCCATGGAATCCTGCACCGGACCGAAGCCGATCATCCGCATGCCGTTGGTCGCGAAAGCGTTACCCGCCATTAACATCAGGGCAACCGTGCTCGCTAAACAAAAAGCAATAATTCTTTTCATAAGACCCCCCTTTATTATTTCACTATTTATTTTTCCGTTTATCGGCCCTTATTTTTATACTTTTGGGGCCGCCAATTTTTAAAATAGAATCCGGAACATCCCTGCCGGTAAATAACCGGTTTTTTATTTTGTTACCGTTTCGCTGCGGTCTTGCGTGTCAGGGATTTATTGTTGGATTCTTTAACCATCCTGTATACCGCCTTTTCTCTGGCTAGATGCTGTTCCACAAGCACTTCTCTCATCAGATTGCATGCCTGAATTATTTTTGGATTGGAAATTGAGTAAAATAACTGCTGGCCTTCCCGCCGGGATACAATCACCCCTTTTGATTTGAGAATATTTATATGCTGCGACACATTTACTTTGCTCAAACCCGTCTCCTGCATAATTTCCTGATTGGACATTTCCCCGGCTTTGAGCAAATTGATAATCTCCAAACGCTTGTCATTGGAAAATATTTTACAGATATCAGCCTGAAGCTTAAAAATACTGTCCATTTCCTCTCCTTTTCCGGCCGGACTACATTGGCCTTTTCATAGTCTAAAAGCATCATCCTTCTTAACTAATAGTTAAGAAGTTAAGATGTTTATTAACTATATAGTTTATATTTTTCTATCTGTCAAGAATATTTTTTAACTACACGGACGCGGCATGGCAATAAATTGTAAATATTGCCTTATCCGCTTTCAAAGCGGCGGGAAATACTTATTGAAATAAAATGTTGATCTGTTGAAATAATTTTTAGAATAGATTATTGAAAATTACAGGAGAAATAATCATTTAAATCGAAGCAGCAAGTCACTGCGAAGCTCCCCGGCTGCCCCGGCAATCTGTCTTTCTTTTGTCATTACCCAAATACTTACATTTCAAGACCTGACCCCGCATTGTGAACGGGAAGCTTTACTTTTAATATGCTTTGTATAGGTTTCTTCATGGATTTCTGAGGATTCAGGAGATTAAAGGTTAGGTAATAACCGTGGAATGGATGAGTATTCCAGTTTGAAAATGAAAATGATACAATTATAAAATACAATAATTAGAATTTTACCTTATAATGAGCGTGAAGACAATCGATGGCTTCATATTATCCGCAAAATGTTCACCTCGATAAAAATATAAGACTCTAAATAGTCATCTGCAATATAACTGCGATAGATAATCCCTAGTTAATGAGTAGTGTAGTTATGCCGAACCATATAATATCCTAAATGAATAAATAGAAAATAGATTGATTATTGTTTAATATTAAGTTATTAGATTTGAAATTACATTTTTTTGATGTGGGTTGTTATGCTGTCATCGGTGTCGGCGTTTGTAATATTAACATAGATCCATATAAACACTGTTCGGCAGCGGCGAAGACAATCCACATAACGGAAAGGTTGTAAAATATGAGCCTTACAATTGAGGAACCGGTTAAGTTGCCCGAAGCGTTGGTCGCCCAACTTGGCAGCATGACGGTTCGATATCAAGGGTGGGAGGAGTGGGACAGTGAAGAAGACGAAAGCAGCAAGATGCTCTGCGACGCAGTCTGGATAAAGCGTTACTACAGTTGTCCGATGCTGCTTCCCTTGCAGGGCATTGTTTTCGACGAGAGTCTCATTGAAGACTGTCGCAGTCTGCTACGCGAACTTGTCGAGAACGACAGCGAATACGAATGGCGTTCCCAGTACCTAACCAAGATCCCCAGACTTGTCGAAAGAGCTGCCATTCGCCTTTTCAAAAGGCTGCTTAAGGAGAAACGAGTGCCGGATGGCCTCCGTCCGAAGAGGGGGCGCCGTCGTTCATGAAATAGCCGAACAATCTAATCCACCGGACGGCTTATAGCCACAGATGATCTGCACGTTAGGTCAGCTATTCTACCCTATGATAAAAGTGTTATAATTTATGACAAACTCAAAATCAACTCGTATGAATATTCTCAAGTTCCTTTCAAATGTAAATATTGGTAAAGAAAAGGTTCAAGATATTCATGGCGTAGGGATTAATGGATTTGATTTGTTTAATCGGATTGGATCTGATTTAACCGCCATTGAATTTAAGGCACAACTTGACTATCTTGAAGAAAAATATCTGATAGAAAGAAAGCCATCAAGAATGCCACATGCTCCAAACAAGGAAGACGAATTGAAGTTAGCCTTTTACAAAATCACCGCAAATGGCACGGATATGATAGAAGAAGAAAAAGAAAATCCATCGACAGATAAAAATAGTATCAACCAGAACGATTTAAAAGTCTCAGAGTTAGATATTTTTATAAGTCACAGTAGTTCAGATCTGAGATTCGTAGAAAAGTTGATTGAATTATTGCGTGCATCTCTTAACATGTCTGCGAAAAGAATCAGATGTTCAAGCGTTGATGGTTATAGACTATCAGTTGGTGCTAATACAGATGAACAACTTCGGAAAGAAGTTCATGAGGCAAAAATACTCATAGGTATAATTACACCATATAGTATCAAATCAGCGTATGTTCTTTTTGAATTAGGGGCTCGTTGGGGTACTAAGAAGAAGATGTTCCCCATATTGGCATGTGGTGCAGATCCAAGCGTTCTTGGAGGACCACTTAAAACGATCAATTCATTAGATTGTGATAATGTTTCACAGATTCATCAGCTTATTGATGAGATTTCTAATGAACTTTGAGGTGGTCTGGGTTCTTCGGACAGAGCACAGGGATTTATAAGTGTAAAACTGCTCAGGGTTAAAGTTCATGCCGCAGCCTGTTTCTGCGCCAGTGAACCGAAGTAAACCATATTCGGCGTCTTTTTGTCAAAGTTTTG
>DATKPG010000045.1:0-9621 GCA_035524255.1 Smithella sp. | reverse complement strand
AATTTTCCATGATTAAAATTAATAATTTTTTACCTCAAGTCCTCAGAAAGCGAGATCATATCCCTACCCTTTATGAGTTCCAATGTACGCAATCTGCTTAATGCGTTATTGAAACTGCCACCACTTGGCTCATACCCCGTTGCTTCTCCAATATCTTTCTTGGTCATTTCACCTGATTTGGCAAGTGTTTCTATGATCAACCGCTCAGCTTTACCAACTTGACCAATCCAATACTGAAGCAGCTCATGTCCTTCAGGTAAAGGAGTGAAATGACCCAATTCAGCAAGACCTTGCTCGGTGATTGTATAACAATCCCCATTTTGAACCATTAATCCTTTCGTGCGGCAAGAACTCAAGGCATTATTAAATGAACCACCAGAATGAGCATAACCAGATAGCAAAGCAATTTGAACCTTGGTTCGTCCAGCGGGATATTGTGCAAGAGCGGTCAATATTTTTCGCTCTGCTTTACCTAGTGAAAAATTAGAAGTCGGTGAGATAGATGCAATGATTGGAATTGTCTTTGGGGCAATTGCTGATTTAGGTGGCAACACAGTTTGACTACCTGTCTTTTTTACAGCCAACATCAATCCAGAAATTTCTGACCTTAGATGTGTAATACTGTACGATAAAGATTCAAATCCACCATTTAATTCAGTTGCAACTTTCTCAAATTTCTTTACTTGATCATCTGAGATAATTGGTTTCTCTACTACTTTTTGCAACGTTGACTGTTTGGCTAACTCTTTCTTCAGATGAACTATCTCCGCTTTCAGATCGTCAACAGTCTTGGCTTTTGCGGCAGCCTCTTGTGGAAGGTCTGATAATTGCGGTAGTAAAGCGCGGATTTTGTCTGGTGTTGGAATGTTATTCACATTAACACGCTGCCCTGACTTTGGGTGAGAGGTTTTAACCTCAGCCACCTTCAACTTCAATCTGTCTTTTGATATGGCTCGGCCGAGTGCAATAAAAGTACCCGGCTCCATCATCTTCAACTCATGCATGAATTCCGACTTATCTGCCCGACTGATACCCAGCGCATCAACAGCTCGCTCGCGATCTATATCAAGAAAAGTAGACCCAATCATAACATTTTGAAGTTCGGCAGAAACATTTTTTGATAACTTCGAAAGTCTCTGTGTGGCCATGACTGCGCAGTAACCTCTTTTTCTTCCACGGGTAGCCAAGTCAGTCATGGGGGTTAGGGCTGCGCTTTCACCCTGACCTTTCTCAGGCGCAAACAAATGAGCCTCATCCACAATAATCAAAACAGATTGCCATAATTTCTTGGGCGCCTCAATAAGTGCGCTCAAAAACGCAGCAACATATCGATGTCTTTCATCCGGCCGCAACTCGTAAATATCAATAATTGCAGAAGCGTGAAGTTCAAGCAATTTATTAACAAGAAGTTCTGCCGACCTGTAATCGGCTGGAGTTTCACCATTGGATCCAACTAAAACAAATGGATATTTTTCACGAAGTGTGGCAAATTCTCCTTCGGGATCGATGATTAAAATAGGAACTTTGTTGAAAGATTCCTCAACCAGTTTTCTAATCAAATAACTTTTACCTCCTCCGGAATTTGCGTAAAGTAGCAATCTGGTAGATAGCAAGGTGTCAAGATCAAATCCTTCGCCCTTTGTTCCGATAACTATTTTGCTCATTTTGTTTGGTTTATAAATAACGGCCTTTGCGTTGTCTCCGCATCGTTAAGACTTTACCACTACAGCAGCAATTCGTGTTACGTCATATCCTCTTGGATTTCAACCATTGCTTTTTGACTCCGCCGTTAGTATTCAAACCGTTATTTCTTTGCGCCTTTAAAATCTGATTCATAATTTTTGGTTTACCGGGAAGTAAACCGAGTCCATATTTCTATCTGCCTGCGGCTGCGATTTTCCCATTACCAAATATCTGACCTTTTTGCCAGTGCTTTTAGCGTATTCTATTTCTCGCTCGGTTGACTCTCCGATATAACCATCAACATTGAGGACAAAAATCTCGTCGGATAAATCAATTTTCCGAAAATGCAACACATCAAGGAAAGCCTTGAGTTTCCTTTTTTCTAAATCATTCAACTTGCTTTCCTCCGTGAGTTCATTTTCAGCATTTCCTATTGAGAGCACAATATGACCAGCGAGAGTTAAGTGGTAGTCTGCGTCTATGAAAGCTTTTGAAAATCTGCGGGAACCGCATAAAGTTGTGACTATAGGTTTTTTATTTTCCATATGATTTTAGTTTGCGCCTTCAAAGTGTTTAGCGGGTGATTTGAAGGGATTATCCACATTATTCTTTGGTTTGTTATTTTACAATCAAGTCTTGATTTTCGTTTTCGTAGATGTTACCAATAACCTCCAACCCGTCATCATAATATCCTTCCTTGTCGCTTTCGTAAACTGTGCCGTCGGCATTGAGGAATTTTTTGCCTATGCTGTGTTCGCCGCAACTTATAGACCACATTTGTCCCCCTTGCCAAGCTGGATATAATATCCAACAAGGATTACCTTCTTGTCTCCACCAAATTTGAAATGTGCCCTTTGTTCCCTGTGACCAAGCAACTACAATATCACCCTCATAAACATCTTTTCCGTTCTTGTCTTTAAAGCCTGCGAATTGCATGATTTTAAAACATTCCCCACAAAATGCCAAACTTATGAGGCTAATGTTTGTAATCATTTTCTTTTCAATGCAATCCCATGCCCTAAATTTTATTATTCGCTCCATTTGATTTGATTAAGATTTCACAAAAAACGCCCTGTAGTGATCCAGAAAGGTTTCAACGACGTAATTACCTACTTCATCATTGATAAAGCAAAGGCGAGAGCCGACAGCCGAAGCCGAAGCCCAGTAAGCGCAGCCGCCGAACGGAAAGCCGGAGGAACCACCCTTGCCAAACATTCTAAACCGAGGCTCTAACTTCTCGTTGCTATCATCATAATCCGGTATCCACTCTTTCCCGCCATTGGCAATTCGGTTCGCTGTCCGAATTATTATGACAAGTTCCGATAGTTTTCGCATGGCCTGACGATCATTTTCAGGGAAAAAATAAAAACCAGGTATAACCGCTCTTGGATTTAAACCTTCAATCTTGCAGGCGTCCTTAAAGTCCGTCAGTTGCTCCTTCAATAGTTCGGTTGTTGTTTTCATTTTTTGTTTTTCAGCATTACACTTCTATACAATTCAAAAAACTCTGGAACGCTCACGATGTAGCTTGCCAACTTTTGAGATTTTAAAGCAAGGCGCAGATCATTATAAATAATTAGTGTACACTTATGACAGCCACTAAACCTAAAACCTTCGATACCATAATTTACAAACGTTGGATAAAATTTTTCTTGATTCTCATTATTAGGATCGGCCACCCATCCTTCGTTAAGAGCTTCGATGACCAGTTCTAAAAAATATTGGTCACATAAATGACCTGGAAAACTAAGCCAACTATTATAAAACTTTTTAAATTCTTCCTTTTCTCTGGCAGTAGCAAGGATATCGTCGATGCTTTTGATCCGCTCCGTAACATCCAGGACTTCCTTAAATGTCACTTCTCCGGTCTTGTAGTCCACGTTTTCAATCTCGTGGCCGTTGGGAATTTCGATTTTTGTTTTCATTTTCAATTCTTTTAAGAATTAATTCATAATATCTTTTTTCCTTTTCTATACACACATAATTTCTATTAGTTCTTAAGCACGCAATAGCCGTTGTACCACTTCCTACGCAGTTATCCAAAACAATATCACCAGGATTAGTATATGTCTTTATTAAGTATTCAAATAAAGCAACGGGTTTTTGGGTTGGATGAATAGATGATTTTTGTTTATCTGTAGCAAATGTTAAAACACTTTTAGGAAATCTTTCAGTACTGTCATAAGTAGTTAATTCATGATTACCATAATTAGTAGTTTTTTTACTGTTCCTCTTGTGATTGGCTGTACTTTTTTTTCTTTTATGTCCAGTTGTTTTTTGAGGGTTATATGTGGGAAGATTTTTATAAAAAATCAAAATATCTTCGTGATTGCGAAGAGGCATTTTTTTTGCATTTAAATATCCAGTAGCATGTGTCTTTTGCCATACCAAGTTATATCTATGCATCTTTTCATTTGACATCATAAGCTTGGCAGAAAATTTATCTTGTCCTGTTAAAACAATGCACCCATTAGATTTAATTATTCTTTTATATTGACACCAAAGATCAGAAATATCAATAGCACAATCCCATTTATTTTTTGTCACGCCATAAGGCAAATCACACAATATCATGTCTATACAACCTTCTGGAATATGTTTCATTAGTTCCAAACAATCACCATGATATATTTTATTTAATTCCATATTTTAGTTACGAATTAAGTTTGTCGGCAATTTGCTGGGCATATTCCTTGTCTGCTCGATGTTTCTCATCAAACGATAATGTCGCAGCCCCCTTTTTTAAGCAATAAAGATTACCCTTGAACCTCCATGCTGATGGAGGATTGATGACAATGCAAACCTCCCACTTTTCGTTATTGTCCATGTGATTCAAGTCTAATAATTCTGTCAATTTCTGCGGCAATCAATGCTCCAGCTTTAACAAGAGAATTAATACGATCCTCTTGCAAAGTATGGGTCTTAAAATTTATGATAAGCCTTAGTTTCCACCACTTGACTGACCAAGGAAATATAGTAGGTCTGCCATTCTTCATCAATTGACGCAACTCTGGAGGTAAAGCATAAGCAACAGCCGCCCTGGCAAGCTCCTGTTTTTTATGTTTATCGTCGTGTTTGGAAGACCATTTTTCCTTTTTAATCTGACGAAGCCTTTCTTTGGTGATTAATTCTATTCCTGTTTTCATAATCTTTGACTTTCTTGTTGCTCATACCACCTCACAAACTCAACTACTTTTTGGCGGACCTCTGAAAGGGGGGTGCAAATTGGAAGTAAGGTCACTTCAATATAATGCCTGGCTACACTCGATCCCTCATCGTCAATAAGATTAATCGGCGGCATTAGGCTGTCAATCTTTTGAACCACAAGCATCAAGTCGTTCCAGGATGCCCCATAATTATAAAGATTAGCTTCCGGTCCAGTGCCCAATCTTTTCCAACCCATAAACCTCCGGATTGCGTCGTCGTCTGTGTTTGTCATTTGGTTTGATTGAATTATTATACCCAAAGTAATTTACCAAGTCCGTTATAATATTGAGCCTTCACTAAAATTCTTTCTGCTTTATTTCCATAAGCAAAAAGACAAGTCCCTGTACTTGGTTGGCGACCCAAGGATCCGTCTGGTTTGATGAATTTTATTTTTCGGTCAACGAATAATATACAATTACTGTTTTGAGCCGCATATTGCCACCATTTCGAACTTGTCCTATCAGGAGTAAGAGCTATTCCGTTGTTGTGATTTACCATTTTCTTCAACCAGGGTATAATGCCATTTCGGCCTCCAAACGGCGGATTCATCCAAACAAATCCCGTCCATTCTTTTGAAAGCGCATCCTCAGTTATGAATTCCTTTGCCGGCACATGACAATAAGTTCTGTCTAATGGAGCCGCCACATCCATATCAAATTCACAATTCAATGCATCAAAAATATACTTTGGCGTATACCATTCATCAGACTTTCCTATTTTTTCCCAGTGGCTCATTTCGTTTGCGCTTTCAAAATCCTATTTTTTGATCAGCATAAAATTTCGAAACACATTAGGGAATTGTTTCAGCAAATACTCAGCATGAGATCGGCTAAAAACTACCAAACGATCTGAGCTAATACACCAATTAACCTCTGAAGTATAAAGATGCCCCTTTCCACTTACTCTTATTGTATATCTACATTCATTCTCATCATCCCGATTAGGCTCACGTTTTTGGTTGATAGCACGAACAAGAATGACAGCTATCTGGTAGTTGAAAAGATGGTGATCCGCTGTAATCTGTTCGTTACCAATTAAAGCATTAAGCGCTTTTACCTCTGGGTCGTCAGGACCTAGATAATCCTTAGCGTCAGTAACAAACTTTATTTTATCAATCATGTCGAGCGCTCTCAAGGTGATTTCCTTGGTATCGAAACTTTCCACTTGGTAGCCTTCTGGGATTGGGATTTTCATGGTTTACAGATTTTGAATGCGCAGATTACTTTTTCAGATCACCCATCACGCCGCGATTGATGCGGTCCTGAACGCGCTCTTCGCAAGCCTGGATAAACATCTTGAGCCCAACTATCATTTTCTCGTTCTGAGGAGACGGGAACCGCGCATTCAGTTTCTCGCAGCGATCAAGCAGAACGTATGCGAGCTGTTCGGATTGAACGCCGGGAATCATAGATCCGTAATCGTTTTTCTGAACAAACTGAATGGTTTGCATTGATCCAGCGTATTGAGCTTGTCCATCTTTAAATCCAAGCGAGTTTTGAATCATGTACCTGTGCGCTCCTCCATAGACATCATCGTTTTTAACCGAGATTGTTTTGTCCTTGCTGGGGAATACTGTGTAGGGGATAATTTTGTAGAATGGCATTTTGTTATTGGTTATGGTTTTATTAGTGATTCAAGCTGATCGAAAGTCATCATGACCTTGTACTTGGGAGTAACGATTATTACTTCTTGGTATCCGTTGGACCGGGTGTGGTTCATTTTTTGAGATTGCGCCTTAAGGCTCCTGATTTCATCAATGAATGATGGATGCCTTTCGGTGTACTCTCTGACTAGTTTTTCCACATCGGTGCCGGGGATTTCCCACCACAATACTGTTCCGACCGGATAAGAGCAGTCAAGCTTTGGTATTACAGGGTCAGCGATATTGTCTTGCTGTTTTGTAGAATGGGAGTAAACAAATATAACCCACCAAAGCGAAACCAAGCAAAGTATCACCAATTGTATGGCAATAAGCATTTTGTCTTCTCCTTTCATTTTCTAAACCAGTTAATGTGTTGATCCGAAAAAGCGTCGCCCCAGTTTATGAATCCTTGATAACAATCTTCACTCTGAAAATCATCATCTGCTGAAAATTGATATGGGTCACGAGCACAATAAGAAGTCCACCAATCATCCTCGCTCATGGATGTCAAATCGGGGACGATTTTGATTTCCCAGGGCCTTGTCTGTCCGATCTTGACGGTTGCCGGCAATCCGAACCACCATATTTTCCGGCCATCTTCCTTTTGAGGGTTGAAGAAATCGAAAGGATGTTCGGGTATTTCGGCCATCAGGGTTTGCGCTTTAGCCATAGCGTAAGACAAACCGATTGCGCCGCCGTTGGCATCGAACTCGTAAACCAGTTTGCCGTTGCACCGCATCTCTACATTGATACGATTAGAATAAGTTACCCGGTCCCATTTGACCTTACCTGAACACTTCTCTGTGAATCGGATGTCCCACTGAAGCCGATTAATGTGCCGGGAGAACGGAATCCAGTTTGGGCTATCAAGAGGTGGGGCTACACGATTTCCTATTACAGAGAAATCATCCACATCATAAATCCAGTGCGTTGATTCAGATTCATCTTTCGTATGAACCTTACCCGGGATGTCCCAGACGTCGTATTCTTTCCCGTTGATCAAAACCGAAAACGCTTTTTCCATAGTTTTTTACTTAATCCAATGAAGAAGAAGGCCGTCTTGCGTCTATGTCGACAAGTCCACTGGGGGTGTAGCGATAATCCTTTCCATTAAGGGTCAGGTGAGCATTTGCAAGCCACTCAGGCATATAAGAGACAATGGAGACATCTTTGGGCACCTCCACGGTAAAGATGCCCTGGAACGCCCCTGAGACCCTCCTGGAGGCAAACGACCACCGGTAACTAAACCACCTCCAATCCTTCAGGATATACGCCATCCGGCCGGGCAAGGCGGGCACCCAGGCTTTATCCTGATGATGAGCCTCCATGGGGACCACATCGGTCAGTCGCACGACGCATAGCGCCTCGCCTTGGAACGGGCTAGCGGACTGGCCGCCACAGCAGATGACAAGATCGCCGCGGTATTTAAACTCACGCATGCGCGTCTCGATCGTCTTCACCCTTAGCGCTACAGCCAGCGCGTAGAAATTATCCGGGTAGTCATTCAAAACCAGTGCTTTCATTTCCATAAGTCAATCGTTATACGTTAAAAGTGCCTCAAACAAAACTTTCTTTGGTCGAAATCACTCGGCCGGTGTCTCACCCCCGGGATTTGGGAGACCATCAACCGAGTCAGACAAAATAATATTCTGTTTTTCATCAAAAATGTACCCCAAAACCAAAGCCCTGATCCTGTTTTCGTTGATCTTGCCACGACCAACTCGGAACAAAAACTTCTTTAACACATAATCCAAATCAATATCCTCATTGGGGCCTACCACTCCATACACCCCAATGCCGTATTCCCTCAAAATCGAATAAATAAGCATCAATTTGAACTCATCTGGCTCTCGGGTACTGAACAACTCCACATAAACAAGCGTCGAATTCTGCTTATTGAGCGTATTCAAAATAGAATACCTCACAAAATCCTCCCTCAGCAGCCGTGGGCCTGACCCCTTTCTCAGTCGCAGCATCACCTGGCGGAAAGAATTCTTCCGCGAGTAACTGAAACTCACAGACATCATCCGTGATCCCAGACAAAAAATCCCATAATACCCTGAATCCATAGGTCAAACGTAACGGATTGCGTTACATTTGTCAAGTTATTCTGATAAATAATTTCAGATTGGTAGGGTTTTGGTCAGTGTTCGTGCAAGGTTGGGACGATATTCTAAATTTGAGACTTTTGTCCCAGATTGGGAATGTGTAAAGTATCACCAATCAATATTTGTCCCAAATTGGGAATGGGTAATGCGGATCAGTCGCCGGCTGCTGGTAGACCCAAAACAATAAACCCAGAAAACAGGCTGGAAACGCGGATTTTCTGGGGTGGAGGGCTACTATACTAAACCCGGGGGCCGGCCGGGCCGGGGAAAACCCGAAAAACTAAACCGGGTGGTGTCAAAATTGTCGCCGACGATCATAAAAACCGCTCAAACACATGCAAAAAAGCTGTTTTTGAAAAACTGGCTTTTTGAATGACGCATTTAAGCCGTTTTATCCAGGGCCCCACAAAGGGCCTTTGCAGCGAAATTTCGATTAGATATACAAAATATAATGAAATCAGTGGATCCAGCTCGTAAACTTGTCCCAAATTGGGACGCTTTAAACCTGCCCGCATCTACCACAATCACCAACACAACCCAGCGCCCCACACAAGCAACCAAACCTCCTCAAACACGATACGTTATACTTATAAGATAATCATTCAAGGGATAAAGATTCAGTCCGGAGCTAGCTTTTTGAAGGCGCGACCGCTGTCGGTCCCCTGTATGCCCCGCATCCCCCACAATCACCACCACAACCCGACCGCCACTACCAGCAACAAAACCCCAACAAACAAAACTTCTTAATACAACATGCATACCTATTGTATCCAGTGCTTTGCTGGCTTTTTGAAGGCGCAACCGCTGTCAGTCCCCTGGATGCCCCCACATCCCCCACAATCACCCCCACAATCCAGACGCCACAACCAATCAACACAACACTCCAACAAAACACTAAACCAACATTCTAAAATTTAGTCATTCTCTACTACTTATACAATCAGTAGTTCGGGATAAGAATTTTGAAGGCGCAACCGCCGT
>DATKPG010000044.1:0-4819 GCA_035524255.1 Smithella sp. | reverse complement strand
CGCGGGATTGAAGAAGTGCATGTTGAGCACTTTATCCGGACGCTTGGTCGCGTCGGCTATTTTGGAACTAACAATATAAGAACTGTTTGTGGCAAGAATAGTATGAGGCAGGCATATTTTATCAAGCTCTTTAAAAAGGGTTCTTTTTGCTTCCAGAATTTCTATGATGGCTTCAATAATCAGATCGGCGCCGCCCGCCGCAACTTTTAGATCGTCGGTAAAACAAAGACGGCTTTGAATTTCTTTTGCTTCGGATTCCTGCAGTTTTCTTTTGGCAACGCGGTCATTTAGCCATTTTTCGGTAAAATCCCCGGCACTTTTCAAAACAGGCGCCACGCTGTCGGTGCAATAGACCTTGAATCCTGAGATAGCGCATGCAAGGGCGATCTGCCTTCCCATGTTACCGGCTCCCACGACACCAATTGTTTTAACTTCCATATTCTTTTTTCTCCTTCATTATTTGAATTCAGCATCGCAAAAGCAAGTCTTTTGTTGATCCTGGTTATTATGCACAAAGCAATACTTGTGCCACAAAGGAGAATATTAAAGGAGGCGAAATAAAAGAAAATCATATCAAAATGATGAAGGAATTCATCTTAAAACGGCCGTGTCAATCATCAAAATATACACCCCGTCTTGATTCAACTATGTATCAAAACCACCTATTTTGATTTATTTATAAATCATTAAAGATTTTGATTTATTTTTGAATCAATTTATGCCAGGAGTTATGTAAGTTATTGCGATAAGATATTTTTTTCCGGAGGTACAAATCATGGATGACCTTAAACAAGCCCATTTTCTGGATCAGTTAAACGATCTTCTTCTTGAAACAAAAAAAATGAAAATGAATGAAAAAGTGCGCGATTTTATGCGGCCCTACCCTATCGTCATAAAAAGCACCGCGACCCTGAAGGACGCCATTGAAATTATCATCGATAACAAAATAGACGGCGTGCCGGTTGTGGACGAGGATAATATGATGGTGGGTCTTGTTACCAAAACGCTGGCGCTGAGGGAAATCAACAAAAGCGACGACCTCAATCAGAACATCGGCAAAATCATGAAAACGGATCCGTTTGTGACGGAACCCGATGAAGACATATCAACGCTGATCACGGTCAATGTTGCATGCCTCCCTGTCATCTCCGATAGAAAGGTTGTGGGCATGGTGACTCTCTCGGATACCGTGAGGGCTTATTTCAGCTCGATCATCAATCTGAAGGAAGAACTCGATACGGTTATCAACTCGGCATACAACGGCATCATTACCATCGATACCGGCGGGAATGTCCGACTGATCAATCAGGCCGCCGAAAAAATCCTGGGCATGCAAAAGACCGATGTCTGGGGACGGCCGCTTGCCCGGATATTGCCGGATGCCAATCTTGACGATGTTGTGCAAAGCGGCAAAACCGTTTTTGGACAAAAGATAAAATTTAAAGACCGGATTCTGGTGATGAATAAAAGCCCGCTCGCGCATAAGGACAACATCATCGGCGCCGTGGCCGTCTTTCAGGATATTTCCGACTTTGAAATGATATCGGAAGAACTGGATTTTACGAAAAATCTGAAGGAGGAGCTGGCCGCCATTATCGAATCGTCTTTTGACGGCATATATCTTACCGACAGCGCGGGAAAAATTCTGCGTGTCAACGACGCCTTTACGCGCATCACCGGCATAGAAACCCAAGAGCTTCTTGATAAAACCGTTGACGAGCTTGTGGCAAGGGGCGTCTTTGCGCATGCCATCCCGTTTAAGGATTTGGCGGACGGAAGGCCCGTAACCATTTCGCAGGAAGTGAGAACCGGAAAAACCATACTGGTCACCAGCAATCCGATTATGGACGCGGACGGGCGCGTTTCTCGCATCGTTCATAACGCGCGGGACATTACGGAGCTGAACAACTTCAGGAACAAACTGGAGCAGGCCCAAAGCTTAAGCGATCATTACCGCGAACAGCTCCACAAAATGAAAACATCAAATAAATACATTACTAAGGCGCAGAGCTCTAAAGCTTTAATTGAACTTGTCATGAGGCTTGGCGCGGTGGATACGACCGTCCTGATCACGGGGGAATCAGGCGTCGGCAAAGAAATTATCGCCGAGATTCTGCACGAAAACAGCGACCGGCGGGATAAATTGATGGTCACCGTCAATTGCGCCGCCATCCCGGAGAACCTTCTGGAATCGGAACTGTTCGGTTACGAGGCCGGGGCATTTACCGGGGCCAGCCGCAAAGGCCGGAGCGGCGCTTTTGAAGTGGCCGACGGGGGAATCATCTTTCTGGACGAAATAAGCGAACTGCCCCTGAATCTGCAATCAAAGATTCTGCGAGCCCTTCAGCAAAAAGAAATCACGCGCCTGGGAGGCAACAAGCCGCTTAAAGTGGATGTGCGGATTATTGCCGCCACCAATCAGGATTTGCTCGCGATGGTCAAGCGCAAAGAATTCCGCAACGACCTCTTCTATAGGCTTAATGTCATTCCCATCAATATCCTGCCGCTTCGGGACAGGAAGGAAGAGATTCCCGATTTCGTCTCTCATTTCACGAAGCTGTTCAACAAGAAATACAACCTCAACAAACGCTTCGATGAACGGGCTGTGCACGATCTGATGCAATATAACTGGCCGGGCAATGTGAGGGAACTGCAAAATATCATCGAAAGAAACATGATCACCTCTGAAAAGGATGTGATCAAAAACCTTGATTTCGGAGAGGATAAACCCGACCGATTCAGGCCTGATGCGGCTTTTAAGGAGCCCGCGGCTATATTGAAATTAAAAACAGCCGTCGAAAATCTGGAAAGAGATATCATATCGGATGCGCTTCTCCATCACGGCACATCACGAAGGGCGGCGCACGCGCTTGGCATCAGTCAGCCTACAATTGTGCGGAAAGCTTCAAAATACAGGATTAAGATGAAGACGTGATATTCGTGATATACATTGGTAGGGGCGCTCACAACGGCGCGGGTTGTTCTTGACACAACATAAGGCGCTTTTTATACTCCGTTATCAGGTGATCAGGTTTTTATCAGCAATGCCTCAAACTTTATTAAGGGAAAAAGAAATGAAAAATCTCTTTGACGATATCCCCAAAGTTTTAAAGGAAGAATTATTTGATACGCTTCTTCAAACACCCTGCATCAAAGTGGAAAGAATTGTTTCCAAGGGCCACAGCACGCCTGCGGGTTTGTGGTACGATCAGGATGATAACGAATGGGTAATCCTGCTCAAAGGCAGCGCCGGCCTGCGTTTTGAAGGCCGGGAAGATGTTATTGTTTTGAATCCCGGCGATTATCTTAACATTGCCCGCCGCCAGCGGCATCGCGTGGAATGGACCGACCCCAATCACGAAACCGTATGGCTCGCCATTCATTACAAAGAGCCGTAAGCGTAATACCTCTCCACGTCATTTGATTAATGCAATTATGAAAGATTGCATGATCATCATGTTTTTCACATGCTTTGGTATAGAAAGATGGAAATCAGCTGCCACGCTGATTAATTTTATTAATTGGTTGTGCCAAGGATTTTGTATCATCTGTTCGCGATTGCGCACATTTGTCAGGCAAGGGCAAAACAGGAAGTCCGCGCGCGTTTCTTAGTTGGTTTATCAATGCTGCATTGTTTGATAGCAAAACGATCTCCACATCAGCCATTGGCACGGCATAAAGTTGAAAGAACTGCTTCTGAAAATGTTCACCCAAGTTGCGCACTTCTGAGATAAAATCGGCTATATCCTCTCTGTATTTTTCTCTTGCGGCAGTGAGTACAGAGAAGACTAGCATAATCAGTATTATTAGAGCACAGAACAGTTCCGAATAGGAAAGAACTGTCGCTGTAACGCTCACCGGTGCTACTGTAGAAATGCTCGAGGGAGTCAGCTTACCAAAACTGAAGCCCCAGAAACTCCAAAAAGAAAGAGAATGATTAGCCATAAAACTAAGGATGTCAATTTTGTAAAGGGCCCAATATTCAAAAGCATATATTAATGATGTCAAAAAGACAGTCGCAAACCAAGAAATCATTAGGTAAAGGTCTGGTTTTCGACTCTTAGCGACCTTAAGTAGTTTATCGCCGACAATTTCAACTACCGAATTTATAAGGTAAAAATTAAGGCATTGCTGTTCATAATCCTTTGTTCCAGGATCACATTTTTCCTTCTTCCACAACACGTGCTGTCCACCGTCCATCTTAACATGTAGCTTTTTTACAAGATCACTCAATCCCTCGAAAATACTAGATCGATAAGCTTTTTGAAGACTACGATACAAATGCATGATGAGATAAAATCCAAGCACGACCATTGAAAAGATGATAACATAGAAGTTTGATGAATGAGATATTAAAACGGCAGAAAGAGCTGCCACCGTCATGATAGCAAACCTTACACGGAAAGATTGCAGCAAGTCGTATAGGGCAGGAGCAAATGCAATCGTCAACGCCCAATTGCGGAAAAAGAGCTTGGGAATTTTCCAGAAGAAAAAAATTAATGGATAAAAAAATAAATAGATACAAAACCGGCGGAAAGGTTTGTTACGTATACCTATTAACACAATTGAAACCAGAATCAACAATCCAAAAAATCTATAATTCAACATCCAGCGCAAGCTTGGTAGATACTTCTCAAAGATATAAACATCAATGTCAAACACAATTACTTTGATAATTAGGGCGTGTCAGATAATTTGTGTAAATGAACTTTCTGCATAATCAGCAAGGCATCCGATCCTTATAGAGAATTGCAAACTGGTTAAGCGCCTTGCCCCAATCTCTGGCGGGCATTGTCCACTTTTTCTGGATGTTTTTCAA
>DATKPG010000043.1:0-32406 GCA_035524255.1 Smithella sp. | reverse complement strand
AATCGATTTAAATGATTATACCAGTCAAAAAAAAGATTCCGTTCGCAAGGCTATCCGCAATGAGTTGGGAATTAATGCCCATGATCCGGTAATCCTGTTTGTTTCGATGAATTTTGAGATTAAAGGTCTTGATGACATTTTTTATTCCTTGGCCAAATCAAAAGCTCAAAACACGAAATTCAAGCTTATTGTTGCCGGTAAGGGAAATATAAAAAAATATACGGAACTGGCCAAAGAATGCAAAATAATCTCCGACGTAATATTCACCGGCACCGTAAAGAAAGAAAAAATAATTAAACTGTATCTGGCCGGTGACCTTTACATGATGCTTTCTAAGTTCGATACATTCGGCAATGTTGTTCTGGAAGCGATGGCGGCGGGTTTACCGGTCATTGTCAGCGGCAATGTCGGCGCAAAGGACATTGTGAAAGAGGGCGTAAACGGATTCATTGTCAACGATACATCCGACACGGATTATATCGCGGCAAAGATAACGGAGCTTCTTAATGAAAACAATCGCCTGCGGATGTCTGAGGCCGCATATCAGACAGCAACACAAAACACCTGGGACGATGTCATAAAAAAATACGCGGCCATATACGAAGAAATACTTTCGGGGAAGCGCCTGTAATAACAGGAACAGCAAGCGGAAACACCGAACTCAAAAGCAAAACTAAAGAGATATATGGTCAAATCAGTTGGATGGATATTCAATGGAACAAATACCTGTAGGAATCATCATTCCCATATATAAATCAGATTTATCAGATAAGGAAAAAATATCCATTACACGGCTATTTCAAGTACTAAAAAAATACAGGATTATTTTTGTAGCGCCGCAAAGTTTGAATATCGTAAATTATAAAAGATATTTTGATTTTAATAATCATCAGTTAATTAGATTTAAAGATAGTTATTTTAACAATGGTTTAGATGGATATAATCAATTAATGCTCAGTGAAGATTTTTATACTGAATTTTCGTCGTGTAAATATATTCTTATTTACCAGCCTGATGCTTATATTTTCAGAGATGAATTGATGGAATGGTGCAGTAAAGGATATGATTATATCGGAGCGCCATGGTTGGAAGATAAAGATGAACAGATCAAATTAAATGGCGTCGGCAATGGAGGATTTTCCTTAAGAAATATTAAAAAATTTCTTTATGTTTTAAGTAAATGTAAAATACAAACCGTTGATGAAGAATCAAAAATAAAACAAAGATTTTATAAAATTCAAAATAACACCATAGCGTTGAGATTAAAGCTTTTTCATTTAATCGGAGTAAAAAAAGCCGTTTACTATAGAAATAAAAATATTAATGAAGATGGTTTCTGGGGATTAGTAGCGCCTAAAATTACAAAGAAGTTTAAAGTAGCACCTGATGAAATAGCTATCAAATTCTCTTTTGATAAACATCCTGATTTCTTATATAAAATGAACAATTATAAACTGCCGTTTGGATGTCATGCGTGGAATAAATGGAATCCGGATTTCTGGAATAAATACATATCAGGATTATAAGGCATTTATATTATTGTTATTAATTTTAATCTGCCACAAAATATTCATCATGGCAAAGAATACGAATAGATAAATAAGCTGCATTCCTATCATGAGATCTACGAACATCCCCTGTATAAGCAGGGAAAGACAACAAGCCATAAGGCATAGTGTCCAGTTTTTAATAAAAATATCCTTCGCGTTTTTGTATAACGACCATCCAACTTGGAAAAATGTGTAAAGACAATACAAGAAAAGACAAACTCCTACAATACCCGTTCTTATCGCCAAATCGATCAGTGCGTTATGCGGCATAAAAAATGCTTTGTCATTTTTGGATTTGGCAATATTAGGCAATTCAAAATTATTTTGAATAAAGAAGTCCCGATCATAACTCTGCATTCCGTAACCGATTCCACAGACAGGATATTTTTTTATGATTTGCAAATAACCATGCCATATGGAGAAACGATATGTTTCTACTTCTGCGCCTACCGCATCCTCCAAAACCTGCACATGAAGCTTTCGTTCAAATGGCGTAATCATAATGAGCAATAGCAGGCATAAAAGAGTAATAATAGTTATTTTCTTAAATTTTGTAAAAAGAAACGTGATTGGAATAATCAGGCCAAGCAGCGCCCCTTTTGTCCCTGAAAGCACTATCGCTGTTATAGTCGAAATCATGGACAAAAAGAGAACTAACTTCTTTAAAACACTTGAATCGGTAAAGAGGGCCATCGTTATAAACAGAGCGGGCGCGGCCAGAAATCCAACATGATTTATATCAACACCAATCTCAGGAAGACCAAAGCGGTCTTGAATGAACGCGCCTTTTATCACGTAATAATAGATGACGCCGCCAAATGAAAAAAAAGTTATGGAAATGACGATAATCCAGCATAAAACGACAAATAACCTTCTGGATACAAAGTAGGTCGAGAGTATATAAAATACAACAAGGTGCTTTATCAGATGGGCATAAAAATCATGTAAGGAATTCCCTTTGTTTAACGAAAAAGGGATACAAAGCAGAATCCAGAAGCAAAACAATATGAACGGAACAGTAAATGGCGATTTTAATGAAAAAATTGTTCGCTTATAAACGATGAGGAAAATAATAATCGCTGCAGAAAGATAGAATAATATCTCTTGTGCCGCTGAACTATAAGGAAAGGGTATAATGAGTATAAACAGACCGAAAAGAACGGGTATACTATGTTCAAGAATATTCCAGATATCAGGGGAACTCATCATATTTGAAAACTGATTATGTTGGTCAAGATTCATTTTTTACAAATACCGCGCGTGGTCACGAAGACCGCTTTTTAATCAATCCATTTTCACAGAAGACTGGAGGATTTTTTCTAAAAAAATATTCCACATTTTCGCCTTCTTTCCAGTGCTTATTGCCTATTTCTTTAGGATGCCAGATATGCAAAACACGAGCGCTCTTGATAACTGAAGTGCCGCGGAATCCCGCCATGACCAATCGCATGGCCATATCCAGATCTTCACCACCCCAGCCAACATAGTTCTCATCATATCCATTGACAGATTCTATATCTTTCTTATGAATAGAGAAATGACCGCCAAAAGTCTGTCTTCGGGCAGAAGCTAATCTCAGCTTCCGTAAAATTCCATAACGAATAAATTCATGATGCTGTTTCAAAATGGGTTCTTCCGGCAATTCCTTATAAGTATGCTCAAGTAATTCATCGGATATGCCTTTTGAAAGTATGTTTTTTGCTTGTTCTTCCGTTGTGTATTTACAACGGCCGGCAGCAAACCATCCGGGTCTTGCCGCATCGATATGACTTTTTACGGCGCCGGGCAAAACAGCAAAATCGGCATCAAAAAAAATAAGATAATCTCCATGGGCATGCCGTATGCCATTATTTCGGCAGGCCGCGCGACGGGCGCCTTCCCGGGAATGCCAGGCATGAATTACCGGAAAAGGATAATCCTGAATATATTTTTTTACTTTATTCACAACAGCTATGCTGGAACCATCATCGGCAACAACAACTTCATCAAAATCATTAGAGGAACTCTTAAGCGAATCAAGACAGCATTTCAAATAGTCCGGCTTTTCATAGAAACAAATAATAATGCTCGTTTTCATTGACGACCTCTTGGCGATACTACCGTTAAAAAGCACCCTTCTCTTATCAGTTAAAAACTATTTCAACTTATGCCTCAGCCGCATAATCGCCATTTTAGTCTTAAAGAATGCTCTATTAAGACGGGTGTTTATACTTCGTTTATAAGGTGGAATCAAGATCAAACTCTTTTGGTTAATGTCCGTATGATGAGACTTTATCCGCTCTGCTAAATGAGGGAAAAGCTGATATTGATTCAAGACCCGTTCTCTTGCTGCTTTCAATGCCGGCAGCCTCTTTTCCCATTCATTGTTTTTAATGGCCGATTTGATTCGATCCAAAGCAATCCGCGGTTTGTCTATGTCAATTCTAATGAAAGATTCTTCAGGAAAATACGTCTCCAGATTCGGGCATCCGAAGTAAAAGGGAATTGTCCAGGTTAAAAAGCAATCGGCTAATTTTTCGGTCCAGTAATTTGGGCTGGGGCTGTTTTCAATCGCCAGAGAATATTTATAAGGCGCCAAACCATCCCATTTATCCTCTATGACTCGCACAGCGCGGCCAAATAGATCAATATCGGCAGAGGCATTATTTTTCATGAATTGCAGAAAAGAGCGCCGTTTAATATGTCCCGGAATATCCATGGCATTGCCGGCAATCCAGGAAATTACTTTTGATTTAGCCGGAATATCCATCTGAGACAGTTGATCAAATGATTTGTTAATATGCCAGGGAAGAGCCGGTTGAGAAACGATATATCTGGAATGATTCGATGGTATATAATGAGTATAAACATGGGAAAAAGATTCATGCCCCTCAGCCATCCAATCCGTAAATCCCTTAACATAAGGTTCCTGCATAAGCGCCCAAATATTTTCTTTGGGACATTTGACAATGCTTCCACATTTCATATTGTTGTTGAGCATGATGACAAAATCGCATTCTTCAACAGGATCAACAGTGAATTGAATATTGTCCCAAATACCTTGCCCGCCCGGTGTCTGGCGCATTAAATCAGGCCAATCCCAATTTTTTATTATGCGGACAAGAGTCATAATATGTTTCTTGCTTTTACAGGTTCATTCTTGCGGCATTGAGTGTATTTTTCATCAACATCGCCCGCGTCATCGGACCTACGCCGCCGGGAACCGGCGTAATATATGAAGCCTTAAGAGACACTGCGGCGAAATCAACATCACCCACAAGTTTTCCATTATCGAGGCGATTAGTGCCGACATCGATTACGACCACGCCATCTTTGACCATGTCTGCCTTAATCATTTGGGCGCGACCGGCGGCAGCCACCAGAATATCGGCCCGGCGGGTCACTGCCGCCAGATCCTTTGTACGGGTATGGCAAATTGTGACGGTCGCGTTACGAGCCAGCAACATGAGCGCCATAGGCTTGCCAACAATATTACTGCGGCCAACAACAACCGCTTCTTTGCCGGAAAGTTCTATGCCGCTTCGGTCAAACAATTCCATAATCCCGTAAGGCGTGCAGGACGGATGGCAGGGATTGCCTGCTACAAGCCTGCCGACATTGTAGGGATGAAAACCATCCACGTCTTTACGGGGGTCAATGGATTCGATGATCTTATCAGTTCGGATATGTTTGGGCACGGGAAGCTGCACCAAAATACCATGAATGAGTTCATCCTTGTTAAGATCATCAACCAAACGCAATAGTTCTTCTTCGCTTGTTGCCTCAGGAAGTTTATATTCACGTGATAAAAAACCAACTTCAGCGCAATCCTGAGCCTTCTTGCCCACATATATTTTAGAGGCAGGATCGTCACCTACAAGAATAACCGCCAGACCGGGCACTATCCCTTTTTGTTTTAGCTCAAGCGTGCCGCGGCGCACCTCATTACGAATGTCCTGAGCTATTTTATTCCCATCAATAATGCTGACCATGCTCAAATTCACCTCAAATCATTAGTATAAACCCAAAGAAAACTTAGGAAACCTGTTTGGCGGCATACTGCCGGGTATTCTGGATATGATATTCTCCGCTTGGGCGGGAGTGTTTTACCTATTAATTCCGATGTGCCCTGGACGGCATGCTCCGGACTTCGCTTTTAGGAATTGGAATATCACAATAAAATATTCCCCCTCGAAATCTGTTTGAGGAATCGAGGGGGAATAGTGCTAAATGACATGAATTTTATTTCTCTTCTGCATATTTCTTTATTAAGTTGATGATGATGGGAATATTCTCCGGCGGAGTTTTGCCGGAATAAACGTAACGAACAATCCTGTTCTTATCAACAAGGATTGATGTGGCGATTGTGTGAGGAGCCCCCACGAGATTGCCATATGTAAAATCCGGATCGAGCAGGATGATGGCGCCGCTGCTCTTCTGCTTTTTTCCAGCGATGAACTTAATGACAGAATTAGGCCCAAAAGTGTCCTTCGCGTTTGCTATACCCAATCCGATGTACTTATTTTCCTTTTTCAGTTGATCTATATCCTTGTTGGCTTTTATTGCCTCGGTTACGTGATCATTATCGTCCGATGAGCTCTTGCTGGCATATACGATATAAACAACTTTACCCGCGTATTCCGGTGAATTGAGACTATAAAATTCATCACCAAGCGCGGCTTGCAGCTTGAAGTCACCCATTTTGTCCCCTACTTTTATCTCGCCCGCGTAAGATACAAAGGCTCCACACAATAAAATAAATAAAACGGCAATAATTACTTTTTTCATTCTCTCCTCCTTTTAGTCCCCACAAATTACGTGACCGGTTTTGCATGTGAAATAATCCTTGTAAATCGTGGAGCTGTTGTAATTGTGGCGGGATTATAGAGTAAAAAAACGCCTCAGGCAAGCAAAATAACTCTTCGTCCGGCAATTAGTTAAATGTCGGGAAGAAATTTAATGAAATAAGTCTGTTGCGTAAATCATGATAAAAAAGGTTGAAACCAGTCACCAGTTATGCAAGAGTTTTTCCGAAATTATTTTCTTATTTCCCTATATCAATCGCAAAGAGCAACTAATGACTCAACAGGAAAACCCCACAAAGGCCGGAAAAGGGATTCATAGGTTATGTCCTCTGTGCCGCACTGACAACGCTAAAGAGAAACCTTCCGTGTATTCCAGGGATCAGTGGGTTATAAAAGTGTGCGCCTGTTGCCATTTTGTTTACCTGGAAAATCCTCCATCTTACGAAGAACTGGA
Source organism: Smithella sp. (assembly GCA_035524255.1). Classification (GTDB taxonomy): domain Bacteria; phylum Desulfobacterota; class Syntrophia; order Syntrophales; family Smithellaceae; genus Smithella. The sequence goes on along the minus strand of DATKPG010000043.1, from coordinate 25,618 downwards.
AGAAACTTACGCATGGGAAAAGACATCGGATCAGGTGGCGCGAAAAAAAACGGAATCCATGCTTCGGCGGGGCGTGAGGGTTATTGAGCGTTACAAGGACAGGCTTATTCGAAGAGACAAGCTGATAGACCTCGTCAAACAATTTTTCCCCGCCGGACCCGTAATCGATGTGGGATGCGGAGGAGGCGAGGTCATGGCCCGCCTTGATCAACAATATATTCCTTCAGGGATTGAAGTATCAAAACAGCTTTCTCAAAGGGCTCAAAAAGTCGCCAAATCCCGCGGAGGCCGCGTTTTTTGCGGCAACGCGCTTGTCGGATTAGACACTTTTAAAAAAGATTATTTTACCGCGGCCATTATGTCGGCCTATTTCGAACATGAATCCGCTCCCCGCGAAGTTCTTCAGAAAATCATGCGGGTATTGCGTCCCGGAGCTCCTCTGATTATTAAAGTGCCCAATTACGGTTGTTTAAACCGCGTGGTTACGGGGGGGAAATGGTGCGGATTCCGTTATCCCGACCATGTCAACTACTGGACGCCAAAAACGCTTAAGAAAATTATCGGAGATACAGGCTTTGAGATTGTCCGGTTTAACATCAAAGACCGGTTCCCCACCAGCGACAACATGTGGCTCATAGCCCGCAAACCGGTTTGAATAAATTCATACATACTTTACAGAACCATTACGGGAGGATCATTATTTAATACCAGATATTATTGGGTAATGCAAAGGAGAGGCCATGAAGCAAAAGAAACATCCTATCTTTTCGATGATTGTGTTACTTTTCTTTATTTTTCTGGCTACTGATATTGTTGGTAAAAATATTTTCAAATATTATTTCAAAACTCTATACCAAAACAGTAATCATGAAAAAGAATATCGAATTGCATCGAATTATTATCATCATGATCTCAGACCCAATGTATATATTCCCAAAACGGTATGGGGTAAAGTCTTCTATCCGATTGCCACAAATTCTCTTGGTTTTAAGGATAAAATGCCTCGTGAAGTTCCTCTGTCACCCGACAAATATCGTATTCTATTCATTGGCGATTCCTTCACGGAAGGAGTTGGTATCGCGTATGAAAATACTTTTGTTGGTATTATTGATAATGCATTGCAAAAAAAAGGCATAGAAGTCTTAAACGCCGCCGTCTGTTCGTATGCGCCTTCAATATATTATGCGAAAGTTAAATACCTTCTCGATGTCAAGGGACTCAGATTTAACGAGCTTGTAGTTTTTATTGATATTTCAGATATCAGAGACGATGCGGTGCTGTATCGTCTTGATGGAGACAGAGTTGTTGACAGGATAGAAGAAAAGAAAGCAAATGACACTCTTAATGAAAAATACAGAGCTGATTTAAAAAAGAAACGGACGGTTTATCAAAAAATAGAACAAATTCTTAGGCGTGATACGATCATGACATATCTTATGGTAAAAAATGTTCATGATTTATTTTTCTCCAGGGATTACAGTTATGATTATGATTCTATCAATTACAGGGAAGCATTATTCACAGTTAATAAGACGAGCTACGATGAATTTGGCAAGAAAGGGCTTGAAGAGTGCGCCAAGGGCATGGACCGGCTGGCAAATCTTTGCCGGGATAGAAAGATAATTCTTACCATCGCGGTCTATCCATGGCCGGACCAGATTGTCCATCATGATTTAAATTCCCTTCAGTCTCGGTTTTGGTCAAACTGGGCAAAAAAATTTGGAGTTAAAATCATAGACTATTTCCCGTACTTTATTTCACCAAATAGCGATACCGCAACAATTCGCAGGGTTCTGGATACTTATTTTATTTCCGGTGATGTGCACTGGAATAACGAAGGACATCGCAAGGTTGCCGATATTTTTTTGCATAACTTCAGTGTTCAGACAACCAGCCAAATAGTCAAATAATTATATTTCAATCATCGTTTGAATGTGTTATCAAAACATTTGGTAAAAAGCGGGATTCATGCGATGATGAGTAATTTATCAGCAGTTACCGGGTTTGTGCCGAATAAAGAAAGATCATCCGTTAAGAAAACGGTTACAAATTATTTAATCAATGCGCTGATAAGAAATAAATGAAAGCCCAACGGTGTGAGATTATTGGTGGTCTTTAAAAATATTTTGATATTGGAAAGGAGTTAAACATGAAAGAAGTCGTAATTGTTAGCGGCGCCCGAACCGCAGTAGGCGAATTCGGCGGTTCGTTAAAAGGCATAAGAACAGTCGATATGGGAGCCCTGGTTATCAAAGAAGCTCTCAAACGAGTTGGACTCAGGCCTTCCATTGATGAGTTTTCCAGAAGCTGCCGCCCTGATGCTTTTGGCAGTTTTGAAATGACGGAATTAAACAAAAAATATTATGATTATAATGAATCCCTGAAACCTGTTTATGTGGACGAAGTAATTATTGGCAATGTTTTACAGGGCGGACAGGGGCAGAATGTCGCGAGACAAGCTTCTATATACGCCGGACTTCCGGAAGAAACCAACGCTTTTACTGTCAATAAAATATGCGCCTCCGGAATGAAAGCTATCGCGTTGGCGGCTGAGGCCATCCAGGCCGGTAGCGCCGAAATTATCGTCGCAGGCGGCATGGAAAACATGAGTAACGCGCCCTATGTTGTTCCGCAGGCACGCTGGGGATATCGCATGAGCATGCCATTTTCCCAGATTACCGATTTAATGGTTTATGACGGCCTCTATGAAATATTCAACGGCTATCATATGGGTGTTACAGCGGAAAATATCGCCGCGCTTTACAAGATTTCCCGCCAGCAGCAGGATGAATTTTCTTTAAGAAGCCATCAGAGAGCACGGGCGGCTATTGCTTCAGGCGCGATGGCTGATGAAATTGTCCCTGTTGTAATTCCTCAGAAGAAGGGCGATCCTAAAATATTTAATGTAGATGAACGCCCTATGGATACTTCGTTGGAAAAAATGTGCAGGCTGGCAACTGTTTTCAAAAAAGACGGGACTGTAACCGCGGGTAACGCATCCGGCATAAACGATGGAGCCGCGGCCGTGATTGTCATGAGCGCGGAAAAAGCCAGGGAACTTAAACTTCAACCTCTGGCCAGAATCTGCGGCTACGCCAGCGGCGGCGTCGACCCGGCTTATATGGGCCTCGGACCTATTCCATCAACACGCAAACTTTTCAAGAAACTTAGTCTGACGTCAAAGGATATTGATCTTTTTGAACTCAATGAAGCCTTTGCCTCGCAGGCGCTGGCCTGCATGAAAGAGCTGGATATTGATATTGAAAAATGCAATCTCAACGGCGGCGCGGTTTCTCTGGGTCATCCCATCGGTTGCTCCGGCGCGCGTATTACCTATGCGCTGGCCATGCAGATGAAAAAGAAGAACTTAAAGCGCGGTCTTGCTACGCTTTGCATAGGCGGCGGACAGGGCATGTCCATGGTATTGGAAAACGTTTAATTTTTATGAAAACCTGTGAAAAAGGGTGGATTCTTTCCACCCTTTTTCACAGGCCTGGCCTGCAGGTTTATCTCATTTGTATCTTCGACATATCGTCATATTTTCCAAAGGTTTTATACAAAACACTGTATCCGTTGAAAAACCCGCGGCTTAGTGCTGTTAAAAAATTTTTAGATGCATGACGCGCACGGCCTGAGAAGTGAGGCGTATTTTTTCATTCACCGTAACGCCGAAGAACAAAGCAGATGAGCGTTTTTTACAGGACTTATATCATATCTCTTTTCTTGACCACGTATCCACTTTGATTTATAAAAAGTAATTGAAAAGTTTCAATCGGAATCATTATCAGGGAGAATATAAATGTCATTAAAACTGGATAAATTAAAATCATTTCACGGCAGGAGGGGCCCGCTTTTGTTGATTATCATGGACGGCGTAGGCCTTGGAAAAGCTGATGAAACGAATGCCGTCTACATGGCCGCCACGCCCAATCTTGATAAATTATTCAAGTCTGAACTATACACGCAACTGAAGGCCCATGGTACGGCAGTTGGACTGCCGTCGGATGACGATATGGGAAACAGCGAGGTGGGACATAATGCCATGGGAGCCGGCAGAGTATTTGATCAGGGCGCCCGTCTTGTAAATTCTGCGCTAAAAACGGGAAGGATTTTCCAATCGGAAGTCTGGAACCATATCGTTAAGCGATCCCAAAATGGAGGAACTATCCACTTCATAGGATTGCTTTCGGACGGAAATGTCCATTCGCATATTGAGCAATTATTCATATTGATCGACAAGTGTGCAGAATTGAACTTCAAGAGAGTCAGGGTCCATGCTCTTCTTGACGGAAGGGATGTGGGAGAAAGAACGGCGCTTGATTATATTATTCCCACGGAGGAAAAATTAAAAAAAATCTCCGTAGAAAAAGGTCTTGATTACGCCATAGCCTCAGGAGGCGGGCGCATGAAGGTAACCATGGACAGATATAATTCCGACTGGAATATCGTCAAGAGAGGATGGGATGCGCATGTCCTGGGAGAGGGCAGGAAGTTTCCATCCGCTTCCGATGCGGTGAGAACCTTTTATAAAGAAGATCCGAAAGCGACGGATCAATATCTTCCCGCTTTTGTCATAGTGGATAGTTCGGGGAAGCCCAACGGCACTATCCGTGATGGCGATGCTGTGATTCTTTTCAACTTCCGGGGTGACCGCGCCATCGAGATATCTAGGGCATTCACCGAGAAGGAATTTACCGAATTCGACAGGGGACCTCTTCCGGATATATATTACGCGGGAATGATGGAGTATGACGGAGATGCTCATATCCCTCCAAATTTTCTTGTACAGCCTCCGGCTATTGATCGGGTCATCAGCGAGTACCTTTGCGCTGAAGGGATAAAAACATTTGCCGTATCCGAGACCCAAAAATTCGGCCACGTCACTTATTTCTGGAACGGCAACCGTTCCGGTTATATCAATGAGTCCCTTGAGAAATATGTGGAGATACCTTCCGACAGGATTGAGTTTGATAAGGCCCCTCAGATGAAGGCGAAAGAAATTACGGACGCGGTTATAGAACTGCTCAAGAGCGGCAATTACAAATTCGGCAGGACCAATTACCCGAACGGCGATATGGTTGGACATACAGGGATGATGGATGCGGCCATTATCGCGGTGGAGACAGTGGATAAATGCGTTGGAAAGCTTCTGGCTGTCGTGAAGGAAACAGGCGGTATAGCCGTAATTACTGCCGACCACGGCAACGCGGATGAAATGTTCACGATAGATAAAAAGGGCGTAAAATCAGTAAAGACCGCGCATTCCCTCAATCCGGTTCCGTTTGTAATCTATGACCCCCTGTATCAGGGAGAATACCGGATGGCAAATATTAAAGAAAAAGGTCTCTCCAACATTGCGGCAACTCTCTTAAATCTTATGGGGTATGAGAAACCCGAAGAGTATGATCCGTCGCTGATAGAAATAAGAGAGGATTGATGATTTAAAAAAAGTTCCACATTCAACGTTTAAAGATATTTTTTAACGTTGAATGTGGAACGTAAATATTTTTATTTTCCTGTAAATGTCGGTTTTCTCTTTTCCAGAAACGCCTTCATGCCTTCTTTCTGGTCCTGCGTGCTGAAACATTGCGCGATACAGCTTACTTCCAGTTTGTTGGCGTTATCCAACGGCAAATCGAAGCCATAATTCATCGCATTCTTGGCCATCTTCAGGGCAAAAGGAGGAAGTTTGGACAATTTCAAAGCGAACTTTCTGGTTTCGTCCAAAAGACTTTCCGGAGGGAATACCCTGTTAACGAGGCCTATTTCATAGGCTCGCTGGGCATTAATCTGAATGCCTCCCAAAATCATTTCCTTGGCTATGCCCATTCCCACAAGACGCGGAAGACGCTGCGTGCCGCCCCATCCGGGAATAATGCCGATTAAAATTTCCGGCTGGCCGAAAACCGCCTTCTCCGATGCGAACCTGATATCGCAGGCCAGCGTGATTTCCGTTCCTCCTCCCAAAGCAAAACCATTAACGGCGGCAATGGACGGTTTAGGCATTGTTTCGATAAGCCTTAACGTACGGTGACCCAGTTCCATCATCTGCTGACTTTCAATGGTTGTGCTGTTTTGCATCTGCGAAATGTCGGCTCCGGCCACGAAAGCCTTATCTCCGGCGCCTGTTAAAATCAGCACCTTGATATCATCATCTTTTTCACAAATAGTCGCGGCGTCGAGAATCTCCGTTAATATTTCGGAATTCATGGCGTTTAAAACTTTAGGCCTGTTAAAAGTAATGGTCGCGATTTTTTCTTCAACGTTAAAAAGAATATTTTTATACTCCATTTGATTCCTTCTTTCTTCAAAGTAATATCGAGACGCCGTAACGCGTCTCGATATTTACAGTTTATTTAGCTTGTCTTTTCTTTAATTCTTCCGCCCGTAATTCCTTACGCAGAATTTTCCCCACCGTAGTCTTGGGCAGTTCCTTGCGGAACTCAACTTCTGTGGGCAGTTTGTATGCCGCCAGGTGAGCCTTGCCGTATTCGATCATTTCCTCTGCTGTGGCCGTCTGCCCCTGTTTTAGAACGACAAAGAGTTTTACATTCTCACCGCGCTTCGGATCGGGAACGCCGATGGCGCAGCACTCTTCCACTTTAGGATTGCCGTAATAGACCTCATCGATATCACGGGGATAGACATTGTAGCCGCCGGAGATGATCATATCTTTCTTGCGATCGACAATATAGAAATATCCGTCTTCGTCCATCGTCGCGATGTCTCCCGTGTACATCCAGCCATCCTTCAGAACGTTGGCTGTCTCTTCAGGCATTCCCTTGTAGCCCTTCATCACCTGCGGCCCCTTGACGATCAGTTCTCCGGGTTTGCCGATTGGCATCTCTGTAACACCATCGTCGAGATCAACGATTTTAGCCAGCGTATCGGAGGACGGCAGACCGATGCTGCCGATTTTCTGTTTTCCGTTGAATGGATTCATATGGGTCACGGGACAGGTTTCCGTCATACCGAAACCTTCGGAAATGAATGCCCCTGTCTGTTTCTGGAATTCCTGAATGACTTCGACGGGAAGAGGCGCGCTTCCGGAAAAAGCGCCCTTGATGCATTTCATGTCCGTTTTCTTTAAATCGGGATGATTCAACATGCCGATAAACATCGTCGGCACAAGAGGGGCAAAGGTTGGTTTGTAATCCCTGATCGCTTCGAGCAACGGTTGAGGCTGCGGTCTGGGAATCAAAAGCTGATTCCATCCCATCTGAACTGCGTTATTCATGGAACAGGACATTCCGAAAACATGAAAATATGGCAGAGCTCCCAGCATGATTTCCTTGCCTCTGTTGAAAGTCGGAAACCATGCTTTGATTTGCTGTACCTGTTTACTCAAATTTCCATGAGTCAGGATAACTCCCTTGGATACGCCGGTTGTGCCGCCGGTATACTGATAAATGGCAATATCATCCAATGTGAGTGCCACTTTCGGCGGATTGGGCTGATATTTGGAGATGCAATCCATCCAGCGATAGACGTCAGGAGCCGCCTTCACATCAGCATAAGGAAATTTATTCAACTTCTTTCCGAGAAATCTTTTGATCGGATTCAAGAAGTCGCCAATACCCATGTAAACGATCTGTTTGATCTTTGTCTTGGGCCGTAAATTTATCATGCGATTGCCGAGAGCATCAATGGTAATGAGCGCTTTTGAACCGGAGTCGTTAAATTGATGATCCAGTTCCGGGTCGGAATAAAGAGGATTATTCAGAACAACAATCGCCCCTATCTTTAAAATAGCGTAATAGGCGACAACGCAGGGAATGCTGTTCGGCAGGAGAATCGCAACGGCATCCCCTTTTTTGATACCGAAGTCGGTAAGGCAGGTAGCAAATCGGTCCACCTGATCCTTGAATTGCCGGTATGTCATCTTATAGCCGACAAATATCATGGCTGTGTCATTGGGAAAATCTTTTGCCGATTTTTCAAGGTAGTCCGGCATGGTGAGTTCTTCGTACTTGATGTTTTCCGGAACGCCTTTTTCATAGGATTTCAACCAGGGTTTGCTATCATAAATACTTGCTGCCATTGTTCGATGCTCCTCCTTATTATATTTTTTTGAAATTTATATATTATACTCCGATATCGGCAAAATTAAAACATTTTTTATTTTTTATAAAAAAAAGCCCGTTCTTAATTAAGAACGGGCTTTTATAAATAAGTTAGTTTTGTTGAAATTTACTTAAGTCGCGCAAGTATCAACGGGAGCTTTTATTTCTTCCAGACCCATGGCCTTGAGAACTATTTCAGAAATATCCAACGCGATCATTGTTTCTGTTTTCTGTCTGTCTTTGATTCCGTCGGAAATCATGGTTAAACAGAACGGACAGCCGACAGCTACTGTGCCGGCATTTACAGCTATAGCCTGATCGGTGCGCGCATTATTGATCCTGTCACCATGTTCCTCCATCCACATCCTGGCGCCGCCGGCGCCGCAGCAGAAGCTCTTGGAGAAATTGCGTTCCATTTCAGCAAGATTTACACCGGGAATAGCATTCAAAATGCTGCGCGGCTGATCGTAAACCTGATTGTAGCGGCCGAGGAAGCAGGAATCATGATAAGTGAATGTTCCGTTCTGCGGGTGGGTGAATTTAATCTTGCCCTTGTCAATTAAGTCGGCGATAATTTCCGTGTGATGGTATACTTCATAATTGCCGCCGAAGTTGGGATAATCTTTCTTAATGCAATTATAACCGTGCGGACAAATAGCGATGATCTTCTTCACGCCGTAGCCGTTCATGACTTCGATGTTGGCCTGTGCCTGCGACTGGAACAGATAATCGTTGCCGCCGCGCATGGCCGAATCGCCGCAGCAGCTTTCTTCGTTGCCTAAAATGCCGAAACTGACACCGGCCGCCTGTAAAATCTTCGCAAAGGCAACGGAGATCTTTTTGCCGCGGTCATCAAAAGATCCGGAGCATCCGACGTAGAAGAGATATTCCACATTGGGATCTTCAGCCAGTGTTTTCACGCCAAGTTCTTTTGCCCAGTCGGCGCGCATATGAGCGCCTATACCCCACGGATTGGAGTTGTTTTCCATGTTGCGGTAAGTCAACTGAAGTTCCGGAGCAAAATCCGCTTCGGTCAGAACTTTATAGCGGCGCATATCTATAATCTTCTGTACATGCTCAATGGAAGATGAGCAGTTTTCCATACAATACATACAGTTGGTGCAATCCCACACCGCTTGCAAATCGACGGCTTCGCCGACCAGAGCTTTTTCCGGAGTGGCGCCTTCAGCAGCTTCAGCGGGAGCCTGCGCTTCAGCGCCTTCAGCAGCGGGAGTGGCTGCCTTCGCTTTAATTGCGGCAGGAGCTCTCTCCAGCCAGTGCGTCTTTATATCCTGAACCAGCTTTTTGGGAGACAAATGCTTGCCGGTGAGATAAGCGGGGCATCCATCCTGACAGCGGCCGCACTTGGTGCAGGCGTCGGAATCAAAAATCTGTTTCCAGGTAAATTCTTCCAGCTTGGATACGCCAAAGGATTCCTGATTTTCGATATCACGAATCGGTTCCACATAGCCGGTCGGTTTCAGAGAAACAAAGAAATGATTGGCTGACGTGGTAATCATATGCAAAAGCCGCGAATAAGGAATGTATGCAATAAAACCGAGAGCGAAAAAAGTATGTATCCACCACATGGCCTTGTGAAGTGTCAAAGTCGTGGAGTTCTCGACGTTGGCAAGCACATAGGTGGCAATTCCCCAACTGACAAACCGGACCCATTCCCAGGGAGCCTCCTGATAAGTCGCGTGAATTCTCAGGGCGCTGATGAAGAATCCTGTAACGACGATGCCCAGAATGAGGAGCAGCGCGACGGCATCATCAGCCGTATTGTCCGACGTCCCTTTATATCCAAGACGGTCTGGCTTAAGCACATAACGGCGGAATAAAGCGAGCAGTACACCGATCAGTACACAAAGGCCAAAAGTTTGCATCATACAGGCAAAAACAAGATAAAAGCTGCCGCGATTAAATGACCAGCCGAACAATGGTTCCGTGATATGAAATTCGCCCGCGTCGAAAGCGGCTCCGAAAATTAAAACAAAGAAACCAAAAAAGATAAGACCGTGCATAATGCCTGGATAAGCGTCTTTCCATGTTTTTATTTGCAGGAAGGCGTTAAGAAAAAGAGATTTCAGTCTGAGAGGAAGCTGATCCCAGCGGATTTCTTCCTTGCCCATCGCTTTCCAGAGGGCCCATCGCCGGTAAATACCGTAAGCAAATATTGCCATTGCCACGGCAGTCAAAAGAAAGAGAAACGGCTCAAAACCCTGAGCGTTCCAGAAAACTTCGCGGCCTTCATTTCCTATTCCTATAGGGATTGTCTGTTCCATTTATCCTCCGAATATTGAGGGTGATATGACTTATTTTATTTTGCCCCCAAGTCTGCGTTTGTTACTTTGAATATAAAATAATTAAAAAAATTTTACCGACAATTAATCCTGCTTATTTCTGATTTCTGGTAACGGCCGGAAAACCGGCCGTTACCAGAAACAGTTTTCTTTAACAACTTTTTTAGGCCAGCAATTTCTTGCAGGCAGCGGTCAATTCGGGAACAACCTTGAAAAGATCATCCACCACACCAAAATCAGCTTTGGTAAAGATGGGAGCTTCCGCATCCTTATTAATAGCCACGATGCATTTGGATGAGCTCATGCCCGCCAGATGCTGAATCGCTCCGGAAATTCCGCAGGCAATATACAGATTGGGAGAAACGACCTTACCCGTCTGTCCTACCTGATCTTTCTGCGGTCTCCAGCCGGCATCAACAGCCGCGCGGGAAGCGCCGACAGTACCTTTGAGCACGTCAGCCAGCTCTTCCAGAATCTTGTATTCATCCGGACCCTTCATACCGCGTCCGCCGGATACGATGATGTTGGCTTCCGTTAAATCGACTTTGCCGCTGGCGTCTTTCTGAATTTCCAGAACTTTGCTCTTGGGAGCGTCAACAGCCACATCCACCTTGGTCACAGCGCCGGCTTTGGCATTTTCTACAGCCGCGAACACGTTGGGACGAAGCGATGCCATTGCCGGAGTGGAATTGAACGCCACATCGGCGAAGCACTTGCCAGCGTACATCGGGCGAATAGCAACCAATTTGCCGCCGTCAATCTTTACATCCGTGCAATCCGTGGCCAGGCCACCGGCCAGTTTTGCGGCCACGCGGGCTGAAAGATCCTTGCCCTGAACGGAAGCGCCGAAAAGCGCCACAGCCGCGTCGTTATCCTTTAATATCTTGGCGACAACCTGAGCGTGCGCTTCGGTAACATAGGGTTCCAAAGCGGCGTTGTCGCCCACAAAAACTTTATCCACACCGAACTTAGCCAGTTCGGCAGCCATACTTTCTATGCCCGAACCAAGCAGAATAGCGCTGACTTCATCACCTGTCTGATCAGCCAGTTTTCTGGCCGCGGAAGCAAGCTCAAAACTTACTTTACGCAGGGCGCCGTCTCTTTGTTCTGCAATTACAAATACTCCTTTTGCCATTTTTCATTCCTCCGCTTTTAAATTAAATAACTTTAGCTTCTTCCCTGAGACACCGGGCCAATTCAGCCGCCTTCTGCGCCGCATCATCGCCGCAGATAATTTTTCCTGCCGCTCTGGCGGGAGGCGGAACAACCTTGGCTACTTTGGCTTTCGCGTCTGTTGCGATTCCCAAAGCTGCCGCGTTTTTCACGTCCACTGGTTTTTTCTTGGCTTTCATAATGCCGGGAAGCGACGCGTAGCGGGGTTCATTAAGACCTTTTTGCGCCGTTACCACGCAGGGTAAGCTTGTTTCTATCGAGAGCTGGGCTCCTTCGATCGGCCGGATAACTTTCACGGAAGATCCTGCAAAATCCAATTTGGTGACCAGAGTCAGCTGGGGAATTCCCAAAAGTTCAGCCAACATGGCTCCAACCTGACCTGAGTCGTCGTCGATGGCGCGCTGTCCGCAGAAGATAATGTCATGGGGCAGGCCCTTGATAGCTGCGGCCAGGGCTGATGCCGTAACAAAGGCATCGGCGTTATCCAGAACGGGATCACTGATATGAATGCCCTTATCCGCGCCCATCGCCAGAGCTGTTCTGATTGTTTCCATCGCTCTTGCCGGTCCCACGGAGATGATCGTCACGTCTCCGCCGTTTTTTTCTTTCAGCTTCAGTGCTTCTTCCACGCCGAATTCGTCATAAGGATTCATGACCCATTTAATCTGGCCGTCTTCGATTCCTGATCCGTCAGCCTTTACTTTGATCTGGGCTTCCGTATCCGGTACCTGTTTTACGCATGCGATAATATTCACTTTGTCCAACCTCCTTCTTCTGCATGTAATTCTTAAGGAGAAAAACACGCATTTTTATTTTTTCTCTATTTATTTACAAAAAAGTCCGATTCTCTTCAGTAGAAGAGAATCGGACTTCGATATTACAGCCTGTTTTTGACGATATCGTCAACCACAGAGGGATCCGCCAGCGTACTGGTGTCACCCAGGTTGCTAATGTCATTGGCGGCAACTTTCTTCAAAATTCTTCTCATGATCTTGCCGCTGCGTGTTTTGGGAAGACCATCCGCCCATTGAATCTTATCCGGTGTCGCGATAGGTCCGATGACTGTGCGGACATGAGCGATGAGTTCTTTCTTCAAAGCATCGGTTTTCTCAACACCTGTCTTCAGAGTAACATAAGCGTAAATGCCCTGGCCTTTGATATCGTGCGGCATGCCGACAACGGCGGCTTCCGCGACAGCCTGATGCGCGACCAGTGCGCTTTCGACTTCGGCGGTGCCCATGCGGTGACCGGACACATTGATAACGTCGTCGATACGGCCGGTAATCTGATAGTAACCGTCTTTGTCACGGCGGCAACCGTCACCCGTTACATAGTAGCCGGGGAACTGTTCAAAGTAGGTTTCCTGGAATCTCTTGGGATCGCCGTAAACGCCTCTCATAATTCCGGGCCATGGCACCTTGATGCAAAGAGCGCCGCTGGCTTCGGTATCGGTGAATTCTTTTCCTTCATCATCGACCAGCACGGGCTGCACACCGAAGAACGGCAGAGTGGCCATACCGGGTTTGATTTCAATCGCGCCGGGCAGCGGAGTGATCAAGATTCCGCCCGTTTCAGTCTGCCACCAGGTATCCACGATGGGGCATTCGCCGCGGCCGATAACATTATAATACCAGTTCCAGGCTTCGGGGTTGATCGGCTCGCCGACGGTTCCCAGGGTCTGCAGACTGGAGATGTCGCATTTCTTCACGAAATCATCGCCTTCTTTGGCTATCGCGCGGATAGCTGTCGGCGCGGTGTAGAAAATGTTGACCTTGTATTTTTCCACAACCTGCCAGAAACGGCTGTAGGTCGGATAGTTGGGAACGCCTTCAAACATAACGGAAGTCGCGCCGTTGCAAAGAGGCCCGTAAAGAATGTAGGTATGACCCGTGACCCAGCCCAGGTCGGCTGTGCACCAGTAAATGTCGCCGTCATGATAATCGAAAATCATCTTTTGAGTGTAAGAACCGTATACCAGATAACCGCCCGTGGTGTGCATAACGCCCTTGGGTTGTCCCGTTGAACCGGATGTATAAAGGATGAACAGAGGATCTTCAGCATCCATCCATTCCGGCTCGCACTTGGCGTCGGCTTTTTTCATTTCTTCGTGATACCACTTGTCGCGGCCGGCCACCATGTCGCACTTGATCTTGTCGCCAACTCTGTTGACAACGATAACCGACTTGATTGACGGGCATGATTTTAATGCTTCGTCTGCTGTTGCTTTCTGGGGAACTGCTTTGTTGCCGCGGAAAGTTCCATCGCAGACAACCAGCACCTTGGCTTCGCCGTTAACAATTCTGTCTCTGAGCGCGTCAGCGCTGAATCCGCCGAAAACGATGCAGTGAACGGCGCCGATGCGGGAGCAGGCCAGAGCGGCAATACCCAGTTCGGGAACCATCGGCATGTAAAGACAAACGCGGTCGCCTTTCTGAACGCCCTGAGCCTTCAGAACATTGGCGAACTTGCAGACTTCTTCATGCAGCTGTTTGTAGGTAATTGCTCTTTCTTCACCGGGTTCGTTGCCTTCCCACTGAATCGCGACCTGATTGCCGCGTTTCTCGAGGTGTCTGTCCAGGCAGTTATAAGAAACATTGAGTTTGCCGCCTTCAAAGAACTTTACAAAAATGGGACCTTTCTTGATGTCAAAATTATAATTCATTACCTTGTCCCACTTCTTGAACCAGGTAACCTGCTGCTCGGCAACTTCAGCCCAGAATTTCTCAGGCTCTTCAACTGATTTTTTCCACATTGTGTCATATGCTGCTCTACCGGAAATCCAAGCCTTCTTTTTCGCCTTTTCCGGAATCGGATAGATATCCTTCAATTTAACTTTTTCTGCATCCGCCATGATAATTTATTCCTCCCTATTTTTTTGATTTAAACGTTTTACGTCGCCTAGATAACGGCAAAACAAATTCTCTAACTGTTGATAATACATATATTTTTGAATAGAAGTCACAACTTGACCGCAAGTCATATCTGCCTTGCGTTTCCCCTACCTTAAGATTATCCTGATGTCAAGAAATATTTAAAATCTTGTTCGTCTTATTTTCCTGTCCTGATTTAACAGCCGCATATTGCCAAACTTCGCGCAACAGGCAATGAACATGGCCAATGTGATTTTTAAAAAACATCTGATATTTACGAATTTATTTTATTTTTATTTCCTGTATTAAAAGTGCCGTTTAATTACATGGGCCGGTTAAGTGATTTCCGGTTATTCCATTCTTGTAAATCATGTAAATTTATCTTGACAAATTCTTTGATCAAATGTTAATTTATTACAAGTGTATTTTGACCCGTGGTTTACCTTAATTCTGTAAATCCCAAAATATACTTGGAAGTAGCGGAAGTCGCTTTTAGAAAATACCCGTTTTCTAGAAGCGGAAGTTATTGACTCTCTTTTTTACAAGGAGGAAAGAATGAAGAGATTTTGGTTAGTTTTGTTGTCACTGGGGCTGGTTATGGCCTTTAGTGTGTCAGCCTTCGCGGTTGACGTCAAAGTTGGCGCCGAATATTATGTCGGCGGATTATATTTAAATAAAATTGCTGTAGATGACGGCTTCCAGAATTGGGCCGGAGAGACAGGATCACACAATCCCAGCACAGCCTTCTTTTATCAGAGACTGCGCGTAGGCACGGATTTTGTCGTATCTCCCTGCTTGAAACTGGTCACTCAGTTTGACGCGATGGAAAGAATCTGGGGCGGCGCAAGGTCCAATACCTGGCAGTCGAATCAGGATTACGCGTTTCCCGAGTCCGCAGGAACAAGGGCTGAAACCGAAAACATCGCCATGAGACTGGCTTACATTGATTACACTTCACCCATCGGCTTGTTCAAAGTTGGTTACATGGAAGATTACACCTTTGGAACCGTTTGGGGTGACAGAGCCTCCGGAGTTCCCGCAGGCCAGATCCAGTATTTCATTCAGTCAGGACCCTTTGTCGGTTTCCTGGGTTATGCCAAAGAAGTTGACAACAGCTACAGCGCTGTCAGCGCCGGCTCCTGGTACTGGCTCAATAACCTCAACGCGACTCGGACAGACAGAGACCTTGATTCTTACCGGATAGCCGGTATTTACAACTTCAAAGGCGGCGAAGCCGGACTTCTCTTCCTCTGGAACCGTGACGCGACAAACAGAGGTGAGGCAAGCGGTCCTTACCTGTCCAACATTTACCTGTTAGATCCTTACTTCAAGGCCAAGGTTGGTCCTGTCGCTCTCCAAGGAGAACTTCTGTGGTTCACCGGTGACGCGGCAAAATTTGAATACGGCGGACCTACTGTTAACCTGAATCACCTCAACGCGTGGATTGATGCCACCGCCAACTTCGGCATGTTCTATGCCGGCGGTTCGGTTGCTTACGTTCAGGGCCAGAACCCCAATGACGTTGGCAGCAAAGTTGAAGGCAATATTGCTCCGCTCAGCGGCGGTTTGGATTATAATCCCTGCTTGATCATGTTCAATACGCAGACTCTGGGCTATTGGGTAGGCGGAATCAGCGGTCACGATGGCAGCGTTCTTGACAACGAAATGATGAATGCTTGGTTCTTCCAGGGCAGAGCCGGTGTAAAACCCACTCCGCAGTGGGACATCATGGCGTCAGTCTCTTACGCTACGGCTGATCAGAACGGATTTGCAATGACCTCCCCGACCACGCTGGCTACATTTACCGGCAAAACCTATGGTACAGAAATTGATCTTACCGGCACTTACAAGATCACCAACAACCTGTCCTATATGCTGGGCGCGGGTTACTTCTTCACCGGTGATTACTTCAAAGGCCTCAATTCCTATTCAGGAAGCAAAGTTAATGACGAGTACATGCTCATCAACAAACTTACTCTTAGCTTCTAAGAGCGTTGTTTAACCTTTAAACAAGAACCCTGGGAGGAAAACCTCCCGGGGTTTTTTTAATCCTGCCGGATCATCCCGGACTATTTTCCAACACCGCGCAATTCGCCATTAACGATTACCGAAAACGTCCGCTTAAAATAATAATTGACCGGTAGGCGGGACTTCCATATATCTAACCCCGCAAGAGGGCTATTATTACCGGGCAACCTTTGCCGGACTACTCATCATGATAAATTGAAAGTTACGCGATTATGATAAATGTTATTTTGAACGGCCGTTTGGGGAATATATTATTTCAATACGCGGCGGCAAGACACCTGGCTATTAAAAACAACACAACCATTAAATTCAGCATAGAAAATTACATCACCAAGCGCAGTCCTTTTAACCGGAAGGTCATCGAAGAACTAAGCTTTTTCAATATCAAACCCATAAATTACAGCGTGATGATCCATCGGATAATCGGAAGAAAGCTCGGCATTCGCGAATCGTTTTATACCGCCTCAGTGTATCGTCAAAAAGACTGGGGATTCCTTCCCGAAGTTCTTGAACAACAAGATGGAATATATCTGGCCGGTACTTTCCAGAGCGAGAAATACTTCAAAGATATAGAGCAAATTATACGTAATGACCTGCGGTTCATAAAGGAACCTCCCGGCCGGGAATTCGTTCTATATAAAGAACAAATCACGAAGGTAAATTCCGTGAGCCTGCATATCAGACGACGTGATTATTTAAGTATAAATATGCTCAACGTATGCGGCATGAAATATTATATCCGATCCGTCGACACTATGCGGGACAAATTAGTATCTCCGCGTTTTTTTGTTTTTTCAGATGATATCGAATGGTGTTTAAAGAACATCCGGATACCTCATTGCCATTTCGTCAATATTGAGGCATCCCGGAAAAATCCCATCATTGATTTTCAGTTAATGAGTTTATGCAAACATCACATTATCTCCAACAGCACTTTCTCGTGGTGGGCGGCATGGCTAAGTGTTCATCGGGAAAAAATCGTGGTGACGCCCAATAGATGGTTTAATCATGAGGGCATGAATATCAAAGCGCTGCGGGATACCATTCCCGATGATTGGATTCGCGTGGATTTCTAATCCCCCCGGTCAGTTATCAACTTCGGTCGAGGGACAACCCTGTAAAAAAAGCCGGATGCTGCGTTGTGCTTCATCAAACGTCTCTGCGGCGTACGCTAAAGTACGCCTCACTCCTCATGCTTCGCACGCCTTGCCTGCGGCCTTTTTACAAGGTTGTTTGAGCATCTGAAGAAATGACAACCCATCTTCGCTGTCAAAGCCCCACTTGATCGAGCAATCCAGAAACAAATCGTCTGGCCGAGTTGCAGACTGTTGATCATGGCCTGATTTTAACCCAAACCAGCACGGGCGCTACGCCCGCAGGCGCGTGCGGGCGATGATCTCCGCCTTGGACGCGTCGGGCAGATCGTCAAAGTACGCGCAATACCCGGCCACGCGCACGACAAGCCCCGGATATTTGCCCGGATTTCTTCTTGCATCCTCCATCATCTCCGGATCCAGAATATTGAACTGCATCTCCATGCCGCCCTTGGTGAAGAAGCCCTTCACAAGCGCCGAGAGGGTGTTCAACCCTTTGTCGCCCGCGAGAGTTTCAGGATCGAAACGAAGATTGAGGGCATAACCGTTCATGGCCAGCCGCGAATCCACCTTCGCGACTGAATTGAGTATCGCCGTGGGGCCGAGGCGGTCCCTGCCGTTTGAAGGTCCCAGGCTCGAGGCCAGAGGAACTCCTGCGGCCCTGCCGCTGGGCAGCGCCGGCATTCGTTTTCCAAAAGCCACATGGCAGGTTACCGAGTAAAAGCCGGAGACATACGTCCCGCCGCGGATATTTTTGTGCCTGCCCAGCGCGTCGTGATAAATCTTTGCCGTCAGATTCGCGTAATCGTCGGGCAGAGCGTTATCGTTTCCGAACTTCGGCGCCTTTTGCAGCTCCGCTCTCAAAACCGGCGCGTCCGCGAAATTGCTAAAGAGCGCTTTGAGCACTTCATCCATCGTATATTTTTTCTTACTAAAGACCACCTCGTCCAGCGCCGCCAGAGAGTCGGCCACGTCGGCCACACCCACGCCCTGCACGCCGCTTGAGTTATACATCGCGCCTCCGGCGGTGACATCTTTCCCCGATTCAATGCAACCGTCCACCAGCATCGAAGACAGGGGCGTCGGATGATAATCGCGGTTTCCCTTCTCCATCATCTGGAGATCGCCTATCATCCTGGCGACCATAAAATCCACCTGCGCCCGAAACGCTTCGATGACCTGATCAATATTTTTAAAAGACCGGGGATCGAGCGTGGCTACTCCCAGGCGCGTTAATTTGCCGAATCTCCGGCCGCGATTGAGCGCCAGTTCCAGACACAGCGGCAGATTGAACAGTCCCGCGTCCGTGGAAAAGAAGCTCTTTCCCGGAAGCGCCAGTTCCACACAGCCCACAACGCCGTAGTCTCTGGCCTCCTCAAGCGGAAAGCCGTGGGAGGTAAGCGCCGCGATGGAAGCCTCGTCACTGAAAAGCGCGGGAACGCCGTTTCCCTTGCGCACCACTTCGACAACCCGCCGCAGATACGGCTGGGGGCAATCTTTGTGGATTCGTGCCTGATAGTTGGGATCGCGCAGGCCGAACTGTTCCATCACATCCAGAAAGAGATAAGTCAAATCGTTCGCGGCGTCCTTTCCCTCCCGGTCAATGCCGCCCACGACAGCCGCCTGCACGACAAGATAGCCGCCGTGATACTGGCTTGTGCGCTCGGAAAGCAAAAACACATGCTCCACGGCCTTGGCGGAAAAAAGCAGAAGCAGTTCCCGGGCCTTATCGGGTGTTATCCTGCCCGCTTTCAGATCGGCTTCATAATACGGATAAAGATACTGATCTATCCTGCCAAAGGAAATGGCGGAATTCAGCCCTTCCATATTCGCCCCCATGTGGGTAAACCACAGCGACTGGAGGGCCTCCTGCAGAGTTTCGGCCGGATGCCTCGGCACCTTGCGGCAGATGCGGGCGATTTCTTTTAACTCCGCGGCCCGCGCGGAATCTTTCTGCATATAGGCGGCTCTTTGCGCCTCGTCGGCAAAACGGTCGGCTAAAATCAGGAGGGCCCCGCAGGCGATCCGGGAGGCGGCATGAAAATCGCCGTTCTTCCCTTCCATCTCCTTTAAGTAACCTTCGACGCCCAGCCTGATCATCTTTTCATAATTCGGCAGAAAATGCCCGATGCCGCCCGCCTCGTTGACAAGGTAGTACGTGGCGTTAAGCTGTTCGGTCACATAACGCAGCATTTTAAGAAAATGCGGGAAAAAGGCCTTGATCGCCATATTGCGCGTAAGCCAGTAGGGATAAATCCTCAAGAGAAGCTTTAACCTTTCCGACCAAGGCATATGAAATGGAGTGGTTTTTCTTTTGTCAATCCAAAGCAGGTCCTCGCTCATAAAGACGCCGGAGAGCTCCGGCTGAATGATGGCGGAAATGCGTTCGCGGCCCATATTGCCGACGATCAGCTCTCCATCATAAATACGCACCGTTTTGTGTTCGAAAAAATGGAGAAGCGCTTTCGCCTGTTTGATAATGACAGGGTCTTTCTTATCGGCGTGATGTTTGAAATAATCGGTGATGAGCATGGCCCGCTCCGGACAGAGCCTGACTTTGGTGGCGAGCAGTTCCCTTTTGATGTCCTCAAAACGCGAGGATTGGTTTTTTTCGAAGCTGTCTGTTTCTTGCGCCTGTGCCTGCATGGTATTCCCCCCTTATAACCATAGCGGATCGCTAAATTTGTGACGAGAATAATTAACAAGACAAAGCTTTTGAGCTTCATGAATTTTAATAAATCCGGTTTGGCCTGTCAAGACAATCTTGACTAAATAGAGCCAGTAGAGACCGTCATATATTTTTTTATTTCTTCTTATGCAATGTCTCTATCAGTCGTTTAGTTACTCTAAATGCGCCAACCGCAATGAATGTAATTAGTACTGCTGCAAGCAATAATGTACCAACAGGTTGGTGCCAGTAATTAGTATGGCCATAATAATTTCCTGTCTTAAGATACCAAACGCATTGAAATCCTAAATTAATGATTGCTAGCGCAGCAACACACGCGCCTATCACCTGTGCAACTTTAAGAAAGCGAATGCGTACGCTCTTTTTACCGTGCGCCCTTTTATAATTTTCAGCAATCTGTCGTTTATGCATAATCACTCTCAAGTTCGGTCAAGTCTTTCCCGGCCTGTTGCTCGACCGTTTATATAAAAAATTCTCCTTATGTGTCCCCCTTTGGAGGGGGTGTCGCAAAGCGACGGGGGAGGGACAACCCCGTAAAAAGGCCGCAGGCAAGGCGCGCGAAACATGAGGAGTGCGGCGTACTTTTGCGTACGCCGCAACGACGAATGATGAAGCGCAACGAGGCATCCGGCTTTTTTACGGGGCTGAAGGTTAAGTTAACTCTACCACCGAAACACAACCAGTTCCCCTGAAGGAGAAATCAGTTTATCCTGAAGGGCGGTCAAATTTTTCCCATCGGAATTTTGATTGCTCGAAACACCCGCGGAAGAACCCGATTGTTCCGAAAAAGATATCGTTTTTGACGGCGTAATCTTTTTATCCGGATCACCGGATTGAGAATTGACAGCAAGCTGCTCAGAATGATTGGATTCATAAGACGTGGGTTTTGGCGCGGGAGCGGGTCTTGCCGGAGTTTTTGCTGTATAAACGTATATCAATACAGAAACCAGGGTTACTATCGCCAGCCCTATTATACAATTAGACACAACCTGTCCGGTATCGTCGGCATAGGCAGGCGCAATGGTAAGATTTAAAAACGTCAATACCAAAATAATTATCATAAATTTTTTAATCATCGTTTTTATTCTTCCTTTTTATTGTGAGTTTAAAGAAAGCTATCACAATTTTAGTCACATGTAAAAGGAGATATTTGCATAAATACTGCGAAGTTTAAGTCGAGTCTTTTCAACTCGACCAAACATATACACCCGGATTCGGTCAAATCTTTTCGATTCGGCGGTTTATGCACGCGCCTCATCCCGCGAAAAGATCAAGCAGGATATATACGCGATTGAAGACACATTAAATTATTTCGGAGCATACCTGAGGATGACGCCGCCCGAACCGAGTTGCCGGGATTCCAGAAGCGAGAATTTCCGGTATTTTAGGCCGTGACCGAACAAAGGATTCCCGATTCCTAAGATTACGGGCACAATCAAAAGACGATACTCATCGAAAATATTTTCGGAAATAAATGTTTCTGATAGATTTCCGCTTCCGAATAAAAACATGTTGCCGTCGCCTAGCTGCTTTAATTTCAGGACGGCAGCCACAGCCCCGGTATTGATCAACGTTGTATTTTCCCAGTCCACTGTCTTGAGCGTTGTAGAGATGGCGATTTTATGCAGGCTGTTCATCAATTCGGCAACTTCCCCTTTGGCGGTGCGCCAGTAGGCGGCCATGCCTTCATAGGTGGTGCCGCCGAAAACGAGCATATCGGCAGACCGGAGCTGTCCGATGGAAATGCGTTCAAATTCATCATCCAGGACTTCTTGGTGCCAGTCCAGATCCCATTTCTTCGCGCCCTCGAAGAAACCATCGAGTGTTATCAGGTTCCACATAATAAGCTTTCTCATCGCGGTCCTCCATGCGTAATTATTTCACCCGGCGCGGACATCGGCTGAAGTTTAAGCTTTCGATAATGCACCGGCAAAAACAATAATAATTAATTTGGAGTTAAATAGCAGTTAATAAATACTATAAAGACATAAAAGGTCTGTCATAGTGGATATAAAAGCAGGTAAGGTGTTGCTGAAATTGAGATAAAAACATTTCCTGAATATTTCGGTTAAGGTTGCAAAGATTAAACCATCGAAGATTGATTATAAAAAGGGAATCATCCGTTTTTTTCTGGATTCTTATCAGGACATCCAATGTTTCCTCTGCGCCATCCAGCTTGCTACCGTTTCCCTGAGCCAATCCTCGATCCCGCTGACCATATAGAATGCCGGTTTCAAGAGATTGTCATCAGAGGCAATTTTTCCCTCGCCTGCGGCGATCTTCGCCAGTGTCGTATACGGATAAATGCGAATTCCCCGCGATATTTTCAGCATATTCAAGGGCAGTGAATCGGCAAAAGCGAGGCTCTCAAGCGCCGATTCCCTGGTTTCTCCCGGCCCGCCCAGCATTAAAAAACCCGTCTGCTGAATATTGTATTTAGCCAGCATCAGCGACGTATTTCTGATTTCATCGGGACGGAATTTTTTATTCATATTTTTAAGGATCCGTTCGCAGCCGCTTTCAAATCCCAGACTGACCTCCGTGCAGCCAGCCTCTGCCATGAGCTTAATTAAGTCTTCGTTCACATAACCGGGGTAAAGGATGCACCGCCAGACGATATTCAGATCATGATGGATGATCAGCCGGCAAAATTCTTCAGCGTATGACGGAGGCAGATTGAAAGTGTTGTCGACAATAAAAAACCGGCGGAAGCCCTGATTCACAAAAGCTTTCATCTCTTCCAACGAAACCGGCAAAGACCGTTTTCTGATGGCGCGTCCTTCAATCGCGGCAGTCGAACAGTAACTGCAATTTAACGGGCAGCCGCGCCTGGTCTGAAAAGGCATCCATAAATCCCGGTCGTAGATGGAAGAAAAGCTCTGAACGCCGGAGACATCCAGAGCGTTCAGTTCCCGGATAAATGAACGCTGCCCCTGCAATCCCCCGCCTTTCACATAGACGCCCGGCAATCCCGCAAGCCCGGAGCGTTTTTCCAGCCTCTTTAGCAGCTCCGGAAAAACAGATTCACCCTCACCCTGAATGCCCATATCCGCTTCCAAATAGGCAAGAACGGCTTCCGGAAAAATGCTGTAGCCCGCGCCGCCTAAAACAATCGCGGCATCCGAAAGGCCGCGGCAATGAAGAACTACTTCCCTGACTTCATCCAGCATAAATCTCGGATCGCTCATGTTCTGATCATCGATATTTCTCACGGAGATGCCGATAACATCGGGGGCGAAAGATTTTATCATATCGCTTACGGGCAGCCGGAAATCCGCGTGGACCATCAAATCGAGCACCCTGACATCGTGCCCCTTGTTTCGCGTTGCAGCGGCCACATAATTCAATCCCAATGGCATCGGCAGAATACTGATTTTTTCCGTGTTGGCGGAAATTAAAAGGACTCGCATATTCCCTTTCGCGTTCGTCGTGTAAAAGAATAACTTGTAACAGCGCTCACCAAAGCTAAGTTCAGCCGGTTCTTTCCCGAAGCTTAAGTCGAGTCTTTTTGAATTCGGCAGTGAGTGCAAATCCCGCAGCATGCTGCGGGTTAAGCGAGCGCATAATAAACTGTAACTTTCCTTAAGAATCGAAGTCTCTCCCAAGGCTTGCCTTGGGAGGCCTTCAATCGACTGTTCATCTTGCATCCCCCTCTTTCCTAAAGAGGGGTGAGGGGAGATTTTTTCTTAAATCCCTCTTGTTCTCCCTCTAGAAAAGGGAGAAAATAATCCTTGTTCAGTCGAGTCTTTTTGATTCGACCGATTATATATCTGAGTTCGACCACCTCTCTCTACATCAGCAGTCTTCCCAGATACTCGCTTGCCGCTTCATATCCCTTCTGCGACAGGCGTTTGCCAAACCACTGAAGCCAGGTCTCCGGACCCACCGGAACCACGGAACGATTATGCCTCACGGCGCTCAGCACCGCTTTGGCTACACGCTCAGGCGGCCAGCCGAACTTTGTGTAGAAATCCAGCACAGCCTGTTTGTTGGCACGGGATTCCTCCCGGAGGTTCATGCAACCGTCCGCCACAACGCGGGTATTAATAATGCCGGGGCATATCGTGCTCACTCCTATGCCGTACCTTCTCACCTCCGCCCAGAGCGCCTCTCCCAGGCCCGCCACGGCAAACTTCGTGGAACAATAGGCTGACATTCCCGGTATGGCGCACAGCCCCGCGAGGCTCGATGTATTGACGATATGGCCGTACCTGCGTTCGATCATATGGGGCAAAAACGCTTTGATGCCGTACAGAACCCCCCAGAAGTTTATGGAAAATATTTTTTCCCACACCTCAAGACTCGTGCAATCAAAATTCCCTCCGACACCGATGCCCGCGTTGTTATATAAGATGTCCACTCTGCCGCGCTCGGCGATGACAAGCCTGGCCAGTTCCTCCACCTGAAGCCTGTCGGATACATCCACCTTTTTGATCAGGACACGCGCGCCGAGGGTATTGATCTCCTGAGCCGCCTGAACAATGCGGTCTTCCTCTTTGTCAACGATGACCAGGTCCGCCCCCTCTTTCGCGAAGGCCAGGGCTGTCGCCCTTCCTATACCCGATCCCGCGCCTGTAATAACTGTTACCGCTCCCCTGAAATCCCTGATACCCGGCATAGAAGCCTCCTCATGATTGTCACAGGTTTTGAAACAGAATTGCGTTATGTATTTTCGGTAGAATGATAATATCCGACTTCGTTAATTAGTCAATTAAAGATTTGTAATGAAATATCCCGCCCCCAAAATTCTGCTGCTCGACCTGATTTTTCGTGGTGCGGGCCTTTAGACCCGCCGATATCGGGCACCTAAAGGTACGCGCTACGACAACAAGTAAAAACGCGCACTGTCATTGCGGGCGCCTCGCGCTGTCGTGGCAATCTTTATTTGACTTTCAACCTCGCATTATTTCTTTTGCAGCAATTGTCTTAAAATTGACAAAATAGAAAGCATACCAGTAATTATTATCAATAGCCCGACAGGTATACGAAATTCTGTAAAGTCCATAGTTATGCCATATATATGACTATAATAAACCGGATTATGCATTATTCTGATACCGGATAAAATTAAAACAAGACCACATATAAAAATCACTATCTTATTTACCACGTTATGGACAGCCTCTCTTCATACTACCAGTCTGTTGATTTTCGAGTTCTATTTATTTTCATTTTTATTTCCTAACAATGCTTATAATAAATAAGCATATTATAATCGCAAAATAAATTATATAAACACGACCAAAATTCCAAAGGCGTGAGGTGGTCTGGGTTCTTCGGACAGAGCACAGGGATTTATAAGTGTAAAACTGCTCAGGGTTAAAGTTCATGCCGCAGCCTGTTTCTGCGCCAGTGAACCGAAGTAAACCATATTCGGCGTCTTTTTGTCAAAGTTTTG
>DATKPG010000042.1:0-132088 GCA_035524255.1 Smithella sp. | reverse complement strand
AATCGATTTAAATGATTATACCAGTCAAAAAAAAGATTCCGTTCGCAAGGCTATCCGCAATGAGTTGGGAATTAATGCCCATGATCCGGTAATCCTGTTTGTTTCGATGAATTTTGAGATTAAAGGTCTTGATGACATTTTCTATTCTTTGGCCAAATTAAAAGCTCAAAACACGAAATTCAAGCTTATTGTTGCCGGTAAGGGAAATATAAAAAAATATACGGAACTGGCCAAAGAAAAAAAAATAATCTCCGACATAATATTCACCGGCCCCGTAAAGAAAGAAAAAATAATTAAACTGTATCTGGCCGGAGACTTCTACATGATGCTTTCTAAGTTCGATACATTCGGCAATGTTGTTCTGGAAGCGATGGCGGTGGGTTTACCGGTAATTGTCAGCGGCAATGTCGGCGCAAAGGACATTGTGAAAGAGGGCGTAAACGGATTCATTGTCAACGATACATCCGACACGGATTATATTGCGGCAAAGATAACGGAGCTTCTTGATGAAGACAATCGCCTGCGGATGTCTGAGGCCGCATATCAGACAGCAGCACAAAACACCTGGGACGATGTCATAAAAAAATACGCGGCCATATACGAAGAAATACTTTCGGGGAAGCACAGTTAATCAGGGGTTTTGCAAAAGCGTCGATCCCAAAGAAAATCCCAAACATCGAAATCGCCCGCATCCTTTTATCTTCGAAGCGGCCAGAAGCAACCAGCGGTGCGGATTGCGCGGTGTTTTGACGTTATACGGAAAATTTCCGGCAGGATTTTTGATTGACAAGTGATTAAAAATGCACTATCAAACAAGACCCTATTTTCATGATGATTTTGAAGTTTACCGTTCGTGTTCCTGCAGTGCTGCGGCAATTAAATTGCCAAGGGTATGTTTTATAAAATTTCCTGAAATGCGAAGTTTGTACTAAACGAATCCGGGGAATAATACATGGCGACCATCAAACAGCAAGAGACATCAGCCGGCAGAGTGCTCAATTCAACGCTCCAGGAAGATCCTGATGCCGTTTTCCGAAAAAAATTCGGAGCTAAATGGGATGAGTATCGCCGGAACTGGGCGGCGGCGTCCCGCATGGAATACCGTCCGGACTTCCCTCTTTTTATTCGATTTGAAACGAAATTCCGGTGCAATCTCCACTGCAAAATGTGCGCTCACGGGCATCCCGATCTGGAAAGGGGCTACTCCTATGAAGGGGAATTGGATTTCAAAACATACTGCAGGCTTATTGATGAATGCGCCGAGCACAACTGTCCTTCCATCGGAATGAATCACGCGAATGAACCGCTTCTCGATAAAGATTTAATCGAACGAATCAATTACGCGACGAAACACGGCATCATGGACATTCACATGAATACCAACGCGATGCTTCTTACCGAAGACATGTCAAAAAAGCTTATCGACACGGGCCTGACAAGACTCTGTTTCAGCGTTGACGCCTTGACCCCCGAAGTTTTTAAAAAAATCCGGGTTGACGCGGACTATAATAGGGTCATGGCGAATATCGATACTTTTTTAAATTTAAAGATCAAGCGGAATGCCGAACTTCCCGCGACACGTGTCAGTCTGGTTCTCCAGGAAGAAAATAAAAATGAAGTTGAAGCCTTTCGCGAATACTGGGTCAAAAAAGTCGATTATGTCGCCATCCAGCGCTATGTCCCCATCAGTCCTTTTGAACAGGAAGAAAGCGATTCGCGCGCCCATGCCAAAGCTTTTTCTCCCAAAGAAGGAAGGCAAAAATGTTCCTACGCATGGGAATCCCTGTTTATTCACGGCGACGGATTGGCCCTGCCGTGCGCGGCACATCGCGCGCGGAAGATCGCGGTCGGCAATATTCATAAAAATTCTCTTTATGACATCTGGAATTCTCCCGCGATGGAAGAATTAAGAATCAAACACAAACATGGAAATCTGGAAGGACTGAAACTTTGTCCGACCTGTATCCAATAGGGGAGTTCCTTTATATGGCAAAAAAGAAAAAACTCGTTTATGTTCCAATGGCTGTTGATTTTATTCATCCCGGGCACCTGAATATTCTTAAAGTCGCGCACAAACTGGGCGAAGTGATGGTGGGCCTTTTTACGGATGAGGCCATCGCTTCCTATAAAAGACTTCCCTTCATGAGTTATGATCAGCGCAAAGCCGTGATTGAAAATGTTAAAGGCGTCGATCAGGTTGTCATGCAGAAAACGCCGGATTACGAGGACAACCTTCGCAAATATAAACCCGATTACATGGTTCACGGAACGGATTGGCGCGAAGGGCCGTTAAAAGATGTGCGCGCCAAGGCCATTGCCACGCTCGCAGAGTGGGGCGGCCAGATGGTCGAGCCTGAATACACAAAGGGCATCTCTTCATCCGAACTGCACGTTCATCTTCGGGAAATCGGAACAACGCCGCAGCTTCGTCTGGCAAAATTGCGCCGCCTCCTGAACGTTAAAAATATTGTGCGTGTATCCGAAGCCCATAACGCGCTAAGCGCCCTGATTGTGGAAAAAACTGAAGTGAAAGATCCAAAAAGAGGCACTCAATCCTTTGATGCCATATGGCTTAGCAGTCTGACGGAATCAACGGCGCACGGCCGTCCGGACATTGAATTGATCGACCTGTCGTCGCGGCTTAAAACGGTGAATGATATTTTTGAGGTCACGATCAAGCCCATGATTTTTGACGGCGATACCGGAGGCATTACCGAACACTTTACTTATACCGTGCGGACACTGGAGCGGCTTGGCGTCTCCGCCGTTATTATTGAAGACAAAACTGGCCTGAAAATGAATTCGCTCTTTGGAACGGACGTTCCGCAGACTCAGGATTCCATTGAAAATTTCTGCCACAAGATTTCCAGCGGCAAAAAAGCTCAGATCACCAATGAGTTCATGATTATCGCGCGCATCGAAAGCCTCATTCTGAAAAAAGGATTAGACGATGCCCTGACCCGCGCCTTCGCCTATATGAAGGCCGGCGCCGACGGCATCATGATTCACAGCCAGGCAAAAGATCAATCGGAAATTCTGCAATTTTGCAGGGAATATAAAAAATTTGAAAAAAAAGTTCCCCTGGTTGTCGTTCCGACAACCTACTGCCAGATTTACGAATCGGAGCTTGTTGAGGCCGGAGTCAACATCGTCATTTATGCAAACCACCTCTTACGAGCGGCTTATCCCGCCATGGTAAAAGCGGCGGAATCCATTCTCCGGAATGGGCGGGCGCTGGAAGCATCAAATGACCACTGCATGTCCGTCCCGGATATTTTGAAAATTTTACCCAATAAAGTTTAGCGGATTTATCCATGTTAAACCCTGCCGGATTCTTTGAACTTCTAACGGACATGGGAGTGGAATTCTACTGCGGCGTTCCGGATTCCCTTTTAAAGCCGTTTTGCTCCTGTCTTAGTGATCGTCTGCCTTCAAACCGGCATTTCATTACAGCCAATGAAGGCGCGGCTGTGGGACTTGCCGCCGGCGTCTATCTTGCCACAGGCAAACCCGCGCTCGTCTATATGCAAAACTCAGGTGTTGGAAACGCCGTCAATCCCCTGACCTCGCTTGCCGACCCGAAAGTCTACGGCATTCCCATGCTGCTCATTATCGGCTGGCGCGGAGAGCCCGGCGTGAAAGACGAACCGCAACATGCCAAGCAGGGTGAAATTACATTAGAGATACTCAAGACCCTCGGGATTCCATATGAAGTGCTTCCGCAGGAATTTGCCTTGGCCGAAGCGGCGGTCAATAACGCGTTTGAGTTTATGCGTTCCAAAGCGGCGCCTTATGCGTTGGTCGTTCGAAAAGATACCTTTGAGCCTTACGGCGCGGTCAAAAAAGATACGACGCCGTCGCCTTATACGCTGACGCGAGAAGAAGCCATTCAAATTATTTTAAAAATCACGTCAACCATGAACAAGCCTGTTTTTGTCTCCACCACAGGGATGGCGTCACGCGAACTTTATGAAAACAGGATCAGGATGGGCCGGAAGGGAGATTCCGATTTTCTCACGGTCGGCTCCATGGGGCATGCCTCATCCATCGCGCTTGGCATCGCGCTCAATGAGCCCGATCGCACAGTATTTTGCATCGACGGCGACGGCGCCATGCTGATGCACATGGGAGCCCTCGCCACCATTGCCGAAGCGGGTGTTACTAATTTCAAACACATTGTTATCAATAACGGCGCCCACGATTCAGTCGGGGGGCAGCCGACATGCGGGTTCAAAGTTGATTTCGGAAAAATAGCCCAAGCGTGCGGCTACCCAAAAACATACCTGGCAACGACGGAAGAAGAGCTTGTAAAAACAATGGAAGAATTCATTGCTACTAAAGAACTGGGACTGCTTGAAGTTCGCGTGAAGAGGGGCGCGCGAGGCGATCTTGGACGACCCAAAACATCGCCCGCCGAGAATAAAATTAAATTCATGCAATATTTAAAAGATTGATGGAGCAACACGTTCAACCGCTTTGCTTTTTTTTCAAAACGTTTTAACGTTTCAAAAATAACAAAAGTTGTTGACCTTGCGGGCCGTTTTGATATATTGCAAAACAAAAATAATCGGGCGGCAATGTTAAAGCCCTAAAGCCAATCCAAAAATTACAAAGTCACAAGTCCATGAAGATTTAGGGGAGATTCATAGGGGAGATTAAAAATGGAAAAAAGATTGAAGACGGCATCCATCATGCTTTACGTGTATGCCGCGTATCTAATCCTGTTCGGGCTCTTATATTTATTGACTCCGAGAATCATGCCTTATCATGAGCGGTTTCTGGGCAAGACGTTTGAGCAGTTGGACCCGAAAACGGCTTACCTTAGTCTGGCATCCCTGAAAGTCGTGGGTAGCCTCGCGCTGTCCATAGGCATCGGTTTTGTCTTGATGATCAGGTTACTGTTTAGCAAAGGGGACAGACATGGCCGATTCATTATATTGGTGATGTCGCTTGTGGCCCTTGTCCCGATAACTATCATCACCTTTTTTATAGGAGGGATGCATTCACCCGGATGGAGCATTATCATCGCTTTACTGGTGATGTTTGCCGCCATGGCTATATCAAAGGATGCTTTTAAGAAACCATAATGGCAGTGAGACAATAGGAAAAGATCATCATGAAAATTGTTTATTCATATTATGTTTTGGATATCATCCATAAGGGCCATATCATTATGATGAAAAACGCTAAGTCCATCGCCGGGAAGGATGGTAAACTGATTGTAGGAATCCTGACGGATGAGGCGGTTATGGAGAAGAAGCCCAAACCTCTGCTTCCCTTTGAGGACCGGATGGAACTTGCGGCCGCGATAAAATATGTGGACGCGGTGGTCGCGCAGGAAACCTATTCGCCCCTGCAGAATGTGATGAGGATCAGACCGGATATACTGATTGAAAGTTCAAGTCACGATGAACGGGACATCGAAAAGGCCAGGAAGGTTATGAAAAAAATGAAAGGAAGTGTTATTGTGCTTCCCTATTTTCCGGGCCATTCTTCGACCAAGATAAAAAATAAGATATCAAGCATATCGAAAAATAAAAAAACATGAAAATATTTATACTATGGAATATCCAGCCGTTTTGTGCGATGTTGGGCTGCGGCAAGATAAAGCCCGGCGTGTTAGCTCTGGTGTTATGAGCCGCGTAGAAAAAGTTTTTACAAGTTAAACGATGCCGTAATCTATTTTTTGTTTTAGATGAACAATGCCCTTTTGGGTTTGCTTTAAAGTTGCATAAAAAAATAAACTAAGAGGTGAATCAAACATGCGGATTGCCGATATCATGACATCATTGCGGATTCTTATAACCCCGGTAATTATATGGCTCCTGTTTCATGACGAAAGAGTGATTGCCTATTATCTTTTCGCCGCGGGAGCGATCACCGACACCCTGGACGGTTATTTTGCCAGAAGAAGCAAAAAGAAGGTGACATACGGGCACAATTTTGACGCGCTGGCGGATTTTTTCTTCGGGTTTACGACAATATTTGTTCTGGTATACAAGTTAAACGCGTGGCCGCTTCTTGTTGTCACCCTGACAGGAATAGCCTTCTGGACTCCGGTCATTATCCTGATCTCGCGCAAAGCCGGGGCCCTGGAGATACCGCATCTGGAGACGAATCTGCTGGCCGCGGCGGTTTATCCGACAGTCATGGCCTACATTATCGGCTGGAAATACGCGGGAATTGTGCTTCTTTTCACCGCTTTTGTGATGGTTAACTACATGTGGAAGTATATCGTGTATGTCCGCAGCCTTTACCGGGAGAAAACAACCTGATCAACTTTCATTTCTTTTTCGAAAACCTTGCTTTTATTTTTTCCTTAAAGTGGTTGTAGAGATACAATCCGAGGATAAAGACCAGAATCAGCAACTGCGGCAGGGTGATGCTGTGCCCCTCTTCTGTTGAAGCGGCTGAAGCGGCGAAAAGCGCCTGTGGACAGATCGAAAAAAGGGCTGCTGCAAGAATGACTTTTGGTACGGTTCTGAAATGTTTCATGCTTGATCCTTTCTGCTTTTTTATTTTAATCCCAACTGCCGCCAGAACATCATAGCGAGCCAGTCAATCGCCCGGTGCGGCAGCGCCCAGGTCAAAACAGCCGCCAATCTGGCATCAGCGCCGACGATGTAATGCGGCCGCGGATTTTTTACCGTGAGCGCCCGGGCAACCGTTTTGGCGACCTCGTCAATAGAGACCGCAACCATTTTTATTCTTTTTTTATTTTTAAGAATTTCAACAACCGTGTTGATGGTTGAGCCGTAGAGCTCAAATGCCTCTCTCGGAAAATTTTTTGCCTTGATGGCCGCTACGGTTTCAGCCTTATCCCACATGGGGGTATAGACGATTCCGGGTTCGATGATGGAAACCGGGATTTTCCAGGGTTTAAGCTCCAGTCTGAGCGTGTCGGTGATGGCTTCAAGAGCGGCTTTGGAAGCTGAGTAAGGAGCGATGTAAGGTTGGGGCATGATGCCCGCGATGGAACCCATGTTTAAGATGCGTCCATGCCCCGCCCGGATCAGGGGCAAAAATGCCTGGGTAACGGCGATGTGCCCGATGAGGTTGACCTCCAGCAGACTGCGAATTTCATCAATGGAAAGAAACTCCAGAAGGCCGCTCGCGGTAACAATGCCCGCGTTATTCACCAGACCGAAAAGTCCTGCACCGCCCACCTTGCCGGATATAAACTTCAAGGCGGAATCGATGGATTTTATATCGGTGACGTCTATGAGAACCGGATGGAGTTTGCCGGAGGCGGATTTTTTTAAATCATTGCCGTCAATCTCCCTGCGCACGCCCGCAAAGACGTCAAATCCAAGGCTGTCAAGATAAAGCGCGCAGGCTCTGCCTATTCCTGTTGAAGCTCCGGTAATAAGAATCCCTTTTTTCCCTCTTTCTTTGAAATCGGGCATTGATATGACCTGCACCTAAAAGATTTTTTTGAATAAATTGCACGAATTTTGGCTTCATACCTTTAATCTTTTTCTTTGTCCAGATAAAGTTTAACCCATGCGTCGAGTTTTTAAAAAAACGGTTTCACGAAGTACTTGTATTGACCATTGACATAGGCCATAAAAAGAGTTATAATTAAAAATCTGTTTCCAACTCATATAAATTTGAATAAATAAACATCTATTTTTTAAGGAAAGAGTGATCTATCAATGAAAAAAGATGATGCGGCAAATATTTTGTTGAAAATGACAAAAGAAAAGGAAGAAGTTCTTCACGGTGTGCTCAACCAGCCGCTGAGCTTTACCCAGAAGGCCATGGTGGACGGACTTTACACCTTTTATTTTGATGTGCTGGGGAAGAAACCCAAAATCGACGAGGATGCGGCAGGCAACGCGCGGGAAACCTTTAAACAGTATTTCCCCGAAAAAGTCGAGGATATGCTCCTGCAGCTCCTTGATGACCCGGAAGGTTATCAGCAGAAGGTGGAAGCGTTTGAAAAAAAATGCCCCCCTGTCTTTGTTGATTTTCCCACGGACCCAAGCTATTATCGCGTTATCATCAGCGACCCATCGCGACAGCTTCAGGAAGTTCTGACCATCAAAGCGCTTTTTTCAAATATATCATCATCCAACGGTAAATATTTTGCCCTTGATGTGGGCACGGGTTACGGAAGATTAGCGCGGGTTATCGAAGACTCTTTGCGCACTATTGACGCGAAAGCGAAAGGCTTCAGAGTCTTTGGCATGGATATTTTGGATGCCAACATAGAAGCGGCCAAAAAATTAAACATGGAAACTGGATCGGAGATCACCTTTTTTACGCGCGATATGAATCAAATTCCCTTTCCGTCGGATTCCTTAAACCTTGTCAACACGACGGACGCGTCCTATCTTAACTTCAGGCACAGAAGGCCGTTTTATATCGCCGAGATCGCAAGGGTCCTGCGCCCAGGCGGAGTCTGCTGCATAACCAATCCCAACGAAAACACCACCCTGAAGGAATATAACTATTTAATGATGCGCACCAATTACAGGACCTATATGAATCCTGTAAATCTTATGAAGGCCTCGGTGCTTGGCAAGTGCTCCATCTATATTGACGCCCTTTCAAAGGCGCGGCCGGACTGGGCGCTGACAACCACTGCGGACATGACCGATACATTGAAAAATGCGCTAAAGGCCGATATTATTGATATTACCAACTGGCCGAAAAAGGGCGGCCTGCCAATATACAGCGGGTTTACTTTTGCGGTTAACGACGAGACCAAAAAACAAATAGAAAAGTATATAAAATTCCGGGAGCGCCGGAGAACTGAAGAAAAGTGGTTCGA
This sequence comes from Smithella sp., assembly GCA_035524255.1. GTDB lineage: Bacteria > Desulfobacterota > Syntrophia > Syntrophales > Smithellaceae > Smithella. The sequence goes on along the minus strand of DATKPG010000042.1, from coordinate 123,312 downwards.
TATGTAAGGATTTAATCCGGTTGGGAAACTGGATTTTTCTACTAGGATGTACCTAGTATTGACCACGCATTTATCTTGTATACAATCGGGTTGCAAATGTGCTATTATTGCAATAAAAAAAGCTCCATAAATAGTCATTGAAAAGGAGGATTTCATGGCATTGAACACGGTAATTGAGAGTTTAGGGGTGTATACTCCCGAAGGAAGGCTAAGCACTAAGGAACTTGTTGACGGCTGCAAAGTGAAGCCTGTCCTTGATCTTGAAGAATTAACCGGGATAAAAACCCGCCCCATCGTTGCCGATGGTGAATATGCCATAGATCTGGCGAGAGAAGCCGCCACCCGGTGTTTTGATATCTCCAAATATAAGCCCGAGGATATTGACCTTGTGATATGCACCAATATCTCCCGCTACAACGGCCCGAACTGGAAGGCCGGTTTCGAACCCTCCACGGCCGCCCTTCTTGCCAGGGATTTTGATTTCAGCAACGCGATCATCTTTGATGAGCCCAACGCCTGTGCAGGAATGTTTACCGCCCTTTTTATCGCGGACGCTTACCTGAAAGCCGGGTTTGCCAAACGGGCGATGATCATTAGCGGTGAAGCCCTGACCTGTCTTGCCCGTACCGCGCAAAAGGAGATGAGCGCTCCCTTCGATCCTCAGATGGCCTGCCTGACCGTGGGCGACGCGGGAGCGGCTTTTATCCTTGAGCTGACGGACAAACCGAATACGGGATTTCATGAAATGGACGTCTTCACCGTCGCGCAGCACTGCGATCTCTGCATCGGCACATACAGCAAGGAGCCGCATGGCGGATTTGTCATGTATACGGATTCCATCAAAATTCACCAGATCGCCATCGGCATGACCGCGGAGCATATCGGCCAGATGGTCAAAGGCACAAAATGGGAAAACAGCGAGAATCATCATTACATCATGCATCAGACCGGAACAAGGGCCATCAAAACGACCCGGAAAAGCATTAACGACTGGGTGGGAAAAGAAGTCTGTTCCGAGAAGAATTCCATCGTCAATGTCACAGAACGCGGAAACGGGGCTTCCACCGCCCATTTTGTCGCCCTGTGGGATCATATAAAAAACGGGACAATAAAATCCAAAGACAACATACTTTTCGCGGTTCAATCATCAGGAATCAACCTGGGCGTTGCTCTTTATACATTGGATGATCTTCCCGAAAGAGTCATGAACTGGAACAAGATCGAACAGCGCGATGCTGTCAAAGAAGCAATGTAGGGGAAAAAATAAAATGGGAATTAAAATCGATACGATCGGGTTATATCCAAACAAGAATAAAACGGTAAAAACAGCGCTGGAATTATGCAGACGGGCTGCCGAGCCCTGTATTAAGCACTCCGCTTACAAAAAAGAGGATATCGGATTGGTGGTCAGCGTCTCCGTTTATCGGGATGAATACTTCTGCGAACCTTCATTTTCAAGCTTTGTTCAGAATGATCTTAAAATTAATCATGACAAGATTGACTCGCTGGGAGCCAAGACACTTTCCCTTGACGTATTAAACGGATCGCTGGGGTTTTTAAACGCCTGTCAATTGTGCGCCGCCATGATCACCGCCGGAAAAGTAAAAACCGGATTGATCGTCAGCTCCGACCTCGTCAATGGAAATGTCAGCGAAAAAGGGGATGCCCCGGGATTTCTTCCGAGCGGCGCCGCCATGCTGATTGCGGGAGTTCAAAACGGCGGATCGGGATTTAAGACTTTTCATTTCAAAACGTACGCGGATATGCAGGCGGCCTGCGAATCATACATGTTTCATGATGTAGATCACATGACGTTGATCTTCAAGAGAGACCCGGCTGTTGAAGATATATACCTGCAGGCGATATCCAAAGGTGTTATGGAATTCCTGAAAAAAGAAAACGCTAAACTGGATGACTTTGATATGATCGTTCCTTCACAGATTTCTTCGGCGTTTATCGCAAAAATGGCGCGTACCCTTGGCGTGAAAAAGGAAAAGATGATTGATGTCACCCGCGAGGGTGGGGATTTATTCAACGCCTCGCTTCCAGCGGCCATGGATTATATCTTTAAAAACAAGTCGCCTGAGCCGGGACAGAAGGCGCTCATCATCAATGTCGCTTCGGGGATACAGGTCGGCTGCGCTGTATATGAGTTTTAATTAAGCATCGCCAATCAGTGGTGATAGAATCAAGGGGCGCTCACTATACAGAGCGCCCTTTTTATTTTTGATTAACCTGAAATAACTAAGCCATAGCACGCAAAATTGGACTAGCTTCTTGCTATCTGTTAATACTGCTTCATTGAACTTTATTCTTCAAGTATGGATGATGTAAATGGAGAACACAAAGCGAATTCTTTCACAGCGTTTTGAAGATGCGCTGGTTTACGCGGCAAAACTTCACAAGCGACAGGCCCGCGACGGCAGCGGCGTTCCCTATATTGCCCATCTTCTGGGTGTGGCAAGCATCGCCCTTGAATATGGCGCGGATGAAGACGAAGCCATCGCCGCTCTCTTGCACGATGCCATAGAAGATCAGGGTGGCGATATGATCCGTCAGGAGATTCGGAAGCATTTCGGCGATCAGGTGGTGGAAATCGTCAATGGATGCACCGATAGCGATGTCATCCCAAAACCGCCATGGAAAGAACGAAAAGACGCCTATATCGCGCATATCCGAAACGCTACGCCATCGGTGCGCCTGGTGTCCGCGGCAGACAAACTCCATAATTTACAGACCATCGTCAAAGACTATCGTATCGTCGGCGATGAAATCTGGAATCGCTTCAAAGGCGGCAAAGAAGGCACCTTCTGGTATTACCGCTCTCTGATTACAGAGTTTCGGGCTGCTGAGGGCTCACGATCAGAGCTTGTCGAGGAACTGGCACGTGTTTTTAAAGAGCTTGAAAGAGTTGAACGCGGAAATAAGTAACCAGCCGCCTGAAATTCAGGAAGCATAAGACTTAATTAGATTGACTGTAGAAAATGGGAATTAAGTGTTATGTCCCCGGCCCCCCCGGAACCCTCAGAACCCAAAGTGTTATGTCCTCGGAACTCTCTTGAAACCCGGCAGATCCTTTAAGGAAAATGTCAAAGTGTCAGAATCTGACAGGCGTAATATTTGGTTGCATGATTTTGATTATTTTTTTAAGCTATTCAAATCAATGGCAGAGCATTAAGATTTGAATGGCGAGGAGGGAAACTTTTAATCATGACCGAAGAATTTGAAGATGACATAACGGAACTGGAACTGGAAGATGACGCTCTGGAGCGGAGAATGAGAAAGCTGGAAAACGAAGCCGCGCGATTATTAAATCATTCCAATGAACTGATACAGACGCTTCGCAAGGAAACATCGAAACAGGAAGAAACGAAACAGGAAGAAACTGAAATAAAAATTCTAGATACAGAACCTTAATGATGAATGATGAAATCATTTTAAGTCAACTCGAAGAACTGGCCCAGAGGCTTGAAATATCAGTTCGTGATGAAAATATAAATATCGAAGAGTCATCCAGCAGCGGCGGGCTGTGTCTTGTGGAAGGAAAATATATTCTGATTTTGAATTCCAGGGTTTCCATAAAAGAGAAAATTCAGGTCATGACTAAGGCGTTGCAACAGTTTGACCTAAGTGAGATTTATGTAAAACCGGCAATTCGGGAATTACTGGAAAAAAATAAAGAGTAACATATAATTATCGTCGCGGATATTTTGAAGTTGTATTGTATTTCGAAAGCTGTAATATAACGATCAATTGTAAATAAATATCTGATAAAAGCAGAGGGTGTTCCCCCTTCTGGCGATTTGATTTTCAATAAGTTATCTTAAATAATATTTTATCAGGGGGTGGATCGATGAAAAGATTAAGAATCCTGTCTCTCATAATACTTGCTGCATTTATCGTTGCCTGCGCTCCGGCCTATACGCTCAATCATTCCGTTCCGGTCAAGCCCCTGAGTCTGCCTGATGATCTGGCGGCCCATTACTGGGCTCAGACCGAGTGGTGGTATTACACCGGTCACTTAAAGGGGAATGACGGAAAAGATTATGGATACGAAATAACTTTTTTCAAAAGAATTGCCAACGAAGATAAGTTGCCTATCCTTTTTGTTCCGGTCCCGGCATACTGGTTTAAGGATGTGCCCATGATAGCGCATTTTACTGTTACAAATATTACAGACGGAAAATTCAGCGCCAAAGACGCGGATAATTTCTTCGGCAAATTGAAAGCCGATGATAAAAAATATGATGTCAAAGTGGATAAATGGACCGGGCGTGAAGAAAACGGCAAGCAGATACTCCATGCCGAAATGAAGGGCTACAGTGTTGATCTGGAACTCGAACCTGCCAAACCGGCGGCCCTGCATGGGGAAAACGGCATTGTCAATAAGGGGGGAGAGCACGCCAATTACTACTATTCGTTTACGAATATGAAAACATCAGGCACGTTAACCATTGACGGCAATCCGATCAAGGTTGAAGGAAAATCCTGGATGGATCATGAATTCGGCACGATGAAAATGGGCTACCCGCAGATCGGCTGGGATTGGTTCAGTGTTCAACTGGATAATAATCATGAACTGATGCTGTTTTCGATAAGAGATGTAAATGATAGAAACAAGGATCACGTCGGAGGCTCTTTTGTACTGCCCGATGGCAAAACAATCCCCCTTAAAAAAGACGATATAGATATTAAGGTGCTGGATTACTGGCACAGCGATAAGACCGACGCCGATTATCCCGCCCTGTGGGAATTAACGGTTAAATCGCTGGATTTAAAACTTAAAGTCAATCCGCTTATGGCCGGGCAGGAAGTAAATTTAAAGCCCACGCCTTATTGGGAAGGAAGTGTCAAAATCAGCGGCACCCATAATAATTTGCCTGTGAAGGGTGAGGGGTATGTGGAGTTGGTGGGGTATAGCAAGAAGTATCCGATGTTGTATTTTTAGTTTACCCCTTCGACTTGTCCGGCTAACTTTGTTGGCTTCGTCGTCAGCTTCCTCGACGTATGTCTATATACGTCTGCGGAGCCTCCTCCTAGCCGCCTCGTTATCCGAAAAAGTCGAAGGGGTAGTTTTTATTAGGTGATACCCTTTTTGGGGCTAACTTTGTTGGCTTCGTCGTGAGAAACAGCATCAAGGCAATAAACTTTACAAGTTTATTGCCTTGTGTTATTAAGGATAAACATTGAAAAACCATCAAGGAGAAGGAATATGTCCGGCCATTCTAAATGGAGCACTATTAAAAGGAAAAAAGGCGCGATAGACGCCAAGCGCGGTAAGATATTTACCAAGATCATCAAGGAAATAACCCTTGCTGCAAGGCTTGGCGGCGGCGATATTGAAGGAAATTCCCGGCTCAGGCAGGCGGTTGCGCTAGCTAAAGAAGAAAATATGCCCAAGGACAACATTGACAGGGCGATCAAAAAAGGCACCGGCGGCGAACAGGGTGCGGCGGCTTTTGAAGAAGTAACCTATGAGGGTTACGGTCCGGGCGGGGCGGCTGTTCTGGTGGAAATCATGACGGACAACAAAAACAGAACAGTGGCGGAAATCAGGCATATCTTCTCCAAGCATGGCGGCAATCTTGGTGAAAACGGATGTGTCGCGTGGATGTTCGCGAAAAAGGGAAGCATCGTCATTGATAAAAAGGTTGTTGGCGAAGATGCCCTGATGGAACTGGCTCTGGAGGCCGGAGCGGAAGATGTAAAAAGCGAAGATGATGAATATGAAGTGATAACCGATCCCGCTTCATTTGAAGTGATCAAGAAAGTGCTTGACGGCAAGGGGATAAAACATCTGGAGGCCCGAATCAGCATGATCCCGTCCAATACCGTCAAACTGGCAGCCAACAAAGCGGAACAAATGTTGAAGATGATGGAGAAGCTCGAAGATAATGACGACGTGCAGAATGTTTACGCTAATTTCGATATCGATGAAGATGTCATGGAGAAGTTAAGTTAACGACTATCAGGCCGCATACAAGGCATATTCTTTTGAATGCCGCCTGGCAGGTTTTTAAATCATTTACGGAAACAGATAAATTGCGAATCTTAGGAATTGATCCAGGCAGTCATATTACCGGTTACGGCATCATTGAAAAAAAGGGAAATTATCTGCGGCACGTGGTCCACGGCGAAATCAGGGCGAAAAAAGATTCGCTGTTATCCGCGATGCTGATTTCCATTTATCAGCAGTTATCCGACGTCATCACGCGAAACGCGCCCGGAGCTATCGCGCTGGAAAATATTTTTTACGGGAAAAATGTCCGCAGCCTGATTAAACAGGCGCAGGTCAGGGGCGTGGCCATTTACGCCGGCGCCGATAATGGCCTGAATGTTTTTGAATACTCGCCATTGGAAATCAAGAAAGCTGTGGTGGGTTACGGAAGGGCGGAGAAAAGACAGGTGCAGGTCATGGTGAAAGCCATTTTAAATCTGCCCGAACTGCCGCAGGCAGATGCCGCGGACGCGCTGGCGACCGCGATATGCCATGCTAATTTTTTAAAGGGAAACCCAATCTGATGATTGCCTTAATCAGCGGCAAAATTGCCTACAAAGGTATCTCTCACGTAATTGTCGATGTTCAGGGTGTCGGTTACCGTGTCTTTATTCCTTTGACCACGTTCTACGAGTTACCGGAAGCCGGGGAACCGATCACGCTGCATGTGCATACCAATGTCAAAGAGGATGCCATCAATCTGTTCGGCTTTTACACGATTCAGGAAAGAGATCTTTTCCAGTTAATGATATCCGTAAGCGGCATCGGGCCGAAAATGTCCATGAATATCCTCTCCGGTATTTCCGCGCAGGAGCTTCTGGGCGCCATCTCCGGCGGCAATGTGGCGAAGCTTGTCAGGATTCCGGGGGTGGGCAAAAAAATGGCCGAGCGTTTGGTGCTGGAGTTGAAAGAAAAAATCGTCAAGAAAATGATGATGGAGGAGTCTCCGGAGGCCGGTGTACAGAATCGCCACAATGATATGATTGCCGAAGATGTTCTTTCCGCGCTGGTTAATCTGGGTTATAAAAACAGTGTGGCCCAGGACGCTCTGGATAAGGCCATACGCGCGTCGGATGGCGAAATGGTCATGGATAAGCTTTTGAAGAAAACCCTGAAAATACTTGCAGGTTAGCGCCCGTGAGGAATGTAAATGGATAAGCCCGTAAAAAATGCTTTAATCAGTCCTACGATCAGTGAAGAAGACGCTGAATTTGAAGTGACGTTGCGTCCGGCAAAGTTAACCGATTATATCGGTCAGGAAAAAGTCAAGAGCAACCTGGCTATCTTTATTGAAGCCGCGAAAAAACGCCACGAGGCGCTCGATCATGTTCTCTTATACGGCCCGCCCGGTTTGGGAAAAACCACGCTGGCTTATATTATCGCCAGAGAAATGGGCGTGGATATCAAGGTGACCTCCGGCCCGGTCATCGAGAGGCCGGGAGATCTGGCGGCGATTCTGACCAACATGCAGGAACATGAAGTTCTTTTTATTGACGAGATTCACAGACTCTCCCACGTGGTGGAAGAAATTTTGTATCCCGCCATGGAGGATTATCATATTGATATTTTAATCGGGCAGGGACCGTCGGCCCGGTCCATGAAACTCGATATTCCCAAATTCACGCTGGTGGGGGCGACAACCCGTGCCGGGTCGCTGACATCGCCCCTGCGGGATCGTTTTGGCATGCATTTCCGTCTGGAATTTTACACGTCGCAGGAACTTGCCATTATTCTCAAAAGATCAGCCTCCATTCTTGGGGTAAAACTTGCCGCCGATGGAGCGGAAGAACTCGCCGGCCGCGCCCGCGGGACGCCCCGTATCGCCAACCGGCTGCTCAAGCGTGTCCGCGATTATGCCGAGGTAAAATCCGACGGGACCATTAACGGCAAAATCGCGCGGGAGGCGCTGGATGCTTTTGAAGTCGATCAGAAAGGCTTCGACCAGATGGACAGAAAACTGCTCCTGACGCTGATTGAAAAATTCAACGGCGGGCCTGTCGGCGTGGAGAGCCTTGCCGCGGCAATCGGCGAAGAAAAAGTGACCATTGAAGATGTTTATGAACCGTATCTGATTCAGGAAGGCTATCTGCAAAGGACCGCGAGAGGCAGAATCGCCAGCGCCAGAGCGTATAAACATTTTGGTCTAAAAGCGTCGGGCACAGGACAGGGAGAAATCTTCTAGCGGCACTGTTGAAAAGCACCGATCTGCGTTGTTGCGCTGCAAATCCTATCGCTCAACGTATTAAAATATACGTCTCGCGATTTGATTTTTGCGCGCCTAGCATCTCAGTACTTTTGAACAGTCCCTGAATAGGGGGGTCTAATTGTAATCTTCCAACTTAGCTTAGAAAAAGAGGAGACAAAATGAAAAAGATTATAGTTTTGTTACCCCTATTATTATTATTATTAAGTTTTTTGTTTAGTTGCTCAAGCGCTACCTATATTAAAACAATACCTGAAGGTGTAAAAGTTTATCAAGATGGTCAGTTAAAAGGAGTTACACCTTATTATTACTGGGATAGAGGTATGGGTACTTCCGGCAAAACTTTTACTCTCCAGATGGAAGGATATAAAGATAAGGATGTTAGTATTAAAAAAAGTGAGTTCGTAATTCATAGAATTATTTTTCTGCCAATTTTATCTTGGCCGTGGCTTTTTGAATATCCGGATGAGTATTTTTTTGAACTTGAGAAGAAATAAAAAAACTTAAATAATGGAAATTGTTATAAATGTTCTATTATTATCAAGACATCTTTATAGCATTTATTATATGAAAATGTTATAAATACAAAATACGTTTTTCTCATCTTTCGTCATTGCGTCGTATGCATTTTGGACTCAAAACGACGGGGTAGGGAGAAATATTTTAGATAGGGCTGTTTAAAAATGTTCAGATGCAAGGCGCGCAAAAACCGAACCGCGAGGCGTATAAAGATATACGTTGAGCGGTGCGGTTTGCAGCGCAACGCAGCAGATGAGCGTTTTTTAGCAGCCCAGGGCGTGTAAAATGAAGATGCTAATGCATATCTGTTGCGGCCCCTGCACCATCTATCCCCTGAAAGAATTAAGAACTCAGGGGCACGAGGTGACCGGTCTTTTTTACAATCCCAATATTCATCCTTATCAGGAATATCAGCGGCGCCGACAGACTCTGGGCGATTACGCGGAAAAAACATTTTTAAATGTTGTCTGGCCGGAAGGTTATCCGCTGGAGGAATTTTTGCGGGCGGTAGCCACATTTAATAAAGAGGAAAGATGCGCCTTCTGCCTGCGCGATCGCATGGCATACACGGCTCAACAGGCGCTCAATGATAAGTACGACGGTTTCACCACCACCCTGCTGTACAGTAAATATCAAAAGCATGACCTGATTCGGGAAATAGGAAGAAGTTTAAGCCAGCAATTGGGAATATTTTTCTATTATCAGGATTTCCGCGCGGGCTGGCAGGAAGGCGTGAAAATATCAAAAGAACTGGAGATGTATCGTCAGCCTTATTGCGGATGTATTTATAGCGAAAAGGAACGCTATTGTAAGTAGTGATACCCCTTCGCTTTATTCCGGCTAACTTTGTTGGCTTCGTCGTCAGCTTCCTCGACGTATATTATATACGCCTGCGGAGCCTCCTCCTTGCCGCCTCGTTAGTCGAAAAAATCGAAAGGGTATGAGAGTTGTTGTGTGTGATACCCCCTCGCTTTATATTGGCTAACTTTGTTGGCTGTGTCGCAGGCATCCTCAACGTATGTTCATATACGTTTCCGGTGCCTGCTCCTTGCCGCCGCGTTATCCGAACAAATCGAAAGGGTATGAGGGTAGTTGTAAAGTGGTATCCTTTCGCTATATTTTAGCTAACTTTGTTGGCTGCGTCGTCAGCTTCCCATGGCGTATATCCACATACCCTATAGGACCTTATATGCTGTGTCAAATTGGACACAGTCAAAGGAAATCATCAGTTCCGTCAGTCCCATCTTTTTAAATAATGCAATAAAAATAGCATGTTATATTTTAATGAAAATGCGATAAAACATGGTATAGTCTTTGCTCTAAATTTGGCAAAGGAAAACAATCATGCATTTACAGCGTACACTCAAGAAAGAAATTAATTGCGCAAGCATCGGGCTGCATACCGGCCGTAAAATTAATATGAAGATAAAACCGGCTCCGGCGGATACGGGTATAGTTTTTGTCCGTACGGATTTGCCTGATGCCGCGCCGATTCACGCGCGTTACGACACTGTTTGCGATACGACGCTGGCTACAACGCTGGGCTCCAATGGAGTTACTGTTTCCACTGTAGAACATCTGTTATCGGCATTCAGCGGCATGGGGGTTGATAACGCGATTGTCGAGCTGGATTCTTTTGAAGTTCCCGTTATGGATGGCAGCGCGCTTCCTTTTGTGAATATGCTCAAAGAAGTGGGAACTCATGTGCAGAAGAAAAACAAGAAATTGCTGATCATCAGAAAAGCGGTTTCCGTGACCTCCGGCGATACAAGCGCGATGTTGTTGCCGGCGGATGAATTTAAAATAACTTATGAAATAGATTTCGCGCATCCTGTTATCGGAAGGCAGTCATACAGCATGACTTTTTCCGATGAAAAATATGAAAAAGATATTTGCGCCGCTCAGACTTTTGGTTTTTTAAAGGATCTGGAATTCCTGCAGGCAAAAGGCCTGGCTCTGGGCGGTTCCCTGAAAAACGCCATCGTTCTGGATGATCATAAAATCATCAATAAAGAAGGGCAGCGTATTGAGAGTGTCTTTGTCAAACATAAGATTCTTGACGCGATCGGAGATTTGTTTCTGCTGGGAATGCCGATTATCGGTCATTTTATAGCCCATAAATCGGGACACCGATTAAATAATCTGTTGCTTCGGGAGTTAATGAGCAAAAAAGATTGTTGGGAAATTGTCACCTGCACGAATAAAGAAGAAGCTTATAAGCTTCATTCTTTTAGAATTCCTTCCTTTAGAACGCTTGACGCGATTCCTGTTTAATCCAAAATAATCTTGATTTTTATCGCCGGGTTGCCTAGTATGAGATTTTAAAAAATCTATAGTTGGTAATTGTGTCTTTTTTGAAATTGTGAATATTTCTTAAGATATTAATAATACAGTAATTTTAGCGAAAGTCTTATCATGGAACCTGGTTACGGGATAGGTAAATTTTATTGACCTGAAATCAGGAAACAGCGTTTTATGAAAAAAGCAAAGAAAAATAATGATTACACTGTGGTTTTAATCTTTTTGTTTGTTTTGATTAGTCTTGCCGTTTTTCCGACACGCACGCATGCCGTCGAACCGGAAATAAAGGATATTTTAATTACAAACGATGTGGAAAACGTGCTCTTGTACGCGCGTCTGGTAAACGGTTTCAAACCGGATATGGAACTGGCGGTGCTGGCCGGAATTCCCGTAACCTTTACGATGCAGCTTGATGTTTATCAGGAACGATCTTTTACATGGGATAAAAAAATATTCAGTCAGGAAATTAAACGCTCCATTAAATATGACAATCTCAAGAAAACATTCAGTGTTTTTTCCAGCAATAAAAAAGAACCGGTTGTTTTTACCGATTTTGAAAGCGCGCAAAAGGCCATGGCGGATTTTAATGGAATTATCGCCGCTCCTCTTTCCTCACTGACAAAGGGGAGAAATTATTACGTGATGATCAAAATTAAAATGGATAAGGTGCGCCTGCCCCTGCACATGGAATATATCTTTTTCTTCGTTTCTTACTGGGATTTTGAAACATCTTATTACCGGCAGAATTTTTCGTATTAATGAGTGATCGTTTTAAAATGATAATTGAAGCGCATTGATTAACCGATGGAAGAAAAAAAGAAAAAAAGCAGCATTGATGAAAAGGAACGCAGAAAGCGCCGCCGGGAATTGATTATCATGGTGGCCGTCGGCATTTTAGCCATCGCCTTTACCCTGATAGCCAGTCAGATTTTCAATAAAGACGCACTGCCCCTGTCCACAAATATTTTCGTATACGGTATCAGCAGTATCAATGTCATTTTAATACTGCTTCTGCTCTTTTTGATTATCAGGAATGTCGTCAAGCTTTTTTATGAGCATCGCCGCGGCGTTATCGGTTCCAGACTCAGGACAAAACTGGTGGCTACATTTGTCGGGTTGTCGCTTGTTCCGACCATTTTACTTTTCCTGTTCGCCATCAATTTTCTTTCTTACGGCATCGAATCCTGGTTCAATCTCAAGATCGGCGACGCTTTGAACAAGTCGCTGGAAGTGGCTCAGGTTTATTACCAGCAGATGGAGGAACAGGCTAAATTTAATGCCCGCCAGATGAGCGCCGATATCACGAAAAACCGTCTTTACGAAAAAGAACGCGCGGAATATCTGAAAAGTTTTATCTCTCAGCGCCAGAAGAATTCCAAAGTGGGCATGGTCGAAACGTATTTCGATGCCCAGAAAGAAAAAATGGTTTTCGCCGATGTCGAGCATTCCGAACTGATTCCGGTAACTCTCGCTCCCGAAATGATCGAGAATATTTATTCTGGCAAGGAAGAATCCTCAGTTCAGGCATCGAATATCGGAGACGCGGTCGTCGGAGTTGTGCCGGTTTTCTCTTTCGCGGTGCCTACGGAAGTCATCGGGCGTATCTCGGTCACTTACGTGGTGCCCAAGGGATTTGTGGATAAACTCAGAAGCATTGCCGACGCCTCCGAACATTACGGCCAGATAAAGCTTCTGAAGAATCCGATCAAATCAAATTATATGATTACGCTGTCCATCGTGACGCTGGTGATTATCTTTCTGGCGACGTGGTTCGGGTTGACGCTGGCCAAGGAAATTACCGTTCCCATCCAGGACCTTGTATTGGCCACCAATAGAATCACGCAGGGGGATTTGGACAGCCGCATTAATATCGAAGCGGATGATGAAATCGGGCTTTTGGTAAAATCGTTCAATCAAATGACGGGAGATTTAAAGAAAAGTAAAAACAGTCTGGAAGAAGCCAACATCACTCTTGAGCGGCGGCGCAAATACACGGAAGCCATATTACGCAACGTCTCTGCGGGAGTTGTTTCCGTGGATAGAACCGGAATGATCACGACCATTAACAGCGCCGCGGAGAGAATGTTCGATCTCAGCGCGGAGAAGGTTGTTTTTCAGAATTATCGTGATTTAATGATGCCGGAACATCTTTCACTAGTTGACGAATTTTTACAGGAAATGAAGGACAGCCGTGAAAGCCTGCTGGAAAAACAGCTGGAAGTCGTGCTCAAGGATAAAGCCCTTACGATTTTGCTGACGATTACAACAATTCAGGATGAAGAGGGCCATGATTCCGGTATAGTGGTTGTTTTTGAAGATTTGACGCAACTGCAAAAGGCGGAGCGCGCCGCTGCCTGGCGAGAGGTCGCCCGCCGCATGGCGCATGAGATTAAGAATCCGCTGACGCCGGTCCAGCTTTCCGCGCAGAGACTGCAGAAAAAATATGGCGATAAACTGGGGGAGGAAGGTTCTGTATTTAAGGAATGCACGCAGACCATTATCGATCAGGTGGAAGTTTTAAAGAATCTGGTCAATGAATTTTCCCGTTACGCGCGCATGCCCGTGACCACCCTCGCGCAAAATGATTTAAACGTGGTGGTTGCCGAAGCGGTCTCGCTTTTCCAGGATGCTCATAAGGATATCGTCTTTGAATTAACACAGGCAGAAGGACTGCCGAAGTTCGATCTGGACGCGGAGCAGATCAACAGGGTCATGATCAATCTGCTGGATAACGCTGTCGCGGCCATTAACAAGAAAACCGGCCGCGTCGAAATAACCATAAAATATGATGAGCCGCATCATAAGGCCTCCGTAACGGTGGCCGATGACGGGGCGGGAGTTCCTTCAAGCCATAAAACGAAGTTGTTCGAACCGTATTTTTCCACGAAGAAATCGGGAACCGGTCTGGGGCTGGCCATCGTCAGTTCCATTATTTCCGATCATCATGGCCAGATAAGCGTTGCCGACAATAAGCCGACCGGAACGATAGTATCTTTTGTATTGCCCGTTTCGTCAGTTTAAATTATAAGATAGATAAAGAATAATGTTATGAAAGAAACCATACTAGTTGTTGACGATGAAGAAAGTATTTGCCAATCCCTAAAGGCAATCCTAAGCGATGAAGGCTATCAAGTGCTGGTGGCCGGCAGCGGTGAAGAGGCTGTTAAAATCGTCGAGGAAGAAATGCCTCAGCTTGTACTGCTTGATATCTGGCTGCCGGGAATGGACGGCCTGGAAACACTCAAGGCCATTAAAAAAATAAATCCCGATGTGCTGGTCATTATCATGTCGGGACATGGCACGATTGAAACAGCCGTAAGAGCCACAAAACTCGGAGCCTTTGATTTTATTGAGAAGCCTCTATCGCTGGATAAAATTATAATACTTGTGAACAATGCAATCAGTTTAATTCATCTCAATGAAGAAAACGTTTTATTAAAACAAAAGGTTTCTCATCAGTATGAACTGACCGGACAAAGCGCCCTGATAACCGAGCTCAAGGAAATAATCAGTATTGTCGCGCCGACGAACGCGTGGATTTTGATTATGGGGGAAAACGGCACGGGGAAAGAACTGGTAGCGCGCTCTATTCATCATTTAAGTTTGAGATCGCACAAAGATATTGTGGAAGTCAACTGCGCGGCGATACCTGAAGAGCTCATTGAAAGCGAATTGTTCGGTCACGAAAAGGGCGCTTTTACCGGAGCAACGGAGAAAAAGCGCGGCAAATTCGATCTGGCGCATGAAGGAACGATCTTTCTTGATGAAGTGGCCGATATGAGTTTGAAAGCGCAGGCAAAGATTCTGCGTATCCTGCAGGAAAAGAAATTCGAACGCGTCGGAGGCAATAAGCTCATCGATCTGGATGTGCGGGTTTTAGCCGCGACCAATAAGGATCTGGAAGAGGAGATGAAGGAGGGACGTTTCAGGCAGGATCTGTATTACCGTCTGCATGTCATCCCTCTGGTTGTTCCGCCTCTGCGCGACAGAAAGGAAGATATTGAACCTCTGGCGGAGCGCTTTCTGCTGGATTTCACCGCTAAAGAAGGCCTGGAACCGAAAAAATTAACCGCTGACGCGCTGGCGTTGCTGATGAAACATGATTGGCCGGGGAATGTCCGGGAATTGAAAAATATTATCGAAAGATTAATTATTCTTACACCCTCCGATTTAATAACGGCCAAAGACATTCCGCCTTTAAATATCAAAGAAGAAAAGGATATCATTTGCGCCACGGAGTCCGTCACGGCTGATTCTCTGAAAGACGCGAAGATGGACTTTGAAAGACAATTCATCATCAAGAAGCTGGAAGAAAATGAAGGGAATGTTTCCAAAACGGCCGAGGCGATTGGCCTGGAGCGCAGCCACCTGCATAAGAAATTAAAAAGTCTTAAAGTCGCGGTAAAAGGCGATTCTTAGTTTTCCCCGCTGTTATTCATTTGTTTTTTCATATCAGCGATAGAAAATCTATTAAAAGGCAGAAAGCCGGCTCCCAGCACGAGCACGACGGCCATGGACAGGAAATTATGCACGACCGCAAATGACAGCGCGTCAGCCTTGATAAGCCCGAAGAGACCCAGGGCAAAAACACAGGCGTAATGCCAGTTACCGACAAAACCAGGAGCCGCGGGGATCGCTATGCCAACAATAAGAATGACCATTACAACAAACGACGCCAATACCGGCAAGGTATAGCCGAAAGCCAGAAGCAATACGTAAATCGCCAGCACATCCACAAGCCAGATGATGACGGAAAGAAAAAGCAAATACGAAAAAAGTTTAATATTCGTGACAATCTGAAGACCGTCTATAAAATGATGGATCGCCGCGTCTATTTTGTTGGCCAGTTTTCCGGGAAGTCTTTTTAAAATTATATTGATGAATCTAAGCGCCGCTTCCCTGCGCAGAATTAAAAACAGAATAAAACAAAACAAACCAAGCGCAAGCAATGAAAAAATAATACTCGATTTAATCATCCAGGACGGCAGATCAAACGGCAGATCGATAAGAAGAACGACGGAGGCAATTCCCAATACGGTTAAACTATCCAGAATTCTTTCAATGATGATGGTTCCCAGCGCGGAAGACATTTTAATCGAACTTCTTTTTGAAATCAAATAAGGCCTTGCCAGTTCGCCGACCCGCGCGGGAATGGCGGCAATGGCCAGAAATCCCACGGACGTAATGGAAAAAAGAGAGACCTGATCGATTTTTTCCATCGGCTGCAGGATTACTCCCCAGCGGTAGGATCTCAGGTACTGCATGAAAGTCATGAGAAGGACAAAAAGGATCACGTAGCTTAACTGAATTTTTTTCAAATCATTCAGGACATCCTGAAGATTAATCCCTCTGACAGACATATAGATAAGGGCAACACTAATCAGGATACCTAAGATAATTTTTTTATTCATTCATTTTACCCTGGCCATTTTATTTGCGCGTATTTACGGTTTGACCAGGTTATCGGCAATTTTATCATGCAGGAGTTGGGAAGATAGTTTGTTGCCGATTAAGCCCACGCGAATAGCAACGGAGGTGGTATTCTTTGCTTTATACGTTATATCAAACTTGACTTTTTCATCGTTGATCACGGTATTGATTGTCCCTTTAGCAATTTCTTTTGAGGGAACCACGTCGGTGCCGTGCATGGCGGCCACCGTCTTTTCGCAGGCAGCCCAGACCTGTTCGAATGTGGCGTTATAATCGGTTCTCAGTTCGCCGTCGATATAATAGTAAGTTCCCGCGCCCGCTCCGGCGGCTGCGCCTCCGATAACCAACGGCACGCAACCGGAAAAAAGAAAGACAATAAATGAAGATAAGATAAAGAACCCAAGACTGTTTCTTTTCATGTTTCTCCTCCCGGATAATGGATTTGTGTATTTAAAGCATATGTTAGACGGGAATGCAATTGTAATTATGCATCCTATTTCCAACTTTAAGCGCTATCTTTGTTGGCTGCGTTGTCGGCTTCCTCAACGTATGAAAAATACGTCTCGTTGCCTCCTCCTTGCCGCCTCGATATCATCTTAAATTTGGAAATAGTTTTTTAAAGTTGTGATGATTCGGGCTACTTCCAAATGGAAGCGCTATCTTTGTTGGCGTCGTCGCAGGCATCCTCGACGTATAATTATATACGCCTGCGGAGCTTCCTCCTTGCCGCCTCGATATCATCTTAAATTTGGAAATAGTATCTAAGTAATAAATAAATACTAATCTCCCGCAAATTATAACTTGTAAATCGTCAAATCTTTGGTATTTTCAATAAAGGAGGTGCTCAATGAAAAAGTTTAATGTAACCGAACCTGATAAATGCGATAATTGTCACAATCCGATTTCAGGGGAATTTTTTGATACGGAATACAATGGCGTGAAAGAACCTATCAAGGTGTGTCCTGTTTGTTTCAAAAAAGGGAAATGCGATAACACGATACATTATAAAAATATCGAAGGATTCTGGTATAAAATAAATAACGTGAAGAAGAAATAAAAGTCTGCAGGCAATAGCCGGTCATTTTTCAGGTAAACGGCATACATGAGCAGAAATTTCCAGCGGCATGGCTTATGAATTCTATTTGAAGAATGGATGACTGTTGAAAAATCAGTCGATAGCTTTGCTAATTTTTTCAAATTCCGCGAGAAGTTCTTCCTGCTTCTTATTTAACGCGGTGGGGATTTGCACAAAAACTTCAATGATCTGATCGCCGGACCCGTAACCCCGGATATGAGGAATTCCCTTGCCTTTGAGCCGGAAAGTTTTTCCGTTTTGCGTGCCTCTGGGAATTTTTAATTTTTCCTTGCCTTGAAGCGTCGGCACTTCAATAGTGGCACCAAGCGCGGCATTTACAAAAGAAATAGGGACGCTGCACAGGATATCATCGCCGGACCTTACGAAATAATCATGTTCTTCGACGTGGATGAATACGTACAAGTCGCCGTCATGTCCGCCCATGCTTCCGGCCTCGCCCTCTCCGCGCAGGCGCAGACGCGATCCGGTTTCCACTCCGGCGGGAATTTTCAGTTGCACTGTTTTGGAGATCTGTTCTTTGCCCGTGCCGCGGCAATGGTCGCAGGGTTTGGAAATGAATTTGCCGTGTCCGTTGCAGTGGGGACAGGTGGTGCTGATGGTAAAAAAACCGCTGGATTGTATGACCTGGCCGCGTCCTTTACAGGTGCGACATGTTTCGGGGGATGATCCCGGAGCGGCTCCGGTGCCGTGGCATTTATGGCAGGTGGCTAATTTTTCCAGATCAATTTCAGTGGTAAGTCCGAAAGCGGCATCCATGAAAGAAATTTGCAAATCGTAACGCAGATCGGAGCCGGCGCTCGCCGACGATCGCGACTGCCCGCGTGAACTGCCGAATCCGAAAACATCATCAAAAATATTGCCGAAATGGGAAAAAACATCTTCAAAACCGTTGAAGCCTCTGAAACCGGTGCTGCTTAAGCCTTCATGGCCGTAGTTATCGTATATTTCACGTTTTTGCCTGTCGCTTAATACTTCATAAGCTTCAGCCGCTTCTTTGAATCTTTCTTCAGCTTTTTTGTTGCCCGGGTTCTTATCCGGATGGCACTGCATCGCTATGGCACGGTAGCTTTTTTTGATCTCTTCGTCTGAAGCGGTTCTGGATACCTTCAGAATTTCATAATAATCATTTTTCGTCATGAGCCTTTTTTGAATCAACCTCTTTTAGCATTATTTTCTTAAGGGAATTGAGCATTTCCTCATTATTTGCTTTTTCCATGGCGTGTTTGGCAAATAAATATTTTTTTAATTCGATAGCTTTTTGCCCGATACTCTCCCAATCGGCAGGTTTTAATTCCTGATTCAGGGCTTTGGCCGCAAGCCCGAAGAGCATCACATCGCCGCTATTCAACGCTGCCTCTTTGATGTTTTGTAAGCCGCTGTTATGGTTTGCCTTTTGGTAAAATTCGAGGGCGTCGGAGAGACGGCCTTCCCCTAAAAACAAATCGCCGTATTTCTGAAGATCATTGGCGCTGACTTTATCTACATATAATAATTTTTGTTTCAAACGGTAATCAGGCAGTTTTGAATTGATCAAAATATAACATCTCCTTTTGGGGAAAAAATAGTCTAAGCTGGAATTTGACTGTAACATAACAATGATTTGATGTTAGTCAATATACCATTCCTAAATCAAAGCGCTATTTTTGTCGGCATCGTCGTCGGTCTCCCGGAACGTATGTATCATACGCCTCGTCGCCTCCTCCTTGCCGCCGCAATATCATCTTTGATTTAGAAATGGTATTATTCTACCAGACGATTCAGCGCTTCTTCATATTTTTTCCTTGTATTTTCTATGATTTCAGGGGGCAGCTCCGGGGCGGGCGGCTTTTGATTCCATTTAATGGAAATAAGATAGTCTCTCAAAAATTGTTTATCGAAACTTTTCTGCGCCCGGCCTTCCGCGTAATCATCGGCTGGCCAGAAACGGGAAGAATCCGAAGTCAGCAACTCATCGATCAGGATTAATTCCTTACCAAGCAGGCCATACTCCATTTTTGTATCGGCGATTATAATTCCGGCCTTAAGCGCTATGGCCGATGCCCGCTCGTATATAGCCAGTGATGTTTTTATAACTTTATCGGTTAATTCCGCGCCGATAAGATCTTCCATTTGGTTTTTGTTAATCGGAGCATCGTGTTCGCCTTCCGGCGCTTTCGTGGTCGGTGTAAAAATCGGCTGGGGCAATTTGGATGATTCTTTCAATCCATCCGGCAATCGGATGCCGGAAACCGTTTTGTTATTCTGATAATCTTTCCAACCGGAGCCGCTCAGATAACCGCGGACAATGCATTCTACCGGCAAAGGAGACGCTTTTTTAACCAGCATGCTTCTGCCTTCCAGAATTTTGCGGTAGGGGGCGCATTCTTCAGGATACTCGGCGGGATTCGTGGAAACAATATGATTGCCGATAATATCTTTCATTTTATCGAACCAGAAGACGGACATGCGGTTCAGAATAATGCCCTTATCGGGCACCGGATTGGGCATGATAACATCAAACGCTGAAATGCGGTCGGTGGTTACGATGAGCAAATAATTTTTTATGGAATAAATGTCGCGGACTTTTCCGCGGCCGATAAGATTCAAATCCTTAAAGTCTGTTGTCTGTATGCTTTTTTTCATAAAAAACATGCTCCTTTAGTGAATAAATGGATTGTGCTTTTTCTCATAGCCTATGGTGGATGTCAGCGTGCGTCCATAGTTATGTCCGGGCATGACTTTGGTATCATCCGGCAGGGAAAAAAGTTTTTCTTTGATGGATTGATACATGATCTGCCATGACCCGCCCGGCAGGTCGCTTCGGCCCACGGCTTCCACAAACAGGGTATCTCCGGAAAAGACATAGCCGGGAGTATACAGGCTTATTCCGCCGGGTGAGTGCCCTGGCGTATGAATAACCTTGAGTTCAACGTTGCCCGCGGAAATGATATCGCCGTCTTTGACTAAAATATCGGCGGGCGGAGACGCTTTTGCCCCAAACATTTTTAACATCATGGCCGGCGTTGATGTAAGCATAAAGGCGTCGTCTTCGTGAACAATGATTTTAGCGCCCGTCGCCTTCTGCATTTCGGCATTGCCGCCGATATGGTCCACGTGTCCGTGCGTATTGACTATATAATTGATTCGTAAATTATTTTTTTTGGCCTCATTGATAATTTCTTTGACATTATCCGCCGGATCAATCACAAGAGCGTCTCCCGTGATGGGATCGCCGACCAAATAGGCAAAGACAGCCATTTGGCCTACCTGCATTTGTTTTACGAACATGATCTGTCTCCCTTAAAAAATTCTGTGCTTAATAACATTTTTTTATTCAAAACGTCAAATTAAATCAGATATGTAAGTTATGCATATTATACCATTTTAAATTAAAGATGATATCGAGGCGGCGAGGAGGAGGCGGCGAGGAGGAGGCGACGAGGCGTATATGATCCACGCCATTATGGCGCGGATCACCGGTAAGGAAACGACCTGTTTATATTGTGTCCCCTTCGGGGACACTCCCGTATTTTAATACGTTGAGGAAGCCGACAACGCTGCCAACAAAGATAGCGCTTTAATCGGAAGCGCATTCCCGTAAGGGAAGCGCATGATAAACAAAATTTTACATTACCGAGAATTTTCGTCAGTATGGCGGAAACTTCCATTTAAAATTGGTATCTAAGGATGGCCCCAAAGAATCCATCCATCTGATGCCTGTGCGGATAAGTGTGAAAAAATCCGCGGCTATCGATGAATTTGTCAGGAATTGACTTGGGCGGCCTGGATAAATTGAAGTTGGGGTTCCGCGTTAAGAAATCGTCAATAACATTTTCATTTTCCTGCGGCAGAAGCGAACATGTGCAGTATATTAAACGGCCTCCTTTTTTCACTGCAGCGGATGCATTTTGCAGAATTATTTTTTGCGCGGCGGCAAAATTACTCAGGTCTTTTTCGGTTGTGCGCCACTTTATTTCCGGATTGCGGCGAAGCGTTCCCATACCTGAGCAGGGCGCATCCACTAAAACGCATTCAAAATTTTCTACAAATGTTTCCGGCAGGGTTACACTCAAATCACCCCTTTGCGCGCCAATGATGTTGATTCCCAGACGCGCTGCTTCCTGTTTGAATTCGGCAATTCTTTCCGTGCTTTTATCCATAGCGGTAATTTGACCTTTGTTTTTGAGGATTGCCGCCAGATGTGTAGCTTTGCCTCCGGAGCCTGCGCAGGCATCCAGTATTAATTGTGAAGACTCCGGGTTAATCAGATAAGAAACAAGCTGCGCCGCTTCGTCCTGAATGCGCAGGAAACCCTCTTTAAAAAAACCGGTTTTTTGAATGGGAATAGCCTGCGTATTCAGGATAAGGCCATCCGGAGAATATTGCGTGGCATCCGAAGCGAATCCGGCTGCGGCGAGTTGTTGCTTTATTTCATCGCGGGATATTTTCAGTGTATTGACGCGGAGAGTCAGCGGCGGCAATTCGTTATTGGCCGAACATAACGACAACGCCTCTTCCGGGCCGAAAATATTGATCCACTCCCCGACAAGCCACAACGGATGCGAATGAAATGCCGCGATATGTTCGGCGGGATTTTTTTTAGAAGAGGGGAAAGAAATCTTTTGGCCGCCGCGCAGATAGTTTCTTAAAATGGCGTTGACCAGAGCGCTTTTGTCCGGCCTGATTATTTTGGCAACCTTGACGGCTTCATCCACGACGGCAAAAGCAGGGAGCCGGTCGCTGAATTTGAGCTGATACAGACCCGCGCGTAAAACATTTTTTATGCCCTCGTCCAGTTTTTCAAAATTGCCGCGATAGAATTTTGTTAATATCCAGTCAAGATGACCCTGGAGGCGCAGCGTGCCGTAGACAAGATGGGTAAGCAGGCGTCCGTCCGGCGTGCCCGACAGGGCGTATTTGTCCAGACATTCATTGATCAATGGACTGGCGAAAGCTTGGCTCGCGTGCACCTGATTTAAAATATTGACGGCCAGATGGCGGATGGTTTTTGTCATATCTTCAAAAACCTGCGGTAAAATCCGGCAGGCTCCCCGACGGATGATTTGTTTATTCCAGAATAGTTCCGGGCTTCATGCGGTAACCGCGCAGAAAATCTCGCGCGAGCATTCTTTTCTTTCCGGCCATTTGCACATCCTTTAAAATGACATGGCCGTCAGAGGCGGCAATCGTTATTCCTCCCGCCGTGTCCATACTGATTGTACCGGGCGCCTCCTGTATGTTGCCATGCACCGCTTCGGCATTAAATATTTTTAAAACCTGACTATCCAATAAAGTATAGGCTGCGGGCATGGGGCTTAAGCCCCGGATAAGATTTACAATGTCGGAGGCGCTTTGGAGCCAGATGATTTTTCCCGTTTCTTTTTTCAGGCGCGGCGCGAGTGTCATCGCGGACGCGTCCTGCGGCTGCCGCTTCGCGGTTTTATCAACCACCTGCTTGATGGTTTTGATAAGCAGTTCCGCGCCGAGCTTAGCCAGACGGTCGTGCAGTTCGCCGTAAGTTTCATCGGAGGCAAGCGGCGTTTCTTCCTGCAGAAGGATATCGCCGGAATCCATCCCCACATCCATCAGCATAATGGTAACGCCGGTTTTTATCTCTCCGCGAATAATCTGCCAGTTGAGAGGCGCCGCGCCGCGGTATTTCGGCAGCAGCGAGGGGTGGATATTCAGACAACCTAGCGAAGGATAGTCAATAATATCTTTGGGCAGAATCTGGCCGAAAGCCGCCACCACGACCATATCGGGGTTCAGTTTGTGAAAAATTTCCATAAAAGAAGGGTCTTTCACTTTGTGGGGCTGATAGACGGACAGACCGAATTCCTGCGCCAGAATTTTAACTGGCGGGGCCACTTCTTTTAAACCCCGGCCCTGGGGGCGGTCAGGCTGGGAGACTACGCCGATTACCGAATATTTTTGTTCGTGCAAAAGCCTAAGCGCGGGAAGGGCAAAGGCGGGCGTGCCCATAAATAGAATGCGAGGTTTGTCCATAGGAATTTGTCCTTTATTTTTTTTCTGTAAAAACATATTATGGAAATAAGGAAAATGTGTCAAGGGTTACAAATAAACTACAAATAAACGAAAGATTATCATCGTGATCATACCGGCGCGGGCCGGTATCCGGAACGGACTTAACAATTCCTCAATCCGGATTGATAAAATAAGGTAAAACCCATTTTTTTGCGAACAAAAAATAAACTTCTAGAATTACCGCGGGACTTTCAACTGTTTATCGCGGCCACATTTATTTCCGGATTTGCTCAGAGCATTGTCGGTTCGACTTTCAATAATTTTCTGAACGAAACTTTCCTGATCAATAATTTTCAGCGGGGCATCCTGGAGGTTCCCCGCGAATTGCCGGGCCTTCTGACCATCTTTGTATCCGCGATTTTATTTTTTATGTGTTCCAGAAGGCAGGCCGCTTTAGCTAACCTGCTGTGCGCCATAGGGATACTCTTTATCGGATTTTATTCGCCCGGCTTTTCTGTCATGCTTATCTGGCTTTTTATCTTCAGCACCGGACAGCACCTGTTTTTGCCCTTAAACCAGAGCATCGGCATGGAACTGGCAACTGAGGGGCAGACCGGCAAGCGCCTGGGGCAGTTTAACGCCGTGGCGACGGTTGCCGGGATTATCGGCAGCTTTTCCATCTTGATCGGATTCAAATTTTTCAGTCTGAATTTCAGGATGTCGTATCTGGCCGCTTTTCTGGGATTCTTGGCGGTCGCGGCTTTAATATTCATGATGAAAAAGGACAAGCCCGTCACGGTAAAAATGAAATTTCAATTCCGCCGGGAATATAAACTTTATTACTGGCTGACCGTTTTGTACGGAACGCGCAAGCAGCTTTTCCTGACCTTTGCGCCCTGGGTGCTGGTGACCGTCTTTAAGCAAAAGACGGAGGTTCTGGCCACTTTGCTGACGATCGGCGGAGCCATCGGCATATTTCTCATCCCCATGCTCGGCAAGGCGATTGACACACTGGGCGAGAAATTCATTATAGCGTCGGAGGCGGTATTGCTGATTTTTGTCTGCATGGGTTACGGTTTTGCCAAAAATTATTTCGCAGAAACGACAGCCATGTATATTGCCTTTTCCTGTTATATTGTGGATTTGATGCTGATGGCGGTGAGTATGGCGCGGGCGACGTATCTGGAAAAAATCGCCGTGGCGCCGGAAGATGTTTCGCAGACGCTGACTATGGGCGTGAGCATCGATCATGTCTTTTCCGTCGCCATCGCGGTGCTGGGCGGTTTAATCTGGATCAAATGGGGCTATCAGTATGTCTTTCTGATGGGCGCGGTCATCGCCGTGGTAAATTTCTTCTCCGCTCTTCAAATCAAAATTCCCGCCCGCAAATAGCGCCATTATTCTATAGTTTTGCCGGATAAAATTCTTGTTAGTGAAGGAGGATAAAGACGATGAGAGACGCGGGTAAAACAATCGGCAATCTGATCGATAAAGCGGGCGTTTCTATTATCAGTTCCGTTGATGAAGACGGCTTCCCCAATACCAAGGCAATGCTTCCGCCAAGAAAAAGGGAAGGCATAAAACATATTTTTTTCACGACCAATACATCGTCCATGAGAGTAAAACAATACAAGGCTAACCCGAAAGCCTGCGTGTATTTCTTTGATAAGCGGTTCTTCAAAGGCGTTATGCTCAGGGGCGCGATGGAAGTCTTAAAAGACAGCGCGTCTAAAAAAATGATCTGGAAGCCGGGCGACGAAATGTATTATCCAAAGGGCGTAACCGATCCCGATTACTGCGTGCTTAAGTTCACCGCTCAAACCGGTCGGTATTACAGCAATTTTAAATCGGAAAATTTTGAAGTTGAGTAGAGAATCAATCTGTCATATAAAGATGCCATGCGGCAGATCGTCCCCAGGGACGGTATTTTGGGTGATTTGCGGCGCAAGTCTTTAAAAGTGAGGAAGACTTATGGCTTATACGAAGAATCGTGTATGCCCGGTTGAAAGAGCGGGCAGGCTTGACAGCGGAATCCGAAGATGGTTCCAGAATCCCCAAAAAATTCTCAGTCCTTATATCAAAGAGGGAATGACAGTGCTTGATCTGGGCTGCGGCCCCGGTTTTTTCACGATGGATATCGCGCGAATGGTTGGCAAATCCGGGCGGGTCATCGCTTCCGATTTACAGGAAGGCATGCTTGAGAAAACGGGAAGTAAAATTCATGGAACGGAACTTGAGGAACGTATAGCGCTGCATCAGTGCAAGGAGAACAAAATAGGCGTTTCAGATAAAGTTGATTTTATCCTCGCCTTCTACATGGTTCACGAAATCCCCGATAAAAAAGCATTATTTAATGAGTTGGAAACAATTATAAAACCAAGCGGGCAGGTGCTTATTGTAGAGCCTAAATTCCATGTCTCTGAAAAAGCGTTTAAAGAAACGATTGGAATAGCGGGCAGCGCAGGTTTTGAACCTGCCCAAGGACCAAAAGTATTTTTCAGCAGGGCGGTGATTTTAAAAAAAGCTGATAAGCCGCTCCATCAAAAGTAAAAAAGCGCCGTGCATGTAAACACGAGGTTTGCCCCTGCTGGAGATAAATAAGGAGATAAATCATGAATGCTGAGAACTATTTAATTAAACCTGAAAACGCAAGATTTGAACCGATCAAGGATCTCAACAATGCCCAAAGAGTTGTCCTGGTCGACAAAGATACGGTTGGCGCCGAAGACATAACGTTCGCGCTTTGTACCTTTGAAGCAAAGACATCCACGCACAAGAAGCATATCCATCAACACGCGGAAGAGGTGATATATATTTTATCCGGAAAAGGAATGAGCGGAATCGGTGATTCGGAAACCGTCATGTCGCAGGGAGATACCATGTTTGTTCCGCGGGGCGCTGTTCACTGGTTCTACAATCCCTTTGATGAGCCCGTGCAAATGATTTTTATTTACACCAAATCCTCTCTCAAATCCGCCGGGTATAAAATTGTGGAATAGCTAACGATAACGGAAATGATAATAAAGGAAATACATTCCAAATCCGTTTTATCTCCGTCAAAGATTTATGACTATGTCGTCAATCCGTATGTCGGGTGTCAGCACGCGTGCACTTATTGTTATGCCAGATTTATGAAGAGATTCACCGGGCATAAAGAACCCTGGGGCGATTTTGTGGATGTAAAAATCAACGCGCCAGATTTATTGAGCAGGGAAATCAAGAAGAAAAGAATAGGGACGGTATGGGTGAGCGGCGTGTGCGATCCGTATCAGCCGCCGGAGGCAAAATACAAACTCACCAGAGCCTGTCTTAAGATACTCGCGCAAAATAACTGGCCTGTGGTTATTCAGACGCGCTCGCCGCTGGTTTGCCGGGATTTGGATATATTAAAAGAATCGAAGGATATCGAAGTGGGGCTCTCCATCACTACCGCTAATGACGCGATAAGAAAAATATTCGAACCCTACGCGCCGTCCGTTGAGAAACGGCTGGAAGCTATCAAAACATTGCATCAAAGCGGTATCAAAACTTATGTGATGATCGCGCCGATTCTTCCCGAAGCCGAAAATCTTATCAGGATGCTTGCGGGAGACGTTGACTATATCATTATCGACCGTATGAACTATTTTCACGCGGCGAAGATCTATGAACGGCAAGGGTGGAGCGATAAAAATACATACGAATACTTTAAGGCCGTCGGTAGTAAGATGGTAAAAGATTGTGCCGAGCTGGGAGTGGAGTGCCGGTCAGTTTATTAGGAAATTGTTTTGGGGGAGAATAGATGGAAATAGATATTGTGTATGACTGCTCTGAAGCAGATTGGAAGGCGGTTTCAGAAACACTCAAAAGTGTCGGCATGGCATACGAAGAACCGGAGGTACACAAAAGGGCGTTTGAAGCCAGCCACACGACTGTATTTGTTTATCAGGCAGGCCGGCAAGCAGGTAGATTGATCGGCTTTGGCCGGGCAATTTCCGACGGAGCTTATCAGGCGGCCGTTTATGATATCGCGGTTGTTCCAGATTTCCAGAAGATGGGTATCGGCAGAATGATCATGGAAAAGATTCTGGAGCGGCTATCAGGTTGCAATGTCATTTTATACGCGTCACCGGGCAAAGAAGATTTTTACCGTAAACTGGGATTAAGGAAAATGAAAACAGGCATGGCTCTATTCAGAAATCCGGACAGGATGGCGCAAAGAGGATTCACAGAGTAATTTGGTTCATATTACAAAGCAGGTTCATGAAAGGAAAAGGGTTATGGATTATTTCAAAGGACGGGTCGTAAAGCTGATGGTTGATTATTTCGAAAACGATTATCGGAGAATCACTCACGCGCTTGAGGTTTTAAAGCATGCGGAAAAGCTCATGGATGAAGCGGAGGATTGCGATTACGAGGTGCTTGTGGCATCGGCCCTTTTGCATGATATCGGCATAAAACAATCGGAAGTTGAACTTGGCTATAACGACGGGAAGACGCAGGAGGAATACGGACCGCCGGTAGCCGAAAAACTTCTTGAGAGCATAAACTTTTCCCCTGAAAAAACGAAGAAGGTTTGTGAAATCATCGGAAATCATCATTCCCGTTCGCGCTATGATTACGTTGAATTAAAAATTCTAAAAGAAGCCGACAGAATTGTGAACAACATTGAGGGAGATTGAGAGTGTTTATTTAAAAGCACATCGCCGAAAATTATAAAGACAAATATATTTAATAAAAATATGTTGCATATTTCTTCCGTTGACAGGGAGCATCCCTTTCCTTATACTCCCTATTAAAAATCATTTGTAAGGAGTATCCGCTATGACGATCAATATTAAAACCGAAGAGCATATCATGCTCATTGAAATCGACCGGCCGAAAAAATACAACGCCATGACGCGTGAAATGTATACGCAGATGGCGCGGGCTTATTACCAGCTGGATCAGGATGATGATTTGTGGGTCGGTGTTGTCTATGCCAACGGCCCGCATTTTACATCGGGTCTGGAGCTGACGGATTGGTCGGATGCTTTCGGCAACGCCATCGGCTTTCCCCTTGGCCATGAAAAAGAAATTGATCCGTTTTACATGATGAATGAGACCCGCTGCCGCAAGCCGATTATTTATGCCGTTCAGGGATACTGCTATACCTGGGGCGTCGAGGTGCTGCTCAACGCCGATATACGCGTGGCCGCATCCGACACACGCTTTGCCATGCTGGAAGTGCGCCGCGGGTTTTTTCCGTGCGGGGGAGCGACGTTCCGGTTAGCCCGGGATATGGGCTGGTCAAACGCGATGCGTTATCTTTTAACCGGCGACCAGTGGACGGCCGAGGATGCCTATCGCATGGGGATGGTGCAGTATGTGACCGAGCCGGGCAAGCAGCTCGAAAAGGCGATGGAATTGGCCAGACGCGTGGCGACCGCCGCGCCGCTGGGGGTCCGCAATATTCTGAAGAGCGGCCGTCTGGCGGAGGTTGAGGGCGAGCAGGCCACGAAAAAGACCATTTATCAGGACGTGGCCGAAGTGATGAAAAGCGAGGATATGAAAGAAGGCCTGCAATCTTTCATCGAACGCCGCAACGCAATATTTAAAGGGAAATAATTCCCAAAATAAAATCATGGCTGATGTTTGGGGGCAAAAGTGATTTTGTCATGGGAGAAAACTATGGAATGCAAAAAGGAAACAAATCTTAAGAAATGCAACTGTACTTATGAGCCGTGCGGCAGAAAGGGAATATGCTGTGATTGCCTGACCTATCACCTGAAAAGCAGGGCGCTGCCCGCCTGCTGTTTTCCGAAAGACGCGGAGGCAACCTACGACAGGTCATTTGAACATTTTGCCCAACTTGTGTCGAAACATAAGGTGTAGAAAAATATTTGCTTATCATCGGGGCGATTCATTTATTAAATCGTTGAAGCCTGATGAGTCGTTCATACGCAGGTACGCGCGGGCGGATCGCGCACTTTGCCTCGCGCGGGCAATATTTTATTGACATATCAGGTTCGTGAACATATACTTTTTCGCATGATTGAACTAAACGCCGTAACAAAGCTCTACGGAACGCTTGCCGCTGTCGATAATGTTTCTTTTTCCGTCAAAGCCGGTGAATATTTCGCGCTTTTGGGTCCCAATGGCGCGGGCAAGACGACCATCGTCAAGATGCTGCTTGATTTTACGCCTCCTTCATCGGGTGCCCTGTCTTTAAACGGTTTTGCCAGCACAAACGCGGCAAGCCGCGCCGCGGTTGGATATCTTGCCGAGAATCATCATATTCCCCCGTATCTGTCCGGCTGGCAATATCTGGAGCGCTGCGCGCAGCTCTTGGATATAAAGCCGTCCTACGTACCGGATCAATGCAGGCGCATTGTTGAGCAAATCGGCATGCAGGGCAGGGAACACTCAAAAGCCGAAACCTATTCCAAAGGCATGATTCAACGGTTCGGGCTCGGCGCCGCGCTGATCGGAGAGCCAAAACTGTTAATTCTCGATGAACCCACATCCGGTCTTGATCCCATCGGCATCAGGGAAATACGCCTGATTCTGGAATCCTTTAAATGTCAGGGGATGACCATCTTCCTGAATTCACACCTGCTGTCGGAAGTCGAAAAAATATGCGATAACGCCGCCATCATCAATCAGGGAAAGCTTTTGGTGAAGGATACCATCGCCGCCCTCGTGAAAGACGGCGATACGCTGGAAGATGTTTTTGTAAGGCTTGTGAAGGGATAATATAAAGATGCCGAAACCGCTTGTGCCAGTCATCAGAATCGCGAAATATACCATTGCCGATGAAGTTCGCCAGAGGAGCTTTATCGTGATGTCCGTTATCTGCGCCGTGTTCATATTTCTTGTCCGCGGCTGTTATCATGGCGAATACATGGTGAACGGACGGGAACTCGATGGCGGGCAAATGGTCATTATGGTATCGAAAATAACATTTCATGTCATTGCCGCGGGTGTCATGTTTCTGGCGGCTCTGCTGTCGATGCGCCTGTTTGGACGCGAACGCAATGACGGGACGCAATCGTGCATCCTTTCAAAGCCGATCACCCGGTGGCAGTATGTCGGCGGCAAGGTTCTCGGTTTATGGGTTTTACTGACGGTATTCATGTTCGTCCTGCATGGGATTGTGTTTGCCATTACATCCATAAATTTGAGGGTGGTCATGCCGGAATACCTTATGGCTTCCCTGTTGTGTTCTTTCAATCTGCTTTTTATAGTGGTCACTGTGCTGCTTTTATCGCTTATGATGCCTGATGTAGCCGCATTCCTCTGCATCATGGGCATCGGCTTTATGGGTTCTGTGGCCGACGGGATACATGCGGTAAGCCATCATCCGATGATGGAACAGATCATGATGCAGCAACAGGGCGCGCAGCCGGAAATTTCATTTTGGCAGGTTGTATATTATTTGTGGCCGAAACTCGCAGGCGCCCAGCATTACGCGGCTTCGTTAATAGGCTCTGAAGGAATCTCAGAGCCCGGCGCCGTATATCCGCTCATCAATATTATAACATACTGCCTCATTCTCGGCGCATTGTTGTTCTGGCGTTTCGGGAAGGAAGATATCGTTTGACCCGGTTATTGTATAAACAAGACGCGATACCGGTCACGATAATTATTTGCAAAATAGTTAAATCTGTAATTGACTGATTTGTAAAATTGTGTCATGTACTCCGTAATAATAAAACAAGACGTGAGTTTTTATATCTTTATAATGAAGGAGTAAGAATGGGTAGTAAATACATCAAGACGGCTCTGACGATCGTTTTGTGCGTTATTATATTGCTGGCGTCCGCGTCCACCGGATTTTCAAAACATACAAAAAAACATTATCATCATCGAAAACATACAAGCGCGAATATTGAACAGGTTTCCGGAAATCTGGTTCTGCACTCGGCCGCGGCCGTGGTGGAGGATCAGGAAACCGGTAAGAGCCTGATTCAGAAACAGGCTTCAGCGATATTGCCCATCGCTTCGATCACCAAATTGATGACCGCAATGGTGGTGCTGGATGCCGACAGGGATCTCAGGGAAACGATCACCATCGAAAACGCAGACGTGGACATGCTCCGCCACAGCCACTCCCGCGTGCCTGTGGGGACGTCGCTCGCGCGCAGAGACGCGATGCTGCTTGCCCTGATGGCTTCCGATAATCGTTCAGCGCACGCTCTGGGGCGAACCTATTTCGGCGGCACGGCAGGCTGCGTTGCCGCCATGAATGCCAAAGCCAGGTATTTGGGGCTTTTAGAGACGCACTTTGAGGACACGACAGGCCTTTCCTGCGGCAATGTTTCCTCGGCCAGAGACCTGGCAAAGCTGGTGGATACGGCCTATCAGTACGATCTTATCCGGGAGTTTACCACCTGTAAAAGAGCCTATATCAACACAGGCTGGCGCTCACTGGAATTTAATAACACTAATCAGCTGGTGAGAAATTCCGGCTGGCAGATCGGTCTTTCCAAGACCGGCTTCACCGGCGAGGCCGGCCGGTGCCTGGTGATGCAGGCCAATGTGGCTCAGCGTCCCGTCCTGATTGTGCTGCTGGATTCCCAGGGCAAGATGACCCGTATCGGCGATGCCAACCGCATCAAACGCTGGCTGGAAGCGCAATCGCCTATACAGCGAACGCAGCAAAGGACGACTATATCCCTGGCAAAACTATGACGTTGTTTTTATAATTTCGTCATAAATATTCCCATGACGTGACCGATGCCGTTGATACTCCGGGAGGACCAAAAATTCACAGTTCCAAAAAATTTGATGATTTCGTACATATTGTATTGACATTCTTGATAAATTTTTTTATCTTTGTTTCCAGAAGTGTGGTTAAAATAAATTAGGAGGTGATTAATGAACAAGACGCAATTGATTGATGAGGTAGCAAAGGTTACATGCACAAAGAAGGAAGCGAGTTCGGCATTGGATGCAGCGCTCGCGGCAATTAAGAAGGCTCTTAAAAAAGGCGACGCCGTTACACTGGTAGGCTTTGGCACATTTGGTGTCAAGAAAAGAAAAGCCCGCACAGGCAGAAATCCCCAGACCGGCAAAGTTCTGAAAATAGCCGCGAAGAAGGTTCCCGTTTTCAAAGCAGGGAAAAGCCTCAAAGACGCTGTAAAGTAGATCTGACGCGCGATATCACAGTACGCCGAAAGAGCCGCCTCTCTTGAATAAGTGGGGCGGCTCTTTCATACTATGATGCTGGACGAACAAGATGAACTATATGAAAAATCTTGAGCTGAAAATACCTCCCGTCGCGGTGATGGCCATCGCAGTCGCCGCCATGTGGCTTGTCTCCGGCGTGTTGCCGAAGATGCATTTAAGCGGCGCAATCCACACCGTGCCGGTTATCTTCTTCGCGGTAATTGGTGCCGCGTTCGGTATGGCGGGCCTGCTTAGTTTCTCAAAAGCCAAAACAACATTTAACCCGATAAAACCCGATTCATCCACGTCTTTGGTCACTTCGGGAATATATTCCATAACACGTAATCCAATGTATGTGGGCCTTTTGTCGCTCTTGACCTCGTGGTGCTTCTTCATCGATTCAGCGTACGCACTTTTATTATTACCCGCTTTTGTCATCTATATGAACAAATTTCAAATCCAGCCGGAAGAGAAGGCGCTTCGAAATTTATTCGGCGCCGCGTTCGATGATTATGTTTTACGCGTGCGCCGATGGTTATAGGCATAACAAGGCTCTCAAAGCATGCGCCGTTTTTTTGGAGCCTAAATGGCGTCGGAAGAAATCATTGAACCAATATAGCCCGCACGGCGTAACATGATCAGGAAAATAGTATGAAAGAAACCGCTGTAAAGAAAAGTCACAAAGAAGAATTCTATACTTCCGAAAAATGTTACATAACCGAGTTGTCCAACACGCCGGACGATCCGGATGTATCCATCGCGCAAGCGCGTGTGGAACCCGGGGTAACGACGCGTCTGCATCGCCTGAGAGATACAACTGAGCGTTATTTCATAATCAGAGGCAGAGGGATTGCGGAGGTGGGAGATCTGCCCCCGCAGGAAGTAGCTGCCGGTGACATTGTGCTTATTCCGCCTTTGTGCCCCCAGCGCATTACAAACATTGGCAAAAGTGATTTAATCTTCCTCGCCATTTGCTCACCTCGATATACGAGGGAAGCTTACGAAGACATGGATGGCTTTTAAAAAACGCTCATCTGCGGCGTTGTGCCGCAAAACGCACCGCTCAACGTATATTCATATACGCCTCGCGGTTCGTTTTTTGCACGCCTTGCATCTAAGCATTTTTTAAAAGCCATTTAAAATGAGTTCTACTAAGTCAATGTCCACTGCTGCATTGTGCCGCAAAACGCAACACAACAGATAAGCGCTTACTTCAAATCCGGTTCTAAATCAAAGATGATATCGAGGCGGCTAGGAGGAGGCGACGAGGCGTATCTGAAAATACGTTGAGGAAGCCGACGACGCAGCCAACAAAGATAGCGCTTTGATTTAGGACCGGAGCTACATGAAGTTTTCAGCGTCCACGTCAGCGGTGATCCTCACATGTTGGTTTTTGTGCCTACCGATAAGTTCCCGCGCGATCTGATGCAGCACGTTTATATCCCTGCCTTTAATCAGCATCTGCCATCTATAGCGTCCTCTGATTTTAGAAAGCGGCGATTCAGCCGGACCGATAATTTCTGCGATATTTCCGCGCGACGCGCTCAGTTTTTTCGCCATTTTCCCCAACAGGCGCGCTTCTTCAATTAACGCGTCTTTCTTGACGGAAGATAAACGTATGTTGATAATCCGGCCAAACGGCGGGTATTGCAGAGCCTTGCGAAAATCAATTTCTTTGTCGTAAAAAGCTTTGTAGTCATGATTTCGTGCGTGTTTTAAGGCGTAATGACCGGGATTGAATGTCTGGATGATGACTTCGCCGGGATTTTGTCCGCGTCCACCGCGTCCGGCAACCTGCGTGATCAGCTGGAAAGTTCGCTCCGCGGCCCGAAAGTCCGGCATATTCAGAGAAGTATCGGCGGAAATGACTCCCACCAACGTTATAAATGGGAAGTCATGACCTTTGGTGATCATTTGTGTCCCGATAAGAATATCTATTTCTCTTGCCTCCAGCGCCCGAAGTATTTTTTCCTGGGTTCCCTTTCGGGCAGTGGTATCGGAATCCATTCTTTGAATACGGGCCTCGGGGAAAATTTTTGTTGTTTCTTTTTCCAGTTTTTGCGTGCCTGCCCCGTAACTCAAAATCCGGCTGCCCTCGCAGGATGGACAAAGAGGCAGCGATTTTATCGTGTAATCGCAGTAATGGCATTTAACCACGCCTTCCGCGGCGTGATTCTTCAGCGAGACGGCGCAGTTGGGGCAGCGGAAATTATAACCGCAATCGGCGCAGACCAAAAAGGTGTCAAATCCCCGCTTGTTGAGAAAAAGCAAAACCTGCTCTTTTTTGTCGAGGGTTTGCTTAATTTTGGCGATCAGGGCATCGGAGAGGATGGGAACCTTTCCCGATTTTTCCTGCTGCGCTTTCATGTCAATGATTTCGACCAAAGGCATGGGCTTATCCTCGACGCGCTGCGGCAATTCCAGATGGCGGTATTTTTTTGTCCGTGCGTTAAAGTAGGTGCGGACGCCGGGTGTGGCGGAGCCGGTGATGACCACGGCGGAAGCCATCTTCGCTTTTTGAACCGCCAGATCGCGGGCATTATAGCAGAGCCGTTCATCCTGTTTGTAGGACGCGTCATGTTCCTCATCGACAATAATTAATTTTAAATTCGGCAGCGGAGCAAATACGGCGGAACGGGTGCCAATAACCAGATTAATCAGGCCGCGTTTAATTTGCCGCCACTGGTCGTAGCGGATGGATTCGGCAATGCCGCTGTGAAGAACGGCGATTTTCCGTTTGTCGAACCTCCCGGCAACGCGGGATATCAACTGCGGAGTCAAGGCGATTTCCGGCACAAGGTAAATCGCGGACGCGCCGCTTTGCAAAACATTTTCAATGGCTTTTAAATAGATTTCCGTTTTCCCGCTGCCGGTGACGCCATGAAGCAGGATCGGCGTAAAAATATTTTTTTCCAGGTAGCCCGAAATTTCTTCCATGACCCCATTCTGCCCGTTATTGAGAATAATGGTGTTTTTGTTTTGACGAATGGCCGAATCAAAAGAGGCGGTGCGCATCTTTTCAGCGGCTGTGAATTCAAGAATTCCTTTATCCTGCAATTTTTTGATCACCGCGGCGGAGATGCCTGAATCTTCCATCAGATTCTTTAAGGGCATCGGCCCATTTGTTTGAATGACATCAATGAGTTTTTTCTGCTTATCCGTTAATTTTGTATCCGTGATATTGCCCTCCCGGAGCGTTACGATGATTTCGCTTTGTGGAGAAAGCTGTTTGTTTTGCTTTTTTTCAATGCTCAGAAATCCCGCGAGATGCAGCTTCTTTATTGCCTGGGCTACATTTTTCAGAGCGCTTTGTTTTGGGATAGTGTTTGCGGCTATGCCTTGAGGATACTGCTGTAAAAATGCCAGCAGTTTTTCCTGCGCGGGTGGAAGCGTAATATCCGGTTTGGATATAAGCGGCGTTATCCAGAGGGAATCTTTTTTTTCGGAACCGGAAGGAATCAGTTCGGCCAGCGCCTTGCCCAGCGGATACATAAAATAACCGGCGATCCACTGGTAAAAATACAGGTCGCTCTGATCAAACAGCGGTTCGTCATCAAGTATTTCGGCAATGGGTTTTATTTTTTTCAGGCCGCTTTGAGGAATTATTCCGACAATAAAACCGGTGCGTTTTCTGTTGCCGAAGGGGACAAACACGCGTTTACCCAGTTCAACGTCCTTTTCTAAACCGGAAGGGACTTCGTAGGTAAAAAGTTTGTCCAGAGGAATGTTTAGGGCAATATCTACATACATACGGTATAATTATCATCTTTGATTTAGAAATGGTACAGGAAATCAAAATTGTTTTAAAAAAAAAGCCCCGGTTTCGGGGCTTTTTAATCAAATTATTTTATAGCGGTTATTCGCCTTTGAGTTTTTCGTTTTTTTCCTGTTTGGTTTTGCACTCGATGCAGAGCGTGGTAACCGGCCGGGCCATCAATCTTTTTTCGGAGATATGGCCGCCGCAAACTTCACAGATGCCGAAAGTGCCGTCATCAATTCTTTTAATGGCTTCCTGCATCTTCATGATAAGTTTGCGTTCTCTGTCCCGGATGCGTAATTCAAAATTTCTGTCGGATTCAAGTGAGGCTCTGTCGTTGGGATCGGGATAGGTTTCTTTTCCATTGGTCATTTCGGAAACAGTTTTACCGGCTTCGTTCAGTAACTCATTAATTTTTTGAGTGAGCATTAACTTATACGCTTTCATCTTATCCTGTTTCAAAGTCGCCTGTTTGTCCAAAGTAGTCACCCCTTACATAAAAAAAATTGGTTGTCCTTATTATATAATGGAAATTTATTTGTAAAGAGAAATTTTCATCAATAATTTTTTTTTATCACATTCTCTGAAAAAAGAAATAATTTTAAATAAAATCATTAACTTTCTTTACCGGAGCAATAAAGTTTCCTGATAGTTTCCACGATGTTGGTTGTTGATTTTCCTTCGATTTCGGGAATTATTGCCACCCGGCCTCCCCATTTTTTTATTTCTTCCCGTCCGACAACCTTTTCTTCCGGCCAGTCGCCTCCCTTGATTAAAATGTCCGGTTTTAGAAAACAAATGAGTTCCAAAGGGGTCAATTCCTGAAATATCGTAATGAAATCGACAAATTCAAGAGCGGCAAGTATTTCAGCCCGTTCTTTTTCATTTACGAGCGGCCTTTTTTCTCCCTTGAGAGACCGGACGGAAGAATCGCTGTTGAGGGCAAGCACCAGCACATCGGCGGTTTTTCTCGCTTCGCGTAAATAACGGACATGACCGACATGCAGGATATCAAAACAGCCATTAGTGAAAGCGATTTTTTTCCCTTTCTTGCGCAGTTCCTCCAGTTTATCTCTAAGGTCGTTTCTTTCTAAAATTTTGTTCATCCCGGCTCCTTGATTTTCCATATTTAAATTACTAATTCTTCAGAACTCTGGCAAGCGTTAAAACAGCAATTTTTCGCGCACCGGCTTTGACCAGGGTTTTCGCGCATTCGTTAATCGTGGCGCCGGTGGTATAAACATCGTCGACAAGAATGATATTTTTACCGGCAATTTTTTTGGGGTTGGTGACTTCAAAGGCTCCCTTGATATTTTCTTTCCTTTCTTCCCTGTTCGAGCCGGTTTGGGTTAGAGTAAACCGGCGCCGTTTTAGCACGGAAAAATTGACGGGAATTTGCCGTTTTTTTCCTACGGCGCGCGCCAGAACAAGGGATTGATTAAACCCCCGTTCGCGGAGTCTTTTAATGTGCAGAGGCACCGGTATCAGCAAAGAATAGTCGGCAAAGTCGATATCGGGAAAAGAAAAACCGGCCATAAAAGAAGCCAGAATTTCACCGGCGGATATATTGCGTTTGAATTTGAATTGATGAATCGCGTTTAAAATAAAGTTTTCGTAACTAAATACAGCCCGCGCGCAAGAAAAATAGATCTTATTTTCCAGACAATCTCCGCATAAATGACTCCGGGCCGGACTGTCGGGGAAAGTGGTGCCGCAAATATGACAGATATCGCCCGTGATGAATTTAATTTTATCGCCGCAGTCGGGACAAAATATCTGACCGCTTACAGGGTGCAGAATTTCAGCGCAGCCAAGACACCGGGGCGGGAAAACAACTTCGCTTATATCGTTGAGAGCTTCGCTTAGGGTCATGCCATTCCCTTGCTTAACCTCGTTATTTGTTTTTTGTTTTCGTCCACATTCATCCGGGGGGCATCCCACAGATTTTCTATGTCGTAAAAGGCTCTGATGGGTTCATAAAAAACGGAAATCACGACATCATCATAATCAAGCAAAATCCACTGGCCGTTGGATTCGCCCTCGACGCCTAAGGGCCTTATTTCCGCCTTCTTTAAAAACAGCTGAATCGCCTGCGCAATGGCCTGAACTTCCCGCTCCGATGTCCCGCTGCAAATAATCATATAATCCGTGAAAGCGGAGATTTCTTTTAAATTCATCACAACGATTTCTTTTGCCTTCTTCTGCAGGGTGGCGTTGATGCACAAAAGAAGACGATTTCTGGTTTCATTTTTCTTTGCCGGCAAATAAACCTCCTTCGAAAAACTGGATTTTGACAAACTATGCCATAAATCACGGAAGTTGACAATGTCGCATTTATATTTGTAACAACTATTTGTATTTACGGAAACGGGGGGACACTGGGGTTGTTGAAAGACTTCATGTTTGGAGCTGTTGACTATCAAGCGCTTCCCGCATATAAGCGCAATAATAAATTACCGCCTTTCTTTCTCGCAAATAAAGTAAATCATCAAAGATCAACGGCAGATCTGAAGCTTTTGTCGAAAGGTTTTTGGCTGTTGTGAAAATAAAACAGCTATGGTAAATCAACAGGCCTGAACAAATTCAATAAATAATGTAGAGGATTTCGCGGTGCAGGATATCGTAAAACAAATTCACGCGCATATGCCGTATCATCTTCTGCCCCAGTATCAGGATATGATTTTGCGGCAGCGTATGAATCTTGAATTATATTTCAATCATCAGGTCCTGCAAAGTCTGGATAAACCGCGATGCAAGGAAACGGCGAAGATTCTTTTAGGCGCGGGTTTGAAAATAAACTTCCACGCGCCTTTCATGGATTTGCGTCCGGGAGCCATGGATGATAAAATCCGGCAGACGAGCGTGGACAGGATCAAACAGTCATTCGATCTGGCGCCTTATTTTCATCCCCTGAAAATCGTATGCCATCCGTCTTTTGACGACCGCTATTACGTTTTTGGCGATGATTTATGGCTCGATGCCAGCATTAAAACGTGGACGGAATTAATAGCGCGGGCTAAAGATCTTCATACCATTATTGCCCTCGAAAATATTTACGAAAAAAATCCTTCTATCTTGCGCCGCCTGTTCAATGCACTGCCTCGCCATAACATTTGCTTTTGTTTCGATACGGGACACTTTAACGCGTTTTCCCATACGCCGCTTAGTGTCTGGATGAAAGAACTGGGAAAATATACAGGACATCTGCATATGCATGATAACCTGGGACAGCGCGATGAGCATCTTCCGGTGGGATGCGGCACTTTTCCTTTTACGGAGCTTTTTGAGAGTCTCCGTTCATTGAAGGTGAGACCCACCATCACCCTCGAGGCGCACAACGAGAAGGATCTGCTGCAGTCGCTGAATAATATCAGAAGTATGGAACCCTTATATTTTTAACCGGGGTTTGTTAAATCTATTTTTAAAGGAAATGAAGTGCTCAGGTATATCGTAAAAAGAATATTATTCATGATTCCGCTTTTGCTGGGAATCACGATTATCTGTTTTTTCGTGATGCACCTGGCGCCCGGTTCCCCCACTGATTTACAGACCCAGATGAATCCGAAATCTTCCGTTGAAATGAAACAACGCCTCCAGGCTTTATATGAACTGGATAAGCCGATTCATGTCCAGTACTGGTCCTGGCTGAAAAAGATCGGCCACGGAAATCTGGGCATATCTTTTTCGTCCGATCATCGTCCGGTTACCTCAAAAATTCTGGAGCGCCTGCCCATTACCATCATGATAGAATTGCTGTCTCTTCTCATCATTATTGCCGTAGCCATACCGCTGGGGGTGTTCTCTGCCGTCCATCAGAATTCGTTTTTCGATAAGATTACCGGGATATTTGTTTTTACCGGTTTCGCGATTCCGCATTTCTGGCTGGCACTACTTCTGATGATCTTTTTCGGCATTCATCTGGGGTGGCTTCCGATTTCGGGACTGCGTTCGCTTAATTATGAATACCTTGGCGCATTCGACCGGTTTGTAGATCTGGCGAAACATCTGGTTTTGCCTGTGTTTATTTCCGCTTTCGGCGGACTGGCCGGACTTTCGCGCTATATGAGAGCGAACATGCTGGAAGTGATCAGGCAGGATTATATTATGACGGCCCGTGCCAAGGGATTAAGCGAAAGGGATGTTATATACAAACACGCGCTGCGAAACGCGCTCCTGCCAGCCATAACCATTTTAGGCTTATCCATTCCGGGTCTTATCGGCGGAAGCGTTATCTTCGAGACCATTTTCGCCATCCCCGGCATGGGGCAGCTTTTTTACATGGCTGTTATGGCCAGAGATTATCCGACCGTAATGGGCGTTTTGCTGATCGGCGCGATTTTAACGCTTTTGGGCAACTTGATTGCGGATGTGTCGTATGCTGTAGCGGACCCGCGCATACGCATATCTTGACGGCTCTTTAAAAAGTCCAGCTGCTTTGTTACGCTACGGCCTTCGTCGTTGCGGCGTACGCAAAAAGTACGCCTCATTCCTCATGGCCTTGCGCGCCTCGCATTTGGAGCTTTTTAAAGAGCCGTCTCAAGGCGGCATGAGGGATTTTTGACGGTTTTGAAAAAAGTGCATCTGCTTTGTTACGCGGTGGCCGTCCCCGTGTCAGGCACGGGGCAAGCTTGTTGCGTCGAAAAAACACATGTAAGAAGCATGAGAGATTTTGGAAAGAACTAAATGAATCAGGTTTTTGAGCAATGAATTTTTGGGAAACATTTTATAAAAATAAATTGATGCTCACGGGCGGCGGGCTTGTAATCCTGCTTTTAGCGATATCGCTTATGGCGCCGTGGCTTTCTCCTTATGATCCGGGACAAATAGATTTGAACAATGTGCTTTCGTCTCCGTCCATGAAGCATTTGTTTGGAACGGATCAGTTGGGGCGCGATGTGCTTTCCCGTATGATCTGGGGAGCGAGGATTTCGTTAAAAGTCGGTTTTGCCGCAACCGGTGTAGCCATTATTATCGGAGCCGTTCTTGGCGCGATATCGGGATATTACGGAGGCTGGGTTGATTCGGTGATCATGCGGTTTGTGGATATTATGCTTTGTATCCCCACTTTTTTCCTGATTTTAGCCGTGATAGCGTTTTTAGAGCCTTCGATCTGGAATATTATGATTATTATCGGTTTGACAGGCTGGATGGGTGTGACAAGACTGGTGCGGGCCGATTTTATAACGCTTCGCGAAAGAGATTTTGTCAAGGCCGCCCAGGCCATAGGGGCCAGCGATTTGCGGATTATTTTCCTGCATATTCTTCCCAATTCGATGGCTTCGATTTTAGTCGCGGCGACACTTGGAATTGCCGGGGCGATCCTCACGGAATCGGCTCTGAGCTTTTTAGGCATCGGCGTGCAGCCTCCCACACCCAGCTGGGGCAATATCCTGACGGCTGGCAAGGACAATATTGATATTGCCTGGTGGCTCTCCGTTTACCCGGGGTTGGCAATATTGATTACCGTTGTAGGTTACAATCTTCTGGGCGAGGGGATAAGGGACTGGCTTGATCCCCGTCTGAAAAAATAAAGACAAACGCCGCCGATTTTGGTTCATCCTTGATTTAATCGAAAAAATATAATAGTAGATAATTTATTCAATCCAAATGAAGAGGGGTTAAAATATGCCTAACAGAGTTAACGCGGAATCCATCAGCCACGATAAACGCATCATCGCGCGCAA
This sequence comes from Smithella sp., assembly GCA_035524255.1. Classification (GTDB taxonomy): domain Bacteria; phylum Desulfobacterota; class Syntrophia; order Syntrophales; family Smithellaceae; genus Smithella. The sequence continues at coordinate 81,231 of DATKPG010000042.1, read as the reverse complement.
GCTGGCAAAAGGTGAGCTTTCCGAAAAAGATTTGCAGAGTATGTTGAAAAAACTTCCGGATGTTGCCGAAGACGGCGAGGAAGTTAATCTGGATGGAAACGAAAAATAGTTTCTTATGCTGATTGATTCCCATGCTCATCTGGAAATGAAAGAGTTCGATTCCGACCGTGAGGAAGTCATCAAACGCGCCGGGGATGAGGGAGTCGATTTTATCGTCACGGTGGGCACCAATCTGTTGCTAAGCCAAAAAGCGGTGGCCCTTGCCGTCAAATATGAAAATATCTACGCGACCGTTGGCGTTCATCCCCATGACGTGTCCCGCAGCGATGAATCTACATGGGGATCTCTCAAAGAACTTGTTGAGGCAAACAGAAAAGTAATTGTCGCTTACGGCGAAATCGGGCTGGATTTTTTCCGCAATATTTCACCCGGGGAAAAACAAATAGAAGTATTTGACAGACAGCTTGAGCTCGCGCGCGAACTTGATCTGCCCGTGATTATCCATGATCGCGAGGCGCATGAGCAAACGCTGCAAATTATTAAATCATCGGGTATGCGCCGCGGCGTTTTTCACTGCTTTTCCGGCGATTACGCAATGGCTAAACAGTGCGTGGATCTTGGATTTTATATCTCTATTCCCGGCGTGGTAACGTTTGATAAATCCGGTAAACTTCAGGATATTGTACAGCGTTTGCCGCTTTCATCGCTTCTGCTGGAAACAGACGCGCCTTATCTTGCGCCCGTCCCGCACCGCGGCAAAAGAAACGAACCTTCATATATTATCCACACGGCAAAAAAAGTTGCTGAAATAAAAAAAATTCCATGGGAAGAAGCGGCGCAGGCTGCCGCGCAAAATACCATGAGTCTTTTCGGGATTAAAACTTCCAGAAACCGGTAACAAAATATTCTTCCGGGTGTCAAATAGATGAAAAAAAACTTAAAAGCTGTTGTGCTCCTGAGCGGCGGAATTGATTCCGCCACGACGCTGGCTATCGCCAAAAGTATGGGGTTTGGCATTTACGCGCTGAGCTTCAGCTACGGGCAGAGGCATGCCGTGGAACTTAAGGCGGCAAAGCGTATTGCCAAAAGCAACGGCGTTATCCGGCATTTAATACTGGATATTGATTTGCGCAAGATCGGCGGTTCCGCTTTAACGGCAGATATCAATGTGCCGAAAAACAGGGAAGCGGAAAACATGCAAAAAGACATTCCGGCAACGTATGTTCCGGCGCGCAATACGATATTCCTTTCTTATGCTTTGGCCTGGGCGGAAGTAATGGGCATAAGCGATATTTTTATTGGAGTGAATGTTCTCGATTACAGCGGATATCCCGATTGCCGCCCCGAGTATATTGCCGCTTATGAAAAGATGGCCAATCTGGCAACCAAAGCCTCTGTAGAGGGAAAACAGAAACTGAAAATTCATGCGCCGCTTATCCGGATGAACAAATCACAGATTATTCAAAAAGGGATAGAGCTTGGCGTGGATTATAGTCTGACGCACAGTTGCTATGACCCCACCACCTCGGGGGAATCCTGCGGTGAATGCGATTCCTGCCTTTTGCGGCTGAAGGGTTTCATGGAAGCGGGAATGAAAGACCCTGTCAGATATAAAAAATAGAGGGATTGTCTTTGAGCTATTTTGTCAGGGAGATATTTTATTCTATTCAGGGCGAAGGTTATCATACCGGCCGTCCGGCTGTTTTTTGCCGTTTTGCGGGCTGTAATTTATGGTCGGGAAAAGAAACGGATCGTGAAGAGGCCGTTTGTAAATTCTGCGATACGGATTTTGCAGGCTTCGACGGCCCGGAAGGCGGGGTGTTTCAAACGCCGGAGGAATTATCGGCAAGAATCAAAGAATCATGGCCGGCTGAGCTTGCAAAATCATCGAGGCCTTTTGTGGTCTTAACCGGCGGAGAACCGTTGTTACAACTCGATTCCGCGCTGATATCGGCCATGCATGACCATGGCTTTGAAATAGCTGTCGAGACAAACGGCACCATAGAGCCGCCTCAGGGCATTGATTGGATTTGCGTGAGTCCCAAAGCGGGAACGCGATTGCTGCTTAGTTCCGGTCAGGAGTTAAAACTGGTGTTCCCGCAACCGGGTGCGGAGCCTGAAAAATACGCGATGCTGAATTTTCGGTATTTTTTCCTGCAGCCCATGGATTCATCGGATTCAATGGACTTAATGGATTTATCGGAACGCGAAAAAAATACTCGGTTGTGTTTGGAATATGTTCTGTCCCATCCGCAGTGGCGGTTGAGCCTACAGACGCAAAAAATTCTGGGGATAAAATAGGATATATTTGATGGAAATTTTTAAAGTGTTTAAATTTGACGCGGCCCATCGTCTGCCTAATGCGGGACCTGGCCACAAGTGTGTCGAACTGCACGGACATTCCTTTCGTGTTGAAATCCATATCCGGGGAGAAGTCGATCCCGAGGCGGGCTGGATCATGGATTTTGCCGATATTGATAAAGCGTTTGGGCCTCTGCTTAATCAATTGGATCATAAATATTTAAATGACATTGAGGGGCTTAACAATCCCACCTCGGAAAATATCGCCAAATGGATATGGCAACATCTGCGTTTGAAGCTGCCGGGGCTCAGTAAGATCGTTGTCCAGGAAAATCCGGAATCAGGCTGCATTTATCAGGGTGAAAAATAAAAGCCGGTTTTCCCAGGATATTGTTTTTCAAAAAAATGGATACGGCAAAGATTTGCCTTGCCGCTTAAACACCGGCAGGGCCTTTTTTCATTGAAAAATATGCTCTTAAATGATAAAAATTTATGCTATTTAAATAAGAAAAAAGTTGATGCAAATGCCGGACAAAAGAAAAAACGACCAGCAGGATGTTTTACTTGAAGAATTATTGCGGGAAAAAGCCGCCGTTTTGAGCCGTGCCGGCCATGCTGTTGATGACGCGATCAAGCAATTGAAGAAAATAGAGAAAGATATAGAAGAAAAGATGTCGCTCTTAACAGCCATCGACCCCAATGACCGCGTGCCGGAAGTCTTGAAGAAAAAACAATCAATCCGTGAAGACATCAATTCAAGTATTGATCAATTCAACGCGGTCCATCAGAAAGCCGAGCTGCAATATTATTATCTGATCGTTACACGGGAGGCCCTCGGCATGCGCCGGCATGAGAAGGTTCGGGAAATTTACCGGATTCCGGCAAAAAAGAAAAAATACGGAAGATTTAACGGAAAATTTAATGGATAAATACAAGAAGCAGCGGGCACGGATGGTGGAGACACAAATACAGGCCCGGAATATAAACGATGTCCGTTTGTTGAGAGCCATGGCCGCCATTCCGCGTCACCTTTTTGTTGATGAAGGGCTGATGGATCAGGCATATAATGACAGTCCGCTGCCCATAAGCGAACATCAGACCATCTCACAGCCCTATATCGTGGCGCTCATGACAGAAGCCCTGGAGTTAAAAGGACTGGAAAGGGTTCTGGAAATCGGCACCGGTTCCGGTTATCAAACGGCGGTGCTGGCGTGTCTGGCGGATCGTGTTTTTTCGGTTGAGCGCATCGCGACACTGGCAACAGGGGCGCGCAAAATTCTTGACATGCTCAATTTATATAATGTGGCCATCCGGGTAGGCGACGGCTCTTACGGCTGGAGGGAAGAAGCTCCTTTTGACGCGATCATCACCACAGCCGGGGCGCCGGCGGTTCCTCAATATCTGCTCGATCAGCTCGCGCCCGGCGGAAGAATGGTCGTGCCTGTCGGCGGCCGCGACGTGCAAACCTTATATAAACTTACCCGTTCTATGGAAAATCCGCGGGATATAAAAAGAGAGGATCTGGGCGGATGCCGCTTTGTAAGCCTGATAGGGGAGAGCGGATGGGGAAAATAAATTCTCCATGGACGCCGGCCGTTCTAATTTTACTTGCATTGTCTTTAGTTGTTTCCTGTTTCAATCCTCAGATACAAAAGAATCAGCCTGCGGGCGTTTATCATCTGGTGAAAAAGAATGAAACCCTCCCGTTGATCGCGCAGGCTTACGGCGTCCGGTTAAAGGATTTAGTGAAGGCCAATAATATAACCGATGTTAAATCGGTCAGGGCGGGTTCTGTTGTATTCATTCCCAACGCGAATCAGCCTATAGAAAATGTTGTGAAGAGTGTAAAAGCTAAAAAAACCGCGGCCCACGCCGGGGCTGAAAAACATGCCACGGAACCGGTTAAAGATTCCGCGAGAATTAAAGAAGCAAAAGAAGCAGCAAAAGAAAAAATGGCGATTGCGTCTGAAGCGTCGGTCGACGAATCCCCGCAAGAGGCATCACCCGCAGTACCGGAAACCGAAGCCAAGCCGTCAAAAATTGCGGATCGTATCGATACGGCACCGGGTGTGACGAAACCGGATAAGAAAAATGAATCTAAAACCAGCGCGCAAATGCCCGCGCCAAAAGAAAAAATGCCAAGAGATAAAAATAGATTTATCTGGCCGGTGCGCGGCAGCGTGAAGAATAATTTCGGCATTCAGCCCGACAAAACGTATCACAACTGGATTAAAATTGTTTCTCCCGCCGGCACAAAAGTAAAAGCGGCGGCAGCCGGAACAGTTATTTTCTCTTCCGATTTAAAAAATTACGGGGAGACGGTCATTGTCCGCCATAAAGACAATTTTGCCACGGTCTATACCCATCTTAAGAAAAGATATGTCCGAATAGATCAGGATGTGAAAAAAGGGGAAACGATCGCAATGCTTGGTGAGAAAGATGACGCGGGCCTTGCCTATATAAATTTTGAAATCCGTTTTCAGGGAAAAGCGCGCAATCCCCTGTCTTTCCTGCCTTGATTTAATATCCCCCGAGCTCTTGCCAGAATATAATTAGTAACTATATTAACTCCGGTATTTTTTAATGAGGTGAAAATGAATTATTTTTTTGAACAGGGACCCATTCGTCCGCCAAGCGAGGCGGCAAGCCTTTTAATCCGGGTTTCAAGAAATTGTCCGTGGAACAAATGCGCGTTTTGCCATACCTACCGTGGAAGCAAATTTGAATTAAGAAGCGTCGAAGACGTTAAAGCCGATATCCAGGCCATGAAGGATATCGCGGATGAAATCACTGGTCTTTCTCAAAAATGGGGCGAAGGGGGCCGTGTGACGCGGGATGTTTTAAGACAAATTTACAACCGCAAAGAGTTATCCAATGATTTTGTTTATACCGTGGGGGCGTGGCTGTATTTTGGCGGCGAAAATGTTTTTTTGCAGGATGCCAATTCGCTGATTTTAAAAACCGCCGATCTTGTATCCATTCTTGATTTTTTGAAAGAAAAGTTTCCCCAAATAAAAAGAATCACTTCTTACTGCCGTTCGCATACGGCGGCAAGAAAGACAGCGGCCGAGTTTGAACAATTGAAAAAGGCGGGGCTCTCCCGCATTCATATCGGCATGGAAAGCGGATGCAACGAGGTTTTATCCCTGATTCGCAAGGGTGTCACCGCCGAAGATCATATCAAGGCCGGCCTCAATATTAAACAAGCCGGAATTGAACTCTCCGAATATGTCATGCCCGGATTGGGCGGGGTAAAGTGGACGCGGCAGCATGCGTTGGATACGGCCTCGGTTCTAAACGCCATCAATCCCGATTTTATTCGTCTGCGCACCCTGCATGTTGTGCCGGGTACCCAACTGGATGAACTGATGAAAAAAGGCGAATTCCAGCCGTTGAACGATGAAGAAATTGTCAAAGAAATAAAATTATTCATTGAGGCGCTGAATGTTTCGGGAACTTATCTGGCAAGTGATCATATTTTGAATCTTCTGGAAGAACTGGAAGGAAGATTCCCGGAAGATAAACAGAAAATTTTATCCGTGATTGACAGATATTTCGCGCTATCCGATGAAGACAGACAGATCTTCCGGCTGGGGCGCAGGAGCGGCCAATTCGGAAAACTGGATGATCTTGCCGATAAAGAAACGTATCTGAGACTAAAATCCGTGGTTGACCGTTATGCCGCGCAGGGCAGAAATCTTGAAGAAGATATTATCGAAACCATGAATAGTTACATATAAGCAATTAATAAATCGTATAAACGTAAGCATGCGTTATCTCTTGTTTTTCTTTCAAATTCACCTATTTTGACCGATATTATGACCGCCGGTTTAATTTTTTATTGACACGCAGGTTCTTTGTGCCTATACTCGCGCCTTCAAAAAAATAATGTTTTATCGTGTATCGGATAATTGGAGGTTCGCGCCGTCTCTGTTATGGATGTTGGACAATATTACAGACATCCGGAATTATTGAATATTTTCACAAACCGGTAAATCAGGCACAACATTAAAAAAGGCTGCCTAAGGATTCGCGGTTATGAAAACAGGGACTGGCTGAATTAATCGATAAGTTGATAAAATCATACGTTTTTTTGATAAAAAAATAAAACAATAATTTATCGGAGGCAATATCATGCGAGAGTGTGTAATTATTGATGGTGTACGGTCGGCCAATTCCCGGGCGCACGCCGATAAAGGATGGTTCAGATCCATAAGACCCGATGAGGTCCTGACAAAAGTTTATGACGGGCTATTCGCCCGCAATCCCAAAGTAAAGCCGGAAGACATCGAATCCGTATTTGTCGGTTGCGCAAATATTACCGGCATGCAGAATGATATCGGCCGCATTTCCTGGCTGGCCGGCGGTTTTCCGGAATCGGTTCCCACCAATACCCTGACGATGCAGTGTCCTTCCGGCATGGCGGCCACGCAGCATGCCGCGCGCGCAATCATTTGTGGAGATGGCGATACGTATATTGCCGCCGGAGTGGAAGACATGCAGAAAGTTTTCATGGCGATGCACATGGATTTCCCTCCGCGCTTGATGGACCGCTACAATATCGCGGAGATTCCCATGGGCGCGACCGCCGAAAAAGTGGCCGAACAGTGGAAGATCACCCGCGACGATATGGAAAACATGGCTTTCTGGAGTCACAAAAAAGCCGACGAAGCCACAAAGGCCGGAAAATTCAAACAGGAGATCATTCCTGTCGAAGGCCTGAAAGATGACGGCACACGTTTCATGGTGGATAAAGACCAGTGGATTCGCGGCGACATCTCCCGAGAGCAGATGGCTACGATGAAACCCGGTTTCAAGCCGGACGGGCTTTTAACGGCCGCCACGTCTTCGCCGCTGACCATCGGCGCGGCAGCGCTTCTTTTGATGGAGCGCTCCAAAGCGGACAAACTTGGACTTTCTTACCATCTAAAATATGAAGCCGGCGTCCTGGCCGGTTGCGACCCGACCATCATGGGCATCGGCCCGGTGCCTGCCGTTAAAAAACTTCTTGAGCGCAAGGGTATGCAAGTCAGCGATATCGATATCTGGGAATTTAATGAGGCCTTTGCCAGCCAGTCCCTGGCCTGCGTAAGAGACCTGGGAATCGCCCAGAACGCGCCTTTTAGCAATGTGAACGTCTGGGGCGGCGCTCTGGCGCTTGGTCATCCGCTGGGAGAAAGCGGATGCCGTCTTGTGGTGACCATGAACTCGATCATGAAGACGGATTATAAAGATGCCAAATACTGCGTAGCCACGCTTTGCGGTGCGTTCGGCAATGCCGCCGCCATTATGTTTAGCAAAGCCTAAAAAAATAGAACGCTTCATTATAAAGCGTTTCATATAAATTTTTAAAAAGGGGATCCTGGTAATCAGGGTCCCCTTTTTTATATTGTGAAGATAAATTATTGAATTATTATAAAATCGTGTTAGAAGACATTCAGTATTGAATTATTGTCCTCCCGTTGAGTTTGAACGAAAATCATGTGTAATTGAGTTCGGTGTTCATTTTTATACGTGAAAAGATAAGATCATGAAAATGATGAAAGTCTTGAAATGCCTGCTTCCCCTGTTTCTTTTTTTCTCGCTTTCTGCGTCTGCCGTGGAAAGCGTTTTGATCGATAAGGTTATCATAGAAAAGAAAGCAAGACGTCTGACGCTTCTTTCAAAAGAGAACGTCATCAAAACTTACAAGATCGCTTTAGGCAGACACCCCGAAGGCGCGAAAGAAAAAGACGGTGACAACAAAACGCCGGAAGAAATTTACAAAATTGATTCACGCAACGAGAAAAGCGCCTACCACTTATCGCTGCATATATCCTATCCAAATGAGACCGATATAAAGAGGGCAAAAGAGCTTGGCGTTTCTCCCGGCAAAAATATCATGATTCATGGTATGCGAAACGGCTTGGGCTGGCTTGGTCGTTTTCACACATGGATTAATTGGACCAAAGGTTGTATTGCCGTCACCAATAAAGAAATTGAAGAAATATATAAATTGGTACCAATTGGCACTGTCGTGGAGATAAAACCATAAAAGCAGATATGAACCACATCATGCAGGTGAATCATGAAACGATTATTTAATGTATTATTGATAATTTGCTTAACACGCGGATTGGCCGTTTCAGCAGTATCATCCAATACAGAAAATCCAGTTATTCTGCCTCCTGCCGTAGACTATATTCAAGAAATTGAAACTCTGAAAGTAAATAATCTTCTGGAAATGATCAGCAGGGCAGTTAAGGAAAATCCTAAAAAAGTTCGTAATCGTTTTGGTGATGACTTCATAACTTTCGTTCATGGCGCCAATGGGCAGTTCGAGGAGTCCCGCAGAGAACTTGAAACGATCGTCAAGGCTGACCCATTCAATACTCTGGCGGAGCCACTTATGAAAGTGTCCGAAGACGTACTAAATAAACGAATCGACAGTACTACGGCTATTTATCTTTTTAAAGGCGCCATCCTTCAGCGTTTAGGGCTATCTGACAAAGCGCTAAGCGAATACACGAATGCGATTGCAGCTAATAATCGATATAACGTTGCGTATGATATGCGAGGCTTATTAGCCCGCGATTATGGAAAGGGCATTGATAGCGCCATATCTGATTACAGCAAGGCCATTGAAATCAATGCTATGGATGTTATGGCCTATAACAGACGAAGTGTCGCATACAGAATTAAGAAAGAATATGATCGTGCGATCGACGATCTTGATATGGCCTTAAAGATCAACCCTTCATATTTCAAGGCCCTGTTCAACAAGGGCGTCGTGTATGGAGCGAAGGGAGACTATGCCCGGGCGATGATTGCACTTGATGAAGTGTTGATCAATTATCCCATGAAACAGGTGAGTTATCATGCTAAAGGAAATTGTTGGTTTTGGCAAGGAAAATACGATCAAGCGATAGCAGATTATAATAAAGCACTGGAACTGGATGCCGGCTATGTGGAGGCTTACATCAGCAGGGGTGCTGCATGGGAACGTAAAGGCAGCTATGACGAGGCAATTGCCGATTATGACAAAGCTATTGAATTAAATCCGAATAACGCGAGGGCTTATAATAATCGCGGTAATGCTTTATCCAAAATGAATAAAGACGATCAAGCAATTACTGATTATAATACGTCCATTGAGTTAGACCCGAAAATTTCAGAAGCTTATCATGACCGTGGAATTACTTATATTAGGCTAGGTAATAATAATCAGGCAATTGCTGATTTTGACAAAGCTATTGAATTAAATCCAGAATATTCTAACGCCTATAATAACCGCGGTGTTGCTTATGGTAAACTTGGTAACTACAAAAAAGAAATTATGGATCAAGATAAAGCCATTGAGTTAAACCCGAACTTAGCAGAATCCTATGTTAACCGTGGAAGTGCCTATGATCAGCTTGGCAACTATAATCAGGCAATTGCGGATTACGGCAAAGCCATTGAGTTAGATCCTAAGAATACAGCGGCCTATAATAACCGCGGAAGCGCTTATATTGGTCTTGGCAAATATGATCAGGCAATTGCAGATTACGGCAAAGCCATTGAGTTAGACCCGAAGAATGCAGAGGCCTATAGGAACCGTGGCGCCGCCTATGGCAAGCTCGGCAACAACAATCAGGCTATCGTGGATTCTGAAAAAGCCATTGAATTAAAACCGAATTGGTCAGAAGCCTACAATGACCATGGAATTGCCTATAGTAATCTTGGCAACAATAATCAGGCAATTGCGGATTATAACAAAGCCATTGAGTTTGACCCTAGGAATGCGGAGGCATATAATAACCGTGGAAATACCTATAGTAAGCTCGGTAACTACAATCGGGCAATTGAAGATTATGACAAAGCGATTGAATTAACTCCCAAGTATGTGAATGCCTATGTTAGTCGCGCGGCTGTATATGATAAACTTGGCAACTATAATCAGGAAATTGCGGATTGCAGCAAAGCCATTGAGTTAGATCCCAGGCATGCAGGGGCATATATTAATCGAGGAGGCGCCTATATATATCTTGGCAATTACAATCAGGCGATTACGGATTTCGACAAAGCCATTGAGCTCAACCCGAATAATTCAGAGGCCTATTCTAATCGCGGGATTGCTTATGACAAGCTCGACAATTCAAATCAGGCAATTGCGGATCAGGATAAGGCTATTGAGTTAAATCCGAAAAATGCCGTCGCCTATACCAACAGAGGGAAGACCTATAGTAAGCTTGGAAATTACAATAAGGCAATCGCAGATCATGACAAGGCTATTGAGTTAAATCCGAAAAATGCCAACGCCTACTCCAGCCGGGGGAACACCTATAGTAAGCTTGGAAATTATAATAAGGCAATTGCAGATCATGACAAAGCTATTGAGCTCAACCCCAAATTTTCAGAGGCTTATTATAACCGGGGGGCTGCCTATAGTAAGCTTGGCAACTATAATCAGGCCATTGCGGATTACGACAAAGCCATTGAGTTTAACACTAAATTTGCAGAGGCCTATTGTGGCCGTGGGATTGCCTATGGTACTATGGGCAAGCTAAATCAGGCGATTGCTGATTTTGACAAGGCCATTGAATTTAATCCGGAATATGCTTTTTCCTATAATAACCGTGGATTTACCTACAGTAGTCTTGGCAACTACAATCGGGCAATTGAAGATTATAACAAAGCGATTGAGTTAAACTCGAAGGATGCACTGACCTATATTAATCGTGGAAATGCCTATAATAAACTTGGTAACTATAGCCAGGCCATCGCGGATTATGAGAAGGTTATTGAATTAAATCCAAAGCATGCATTTGCCTATTATAACCTTGGCGTCGTTTATAATCATCTTGGCAAAAATGAACAGTCCATCGCGGATATAAAAGAAGCAGCCGGACTAGGCCTCAAAGAGGCAAAGGATTATTTAACGAAGAAAGGGATTTCCTGGTAAATTATTTATGGACAGGTTTTAATAAAATTTAAAATCAGGAGAGCAAAAGTATTTAACTTCCATATCCAACCGGCTTCTTGCGATGGCAGCAGAGCACCGCGTTACTTTTTTTCAACCAGTAATTTTCAATGCAGTCTATCGCCAAATGCTGTTAATTGGCAGCATAAAAATTTTCAAAGTACTACTTGTTCGGACTTTTTCTGTCAAGTCAATAAAATGAGGAACGCCGGTCACCGCGTCTGACATTTATGATTTTGATGAACAATTATTTTTAAAAATATATTGTCAAATCGAAAATCATGCCTTATATTATAATCAAACATTCAAACTCATTATGGTGGAAAGGAGATTACGCATGAAGACATACGCTATTAAGTATTTGGAACTGGCAGAGAAACACGCGGAGAAAATAGCGGCAAGATGGGCGAAAGATGTTAAGAGCAATGTCAGAACACCAACGTATAAAAGTTTGGATGAAGAAGCTATCATCCGTCAATGCGTCCGGTTTTATCAGAATTTCGCCAAGATGTTTCTCGACGAAAAAACGACGGATGATGTGTTGAGGTACTTCCGGAGTTACGCTCAGGAAAGTTACGCGATGGGTATTCCCGCCAACGAGATGATTTACGCGCTGATATTGATGAGGCGGCACATCTGGTTATACGCGGAGTTTCAGGCGATATTCATCTCCGGTATCGATCAGCGTCAGGCGCTTGATACGCTTGGCCGTACAATTTTATTGTTCGACTACGCGGCTTATGAGGTCACCAAAGAATATCAGGATCTCATGAGGAAAAGTAAAAAAGTGTGACAACGCGAAAAATCATTAGGCGATGGTCTGTCAATGAATGAATTTTTACACGCGCACATGGATTATGATATTATAAGTTATCCGTAATTTGTTGGATTGCATTTAGGCTTACATGAAAGGAGAATATTATTATGGTAGACTCTATTAAACTGCTTGATGTTACCGAACAAAACGCCGAGGAAATTGCGAAATACTGGGCTATGGACGTCCAGAAAAATAAAAAGACCACGCATTATCAGAACTTAAAAAGAGACGTATTAATAGCGCAAGCCGTCGATGTTTATCGTAATTTAAGAGAATTATTAACAGCTCCCAACCGGGCTGAAATTACCCTGGACTATTTTCAGAAATACGCGAAGGACTGCCATGAAAATGGAATTCCCTTACAAGAAGCCATTTACGCGCTGGTCCTGATGCGCCGCCATATGTGGCTCTATGCCGATTTCCAGGCCATTTTTATCAACGCTCTGGAACACAATCAGGCGATTGACAGCATCATGAGGATCATGCTGATGATGGACTACGCTGTCTATGAGATCACGCAGTATTATCTTGATCTGCAAAAATAGTGATGGCGCGGTTAATTTTCAGAAAGGCGCGATTTAAAAAAAACTGCTTTAATAATTATGTCCGGTACCCGGAAGTTACCTGATAAAAATCTTCCCCAGCCGGACATATTTTTTTTCAATTTTTGACTATGGGGGCGGCAGGAATTAAATGGTTCGGTCCGGATTTTGGCGCGGATAAAATTTGCTTTCAAAAGACTTCCAATCACCTGATTTTAATTATCATTAATCTCTGCAAGTATATGATGTTACAAGATTATCGTAATGCCTCGAACTCCGGACAAAGAAAAGATTAAAATTTTATAAATATATTGACAGAGTGGATATAGAGATGTATAAGATTCGGAAAATGACCTTCGGTCATCAAGAAGTAATTTCCGGCCTGCAGCTTGAAAAATTCGCAAATGCCGGCGCTTTTTTAAAATAATTAACCATAAAATCTCACAATTTTATGTCATCCTCGCAGAGGATTTGTAAAAAATTACGGGAATTGACGCTCATGATTATCGAGCAAAAAATATAACAAATAGAAACAGTAAGGAGGATTTGTATGGCTAGTTTGTGGGTTGATGTAAGGGATATTAAATTCCAGTTGTTTGAAGTTTTAAAGATACAGGAAACATTACTGGGCAAGGGCCGTTATGCTGATTATGATCTTGACACTTGCAACATGGTTATTGACCAGGCGGCAAAATTCTCAGAGTTGGAACTTGCGCCTACCTATCCTGACGAAGTTCATCGTAAACCGGTCGAGGCAACATGGAAAGATGGAAAAGTCACCACACCTGATGCCTATAAAAGACTGTGGAAACTTTATTGTGAAGCCGGTTATATGGCCACAGGCGACAATCCTGAAGTAGGCGGTCAGGGCTTCCCGGCATCAATCGCCGCGGCCCTGGCTAATATGTTTCTGGCCTGCAATCAGGCTTTCATCATGTATCCCGGTCTTTCCCATGGCGCGGCAAGACTGATGGAGGATTTCTTCCAGCATCCGCTGCGTGACGTCCTCCTGGAAAAAATGTATACAGGCGAATGGGCCGGAACGATGTGTCTGACCGAGCCGGGCGCCGGTTCCGACGTCGGCGCGTTGAAGACCACCGCTAAAAATAATGGCGACGGAACTTACTCCATCGTCGGCACAAAGAGTTTCATCTCCGCCGGAGATCATGATCTGACCCCGAACATTATTCACCCCGTTCTGGCCAGAGTTGAAGGCGATCCCAAAGGAACAAAGGGCATTTCCATTTTCATGGTTCCCAAAGTCAGATTCAATGAGAAGGGCGAACTGGGAGAACCGAACGATGTTCAATGCGGCGGCATCGAAAGCAAGATGGGTATCCACGGCAACGCCACCTGTACACTGAACTTCGGTTCCGATAACAAGTGCATCGGTTACCTGATGGGCGAAGAACGTCAGGGTATGCCGATCATGTTCCACATGATGAACGAAGAGCGTCAGGGCGTCGGCATGATGGGCGCTTCTCTGGCCATGTCTTCTTATCTGCATGCTCTGGATTATACCAAGCAGAGATTCCAGGGTCAGGACGTTGTCGCCATGGCGATGAAGATTGAAGACTCTCCGCAAGTAACTATCATTAAGCATCCGGATGTCCGCAGAATGCTTCTGAGAATGAAATCCACATCCGAAGGTCTCCGCATGCTGGCTTTCTTCTGTTACTGGTGCATGGATAATGAAATGAACGCCATGACAGACAAAAATGAGGAACAGCAGGCTTACTGGCATGGATTTATCGAACTGCTTACCCCGATAGTAAAATCTTACTGCACAGACATGGGCATGGATTGCTGCCAGCTTGCCGTACAGTCATACGGTGGTTACGGCTACTGCCGCGAATACCCTGTCGAGCAGATGATGAGAGATCAGAAGATCAATCAGATATATGAAGGCACAAACGGAATTCAGGCTCTTGATTTGCTGGGCCGCAAGCTTGGCATGAAAAAAGGCCTCTATTTCATGAACCTGTTGGCTATGGCCAATGAAACCATCGCCGAAGCCAAGAAAGTCGACGCATTAAAGGCGGAAGTTGCTCTTGTTGAAGCCGCGCTGAATGCCTGCGCGGAGTCATCCATGGCATTTGCCAAGATGATGAGAACCACACCTTATGTTCCGCTGATTGGCGCCTGCGATTTCCTGAATTGCCTGGGCGATGCTCTTGTGGGCTGGCTGCACCTCAAAATGGCTCTGGTTGCTATTCCGAAGTTCTTCGCACCCGAAACCGGCGAACAGGAGAAATTCTTCTATCGTGGTAAAATTGAAGCCGCAAGATTCTTTATCGGCCGTATTACAGGATTGGTTCCCGCGAAACTGGAAAACATCAAGAGAGATGAACAGAGCTGCATGAACATTCCTGATGAAGCATTCAGCATTTAAGAATAGCTTTTAAAAATAACTTTATGGGCGGGGAGGCTTAAAGTGGCCTCCCCGCTTTTTATTTATCATGCGCTTTTGTAATTTACCACCCGTCGGGTGGTGAATTGCCGGTAAGGTAAAAAGTTTTTATTTATAATGCGCTCCCCTTGCGGGATGCGCTCCCGGTTTAGGCTAACTTTGTTGGCTTCGTCGTCGGCTTCTATAAATAAATGGTATTTGACCAAATTTCTGATTTGTGCCAGAAGAAAACATGGGCAGGAAACGACAGCAGACTCAGTTGCAATCTATAGGCGACGTGTTATTTTCTATTTTGAAAAAAAGAGGCATGTCCTCAAAAATAGAAGAGAACGCGCTGATCAAACTCTGGCCAAAAGCCGTGGGTCCGCAAATTACCTCGAAAACAAAACCTGATTGTTTGAGAAACGGTACCCTGTTTGTTAAAACAATTTCGTCGGTCTGGGTGCAGCAGCTTCATTTTATAAAAGAGGAAATTCGCGACAAAATAAATCAGCAATACGGAAAATCCGCCGTAAACGATATCCGTTTTCTGGTGGGGCACACCCAAGCTCAAGAAAAGGAAGACGAAAGTATTTATGCGGCAAAAAAAACGATGCTGACAAAAAGGGACAAGGAAATGATTGCCGGGTGCACGGATGCTTTAGCCGATCAGGAACTGGCCGCAATCCTCCGGCGTGTGATGCAAAAAGAAATCAGCCGCCGGCGTCAGCGGGAAGTCCGGAGAGTTCCTTAAAGATGCCTTTCATTGCTTCTGAATAATTTTTGTCCCGGTCATAAATAAATAGAGGCGATTCAATTTTCAATTGTTCTTTCGAACCGTTTTTTCCTTCCACCAAAACGAACTGGGCTTCGGAAATATTATCGGAGAAAACCAGCCTCATATTTTTCGGTTCGATGCCGCTGTTCCGGAAAAGATAAACAAGTTCCACCAGTCTTCTTGCCGGGTAAATTGTAAAAACCGAGCCCGCGGGTTTTAGCAGATATTTCGCCGCTGTCAAAAAATCTTTTAAAGAACCCTTTAATTCGTGGCGGGCGATTGCTCTTTCGGGATACGGGTTGATTCTGCCGGAATTTAATTTTCGATAAGGAGGATTAGATATCACGACATCAAACGAACGCGCTGTGAAAAAATCTTTTATGTGACGCGCGTCGCCGGATAATATTTCGACTCTTCCGTCCAAATCATTGAGGTGCGTGTTTTTTCGCGCCAGCGCCGCGAGATTTTCCTGAATTTCCAGACCGGCGCAACTGATGCGTGGAAAACGTTTTGCCGCGATAAGTATAATAATGCCGTTGCCGCATCCCAGATCGATGGCGCGGGCGCGCGGTTTTAAAGAAACAAAATGGGCAAGCAGAATCGAATCCAGAGAAAACCGGTATCCTTTTTTATTCTGGAGGACCCGCAAACGCCCGTTAAGGATTGTATCAAGGGTTTCTTCTTCCATGATTTATGTATGATTACGGTTATTCGTCTGTCTCAGTCAGTATCGGTTAGCTTACGGTTGCGCCGCCTTTATTTGCCACAGCAGCTTGCTATTAACTTACCCGATGCCGGAGCCGAAATAAATACTCTCTAGTCCAGTTTGTGCGTAAAGATGCCGCTTCGCAATTTCGGTTCAAACCAGGTTGACTTCGGAGGCATTATCGCTCCCGCGTCGGCAACATTTATGATCTGCTCCATCGTTGTCGGATAAAGAGAAAACGCCACGGCAAGCCCGTCCTGGTTCACCAGTTTTTCCAGTTCATCCATGCCTCTTATGCCGCCGATAAATTTGATGCGGTCATCCACGCGCGGATCTTTAATTCCCAAAACAGGATACAGCAGATAATCCTGCAATATGGCCGCGTCCAGGCGTGCGACGGGATCGCTTTCGTTATAGGTTCCCTGTTTAATCGTAATTTTATACCACTGCCCTCCCAGGTACATTCCGAAATCATGAAGCTTTTTGGGCGATCTCTCAGTGAAATTTTTGCTGACAATAAAGTTTACACTGATCTTCTCAATAAATTGATCCGGAGTCAGGCCGTTTAAGTCTTTAACGGCGCGGTTATAATCCATAACCTTAAGCTGCGTGTGGGGGAAAAATACAGCCAGTACGGATTCGTATTCCTTTAAAGAGCCTCCGGACTTATCCTGGGCGCGTCTGTTTCTGGCGATGGTTGTCGATGCCGCGGCGCGGTGATGTCCGTCGGCAATATATAGGGAATCGATTTCGGAGAATTCTTTTTTGATTTTGTCAATCACTCCCGCGTCGGCGACTACCCAGACTGTATGTTTAACGCCGTCTTCCGCCGTGAAATCATATTCGGGAGCGCCGGCCGTGATGTCAGTGACGATCTTATTTAAACTTTGCCTTTCCCGGTAACTTATAAATACCGGACCGGTTTGCGCGTTGACCGTATCCACATGCCGGATGCGGTCTTCTTCTTTATCTTTTCTGGTCAATTCATGTTTTTTGATCTTGCCGGCATCGTATTCGGAGGCGCTCATCAAACCGACGATCCCTGTTTGTATCTGAGCACCCATTTGCTGCCGGTATATATAAAAGCAGGGCGATTCATCCTGCAGAAGGATGCCTTTGGTCTGCATTTGAAGAAAGTTAATCTTTGCCGTCTGGTAAATCAGATTATCATCGCTTTTTGTTCCGTCGGGCACGTCAATTTCCGATTTCTCCACGTGCATGAAGCTCAAAGCGTTGCCCAAAACGGCTTTTTGTCCCTCTTCCCGGGTCATAACATCGTAAGGAAGAGCTGCTACCTGTGAAACAAATTTTTGCTGCGGCCGTACTGCTTTAAAAGGTAAAACTTGTGCCATAATAAAATCTCCTTCATTAAATCTTCTCTTGCGGGATTGATAACATACTGTCATAATCCGTACAATATAAAAATATTAAAGGGGAAAAATTATTGAGCAAATGGAAGACACGTTGGTTTTTATTCATGGTTTGGAAAGCACGGCGCAGGGCGCCAAGGGGCAGTTTTTTTCTCAAAATTTTCCGCGGATGATTATTGAA
Source organism: Smithella sp. (assembly GCA_035524255.1). Classification (GTDB taxonomy): domain Bacteria; phylum Desulfobacterota; class Syntrophia; order Syntrophales; family Smithellaceae; genus Smithella. Next base: position 63,206 of record DATKPG010000042.1, on the reverse strand, counting down.
GATTATACAGGGGATTTTACCGCGCGCATGCGCAAACTCAACGCAATCCTTGCCGGAAAAACTAACCTGATTATTGTGGGATCAAGTTACGGAGGTTTGATGGCAACTCAATTCGCGATGGAAAATGAAAACCGGGTGAAAAAACTGATTCTGCTCGCGCCGGCCTTGAATCTTCCTGAATTCGAATCATATCACGATAAATCATTAAATATTCCCGTTGTGATTTATCACGGCACAAACGATGATGTGGTTGATCCCGGCACAGTGAAAAATATTGCCTCGAATTGTTTCGGCAATCTGGAACATCATTTTGTGGAAGATGATCATCCCCTGCATAAGACTTTTCCGTTGCTTGACTGGATGAAGCTTCTTTCGGCAGATTAATGGTTATTGGGATATCTTATAATGACTACGGCAATTTAGAGTAAATTACCTTGACAATCTTCTTTTGATATTTTAGTCTCTCACAAATTTTATTGGACTAATAATATGATGTATTCGAAAAAAATCGTTATTCGCTATACTCCGGAGGTGGTTCAACAGCCGGTAATTTCTGAGCTTGTTAAACAATACAACCTTGTGTTCAATATTTTAAAAGCGAGGATTCTCCCGCGCCGCGAGGGTGTTATTGTCCTGGAATTAAGCGGTTCAAAGGAAAATTTTGACAGCGGCATCCGTTATTTAAAAGAAATGGGGCTCAAGGTAGAACCTCTGTCCAAGAGCGTAAGCCAGACCGCCGATAAATGCGTTCACTGCGGAGCTTGCACCGCGTTTTGCCCCACGGGAGCGCTGGCTTTTGAAGAAAACTCAACAAAAATATTTTTTGATCCGGAAAAATGCAACGGATGCGAGCTTTGTGTTTCTGCCTGTCCCGTCCGCGCCATGGAAATTAATCTATTATAACATCAAGTTTGAATAAAAATTATTTCTTACAAAACAAACCGCAAAAAAATAATTGTGATTATTTTAATGAATAAGTATCTTCTTGAAATAGAAAAAAGCCGGAGCGTTATTGGTGGCCGTATTCTTTTTCCGTCTCACTTTTGGATTCCTTAAGTAATTTATTGACATTTCCGGGAGCTTCTTTGGTTTTTTTGAATAAATCCTTACTATCTGTTACAAAGCTCCTGCTTTTGTCCCCCAATTCCTGGACGCCTGCCTTGAAGAGTTCAACGGAGTCTTTCACTTTATCCGGCATTTTAGCGGGGTCTGTAAAATAATAATAACCGGACGCGGCAAGCAATACAAACAGCATGACTAAAACTAATTTAATCAGACTTTTAAACAGGAAAGTCACGAGTAATATAACAATGAGGACAACCCCTAATACAAATATTGACGGGTGCGCTGTTATGTAACCGGTAATGACGTCCATTTAAGCAATCTCCTTAAAAAATAATTTTAATTCAAATGTATTTTATCACGAAATATCATTATTGAACAGTGAAAATATGGCTTTGGGGGACTTGCATTTATTGAATGAACATAGTAACTTAAATAATCAAGCTCCCTGTGGAAAAAGCGCCCGGATTATCCGCGAATTTATCTGTTGATTATCTCCTGTTTTTTTCGTATTTTAACATTCTGAAATGCTTGTGTGTAATGGCAGGCGCAAGGGCAGGCGAGCGAAAATAATATTTCAGGCGGCTTTTATGAAAAAATCGTCCGTGGATAAAAAAAGACTGGAGAATCTGCATGATCTGGAAAGCAGACTCGCGTATAGTTTTCGCGATATCAATCTTCTTTCCACGGCCCTTACGCATCGTTCGTATGTCAATGAGAATCAGCAACTGGCGCTGTCCGATAATGAAAGATTTGAATTTTTAGGGGACTCTGTTTTAGGTTTGTGCGTAAGCGATCTGATCGTTAAAAAGTATGTCGATTCTCCGGAGGGCGACCTTACCAAATTCCGGGCTGCTCTGGTGGGCGAAAAAAATCTGGCACAGCTCGCGCGGGATTTACATATTGGCGAATACCTGTTAATCGGCCGAGGCGAGGATAACGCCGGCAGCCGCGACAAAGAATCTTTTCTGGCCGATTCTTTTGAAGCGGTTGTAGCCGCCATATATCTTGATTCCGATTTTGACAACGTAAAGGCCATTATAACAAAATTGATGGAACCGCTGCTGGAAGACGATAACGTGTCTTCCGAATATTTCGACTATAAAACGGCTCTGCAGGAGCTTTGCCAGAAAAAATATAAAACGATTCCCATCTATATGGTCACGGATTCCACAGGTCCCGATCACGATAAAATTTTCACGGTAAAAGTGATTATCGTGAACAAGCTGACGGAATTCGGCAGCGGCAAAAGCAAAAAAGAAGCTGAAAAACAGGCCGCGCAAAAGGCTTTGGAAGCGCTGCAAGATGAAGAGAAATAATCCCGGATCTGGAAACGGGTCTGAAACCGGACAAAACTCCCTGATTATCCCCATCTTCATCATGAACAGCGGGTGTCCTCATCGTTGTATCTTCTGCAATCAAAATATTACCGCGGGAAATTTTCCGCCGGAAATCACAAAAGATTTTTTCGATTCCGAAGTTAATTCTTATCTGTCCTGGAATAAAGATAAATTCAGAGATGTGGAAATTGCTTTTTACGGCGGAAATTTTACGGGCATTGAACCGGTCCGGCAGGAGAAACTGCTTTCCCTGGCGTATCCTTTTATTCAAAAAGGGCTTGTTCAATCCATAAGGATTTCGACAAGGCCGGATTACATTTCCGAAAATAATTTATCACTTTTAAAAAAATACAAGGTCGCCACCATAGAAATCGGCGCGCAGTCATTTGTGGATGAAGTGCTGCAATTAGCGGGCAGGGGACATAACGCTGCCGCTACCGTTTACGCAATGGGAATTCTGAAAGATCACGGTTTTAAGACCGGCCTGCATCTTATGGCCGGATTACCCGGGGACTCAAAGGAAGGATTTATTTATTCTCTGGATAAAACCGTAGAACTCAAACCCGATACTGTAAGAATTAATCCGGTTCTTGTCTTTAGCGGGACGGCGCTTGCGGAAGAATTCAGGAAGGGGACATATAAACCGCTTGCGCTCTCCGATGCCGTGGAATGGTGCGGACTCGCGTGGCAGAGGTTATCCGGCGCGGGAATTCGCGTCATCAGAATCGGTCTGCAAATTACGAAGGAGATGGAAAAGGACGGCGCGATAATTGCCGGTCCGGTTCATCCGGCGCTGGGAAGTCTTGTTCATTCCTTTGTTTTTTATGATAACACGATTAAACTGCTGGATAGGATTTCTCCGGAGACCAAAGAACTTCGCTTTGATTTATCAGAGCGCGATATTTCCAATTTCCGCGGTTTGAATAATATGAACATATTGGCAATAAAAAAGCTTTACCCCCGCGCGAAGATCATTGTAAGATCATTTGCTGGGCAAAAACGCGGCGCGATTTCCGTGGGCGCCGATTCGGCGGAATTTTTTAACATAGAAATTCCGGGATTTTGCGGATAATTTCCGTTGGAAATTTTAAAATACCGTTTTGTTATTTAAAGAATCAGATTCGGCAAGCAGGAGGTTTGGGCAGGTGTATATGCACAAACGCCCTGGGATGCTGACGACGAAACCAACAAAGTTAGCCTTTAAAAGCGAAATGGTACACAGGAATGGAAAATTTAAATACTATTTTGATTTTAATGGATAACGAGGCGGCAAGGAGGAGGCACCGCAGGCGTATGTAAACATACGTTGAGGATGCTGACGACGCAGCCAACAAAGTTAGCCTTTAAAAGCGAAATGGTACACAGGAGAAGAATAATTTGTTTAAATCAGGCTTTATCGGGATCATGGGACGTCCCAACGTGGGCAAATCCACGTTTTTCAATGCTGTCATCGGCGATGAGATTTCGATAGTCGCCGACAAACCGCAGACAACCAGAAACAAAATTACGGGCATAAAAAATTTTCCGGACGCGCAGCTTATTTTTCTGGACACGCCGGGTGTACACAATCCTAAAACACCGTTGAATCGTGCCATGGTGCAAACCGCGCGGGAAACCATCGGCAATGCCGAGATTTTACTCATGCTGATTGAGGCCAATTCGGATGTTCACCGCGATGATATTATTTTAATTGAATCGCTGGCCGGGGTAAAAGTCCCCGTTTTTCTGGTCATCAACAAAATTGATCTTGTCGAAAAGAAATATCTTCTGCCGCTGATGGATAAATTCAGCAAACTTTACAACTATCGTGAGATATTTCCGGTATCGGCGCTCAAAGGCGACGGCATTGAAGAACTGGTGGCGTCTATTAAAGAAATTCTTCCGGAGGGGCCGCAACTATTCCCCGATGATATTTACACCGACGCGACCGAAAGGTTTATTGCCGCCGAGTTTATCCGCGAACAGATTATGCTGCAAACCTCGCAGGAAATTCCTTACGTAAGCGCCGTGGAGGTTGAATCCTTCAAGGAGGATGAGGAAAAAAACATCATCCGCATTAACGCGACTATTAATGTTGAAAAGGATTCGCAAAAAGCGATTATGATCGGCAAAAAAGGCGCCATGCTGAAAAACATCGGCACACAGGCAAGACTAAGGATGGAGAAACTCTTCGGCGCAAGGGTTTATCTGGAGCTGTTTGTGAGGGTAAAAAAGGAGTGGACGAGTTCGGACAGGATGCTGAGGGAATTTGGTTTGATAAAAAAATAGTACCAGCCGCATTTAATGCATGATACCATGCCTCATTTAATGCCTAACTTTGTTGGCATGATCTGGCGGGGGCATAGACAGAGGCTGTTGATTATTCAACGTTTTATGCTGCGCAAATCCGGTTTGCTTAAATATTGATACGCATTAGAGTAATAAATTTTAAAAAATAATTAGACACAGAATATTTTAATACCATTTCGATTTTGAAGGATAACGAGGCGGCAAGGAGGAGGCTCCGCAGACGTATATGGACATACGTTGAGGAAGCTGACGACGCAGCCAACAAAGTTAGCCTTTAAAAGCGGAATGGTATCGGAAAACATTATGCCAATTAAACCTCTTATCGCCATTGTCGGCCGCCCCAACGTAGGCAAATCGACGCTTTTCAACCGGATTGCCGGAAAGCAAAAGGCTATTGTCATTGACGAGCCCGGCGCCACGCGCGACCGCAATTACATAGACTGCGTCTTTCAGGACAAAGCTTTCACGCTGATCGATACCGGCGGATTTGAGCCCGCGTCGGAAGAAAGAATCCTCGTGCAAATGCGCCAGCAGAGCAATCTGGCCATTGAAGAAGCTGACGCCATTATTTTTTTAATGGACGGAAAAGACGGGCTTACGCCTTCTGATATTGAAATCGCGAGGCAACTGCGCGGCAGGAGCAAACATATTTTCTATGCCGCCAATAAAGTGGATGGAGACCGGCATCAGGATATGCTCACGGATTTTTACAGGCTCGGCATCGATCAGTTCTATCCGATTTCCGCTCAGCACGGCCTTGGCGTTGATGAACTCCTGAAGGCTGTCACGCGTGATTTTCCGGTATCATCCAAAGACAAAGACGATCAGGATGATCAGATAAAAGTGGCTATTGTCGGCAAACCCAATGTGGGCAAATCGTCGCTGGTCAACCGGATTTTGGGCAAGGAAAGAAACATTGCCAATCCCACTCCCGGCACGACACGCGATGCCATCGACATGCCCGTGAAAGTGAAGGGTAAGAATTATCTGCTCATCGACACGGCGGGAATCCGCCGAAAAAGTAAAATCAGCCAGACTCTGGAAAAATACAGCGTCGTTCAGGCGCTTAAATCCATCAATCGCAGTGATATCGCGCTTATTTTAATCGATGCTGAAGAAGGGCTGACGGATCAGGACACAAAAATTATCGGGCTTGCCCATGAGCGGGGGAAGGCCTGCATCATCGTTGTCAATAAATGGGATAAAATTGAAAAGGATAATTCCACCGTGGGAAAATTTGTGGAAGATATCAAGGATAAAATCAAATTCATGGACTTCGCGCCTATTATTTTTATCTCCGCGGTTACAGGGCAACGGGCGCCGAAGATTTTCGATTTGATTGAAGAAGTTTACGGCCAATACACCAAAAGAATCGGCACATCGGCGCTCAACGACATGCTGGAGAAGTCGGTGCGGAAAAACCCGATGGCCCGTTATCAAAACAAACCCATGCATATCTCCTACGCCACCCAGACGGATATCAAACCGCCTACGTTTGTTTTCTTTGTCAGCAATACCAAAGGAATTCATTTTTCCTACGAACGCTACCTGATGAATCAGATCCGTGAAACATTTGGTTTTGAAAGCGTCCCTTTGAAACTCATCTTCCGGAAAAAGAGATAATCTCCGGTCAACAGGTTAAGAAAAATAAATAGGAATTGACTTGTCCGTGAATATTTGATTATTTTTATAAAAACGGCCTGCCGATTGACATCTAAATACTCAGGCGGTTGTCCAGTAACCCGGTGAGCGAAGATAGGGTGGAAACGATGAAATCATCAACGAAAGCACTGATGGGAAAACACGGCTGGAGAGTTGATCGGGCCATCCACAATTACCTCTACTTTATTTATTATTACAGATATGTATGGTTTCTTTATTATCTGTTCAAGTTTCTGTCAAAGTATCTGTCCTGGTGCAAGCCGCTTAATTTGATCATCCAGATGTCTTTTGCCCGTTATCACGCAAAGGTTATCTCCGAAGCGGACACCGTAAAAATATTCGAGCTCAACGAGGACGTGTCGGCTGTTTCGGATAAAAATAAGCGAATTGTTCCTTTTGATTACGCGTATAAAATACTGTTTCAGGAACCGGATTTCATAGCGGTCATGGATTGCCCATGCAAAAAGGCTTTGCATGCGCCTGACTGGACCATCAACTCCTGTCTGAGCGTGGGCGAGAAAACATCGCGGTTCTGGGTGGATCAGTGCGGGAAGAAATATAACGCGAGAAAAATTTCTCAGAAGGACGCCCTTGACCTGATTAAGAAGTTCAGGGCCAAGGGATATCTCACGCAGGCTTTTTTCAAGGTGGCAACCGGGGGATCCACCGGAGTCATCTGCAACTGCCATAAAGATTATTGTGTTTCCCTGAAGGCGACAGAATTCGCGAAAAAATTCAGAAATGATTTTTCCATGGCCGTCGATTCCGGATATTCATGCGCGCACACTCCGGAAAAATGCGGGAAATGCGAAACCTGCGCGCGCATCTGCCAGTTCAACGCCGTAGAATTCAACGGCGATGGAAGAATATACAAAAAGGAAATTTGCCTGGGATGCGGCCTGTGCGTGGAACATTGTCCCCGGGAAGCGATTCAACTATACAGGGATGTTCAAAAGACTGTTCCGCTGGATATGGATATTGTTAAAAAAGAGTACGCGTCCAGGGCCTGAAATCAGTGATCGGACGGCAGGGAAGGTGTGATGAAAAAGGAATATGATGTCATTGTAGCGGGAACGGGAATCGGAGGCGCCACCGTGGCCAGGGAAATGGCCAAAAGAGGCAAGAGCGTCCTCATGCTGGAGCGGGGCGGCCGAATCAATATGATGGGCAATACCGTTAGCATGGCCATGATCCTTCAGAATTTCGGACTTAATTTCAGCAGGGAAAAATACACCGTCACATTCGCGAACAATTACGGCGGTCTTTCCGTACTGGCCGCGGGATGCGCGGTGCCGCCGCCCCAATCGGTTTTTGCTCCTTACGGGATTGATCTGGAAGCCCAGACGCGGGAAGCCCGTGAAGATATGTTTGTGCAGACGATGCCGGATGAACTTGTCGGGAAAGAAAATTTCCGGCTCATGGAAGCGGCCAACAGCGCCGGATACCATTGGCAAAAAGTCGAAAATTTTATTGATCCCCAAAAATGCAGGCCAAACTGTGCCGATTGCATGCTGGGCTGTCCGGAGGGCGCCAAATTTTCGGCAAGAAACTATGGGGATGATGCAATCCGAAATGGCGCCGATCTGCGGCTTCACACGAAGGTTAATCATGTCATTATAGAAGACGGCCGGGCCGTAGGCGTGCAAACAAGCCACTTGGGCCGCGAAGACCGATATTACGGGAAGGCGGTTGTCCTTTCCACCGGTGTTTTCAACGTGCATCTTCTGCGGGAGCTTGGCGTTCGTGAAGCCGGCAGGGGGTTTGCCTGCGACTGGCTCCAGTTTGTGGGAGGGATCGTGCCGGGAATGAACACCGTGAAAGCCAATCCCATGACCGTCGGCACGCTTGAGCACTATGAATCGGACGGCATTGCCATATTGCCCGTGTTTCCAAACTGGGCTCAGTTTATGGCCATGCTCTGTTTTAAGGGAATTGCCAGCGTGCCGAAATTCGCGAACTTCTGGAAATACTCCGGCATCATGGTAAAGATTCGGGATGAAATCTCCGGAGAAATATTTCAGGGAACGTCTTTTTCCAAACCAGTGACCCCAAAAGATCAAAAGAAACTGGACAAGGGTGTTTCGATTATCACAAAGGTATTGAAGAAGGCGGGAGCGAAAGAGGAGAGCATCGTTGTGCTGAAACCTTCCGGCGCCCATCCCTCGGCGAGCTGCAGGATAGGAGAGGTGGTGGATAGTAATCTCGAGACAAAATTTCAAAATCTTTACTGCTGTGACGCGAGCGTCCTGCCTGCCGCCCTCGGACTTCCTATTGTGTGGACGGTTGCCGCGCTGGGAAAACGCCTGGCCGAACGCCTGAATGAACGGCTTGCCTGAGGAATTCATCATATTCATCAATAGCAAACGAAAAATATCGCCCATAAGCAATAATCTTTAGCATGCCTGAGTAAGAGGCGAGATTAAAAATAATACTTGCAAAATGCAACTATCAGGGATATATTCGTTGCAAATTGCAAGTATCGGGGCGCCGAATATGAAACAAAACATGAAACCGGATTTAAAACCGGACATAAAACAAAGAGAATTATCACTATTGCTTTATGAATTTCTGGAGGTCATCTATCTTTTTCAAAAGAAGGAAGAAGGCCTTTTCAATGTGCGCTGGCAGGAGATATATCTCCTAAAGAGGCTTAATGACGCCCGTTCGATGTCCGTGGGGACGATCGCTGAAAATCTACGAAGCCCGTTATTCGGGGCAAGTCGCATTGTGTCCAGGCTTTCGGGTCTTGGCCTGGTAAAAAAAACGCAGGCCAAAGAGAATAAACGCCTGGTAAATGTGAGAATAACCCAAGCGGGCATAGGGCTTCTTAAACAGGTGGAAGATTATCAATTCAAACTCATCACTAAGAATATAGACGTTTTAAAGGCCGAGGAAGTTGAATCCATGTTTACGGGTCTTACGAAACTCAGAGCGCTTTTGGCCATTGAATAGAAAAAATGTGGAGAGGCGGGTCCAATGGATTTAAAAGATAAACGTTGTATTGTAACCGGGGCATCATCCGGCATCGGCCTGGCTCTGATACAGGGCCTTGCAGCCCGTGGCGCGATTGTCCTGGCCGCTGATATTGAACCAATCCCTGCCCGCGGAATAACAGGCGTCAAGGAATTTATTGCCGATCTTTCCAACAAGGATGGTGTTGACGCGCTTTTTGAGGAGGCGGCAGGGGAACTCGGAGAGATTGACATCTTTATCGCGAACGCGGGTTTTGCTTACTGCGAACGCACCGACGCCCCGGACTGGAATCATATAGAGCGGATATTTCAAATGAATACGGTATCTCCCATCTACAGCCTGCAGAAGCTACGCGCCCAAAAAGGCGATAAACCCTTCTTATTTGTAAGCACCGCAAGCGCGATGAGTTTTATGCCGCTTCCCGGATACGCGGTCTATGGCGCCACCAAGGCCGCACTGCGGATGTTTAACCTGACGGCGGCTTATGAATTATCCCCCGGCCAGAAGATCGCGACAATCTACCCGGTGGCAACGAGGACAAAATTTTTTGACAGAGCTTCCACAAAATATGTGCCCTGGCCGAATCAGGATTCTTCGAAGGTGGCCCGCGCGATCATCAACGGAATCAAGGCAAACAAAACCGGCATCTTCCCGTTGCCTTTATTTCAATTCGTAAATGCCGTATTTACCGTTTTGCCTTTCGCGAAACGGGTCTATCTTAAAAGAGAATGGCTCAAAACCGGACTTCATAAAGGACATCATGCCGGACCTAACAAAGGAGGGATGAAATGAATCAAGAAAATCAAAGTGACTCTTCATATCTGATTGATCCCGATAACAACGCCATTCGCGTGCCCGCCGTGCCCGCCCCATGGAATCTGGAGGGCAGGGGCTATATCGTTCTTTATAAATTCAAAAAGAAATTTCTTCAGACGAGGGCCTATCTTCCGAAGGAGGAAAAAATGGAACCAGCCGGAGGGCTGGGGGCGTTGATGATTGTTGACTACAAAAGTTCCAACGCGGGTCCTTATTCGGAATTGCTTTTCATTCCGGGAAAGCTTCATATCAATGGAGGCCGGTGGCACAGGATCACCAGAATATATGTTTCCACCATGGATAGTGTCCTGAATGGAAGAAAAAACTGGGCTATTCCCAAGGATTTGGCTGATTTTAAATTTTCCCAAAATGGAAACATGGAGGAAGTCGAGATTTCCACCGGCGGCAGGACTTTTTTCCGCGCGAGCCTGAAAGTCTGGGGGCCGCGTTTTCCCGCGAGCACCAAACTTCTGCCTTTTCCGCTTATGCAGGGAGAAAAGGGTTCCTATTTAAACACGAATTTCAGCGGTTCGGGTTGGGGGCGTTTTGCCACGCTCATGAAGATCGAAGCGGATCAGGTTTTCTTTCCCGATCTGTCGCTTGCGAAGCCTCTTGCCGCGATGTTTGTCGATCCCTTTAAAATCGTCTTTCCCAGAGCGATCCCAGGGCGATAAAGACCAGCGCCTGAAATTGCGATTATCGAAAATTCTTTCTTATCTTCCATTTCCATATTTTTGATTTTGTGGTAGTTTGCAGCCCAATAAAGGTTAAAGAGGAGCAATTTATGAAAAGAATTGTCTTGGCCGTTTTGACGGTTATATTTGTTTTTGTGCTGGCCGGTTTCAGTATGGCCGCGAATGATTTTCAGATACAAGGAACCGTTACCAAAATCAACGGCAATCAGATTACCATCAAAGATAATAAGGGCAAAGAAGTATCTATCGTGGGCAATGCTAATGGTTTAAAAACAGGTGACAAAGTTTTCGTTAATGTATCGATACGTCAGCAGGAAACACCCAGAAAACTGACGGCAGAAGAAAAAGAATTTTTAACAAACCAATGTCAGATTAATCCCGCTGAGCTTGATATCATCCCTGAACTTGGAAATGATAATCAGGCTGTCATTCTAAATGGGGTTGCCCAGCGCGATTGCAGCAAACTTGCTTCATTCAAGGCCTCGCGGGAATATTACAGAAGGCTTAACCCTGGCGCGGCGATACCTCTGGCTCCGGTGGGATGGGCAATTGATTGGTTAACAGACAAAGAATTTCAACGCTATCTGGATATCCTGAATAACGCGCCATGGTAAGTTGATAATTTTATCGCAACCCGCAACGGGTGAGTTTCAGTTTTTAAGTTTGCGGCTTTTATGTTAGTTTACGCCTGCAATGAATGCTTTAATGTCAATTGCTTTTCAAAAAGGAGATGTGTTTGTGAAAACTTTTTTTGTGTCTTTTATGTTAGTGATGATGCTGTTTTGTTTTTCGTTTGCCCGGGCACAGGACAAGCTTTCCGCCGATGATGTAAAGTTTCTGAAAAGTTGCAACTTGGAGCAGTCTGACATCGATGTCATCCCCAAACTGCCACCCGGCGGGCAGGAGAAAATAAACCTTGTACTGGAAAGTAGTAAAAAGAACTGCAATATGGTGTTAATGAAGGAATATAAGGCAACCAGGGACTATCTAAAAAAATACACGCCTGTTCCCGATAGTATTCCCATGCCGCCGGAAAGTTACAATAGTGAATTTCTCACGAAAGAGGAATCGGACTACATTAATGATATCAGCAGGAAAATTTTAGACAAATCATTGGAGAATTTTAACAAGAATACAAAATGAGTTCATTTGGAATCGGTACACACGCGCATGTTGATGCCGCTTTTCTTGCTGTTTTGCTGACGTTTCTCACTTACGGGATCAAATGGATTTTCGGATTGAATTTCCCCGCTTTCATTTTGCAACTGCCTACATTCATGGTAATTTTTTGCGGCTTTTACGCGGTTTTATATGTCGTTTTTCTAGTCCTGTGGAGCGGGAAATAAAGGCTATTCCCTATTTGTAATATCCTGACAAACGCATTTTACGCAATAAGATTTCATTGACACTCAAGAGGGTTTTTCTTATGCTCTTTCAAAAGTAATATTTTATCAACATACAAAGGAGAATTCCATGAAGGCAAAATCAAATATCCTTAGGGGCAAAACTTATCATAGCGCGGGGCTTGCACACATTGCCCGACGTACGGCGCTGATCGTTTTGCCGGTCTTTTTCCTGTTATTTGTCTGGAGCGGCAGGGCCTTTTGCGGAAATTTTGACGAGGCGATACGGAAAAATGATGTGACCGGAGTAAAGGCCATGCTCAAAGCGGATCCCGGTTTGGCGACTGTCAAAGCCTGGGGCAACGCGACGGCTTTGCACCTGGCGGCTCTGGAAGGGCGCAAGGAAATCGCGGCCCTGCTTCTGGCCTATAAGGCAGATGTCAATGCCAAGTCTTTTGAGGGCGCGACGCCTCTTAGCGACGCGGCAAGCCGTGGTTACAAGGATGTGGTCGAAGTGCTGCTGGCTAATAAAGCCGATGTTAACGTCAAAGACATGTTCGGATTCACTCCCCTGCATCTGGCGGTTCTCTCGGGTAAAACGGAAGTGGTCGAGCTGTTGCTTGCACACGGTGCGGATATAGCCGCGGTCGATGGAAACGGTTTAACCGCTCTGCATCACGCCGCCAATCGGGGCGACAAGGCCATGGTCGGACTGCTTCTGGACCATAAAGCCGATATCAATTCCAAAGACAAAAGCGGCCTGACGTCGCTTGCTTATGCCGCATCCGCCAATCACGATGACGTCGCCGGACTTCTGCGCAGCCGCGGGGCAACGTCATCGGGGAATGTGGAAATTCACGCCGCCGCCCGAATCGGCAACGTGGAAAAAGTCAAGGCCCTGCTGAAGGCGAATCCAGCCTCCGCGAACGCCCGTGATGACGGCGGTTACCGCCCCCTGCATCTTGCTGTTTTGTCCGGGCACAAGGATGTGATGGAAGTTCTAATCGAGGGCGGCGCCGATGTCAACGCCAAAGACCTCAACGGCAAGACGCCTCTGTATTACGCGGCGGACAAGGGCTTTGCGGAAATTGTGAAATCGCTAATCGCCCATAAAGCGAATGTCAATGCCAAAGACGGAATGGGCGGAACGCCGCTGGAGATAGTGGCATGGTCAAACAACGTCCCGATACTGGAAATGCTTCTGGCCGCGAATGCGGATGTGAACGTCAAGAATATGTCCAGCATGACGCCGCTGCACGGGGCGGCGGCCAGCGGCTCCAAAGAAGCGGCCAAAATGCTGGTGGCCCACGGCGCGGATGTCAATGCCGCGGCCATCGATAAAAAAACGCCGCTGCATCACGCGGCGGAGAAGGGTTCCAAAGAAATTGTGGAGTTGCTTTTAGCTCACGGGGCCGATCCCAACGCCAAAGAAGCTTTCGGCGAGACGCCCCTGATTATCGCGGCATTTGAGGGCCACAATGATGTTGTGAAAATACTTCTGGCCCATGGCGCCAATATCAACGCGAAAGAAAGCTACAACCAGACAGCGCTCCACGAAGCGGCCACAAAAGGCCACAAGGATGTGGCCGAGACGCTCTTGGCAAACCACGCTGATATCAACGTCAGGGATAACGCCGGAAAAACACCGCTTTCTTATGCGGTGTCGAATAACTTTACCGGCATCGCGAAATTGCTCAGCGAGCACGGCGGCATACAATAGCATGGCACACGGAAAGCCAGTGAACGGGGAATACACGATATGCCGGAAGAAGCAGGATAGGGGGAAAATGTTATTTACTGTTATACCCATACCTGACTTCTCCTCATTAGTATATTTTTATGACAAAGGAAATATTCCATGAAAATTTTAGCGCTAAACGGAAGTCTGAGAGGCGGGAAAGGAGTCACATTTAAACTCCTTCAAAGAATCGGCGAAGGTGTCAAGAAGGCAGGCGGAACATGGGATATTGAAAATCTTTCCGAATTGAAGATTGAGAGTTGCCGCGCCTGCAATCATTGCCAGATAACGAAAACATACCAATGCGTTTTCGATAAAGAAGACGATGTGCAAAAAGTTTTCGCCAAAATGAAGGATGCCGATATAATCATTTACGCGTCTCCGGTCTATGTATTTGGCATATCGAATCTCTTAAAACGTCTTCTGGAAAGAATTCATGCCTGCGCTCCCGCAGAAGAAATACTTTTTACAAAATCGGGGTTATTCTTTCACGCGACAAATCGGTCTCTTTGCGGGAAACCGTTTTTATCCCTGGTCGTGTGCGATAACGTGGAGAATCTGACCGTTCGCAATACGAAAGAGTACCTCCGTATCTTCGGACGATTTACGGACGCGCCGCGTATAGGACATCTGGAACGCAGAGGCGCGGCCGCGTGGATGGCCGCACTGGAAGGAAAAAATAAAGCGGCAAAAGAACTTGCCGCAAGCATTTTGACGGCTTACGAGCGTATTGGCGAAGAACTCGCATCAAGCGGACGCATCTCGGGAGAGGCTAAAAAGAAGGCGGAAAAAGCTTTTCTTAAAATTCCGTTTCCGGTACGCGTGGCCCGGCACATTTCTCTGTTTAGGCCATTCATTGAAAAGGAAGTCCGCAGACGCGCTCATGACATAAAATCAATGAGCGGTGTATAAATTATGTTTAAGTCATGCCGTTTTGCCCAAATCGTGAGACGGGCAAGCCTTAAAGTCCATTAGTCTCAAAAATCACTGCAACTTTTACCCGGTCATTAACAATTTCTTCTTCTGTAATTTTTAGTTTTCAAAACTGAAATTTTATGCTAGATAGCAATCCGTAATTTTCAAAAACCAATCTTCATTTTAAGCGGCACGATACGTCATAAAGCGTAGAAATAAAAATAAAGGCATAATAATGCACTTTAAAAAATAATAGGAGGAATAACAGTTATGGATTCGATGACAGGTCATTTTCTTTTATCAGTATTAATTTTTCTCATATTGGGCGGCATGTATTTTGTTAAGGGAATAAATATAATTCCGGAGTGGATTCGCAGGCCGGTATTATTATTTGGCAGATATGATAGAACGGCCGGTCCGGGATTTGTATGGATTGATCCCATTTTCCATAAAGTTCTTGATGATGTGCCCATTCAGGATGTGGTTAATAAGATTCGGGTGGAAAATGTTCCTACATCTGATAATGTGCGTCTTCAAGTTGAATTAGCCGCGACGACCAGAATATCTCCCGATAAAGTAAAAGACCTGATTGTAAATGTTAAAAATCCCTCGGACGCCTTGTTGCAAAGGGCATTAACCTCTGTCACCGAAACAGTTGGTCAGGATTCACTTGACTATATCGTATCAAAGAAAATTGAATTTTCTGAATCGGTCAAAATTTCTCTTCAAAAAAAGGTATTATCCTGGGGAATTGAAGTAAAGGCTGTGGAAATAAGTGAGTTGAAGATTGCTGATGAAAATATTGAACGCGCGACTGCCATGAAAGCGAGAGCGGCAAAAGAAGCGGAAGCGGAACTGACGAGAGCCGAAATGCAGGTTACGATTGCGGAGCATTTAAAGAAGGCTGCCGGCACTTATGATGAACAGGCATGGACTTTGAAGGGACTGGAAACTCTTGTTGAGTTATGCCGTTCCGCGCAAAACAATACAATTCTTATACCGACTGATTTATTACAGGGAATTGCGAAGGTTATTCCCGAATATAAGATGAACCAGGGCAAATAAAGCGAAATAAGGTTCTGCTTTGCGCGTGATATTCTGAATGAATTTTTTTAATGGATGTTTCCATAGTTAAATAGATTTAACTAAAACCCATTTTTATAGCATGTTGCTGACACCGTAGCAGCTAATGGATAGCTGTTTTATTGATGGCTCCGTTACATCTTGCAACGGGCAAGTCGCAGTTTCTTAATTTCCGGTTTTATGGTAGTTTGCAACCTGTAATCGTGATCTAACGAAGGAGGTATACTATGAACCGTAAATCCGTTATTCTTGCCTTCATCTCAATTTGCCTGACCATGGCTTTCCTGACGGGTTGCGCAACCACCAAACAAATAGCGCCTGTAGCTTCAGGGCCCATTCCAGCCAATTCAGCCCGAATAATAGTTTTAAGAGAAGGTGGGTTTGCCGGATCAGCTGCTCCTGTCGGCGTTAAAGACAACGGCACACAGATTGGCGAAGTTGGGCTCCATAGTCAGCTCGCATGGGATAGAGTTGCGGGACCCATGCAATTGATTGGATTTAACACGCTTGATCCCGTAAATACGCTTACGCCGCCGATTCAAATGTGTATTGGCGCCGGAATGACTTACAAATTCATGGTCTCATGGCCTATAAACTTTAATCATTATCCAACTATTGTTTTAGTTTCAGGCACGCCCGTTGCCTGTGAACAATTCACCGCCGCAAATGCTAAAGAAGGGAAACAGAGTCAGCCATCACCGGCTGCATCGGTCGCATCCACACAGGTAATGCCAGCCGCTTCAGCGCAAAGCGATGGAACAAGTATCATCGCGGGCAAGATTGAAGATTACGCGACAGGTTTTCGTTTTAAGTCCGGTCCTCCCCTGTGGCCATGCGGGGCAATAAAACTTTTAACCGATCCCGGCATGGAAATGAGTTTTCTTGTTGTTGGAGATGGAGAACATGCCACATTATTTTATGATGTGAATGGCAATGAACTGGGCAACCTTGCCTCTGGACGGGCGCGGGTCATAAAAGGCAAGAGAGCGGAGGTTAAGTATGTGGAATCGCCATCTACCGCCATTAAAACATTAGCTGTATCTGTTCGTTATCTTGAATAATTTATAAAAACAGTGCGGCTGATATTTATGCCGCAAAGATTTCTGTTTAAATAAGATGGGGTGTTCACAGCCGCAAAGGTTTTAACCAGAGATTTGCAGGTAGGGTAAGATTTTAACACTTGCAGGCCTGAATGTATGCTGACTTTGAACCCGAAATATTTTAAAAGGTATGTATTGCATAAGGAAATAGAAAAGAGTAAATGACGATAGCCAATCCATTATAATAAATAAAACATAAGGAGGTACAATTTTATGAAGAAACTTTTTATGGCGATTTGCATGGTAATGCTCATGTTAGGCGTTGCCAGCGCGCAGGAGAAAACAGGTCCCCCCATGGAAGGCAGAGGGGCATGCAAAGCGGATGTTGAGAAATTCTGTAAAGGTGTCAAGCCCGGTGAGGGTCGAATCATAGCTTGTCTCAAAGGCAATGAAGACAGGCTTTCGCAGTCATGTAAGAATGAAATAGCTAAAGCAAGAGAAAAAAAGCAGCAGCAGCCGAAGCAGAAGCCAAAGGGTAGCGAACAAGAGGAAGAATGAGGCGGCATTGCCAATAACAGATAATAATCATTTCGCTACCGTTTCAGCCGACGGGTATCTCTATTACACTAACGGTGATACCGGACAATTTGCGCGGATAAAGATATTTTAAAGGTTATCCTATTAAGATGAGCAGGTAAAAGGCAATGGCCGTATCTGCCCTGCCTTTTTATGTAATTTTTGACTCACAATTTTTAAATTTAATGGCTCCCCAGACTACATCTATATGGTTGCAGGTAATCACTTCGATTACGCGAATTAGATATTTTTAGTCGATAATTATTTCCTGCTTCCTTCCGCCACTTGAAATTTTACAATAAATGCATGATATTATTAATCAATAAACATTTTGATAGGAAACATCCTTGATTTTAAAAATTTCATTATTAATCTTTAATGAGGAATAAATCCGCATTCACTTGGGGAATAATTCCTCAAATATAATAAGATACAAATGTTCTGTAATCATCTAAGATATTGATTTAGAAAGGATTATATCATGTGGCATATTTGTTGCTGACATATTAATGAATGACGGAAAGATGTGTTAGAAAGATTTCTAAACCTGTCCATTACGACACAGAAAATTAAAAAAAGGAGAAAAGATTATGAAACGTTATTTGAAAATTATGGGAACCATCTTGATTATGGCTGTTTTTTTCTTAGTCAGTGTTCCAACGGTTCAGGCTGAAACCCAGTGGCAAAAAGATCATCCGCGACGCGCTCAAGTCAATAAACGATTGAGAAATCAAAATCGCCGAATCAATCAGGGCGTCAAGAGTGGGGAATTAAACAAGCAGCAAGCCAGACAATTACACAAAGAAGACCGTCAAATCAGGCAGGAAGAGCGGGATATGGCCTCACAAAACGGCGGGCATATTACCAAACAGGAACGGAAAACATTAAATCAGCAGGAAAATGCGGCCAGCAAGCAAATCTATAATGAAAAACATGGTCAATAAATAAGTCAATATTTAGCGACTGTGTAACACCGGAGTCAGAAAAAGGAGGTAACAAAATGAAAAGGTTGCTTTTGGGAACAATCGTTTTAGCTTTAGTAAGTGTATTTCCTATCACGACGATGGCCGGAGTAGATGTGAGTGTTGGAATTTCCATCCCATTGCCGCCACCTGTCACGTTTGCGGCGCCGCCGGACGTTGTCGTCTTACCGGACACTGATGGTGTCTACGTTGCTCCTGGTGTTGACGTAGATATATTTTTCTGGAATGGTTTCTGGTGGCGTCCGTGGGAAGGCCGCTGGTACCGCTCACCGTATTATGATCGTGGCTGGGCTTATTATGATAGTGTCCCCCGGTTCTATTTTGACGTAGACCCGTATTGGAGAAGTCACTATCGCGACCATAGCTGGCACGGCCATATATGGAATTATCAGACAATTCACCATGCGCAACTTCAACAGAACTGGAAGAGGTGGCAGGGTAACCGGACATGGGGCAATCAAAAAGCCTGGGGTGTTCAGGGTTATGCGCCGAAACCGCAGCATCAGACTCAGATATTAAGACAACAAAGACAAACGATGTACCAGCAAAGACCTGAGGTTCAAAAACATCAGCAATTTCAGAGACAGCAGATGCAGCAGAACAGGGGAGGTTCCCGTCCACAGCCCGGGGGACATGGGGGCGGCAGAGGTGAAGAACACGGACGATAGATGGAGAAATTAAAAACGTTACCCTTTCCACTAAACCTTAAATGAGTGCAGCATTAACGGATTACAAAACCCCGCGACTCGAGAAGAGAGCGGGGTTTTTGTATTGCATAAGGAAGGACTGAAACATAGATAAGCATACATGATACTCGCGTATAATGTTCAGGTTCCCATTGACAGAAAATTGCAAATTACCTACAATCCATCGCCGTGAAAACAGATTTTTATCAAAAACATTAAGGAAGGTGGATCATGAAACGTTTTGCTTTATTCATACTGATGTTAGGCGCTTCATTACTGTTATTGAATATTTTAACAGGTTGTGGGGGCATTCCTAAAAATGGAGCCGCGGGAAATCAATCATTATCAGTTAATAGTTCCTCGGGAAGCGGAGCCGGGTCATATAAGAGCCTTGAATTAAAACATTTCACTCAAACGGAAGGACTGGGGCTGTCTCAGGAATTTGTCGATTCCTTCTACGAGGGTCTGCGCGAACATTTGATAAAAGCGGGAGTTGCAAATCAGATTATCGACGAGGGTGCCGTGGCGCCTGATGCCGATATCGCTTCAACAATCGTTGTTGAAGGCAAGTTTACTGAATTTCAGTCGGGCGCGTTAGCTGGAATTGTCGGCTCGGAGATCAAGTTGTACCGTAAAAACGATCACTCTTTGATCACAACCATTACGCCGAGAGTTCCCTACAAGCCTTCGCCTTTCAACACGGACAGGACCATCGGAAAAGCGTCAGGCGGCAGGACTGCCTACGAAATTAAGAAAGCATTACGGTAAGAGGAACATTAACGCAAACGCACCGGCTGGCAACCACGCTACATTTAACTATTCATTCACACTATTACGGAGATTGATGAATGATTCATCAATCTCCGTTTGAGCAGTCCCATGCCGATGGTATGTCATCGCGCGCTATGCGAGTTTATCACTGTTTCATTTACGAGAAATATTTTTTCCTAATTTCTCAATTTCATTTCCCGTATCTTTGAGTCCTTTTTCAACATCTTTGGCAATCACGCCGCCTTTTGCCTTCAGTTTCAGCGAAAGATTTTTAGACGCATCCAGCGCTTTTCTCGTATGAGTCTCCACCTTCTGTCCGGCCCAGGCAAAGCTTCTCTCCAGATACTTTGAGGATGAACCAAGTGCCTCGCCTGTTTTTGCCGATTCTTTTTTGGTCCAGGATTCCGTCGATTTGATATGCGAATCCGCGGCCAGGGCCAGATAGGCGCGCGCAAAGGGTTGTTCGATTTTACGGACCGATTTCACGGTTCCTTTTTTCACATCAACGGCCAGTTGTTCCAGTTCTTTTGCCGATGATGTCATCGCCTCTTTCCCCTTCGCCGATGCTTTTTCGGATTCAGCCCTCATATATTCCGCACCTTTTTTAATATGCTCGGAGGCGGAATCCATTTTTTTCTGCAGGTAATCTTGTTTCGCCTTCTGAAAATTCTGCTCCATCGATGACGATGATTCCGATTCCGCAAAAGCAATAAGCGGCAGGACTCCCAAAATAAACAAAGCCAATACCAAAACTACATAGACACGATTTAAGCGATACATAGTTCATCTCCTTTTACATGATAAATGTTTAAAAAAATGGACACCTGTTGTTATTGAAGCTGGTTGAGTAACTGGTAATACTCCTTAAGATTGCGAATGGATTCCATCGTTAGCTGAAACAGAAACCAACTGAGCACCAGTATAATGGCTGAGAGTCCGACCTTCCAAGGCCATGTGGTTTGCGGACGCCACCAGATCAGGGGCAGTGCCAGAGGTCCCACGCAACAGACCGCGATAATAATAAAGGATTTTCGGAAATACCATTTGAAGTTCTGCTCCGCAACGCGCGCGCCGTATGCGGTATTCAGAAACTCACCGCAGTGTTTACACTTTATCGCGTCATCCTGAATTTCTTCAGCGCAGAATGGACATTTTTTCATCATAATCCCTTCGGAACAAAGTAGTGTTTATATATACCTGAAAAGTCAAAATGCCGCAAGACAGCCTATCTATTTACACCGGCTATGCCGCCTCCACGCGACAGGGCACATAGCGGTGCATGGGCGTCCCGAACTGATCCCGATGCGTGTTTTTGGTCAGCCGGTTCACATTCGCCCCGTATTTCTTTCCGTTATAAACCAGGCCGAAACCGTGAGGAATGACCACATGGCCGACGCGCGCCGTATCCGTAATTTCCAGCTCGATTTCTTCGGCGCCTGCTTCGGTTGTCACACGGACCTGCTGGCCGCTTGTTAAATGAAGCGACGCCGCGTCATCCGGATGCATGGCCAGCGTGCAGGCCCGCTTGCCCTCGTTCCACGCGGGATCGCGCACTAGCGTATTGGCGTTCATGGACATGTGCCTTCCCGCCATGAGAATGAGCGGAAATTCGGGGGGTGTCTTGAGCGCCGCTTCTTCCGGGGCCGATTCAACGCTCCTAAGCTCATCGATCAGCTCTGGAATGTGCAGGTTTATTTTACCGTCCGCGGTTTTAAGCTCCGCGAAATTATTTTCGGGATCGACCTCTCCCACCCAGATGCCTTCGGGATGATCCAGTATCTTCTGAAAAATTTCTTCGCCCAGAGCCGGTCCCGGCGTAAAGCCCGCCCTCGCGGCATTTTTATGGAAAGATTTGGGCGAGACCTGCAGCATGCCCCAGAGGGCTGCCAGATGGACAGAGCCCATTGCTTTTCCCAGCGTCTTTCCCAGAATAAAGGGCATCGCTTTGAGGGCTTTGGGCTCCGTCATCGCGTATTCCATCAGCGCCCGGGAGTATGCGGCATGGCTTTGGGTTGCCGCTTCATACAGGCTATCCGGAATCGGTGGAATAAGTCCCAGTTTGTCGGCCAGTCTCAGATCAATTTCACCCTGTTCCAGAGGCTCTCCTTCGGCCTCGACAATCGGCCGTCGCATCTGGAAAAATATGCCGGGATAGGTCATGGGGAAAAAAGTGCCGTCCCAGGATTCATAGCCGGAGCGCGATGGCAACACGTAATGGGAAAGGGCGGCCGTTTCCGTCATGGCCAGTTCCACCGTCACCAGAAGATCGAGACGCCCGAACGCTTTTTCATAAGCTGTTGTGTCCGCGTAGGAACGCAGGGGATTCAAACCGGTTACCAGAACCGCCCGCAGTCTTTCGGGATGATCGGAGAGAATTTCTTCCGGCATGACATTGGGTGGAAAACACCCGCAGACCGGAAATGAATTGGTTGTGACGGTTCTCCAGATTTTCGGATCCCTTTCGTCCGTGTGGGGACCGATGGGCACCATGTGGCCGGGTATGATGTTGCCTCCGGGAACACAAAGCCTGCCGCAGACGGCCTGAAGAATAACAATCAAATAGGAATTCAGGCCGCTGTGGCGTCCCATGAATATGCCCAGATCGTAGCGCAGGGATGATTTGCGGGTGGCGTAGAGCCTCGCGACTTCGCGCACCCGGTCAAAATCAAGTTCGCAAATTTTCAGCGCGGCGCGAACATCGAAATCCTGAAAACTTGATTTAACCGTTTCAAAACCCGATGTGAAATATTTAAGGTAGTCTTTGTTTTCCCAGCCCTCGCGCAGGATAATAGCGATCATCGCCTTGAGGAGCAGGGCGTCCGTGCCGGGACGTATCTGTAAATGTATGTCGGCAATCTTTGCCGTTTCGGAAATCCTCGGATCGACAACAATGAGGCGTTTATCCGGATCCCTGGCGATGCGCTGCAGCTGCCGCGGCGCCTGGGGGATCTGGTGGCTTTGCATGCCGTTCCATCCCAGCACCAGAAGAACATCGGTGTTAGTTACGTCCGGTCCGTCATGCAGGTATTGTTTTCCGTGCGTCCGGCCGCACACCCAGAAAGCGCCTGCAAATTCCTGAGCCAGAGCGCTGTACTGGTATTGCGAACCCAGGCCCCGCATCAATCTCACGCCAAAGGCCACCTCAAGATGACAGCCCTGGCCGCCGCCGCCCATGTAGGCAAAAGAGCGCGGTCCGTGCTGATCGATAATGCCTTTGAGTTTGGCCGCGATTTCATCAATGGCCTGATCCCAGGAGATGCGCTCGAATTTATCCCCGACTTTCTTTAAAGGATATTTCAGGCGATCGGCGTTGTGCTGGTGATAGGCGATGTTCATGCCCTTGCGGCAGAAATAGCCCTCGCTTCTGGCGTTGGATTTATCCGGTTTCACCTTGATAATGCGGTTATTTTCCACTTCGACTTCCAAACCGCAGTTCTGCGCGCAAAGGACGCAGCCGGTTTTATGTATCGTTCCCATGAGAGCTCCTTTCTTCCGGCCATATTGCCGGATAGCAAAATGGCATATTGGTCAGCGGGGCGATAAAAGACGCAGCTTATTGATAATGCCCAGTAAATCTTTTTTTTGCGCCTCCGTTAAGACTTCCAGAAATTCCGAGTTGGCTTCGGTAATCACTCTTTTCGCCTCGCGGCTCATGAGTTTACCCTTTTTTGTCAGGTGAATGCGGATGGATCGCCTGTCGTCCGCGTTTTCCCTGCGTTCGATAAATTCCGCGGCCTCCAGACGATCGAGAATTCCCGTTAGTGTCGCGCTGTCAAGCTCCGTGCGTTTACCGAGGGCGCTTGACGTGATCTGATCTTCTCTATCGAGAAACCCTAAAACCATCGCCTGGACCGACGTAATATTGAGTTCAGAGACCTTCTGGCTTAAAAACTTACTGGCGAGCTGATTGGCTTTGGCAAATTGAAAAAAAATACAGTCTCTTTCCGGCATAAGATAACCCATCCACCTTGTATGCAATTTACTTGTATGCAAGGATAATAAAGAAAAGCCGTTTTGTCAAATGATCATTTTAAACATTCTGGTGTGAAATATTGTGTGGATGGTCGCCACGATTTTGTACCAATCCCAAAGGAATTTTCGCCAGCATGGCGAAAATTCCTTTGGGATTGGGCATTATTTCATTCTGCTGAACAGCACACTTCCTACAAGGAACATAACAACCGCGAAGAAAGTAACAACGATGAAATCAACATAAAACGGGAAAATATGAATATTGAGCAATGCCCCCCTGACACCATCCACGGCATAGGTGAGGGGATTTAGGCCCACCAGTCCCCGCAACCAGAAGGGAAGTTTTTCGTCAACCGGGAACAGAGCGCCGGATAAGAAAAAGAGTGGAAAGATCAGAAAAGATGAGATGAGTTGGAAACCCTCCAGACTTTCAAACAAAGAGCCGAGCGCGAGTCCCATCGAAACCAGCGCGATCGATGTAATAAACAACAGCAGCAAGGCCTGCGGAATGCCCCAGGGATTTACAGACGGGAACAAAAATGTGAAGAGAAAAAGAATAATAATCTGCATCGTAACGTCTGTGCATCCACCCAGAACCTTTCCCATGAAGACGGACAGGCGCGACACCGGCGCCACCAGGATGGCCTTGAGCACATCGAGCTTGCGGTCCCAGACAATATAGAGGCCGAAGTAAACCGATCCGAAAAGCACAAGCATGGCGAGAATGCCCGGATAGATATAATCCTGATAATTGACATGGCTGACGCTGACGCTCGCGCCAACGCCGCTGCCAAACAGGAAAAGCCACATGAGCGGCTGGACAATGCTGGAGACGATTCTGCTTTTCTCGCGCTGGAATACCTTGAATTCCCGCCACCAAACAGCGTATATGCCCATCAATTCTCTGCGGACACGACGATCGTTCATGATCAGGACCCCCTCTGGCGGTAACGGACGACCGAATCCACCCAGCCTCCGGAATCCTCCGGGGCATCTTCCCTAATGTCTCTTCCGGTCAGCTTGATAAACACATCGCTTAGCGTGGGTATTCTGATCTCCACGCTCTCCACATTTTGAATGTGAGAGAGAAGGTCAGGCAGGTGTTGATTCGCATTTCTCATCATGATCTCGATCAAACCGTCAATTACAATAACTTTCGATATATAAGGCAGTGAGCGTATTTCTTCGAGTCGGGGTTCCCTTACTTTGATGATGACCGTGTCGCCGCCCATGGATTCCTTTAAAGCATCGGGAGAATCAAGCTCGATGATCCGGCCGTGATCGATAATCCCTACGCGGTCGCAGACCTGCTCGGCTTCTTCCATATAATGGGTGGTGAGCACGACGGTCGTCTGCTCCACTTGTGCCATCTTTTTAATGTATTCCCAGATGCGCGCCCGCGTTTGCGGATCAAGCCCCAGCGTCGGCTCGTCCAAAAAAATAACAGACGGCCTGTGCAAAAGGCCACGCGCCAGTTCCAGACGTCTGCGCATGCCGCCCGAGTAAGTGCGGGTCAGATCGTCACTGCGCTGCCGCAGATCAACCAGTTCCAGCATCTCCGTGATTCTTTGTTCCCGGATGGCCTTGGGGATTCCGTAAAGACGCGCGTGAAGTTCAAGATTTTCCCGTCCGGAAAGAACGGTATCCAAAGTGGGGTCCTGAAAAACGATGCCGACTTTGCGCCTGACCTGCGCGGGTTCTTTTATGACATCGCAGCCGGCGATTGAGGCGCTGCCGGATGTCGGGCGGACAATCGTGCAGAGCATGCCGATGGTTGTGGTTTTACCCGCGCCGTTTGGCCCGAGCAATCCGAATATTTCGCCTTTTTCGATGTTCAGGTCGAGGCTTCGAACCGCTTCTATTTTGCCGTAGGTTTTTGTCAGGCCTTTTGTGGTTATAATACTCATCTTACCGTCTTCAGTCCGTCATTATGAGATTGCTTCGTCACTTCGTCAATCGCTTTGACAGCGTACTTAAGTTTGCCAACGCAAGACGCCTTATAACATTTTCCACTGCCGGGGAATTGTTATGCTACCCTAAGGCACTAATCTATTTTAGCCGGACTTGTCAAGGGATTGTTGGCTCAATACGGTTTCTTCTGTAAAGGCGCAATGCCTAAAATAATTATTTGTTTCATGAATATATAAAATACTTTTTTATATATTTCACCCTTTCGCCGAAACATGGTGAGCTTTAAGAAAGTTCTTGACTGAACACATACAAGTGTTGTTACTTTAAAGGAAACATTTGCCGGGAGGATATTTTACAATGATCGTTAAAACTTGTGAAATTCATCATGTGGTCATGGGGGCGGATCAGAATCACCACGGCACGTTATTTGCCGGCCAGGGCGCCAAATGGTTTGTCGAAGCCGGTTTTATTGCCGCTGCCAATCTGACGGCGCCGGAAAATATTGTGTGTGCCAACATCCATGGCATGCAGTTCAAACAACGTGTACCGGTAGGCACCGTCATTCGTTTTGTAAGCAAGGTTATTCTGACCGGTAAAAGCCGCGTCATTGCGTTTGTAAGAGCCACGAAAAGCAAAAACGATGAATTACTTGTTGAAGGCTTTATTACTTTTGTCCATGTCGATCTTGATGGACGCTCCATTCCACACGGCATAACCATAGAGGCTGTAACGCCCGAGGATATGGCTCTTCAGGAACAAGCGAAGGCTTTATAAAAGATTTACCGCATCTCCGGCTTTATGCCTTACATTTGCCAAGCGGGTCTCGCCGGTCCCTTCACGATCTGTGAGCGGATGATGCGCGGCAGGATCATTTGGTGCCGGGGATATATCGCGGGCGGATTCTGATTGGCGCAGTTGGCAGTGCCGACCATGTATTTTCTCAATTTCCGGTTGCGGACGACTTCATCGACAAAACCCTTCCGGGCGCAAAACAGAAGATTGAACGTATCATTGTTCTGACACCTTCAACAATGACTATTTCTTTCACAATATGTAACTTTTATATGTTTAATTTAGCCTACAAACACCTCTACATCAATGGATAAGACATTATCTTATCCATGACAAAACCCTTTCTGCCTTACGGCAGTTGAGGATTATAAAGGTTGTTCGGCTCTGGTTTCTTTTTTACAAAATAATTATGGTTCGTAAAGTAAACAATACCAAATTGTAAACAATCCGGTATTATTTTTGCGAATCTTATTTATTAGCATTTTTCGCCGCGCTTCGCATCGCTAACATTGCAACTATCTTCTGCATTCCCAGTATAGCGTAGACAAAAATTAATCCAAGAACAATTTCCATTGCCATGTTGGTATAGATATTAAAATCCGGAGTTTTGGCCGCCACCGCCGTTACCAGGAAAAACATGAAGGCAAAAGCGTTAAAGACGACAGGAATAATTTCGCCTAAAGCCACGATGGCATAAACGAAAATCAGAATATAAATCAGCCTTGCCAGATCAAGTCCCAGGGATGGGGCCGTAAGCCCCAGGAAAAATTTTATAATAATTAAATTCACCATGCCAAACAAGCCGCCAATCACTATGTGGGGGATTTTTGTCTTGTCCTCATGTACCACAAAGAAAAATATCATGACCATAAAAGGGGCCCACAGAGGAAGTTTAGCGGCTCCTCCAATAATTTCAGCAATTGCAATCACAATAATTAACATAATACCAAAAATCAGCCTGTTTTTATCTAACTTCGCCATTTTGAAATCCTCCCTAAAATTTAATCAGTTAATGGTTCTAAATCCAATCCCCCTTAATAAAAATAAAAATATCTTTTTTAAAATGAGTTAACCAATTATCAAAACTTATCAGATAGAAGAAACGAACCTTGTCGCGATAGATATTTTTAACGAGACAAAAAAAGCGGAGCATGCAGAAGATCCTTGATCAACATTGATAATTGTAATTTCGCCCGCGCTGATATATTTTTTAGCCAGTATAGTACCTCGCCCATCATTCCAGGTTTCTCAACTCACGGCGTAATATTTTACCCACCGCGCTCTTGGGTAAAGATTCCATGAGCCGAATGGATGTCGGTCTTTTAAAGGCCGGTAAACGTTCCCGGCAGAAATTCAGGATATCTTCTTCCGTGGCGGCCCCTGATGTTTTGAGGACGACGAATGCCTTTACCGACTCGCCGTATACCGGATCGGGAATACCTATGACTCCCGCCTCCAGTACCTCCGGATGCTGGTACAGAATGTTTTCGATCTCCTTCGGGTAAATGTTCTCTCCTCCCCGGATAATCAGATCTTTCTTGCGGTCGGTGATATAAATATAATCGTCTTCGTCGGCATTCCCGACATCACCCGTATGGAGCCAGCCGTTCCGGATAGCTTCCGCCGTTTCCGCGGGCCTGTTCCAGTAACCCTTCATTACGCCGGGGCCTTTGATCACAATTTCCCCTGTCTGTCCTCTCGGTAATTCCCGGTCATTATCGTCAAATATCTTGATGGAGTTGCATTTCTGATAACATTTGCCGATCGAGCCGTATTTGGGCGGCCGCCGTCCGGCGATATTTCCGCAATTAACAGTGGTTGCTTCGCTCAGACCATATCCTTCCCAGATATCGATACCATATGTCTTCTGCCACTGTCGGGCTATTTCCAGCGGCATGGGCGCTGATCCGCAGATGCAGGTTCTCAGCGATTTAAGATTATATTTGGGAGCGTCGGGATGGTTCAGAATTTGAATATACATTGTCGGCACACCGCGAAAATCGGTAACCTTATACTGTTCAATGCACTTCATCGCCTCCTGGGGGTCCCAACGGCTGATCATGACTAATTTCCCTCCCGTCAGATACTCCAGATTCAGCGCGAAAACTCCATAGCCGTGGAACAGAGGAAGCGTGATCAGCGAAACCCGCTGCCGGCTGACACCAAAAATTTCACCCTCTTTTTCCTCTTTTTTGGACTGCCCGTCATCCTGTTCACGCATAATTCCTTTGACGGAAATTCCCCAGGCGTCCAGCAATACCAAATCATAATATCCCGTTACATGGGTGTACCAGTTATAATGAGTCAGCATAACGCCTTTCGGAGTTCCGGTGGTGCCTGCGGTGTAGATTATGACGGCCGTATCGTCGTTTTCCGTATCTTCGATGGACAGCGTGTCCGGCTCCTGCTCTATGATGATATTGTAGTCTAACGTATTTTCCGGGATCGTCTCTCCAGTGCAGATGACATGCTTCAGGTCAGGCGCTTCCCTTCTGGCTTCTTTGATGATGTTTATGTAGTTCGCCGTACTGATCAAGACCGATAAACCCGCGTCGCGGTAAATAAAGGCCAGCTCGTTTGTCCGCAGGGACGGGTTGATCGGGACGAGAATAGCTCCGATTTTGAAAGTAGCGAAAAATGCCTGGATGAGTTGGGGGCAATTGAGCAGTTGAACACCCACCCGGTCGCCCCGTTTGATCCCCAGTTTTTTCAGGGCATTGCCTAACCGGTTGGTCATGCGGTTCATTTCCACATTGGTATGCCACTTGCCTTCAAAGTAGACAAATTCGTATTCGCCGAATCTCTGGATATTATCGTCTGCCAGGCGCCCAATGTTCATGATCTGACCTCCTCCCGAAACATGTGCCACATGTCAACGGCCTGTTGGCCAAATATGTTTTGCAAAGATTATAAAGTGCGTTTATTAAAAAAACAACATATCTTCTAATTTGAAATATTTTACCTTTCTCACCCCTGTCATGGCCTTCCCGTTATAAACAGGAAGGTCATGACAGGGTTCCGGGGTAATAAATGATCCTTCGGGTTTGAATAAATATTCAAATCACATTTATTTCGCTTTCGGACGAGGAAGTCCTTTCACGATCTGTGAGCGAATGATGCGCGGCAGAATCATTTGGTGCTGGGGACATATCGCGGGCGGATTCTGATATGCGCAGTTGGCAAAGCCGATCATGTACTTCCTCAATTCCTGGTAGCGGACAACCTCATCGACAAAACCCTTCCGGGCGCAAAATAGAGGATTGGATGTGTCATCGTAATGTTTGACCATTTCGTTCATCTTGTCGATAGTGGGTTGAAGGGTTTTCCCGGCATCTTTCTCTTTAACCAAACGGCGCGCGAAAGTGGCCGCCGCGGCCGTTTCACCGTGCATCACGCAAATTTGCGTGGTCGGCGTTCCCAGCGAAAAGACATTATTGTTGTTGGCGGTCGGTCCGCCCATGACATAGTGTCCGGCCACGGTACCCTTGCGCAAGACCACCAGCATCATCGGCAGGCGTGAATTTTCAATCGAATAAATCAGAGACTGTCCCAGCCCCAGCAGTTCGGCCTTTTCCGCCGTATCGCCCACGTCGATGCCGCTGGTATCCTGAAACCAGATCATCGGAACTTTATCGCGCGAACACAGTGTGACAAACTCGCTCATCTTCATGAGCCCCTGCCGGTAAAGCTTGCCGCCAACACCCTCATAATCGCTTGTGTATTCCGGATAATGGGGGATATCTCCCTGACGGTTGCCGACCACACCGAAAAGATAACCGTCAATTTTAACCAGACCGGTATATACTTCCGGTCCGAAGTCCGGGCAAAACTCAAGATGCTCGGAGTTATCGGTCAGACGCGCAAGCACCTGTTCAAAATCGTAAACCGCTTTTTTGTCAACCGGCATGATGGAAGCAATTTCGTCCGGCGAATATTTGGGGTCCGCGGGAGCCGCCACGCGGAAAAACCTGGGGTTGAATGCCGGCATATCCCCCATGTAATCCTTGATCGCATCGAGGACCTGCGTCTCCTCATCGAAAACCGCGCGGAAAAAACCGGTCACATCGTAATGGATCTTGACGCCGCCCGGAGGAGCGGACTTATAATGCCGTGTCGCGTTGATGATTTCCTCCGCCCGCGCTTCGTCAAAAGCTCCCGCGGGAGACATGCCGCTTAAAATGCCGCCGCCGCCAACGGCGATGCTGGCTTTCTTATGGGCCAGCAGAATGGTCGGACTGATGGACTGATAGCCGCCTCCGGCGGGGTTTGTTCCGTAGATGCCGGCGATGACAGGTATGCCCATGATTTCCAGTTCCGCGTGACGGAAAAAACACGTTCCCTGTCCCCGGCGGTTGGCGTAAACTTTCTCCTGCTCGGGCAGGCGCACGCCGGAGCAATTCACCAGCCAGACCAGCGGAATATGCAAAAGTTTCGCAATATCCGTTACGCGGAGATTATTGTCCGCCTGACCCGCGATCCAGGCGCCGGCCAGCCATTTATTATTAAAGCCGATAAGGACGCACCATTTACCGTTGATACGCGCCAGGCCGTCCACAACGCCGGTGCTGCCCGACTCTTCGTTACCCGGATCGAAGATGGTGTGCAGCGGACAGAAGGTTCCCGGATCAACCAGGTAATCGATGCGCTCCCAGACGCTCATCTCGCCGCGCTCGTGCAGGCTCTGCAGGGGTGTTCCGACGTTTTTAATGCGCTCGGCTTCCGCGTCGATCTCCCGCATGATTTCTTCGAGCTTTGCGCGGCTCTGCCGCATGTCTTCGATTTGCCGGGCCGTGAGCGGCCCTCCCAGCGGATCCATTTTTTCAAAATATTGTCTCATGTTTTGCTCCTGTCTAAAAAGAAAAACAAATTAATTTTAGTATCGCAATCTCGGAGATATCCAACAATTGCCGCTACGGAGAAATTGGGCCGTAAGGGCAAATCGATTAAACGCGGTTTGGGGCGAAACCCATCGCCGCGTTGGCAACGATCATGGTATGCATGTTGGATGTTCCTTCCAGCGTTTCAAATTGCTTTGAGTCCCGCAGGAAGCGGCCGCAGGGATATTCGTCGGAATACCCGAAGGAGCCGTAGAGTTTCATGCATTCGTTGGCGTCATGCACAACGACTTTCGACCCGTAGAGTTTGGACATGGATGTTTCCATCACGTTGGGGAGCCCTTTGTCTTTGAGCCAGGCTGCCCGGTAAACCAGAAAAGCCAGCGCGTCGTGTGAGAGTTTCATCTCGGCAACCTGTTGCTGAACCAACTGATATTTGCCGATGGGCTGGCCGAACTGACAGCGTTCAGTCGCGTATTTTGCCGAGGCATCCAGGATTGCGCCGGAGAGCCCCAGCGAGCCAGCCGAACAACCCAGGCGCGTAGAATTAAGTTGCGTCATGCAGATTTGAAATCCGCGGTTCAGTTTGCCCAGCAGGAGGCTCTTCGGAACCTTGACGTCTTCAAATGTTATCTCCGCGGTATCGGACGCCCACAGGCCAACTTTGTCATGAATTTTTTTGCGGGTGATGCCGGGCAGTGAATAGTCCATAATAAAACAGCTTACTCCGTTGGCGCCCTTATCCTTATCGGTTTTGACGTACAGCAGGCCGTGATTGCTGACGGTGCCGTTGGTAATCCACATCTTGTTGCCGTTGAGCAGATAGTAATCGCCCTTATCGTCGGCGCGGCATTTCATGGACGCGACGTCGGAACCGATATCCGGTTCGGTCATCGCGAAACTGCCGATGTATTCACCGGAAACAAATTTGGAGATGTAGTGCTGTTTTTGCTCTTCCGTGCCGAATTTTTGTATGGTGAGGGCCGGTCCCCAGCACTGCATATTAAAAGCCATTCGCCAGGACGTGTGAACTTTGGCAATTTGTTCGATGGCCAGAGAACCTTCCAGAAAACCCATGCCGTTGCCGCCGTATTTTTCGTCAATGGAAAACCCGAAAAATCCGAGTTCGGCCATTTTCATAAATATTTCTTTACGCCAGAAATGATTTTTTTCGTCCTCTTCCACATACGGCGCGATTTCTTTTTCTGCAAAAGTTCTGGCCGTTTCCTGGATCATTTTTTGTTCTTCCGTTAATGCAAAATCCATTTTTTTATCCTCCGGACTTTTTCTGTTGTCATTGCGGGAAACGGTCCTGAAACTTTCAGATTTTTCAAACCGTTCCCCGCGGATGATTGTTATTTTCTTTCAATGACCATGCATATTCCCTGACCGCCGCCGCCGCAGATTGTCTCCAATCCAAAACGGCTGTCTCTTCTGGCCATTTCGTTGATCAACGTGGTCAATCTCATGGTTCCCGTCGCGCCTATGGGATGCCCAAGCGAAATACCCGAACCGTTTACATTGACTTTCTTATCCATCTGCTCGTCGGAGAGGCCGGCAAGTCTCGCGTCAGCCAGACACTGGACGGCAAAGGCTTCCTGTACTTCGATCAGATCCATCTGGTCAATCGTCGCGTTTATTTTCCGCAATGCTTTTTCCACGGCTGCCGGAACCGCGGGATAGGTGAGAGTGGGATCCGTGGCCGCCACCGCGCAGGAACGGAAATAGGCCAGTGGCGCTGCGCCAAGTTCTTTGGCTTTCTTTTCGGAAGCCATCACGACAACCGCCGCGCCGTCGTTTTCAGAGGATGAATTCCCGGCCGTGCAGACGCCGTCTTTATAAATGGTTTTCAGCTTTGCCAGACGCGTAAGCGTCGTGTCGCGCCGCGGTCCTTCATCGGTTGTCAGATAAACGATCCGGCCTTCTTTATCTTTGCCTGTGGGCACCGGCACGATTTCATCATTAAACTTGCCGGCATC
The DNA here is from genome assembly GCA_035524255.1 of Smithella sp. Taxonomy (GTDB): domain Bacteria; phylum Desulfobacterota; class Syntrophia; order Syntrophales; family Smithellaceae; genus Smithella. Next base: position 29,745 of record DATKPG010000042.1, on the reverse strand, counting down.
CTGCGCGGCAATCGCCCGCTCGTGCGAGCGCAGCGCCCAGCGGTCGGCTTCCTCGCGGGTGATCTTTTCTCTTTTTGCCGCCTCTTCCGCCCAGGTCATCATGGAACTCAATTCGCCGTAACGGTCAATGGGCTGCGACATGACGCGTCCCCGCTGAAGCCGGTCATAGAAAGGGATCCCCCACATGGCCAGCGCGCCGTGGCCGCGGGGCATGAAGCCGTATTTTTCGTGGTTCCTGCCGCCCAGGCCCCACCGGATGTCGCCGGGGATATAAAGTTCGCCCTGGCTCATGGATTCCATGCCGCCCGCGATGATCAGATCGGCATTGCCGGTCTGGATTTTCATGGCTCCGTAAAAGATCGTATCCAGCCCCGTGCAGCATCGTCTGTCCATCATGACACCCGGCACGGTATCCGGCCAGCCCGCGTCGAGCACGGCCATACGCGCACCGTTGGCGCACTCGCCGTTTTGATACGCTGATCCCATGACAACATCATCAATCATTGCCGGGTCAATTTTGGCTTTTTTGGCGGCTTCCAGCAGAACCAGACTGGCCAGGCGATAAACCGGAATTTCTCTGAGCGCTCCGCCGAAAGCGCCGATCGGAGTACGCACGCAACTTATGATGACTACATTTTCCATAGATCCTCACCTTTTATAAAAGTTAACCACTTTTCATGGCGGAATTTTACGAGGACTTCATTCATTCCTTTCGCAAAGTTCGATCAATACGCCGAAAGTGGATTTGGGATGGAGAAACGCAATTTTCGCGCCGCCCGCGCCTATCCGGGGCCGCTCGTCAATTAACTGAACGCCTTTGGCCTTGAGTTCGGCCAGAGCTTCCTCAATGTTTTCGACCCGAAAGGCAATATGCTGAATCCCTTCGCCCTTTTTTTCGAGATGTTTCGCGATGGGGCCGTCAGGCGTTGTGGATTCCAGAAGCTCTACTTCCGAATCGCCCGCGGGGAAAAATGCCGTGGTCACTTTCTGTTCAGCAACCGTTTCACTTCCGGTGTGAGCAAGGCCGAGAAGCCCGCTGTACAATTGTTTTGCCGCGTCAACGCTTTTTACGGCAATGCCGATATGATCAACTTTCAGGACTTTCATGATATCTCCTTGAAGATTTTTATCAATCCCGCCTGCGCGCATTCTCTCTGATGAATTTGACGATTTCCTCCGTGGATGTTCCCGGTCCGAAAATCTCCGCGACGCCGGCTTTCTTGAGCTGCGCGATATCTTCAGCGGGGATGATGCCGCCTCCCACCACCAGCACATCATTCATATCTTTCTGGCGAAGCAGTTCCATCACCCGCGGAAAAAAATAATTATGCACGCCGGATAAGCTGCTTAAACCCACCACATCGGCATCTTCCTGCATGGCCGTCGCGACGATCATTTCAGGAGTCTGCCGCAGGCCCGTGTAAATCACTTCCATTCCCGCTTCCATGAATATCCGGGCAAGAAGCTTCGCTCCGCGGTCGTGTCCATCTAAACCCGGCTTTGCCAGAACGATCCTGATTTTCCGATCTCCATCCATATCATCATCCTCCGGTAAATATCTTTTCCGCGCAAATTACGGACGAATTTCTTCAGCCTGTTTAAAAAATTTGTTTTGGCTTATACTCTCCGTATATCTCCCGCCACACGTTACATATTTCGCCAACCGTCGCGTCGGCCTTGACCGCCCCGATGACGGCGGGCATGACGTTTTCATCACTTGCAGAAACCCTGCGCAAATGCTCCAGAGATTTTTTCCATTTTGCCTCATCGCGCGAGGCACGCATTTTCCCGAGTTTTTCCGCTTCCGTCTCGCCGACCTTCATATCCACTTTCAGAAGATTTGAAGGGGGCTGATCTTCCATTGTATATTTGTTGATGCCGACATAGGCGCGCTCCCCGCTTTCAATTTCTTTCTGAAAACGATAAGAGCTTTGCTGGATTTCCTTCTGGATAAAAGCCTGTTCGATGGCCGCGAGCGTGCCGCCCATGTCGTCTATTTTTTTCAGATACTCTTCAACCTGCGCTTCTATTTTGTCGGTCATGGCTTCAACCAGATAGGAACCGGCCAGCGGGTCGATTGTATCGGCGACGCCGCTTTCTTCGGCCACGATCTGCTGGGTGCGCAGCGCGACCGTCACCGCCTGCTGGGCGGGCAGGCAAAGCGCCTCATCATAGGAATTGGTATGCAGGGATTGACAGCCGCCCAGCGCCGCCGCGTAGGCCTGCAGGGCGACCCGGACGATATTATTCAACGGCTGCTGCGCCGTAAGCGTGACACCGCCCGTCTGCACGTGGAAGCGCAGCATCATGGAACGGGGATCTTTGGCTCCGAAGCGTTCTTTCATCACCTTCGCCCAGCACCGGCGGGCCGCCCGGAACTTGGCTGTTTCCTCCAGCACGTCGGTAAAGGCGTTAAAAAAGAAGCTGAGCCGCGGTGCGAAGGCATCGACATCAAGTCCGCGATCGATGCAGGCCTGCACATAAGCGATGCCGTCCGCGACGGTAAAGGCCACTTCCTGCGCCGCGGTGGAACCTGCTTCCCGTATATGATATCCGCTGATACTGATCGAATTCCATCGCGGAACGTTATTGAAACAATATTCGATCAAGTCCACCGTAAGCTTCATGCTGGGTTTGGGAGGATAGATATATTGACCGCGCACGGTAATTTCCTTAAGGATATCGTTTTGCACGGTGCCGCCGAGCTTGTCATAAGGGACTCCCTGCTCATCCGCGACGGCCAGGTACATGGCCAAAAGCACGGTGGCGGGAGCGTTGATGGTCATGGACGTCGTCACCTTATCCAGGGGAATATCCCTGAAGAGCACGCGCATATCTGAGATGCAGTCAATGGCGACGCCGACTTTGCCCACTTCGCCTATGGATAGCGGATGATCGCTGTCATAACCCGCCTGCGTGGGAAGATCAAAGGCGATGGAGAGGCCCGTCTGACCCTGTTTGAGCAGGTAACGGTAACGCTCATTGCTTTCGCGGGCGCTGCCGAATCCCGCGTACTGGCGCATGGTCCAAAAACGTCCGCGATACATCGTAGGCTGGACGCCGCGGGTGAAGGGGTATTGTCCCGGATAGCCCAGCTTTTCGTTATAATCCAGCGCGGCGGTTGAAAGCGGCGTATATAACCTTTCGATGGGAGTGCCGGAAATGCTGGTAAAAATCTCTTTCCGTTCATTTTCGCGTTTCAGGGATTTTTGCAGAATTTCCTTGTCCCACTTTTCTTCGGCGGTTTTAATTTTTTTGATTTCTTTTTTGTCAACCATTTCCTGTTACTCCCGTTTCAAGATTTAATTTCTTCGGGTCCCATTCCCCGTCGCCTGGGACGAAGAAGAGAGTAATGGTTCATCATGATGCTCCGCTGCACGCGGTGGAGAGATTCATTATTTGATCCTCAAATGCTTCAACTTATCTTGGGTAATTCTTACCAAAATAATGGCTTTTATGTCAAGCAGGAAAGAGTGATCTGCCGCCATGAAACAAGTTTCTTATGTGGCTTTCCAGGTCTTGAAACATGATTTTCAACTCACAATTTTCATGAAGTATTTGTTTTAATGAAAAAATAATAATAACTAGTATAATCAATATTTTACACGTAAAGCGGGACGTTGAATTATACAGTTTTTATCATGGATTTTTTTAGTCCGGCGTACAATTTTTTTTAAAAAATCATGAGGCAAAAAAAATTTTTTAACAAGGCAAATTATTGCTTGACATTCTATCTACTAGTAGGTAGACTAACGCATAAGAACATGATAAGCATTTTACCCCGCGCCGCATTTTGATAGGGGAGGGCGATAAAAATGGATTTCAAGTACGACATAAGAGATTTGAAATTTATCCTGAAGGAGTGGCTGCCGGCGGAAGAAGTGCTGGCATGCGACCGATTCAAAGGGAATTTCACCCTCGATGATATCGACATGCTGCTTAACGAAGTCTACAAGGTATCCCGAGAAATAATCAATCCCATCAATGCGCCGGGCGACAAGACCGGCATCAAATTTGAAAAAGGCGTGGTAACGCCTGTTCCCGGTTTTAAGGAAGCCTACCGGTTCCTGCAGCAAAACGGCTGGGGATCTTCCAGTGAATGCATCAAAGTGGAAACGGGTATGCCGTTGATTCTCTACAAGGCCACCGCGGAAATCAACACCGCGGCTTGTCCGGCGCTCACGTCGTGCATAAAGCTCACATCCGGCGCGGCCAACCTGATTCTGCGTTTCGGCACGCAAAAAGACCGGGATATGTTCGTTCCCAAAATGCTCTCGGGCGACTGGCAGGGGACCATGTGCCTGACGGAGCCTAACTTCGGCTCCGATACCGGCGATATTATTACCCGCTCTTATCCGACGGACGATCCCCGCGTCTGGAAAATCAAAGGCACCAAAATGTTTATCACCGCCGGCGATCAGGGCACCTGCGAAAATACCGTTCATCTGGTGTTGGCGCGTCCCGAAGGCGGCGCGGCGGGCTCTCCCGGCATCGGGCTTTATATCGTTCCCAAATACCGGGTCCATGAAGACGGTTCCATGGGCGAATTCAACGATGTCATCACGGCAGGCGTGGAACACAAAATGGGACTGCACGCCCAGGCCACGGCCCTGCTCAATTTAGGCGAAGAAGAAAATTGCTTAGGCATTCTGCTGGGACCCGTGCCGGACGCAAAGGGTTGTTCCCCGGGATTAGCCATGATGTTCCACATGATGAATGAATCGCGCATCGGCACCGGGCACAACGCCAACACCCAGGGCGCGGCGGCTTACTATTTCGCCTCGCAGTATGCCACGGAGCGCGTTCAGGGAAGGCCTTTCGGCATCAAGAACGCCGGGCGCGTGCCGATCATCAAGCACGAAGATGTCCGCCGGATGCTGCTCGACATGAAGGCGCATGTGGAAGGCATCCGCGCCATGATTTTCAGGGGATTTTACTATCTGGATATTGAGAATAACTCAGCCGATAAAGAGAAGGCGAAGCAATGCGCGTCATTTGCCGAAATTCTCACGCCGCTGGTTAAATGCTACGGCTCGGAAGCGAGCCTCGGCGTTATCGCGCAGGCGATCCAGGTGCTGGGCGGCGTGGGCTATACGCAGGACTATCCGGTGGAACAGTATATGCGGGATTCTAAAATTCTCACCATCTGGGAAGGAACATCCTTCATTCACGCCAATGACCTGATCGGCCGCAAAATGCGCATGAAAGACGGAGCTCCTTTTGCCGCCTGGATGAAAGATATCAGGGATTTTATCGATGCCCATATGACGATGGAAGGCTTTGAAAAGGAAATGCGGAATCTTGACAGGGGCTATCAGGCGGCGGCCGATGTGAAAGCCGTGTACGATTCATGGTATGCCAATATGGATACCAAACGGCAGTTCATTCCGCTTTTTGCCATCCGCGCTCTGTTTGTCTTCGCGCAGGTGTATGTGGCGATGTGCCTTATGGATCAGGCTAAAATCGCGGCCGCCAAAGTCGCGGGATTGAAGGCGGGCGATGCGGATTATCATTATTATCAGGGGAAAATTGCGGCGGCCAGATATTATTTGAATAACATTCTGCCCGGTGCGGTAGGTATTGCCGCCCTGATTAAAAGTGAAGAGGACTCGGCGCTGACATGCCCCGAAGAAGCCCTGACAGTGAGTTAGAAGATGCAGGCTTCGCAAAAAAATCGTAAAAGGCTCATGGGCGCTGACGCAGCCGTATCCATTAGCATCCGACTTTAAAAAATAAAAGGAGTTATCTTATGCCAGAAATCGTCGCATTTTCCAAAGAAGGCAATATTGGTTTTATCACTGTTAACAATCCTCCAGTGAACGCGTTGTCCCAGGCCGTTCGCGCCGGAATCAAGGCGGGCGTGGAAAAAGGCCTGGCCGACGCGGACGTGGAGGCTATGATCATCTTGTGTGAAGGCCGGACTTTCATCGCGGGTGCGGATATCCGTGAATTCGGCAAGCCGCCATTGGAGCCGTACTTGCCGGACCTTTGCCGGTTTATCGAAGATTCTCCCAAACCCGTTATCGCGGTTATTCACGGCACGGCTTTGGGCGGCGGCCTCGAAGTTCCCCTGAGCTGTCATTTCCGTATCGCGCTTGTGGGCGCGAAGGTGGGACTCCCCGAAGTGAAACTGGGGCTTCTGCCCGGCGCGGGAGGCACACAGCGGCTGCCCCGCCTGGCCGGCGTTCAGGCGGCGCTCGAAATGATCACATCCGGCACACCGGTTGCCGCGGCCAAAGCAAAGGCCATGGGCATTCTTGATGAAATCGTCGATGGCGATCTGAAAGCGGCGGCGCTTACTTTTGCCAAAAAGATCCTCGAAGAAAAACGTCCCATCCGGAAAGTCAGCTCGCTTGATGCCAAAGCGGATTCCCCCTCCGTTTTTGAAGATTTCGCCAAAAGCATCGCCCGGAAGTCGCGCGGTTTTATAGCCCCGTTCAAATGCATCGAAGCGGTCAAAGCCGCGACGGAATTGCCGTTTGCCGAAGGCATGAAGCGCGAGCGCGAAATATTCATCGAATTACAGGCGTCCGATCAATCCAAAGCCCAGCGGCATGTATTTTTTGCCGAGCGTGAAGTGGTGCGTATCCCCGGCCTTCCGGACGATCAACCCACGCGTGAAATCAAATCCGCAGGCGTTTTGGGCGCGGGAACCATGGGCGGTGGCATTGCCATGTGCTTTGCCAATGCCGGCATTCCGGTGATCATGCTGGAAGTCAAACAGGAATTTCTGGACAAGGGGCTTGGCATCATCAAGAAAAATTACGCAAGCAGCGTCGCTAAAGGCAGCCTTAAGCAGGAAGTCATGGACAAGCGCATGTCGCTCATCAAGCCGACACTGTCATATGACGATTTGAAAAATGTCGATCTGGTCGTTGAAGCGGTGTTTGAAGACATGGAGGTAAAGAAGGAAGTCTTCGCGAAGCTGGATGCCGTTTGCAAACCCGGCGCGATTCTGGCTTCCAATACATCCTATCTGAATATCGACAAGATTGCCGACATCACCAAAAGGCCGCAGGAAGTCATGGGCATGCATTTCTTCAGTCCCGCCAACGTCATGAAACTTCTGGAAAACGTGCGCGGCGCGAAAACGTCCCCCGACGTTTATGCCACGGCGATGAAAATCGGTAAGACCATCGGCAAAGTGCCGGTGCTTGTCGGCGTCTGCGATGGTTTTGTCGGCAACCGCATGCTGGCCAAGCGCACCCGTGAATGCGGCTTTATGCTGGAAGAAGGCGCGCTGCCCTGGCAGATTGACAAAGTGATTTACAATTTCGGCTTTCCGATGGGGACCTACGCCATGGGCGATATGGCGGGCCTGGATATCGGATGGCGCAACCGCAAGGCAAATTTTAATTCCCTCACGCCCCGCGAACAGAAAAATACTATTCTCGACAAGATTTGCGAGATGGGCCGCTTCGGCCAGAAGACAGGTTCCGGTTTCTACAAATATGACGAAAAGCGCAACGCGACGCCCGATCCTTTGATTGAAGAGCTTATCATCAAACACTCGCGGGAAGTCGGCATCGAAAGACGGGCCATCTCCGATCAGGAAATTCTGGAACGTGCCGTCTATTGCATGATCAACGAAGGCGCCAAAATCCTGGAAGAAGGAATCGCCGCGAGGCCGCTGGATATCGATGTCGTCTGGATATACGGATACGGCTTTCCCGTTTACCTGGGCGGCCCGATGTTTTATGCCGACACAATCGGCTTGAAAAAAGTATATGATGCCATCCTGAAATATAAAGATCTGGTAGGTTCCGAATACTGGACGCCGTCGCCGCTTCTGGAGAAGTTGGCCAGGGCAGGGAAGGGCTTCTATTCCAAATAAGAAGCAACGAAAAATCCCGCCTTGCGGATACCGCAAGGCGGGATTTTTATCGCACATGTAATAGAGGGATATGCCGGGTTGTCATTTCCTCACATGCTCAGACAACTCTGTAAAAAGGCCGCAGGCAAGGCGTGCGAATCATGAGGAGTGAGGCGTACTTTTGAGTACGCCGCAACGACGAATGATGAAGCGCAACGCAGCATCCGGCTTTTTTTACAGAGTTGTCCTCTTCGTCGCTACGACAGCATTTTCTATCCCCAAAAATTCCAGCTTCTTTGCTCTTTTCATTTTCTTTATTTTGTATTCCAATTGTCTCGCTTCTCTGGAATCACTGCAGGATATTGTTTTCACCACTTCAAACGGCTTCCATGCCCTTACAAATTTGCTTCCCCGGCCACTGCCGTGCTCCTGGAGGCGCTTTTCAAGATTATTTGTGATACCAGTATACAGATAATTATTCCGGCATTTAAGGATATAAACAAACCACTGGCCTTTAATGGATTTTTTCATGGGATTATCCTGTTTACGCAAGGCCTGCGCGGCGCGCTTAGTTGCGTGCGCCGCGCGATCAACATTACGAAACATTATGAAATATTACGACTCGGATTGCTGATCTTCAATGTCGACTTCGAAAGTGTTCAGAAAAATACTGATCATCATATAACATCCCGCCGCGATAGCCAGTTCGACCAGCACTTCATGGGTAAGATGCTGGCTTATGGCGGCGAAAGTTTCATAGCTGACCTTGCGGTCCCGGATAGTTTCTTCGGTAAACCTCAGAACAAGGCTCTCCAATTCGGAAAACACCGGCGAGGATGAACCCGTATAAAGCGCCTCGATTTTTTCTTCAGGCATGCCGACCTGCCTGCAAAACTTGCGGTGCTGAAAAACCTCATATTTGGATTCGCATACAATACCCGCGCGGGTGATGGCCATTTCCCTGAGGATAGGATCGAGCTTGCCGCACATGAGCAATGACGAGGGCAGCGCGATAAATTCACGGGCAATACTGACCGGGGCGTGAGTAACGATTTTAAAAATATTCAGGTCATCAGGCGCTGTTCCCAATAACTGAAGTTTCTCCGTCTCTGTTGCCTCCGGCTTACAATAAGGTATACGCGCCATAATAACCTCCTGTTAATTAGATGGTTTTTTTAAAAAGTGACGTTTCATGCCGTTGAGAACTACTACGCATCTGGCCAGTTCCCTGAAAGCGGGCAGTCCAGCACTTTCGGCAACGCCTCTTAAATGCTCGGCAAAATCCTTTCTCCCTTCTATCCATAACACGACCGGCTTCTTATGTTTTTTGAGAAGTTCGGTAAGTTCATTAAAAAAATCCTGCGGGATTAACGGTGTGGCGTAAGAGTGAAATATAATCGAGTCCACCGCCGGATCGGTCATGACGGCGCTTAGAGAACGGCGGAATACTTTTTCATAACCGTGCCGTTCAATGGCTATCCAGAGATCAAGCGGATGATCGGGTTTGTTCCACGAAGGAAAAAATTCCCCGATGGACGCGAGTGTTTCATCGGAGAGTTTCGCGAGCGGTATTCTGTAATCTTCCATCAGATCGGCGGTAATGGTTCCGGCCCCGCCGGAGAAGGTGAGGATGGCCGTGCCTTTTTGGGGATCGGCTTCAAAAGGCATTTTCTTCGCGAAAGCCCGCGCCATGTCGGTGAGTTCCGCCGGATCGAACACCTCGAGCACGCCGGCCTGACGAAACGCGCCGCTGGTCACCCGGTAATTGCCGGAGAGGCTCGCCGTGTGGCTTTGCGCCGCTTTGGCGCCCTCATGAGTTCTGCCGCCCATCAAAACGATGACAGGCTTTTTAGTGCCCCTGGCGAGGTTGATAAATCTTCGTCCATCCACGAGGGATTCCAGATAGCAGGCGATGACTTCAGTTTCGGGATCGTTGACCATATATTCAAGGATGTCGTTTTCATCAATATCGCACTTGTTGCCGATGGAGCACGCCTTGCTCACGCCCATGATTCCTTCCTGCAGGGCGTGAAGCAGGAAACCGGCGGAAAGCATACCGCTCTGAACGATAAGTCCGACGTTTCCGCCCCGGAGCACATCCGGCCACACCAGATGATGGATGAACGAAAAGACATAATTTCTATTGCCGTCCATAAAGCCCATGCAGTTGGGGCCCCATAACCTGATGCCGGCCTCACGCGCGTTTTCAAGCGCCCGCTTCTGCAGTTGCGCGCCTTCATCGCCTGCTTCGTTGAAACCGCCGGATTCGATGATGATTCCCTTCACGCCTTTTTTGGCGCATTCGTTTACCGTTTGAGGCAGTTCTTTGGCCGGTATGAAATATATGGCAAGATCGATATTGCCGGGAATCGAAGCCACGTCGGGGTAACAGGGAATTCCCAGAATTTCTTTATAACTTTTATTAACCGGATAAATTTTTCCCTTAAATCCGGCCATGATGTTTTTGATGATATCATATCCACCCTTGTTTTCATTATTGGATGCTCCAATAATGGCAACACTTTGCGGGTTAAAAAAACAATCTAACATTAAAAAAAATCCTCCATCTTCCATTATCATTACGAGTTCACATGAGAGTGATTGGTAAGCTCAATGAGAATGAGATTGCTTCGTCGCTTTGACTGCGTACTTAGGTTTGTCATTACGAGATTGCTTAGGTTTGTCATTGCGAGACGCCTCTCAGGCGTCGCGGTAATCTCTTTCTACTTCAAAACCACAAGCGCATCGACGGCAACCGCCTCGCTTCCCGATATGATCAGCGGGTTAATATCTATTTCGGCAATGGCATCGTACTTCATGCCCAGATCACCCACGCCCACGAGCGCATTTGCCAGCGCGTCTTTGTCAACGGCGGGGCTTCCCCTGAATTCGCCAAGCAGTTTTTTGGTTTTTATTTCGTCGATCATTTCAAGGGCGTCCAGTTTTGAAAGGGGAGCCACCCTGAAAGTCACGTCTTTTAACGCCTCCGTGAATATGCCGCCAAGACCGAACATGACGCATGGCCCGAACTGCGCGTCACGCGTGAGGCCGATCACAAATTCGCGCGACCCTTTCACCATCTTTTCGATGAGCACGCCGTCAAGATTTTTTGCCTTTGAGGTAAATTCATCGAATACATCCGCGACTTCCTCGATATCGCCGATATTAAGCGCGACCATGCCCGCTTCCGTTTTATGGGAGAGATCGGCAGAGCATCCCTTCATAACAAGGGGGAAACCGATTTTCGCGGCCTCGCGGACGGCTTCATCCCGCGTTTTGACCAGAGCCGCCGGCACAACCGGAACGCCCGCTGATTCTATCACCAGCCTTGATTCGTATTCCGATAATGTTTTTTGTCCATTCTTTATAGCTTTTTCAATGATATCCATAAATATCTCCTTAATAAATTAACCTATAAGTAGTTAGTTTATTTTCTTCAGAATTGTCAAGGATTTGTTGGTCCGGTTAGCAATGTCCGATGCATCTATTAAATATCTAGGGTTCCAGCAATCGGCGTATCTGGTTTACAGCTGAATCAAACACGGACCGGTCAATAACCCGCGTCATCTGTAATCCGCCCCGCATCACCGCCAGAACAACAAGCGCCTGATCCCTTGATGATCCGGGAAAAGAAAAGGTTCCCTTCCGCCGTCCCTCATCCAGAAAATTATCCATCCAGGTGAGCACATCCCAAACCAAACCCTTTGCCTCTTCCTGCATGGCAGGCGGCAGCGTTGTAAAATCTGTTTCCAGCACGCCGCTTAGACAGACAGATGCCCTTTTGGTAAGATAATAACGGTAGATATGAAAAAAGCTTTCGAGCTTTTCCCAGTCATCCATCATGGCAGTTTGTTTGCTTTCGCCCCATTTTTTAAAACGCTGTCTGGCACGCGCAATGATACCGAGGCCGAGGTCGCACTTGCTGGGGAAATGGTAATGGATGGAGGGTTTTTTAATTCCGAGGGATTCGGCAATATCGGCATAACTGAAGCCGTTAAATCCCTTCATCAGGAGTAATGTTTCTCCGAGATCCAGTATCTTTGATTTCGTGTCCGTGGGTAATTTGCTCATTTTGTTCCTGTTTGGCAGTCTACCTACTAGTAGATAGGATGTCAAGCGGAAATTTGTCCTGTTTCCCCTCTCCTTCACAGGGGACATGTAATATTTTCATATTTGCAATTAATTTTTCTTGCATTATTCTTAAAAAATAGGTTAATAAAACTTCGTCCCGCTTTTTGCGGATGGTATTGATTATGCCGTGCTTCCGCATGTTTCACTAAAAATAATTTTGTAATGTTAATGGATGCCGGAAACTTATTTTTCAAGATATGATGTCATAAACTTATTGTATTAGTATTTCACATAAACAAGAAAATGTTGTCATTAAAGGCTGAGCGATGGAGGGATGATAAATATGTTTTGCTCAAAATGCGGAAAACAGGTTGAAAAAGACGATATCTATTGTAAAAATTGCGGCAACAAATTATCAGATAACGAAAGTAAGGCTCAAGATGATTCCATAGATCAGACCTGTAAAAAAGAATTTGTAAACATTGAGGAACGAAAAATAAACACGGCTCCAGCCAAGAAAATTAACCCGCATCTTTACTTAATATCCGTATGGGGCGGGATATTATTCCTAATTGCGGGCGGGATAATGGCTAATGATTACAACGACGTACCGCGTACAATTTTATTTTTTCTGGGCGTGGCTGGTCTGATATTTGGATTTGTTTATTCATTAGTGTGTATATACAAATGCTGGAAAATTCTTCAGGGTTTTACTGCAAGAACAACAGCAGGTAAAGCCGTCGGTTATATATTTATACCATTCTATAATATTTACTGGATATTTGTTGCTTTGAAAGGTTTAGCTGACGATGCCAACGATTTTTTTGAACAAAGGCATTTGGATAAAAAAATTAGTGAGGGATTATCTGTAGCCGCAGGGATTTTTTTTGTCATCCCTTATGGCCTCATTCTTGTTCCCATTTTCATAAGCATTCTTATCTATCAATGGGCAAATTTTTATAATACAGCAATCAGTAACTGGGATGCACTTTCAAAGATGCCTGTAGCCGAGACTAAAAGGCGACAAGAAGGTGGGAATTTGGCCGTAATTATTATCGCAGCTCTCATTGGTCTAATAATAATAATAGGAATTCTTGCGACTATTGCAATTCCTCAATTTGTTCAATATCGGACAAAAGGGTATTGTGCCACAACAAAATCTAATTTGCAGAATGCTTATTCCGCATTTCAATCCTATTCTGGTAGTAACCCGAATAAAAGCATAACTGATATCGATGAATTAACAAATTACGGTTTTAAAAAGGCCGATGAAGTCAGTATACGCATACTGAACATGACAAATGACAATTTATCCATGGAAGCAAGTCACCCGCAATGTGATAAGTTATATTATATTGATTCACGGGGAAACATATCAGAAGAAAAGAAACCCTCCCAATAAATTTGGGGGAAATTCAGGGGATAATATACTTAATTAATAAAAATACCGGATTGTCCAATCAAGTTGGGCAATGACAGCGGTGCTCTATATCCCCTTCAGAATTTCAGATTGCCGGATTAGCGCCGCTATATTTTTTTGATCGTCTTTTGTGATCTGCGGAAGCGGGCTTCTTACTTTTGCCGTAATCGGGTGACCCAGTTGACGCAATGTTTCTTTAAAGACAGCCTGCCTTGATTTCCTGCCGATCATGGTAGGCGAGGGCAGGCGGCTGGCTATCTTAAACGCGTATTCCTGCACAGAGGCGGCAATGCCGAAGGTATTCATTAATCCGATGTGTTTGTAGATGGCATTTTCCAACCGCTTAGCCTCAATGTAGTTGCCGAATTTCCAGTTGTTATAGCAATCGATTACCGCGCGGGGAGCGACCGATGGTATGGAACACATAACTCCTGCTCCGCCCGCTTTTAAATTTGTCAAAAGAAGCTGGCTGGTCCCGCTGAATAATAAAAAATCTTTACCGGCTGCCGCCCGGGTATCGCGTTTCATTTCGGATACGCACACGGAGCTTTCTTTGGCTCCCGTTATCCCCTTGATGTTGTAAAGCCCGCTCATTTGTTCGGCGTTGAAAAACAATCCGGTGATCTGCGGGAAATGATAATACATCACCATTTTTTTAGTATGCTCGACAACGCGGGAATAAAAAGCAAAAACGTCATCATAGCAGAGCGGATAATAGTTGGGCAGGGCGACCAGATAGCCTGCAAAATCAAGCTCGTCGACTTTTTGCATAAAGAGCAGGATTTCGGCCAAACTAAAGAACGTACAGCCGACGATGACCGGTATGCGGCCTTTTACTGTTTGAGCTACGGTTTTGACTACTTCGCATTTTTCATCGAGTGAAAAATAGGGCGATTCGCCGCCGCTTCCGAGAATCAAAAGCCCGTGGCAGCCCTCTTTTATGTAATATCCGGCAAGATGTTCAATGCCCGCGATATCGAGGCTTTCATCTTCTTTCAGGGGTGTGGGAACAACAGGGTAAACTCCGCGATATTTATCAAAGCCGCTCATCGTGTCACCTCAATGATTTATTTAAAAACACACTATCATATCAAATAAACGAATGACAAGATTGGAATCTCAAAAGCCCTTGGCTGATAGCAATAAGAATAATCCATGATTGCCGATTGAAATCAAGGATTATTTTCAAGGATATTATTTTAAGGATATTTCGGGAAAGAAAAAATGACTTTGAGTTTGTTTTGGAAGTGCTTGGCGATTTTATTGCCTGAGCCTCATGACCTTTAAGGCTTCATGATATATTTCAAAAAAACAGCCTGCGACGGCGAACAATAAAAAGCCCAGCATGAATTTCGGGGTTGTGCCCAGCCATTCATCGAGGAGGTGACCCAGCCACAGGAAAAATAAAGACGTAATCACCAGCGCCAGTCCCCACGCGGATAACGCGATGATTACTCGAAACAGATTGGAGGATAAACGGCGTGTTTTGGGGACGACAGTTGACATTTTCTATTTCCTCCTTTCGGGCTATTTGGCTCTGTTATAACAAAAAGCATTCCAAACCCTGCTAAAGCCGACAACATCGCCTTGCTTCAATTCTAACATAATCATCGGTTTGCGCTTTTCAAGAGGGCGGCATTTTTTTTACAAAAAATTATAAGAGATTATTAAAGGTGATTATAGCTACGGGGAAGCCGTAATATTTTTTGAAAAAGCGGAAGTTTTTTTCCGGTAAAAGCCCGGATTGCGCCCCGTCCAGCGTTTAAACGCGCGATAGAAGTTTGATAAATCGCTGTAACCCAGCTCCTCGGCAATCTCTTGTGTTGAACTGGCGGTCGTTTGAAGCAGATCAATGGCCTTGTTTTTACGGATATCCGCGACAAGAGATTTATACGACGTTCTCTCACCCGTTAAGCGCCGCCTTAAAGTCCTGGGCGAGATATTCATGTGCCGGGAGAGTTGCGTGAAGCTCGGAAAAGTTTCTTTTTTGAACAGAATTTCCTGCCGGATTTGATCGGTCATGGTCTCTTTTACTTTCAGGCGCAGGCAATCCTGTTTGCATTCCTCTTCATACGTCTTTTTGGCAATGGGATTGGACATGGGCAGCGGCATGGAGAGTAATTTTCTGTCGAAAATGATCATATGTCCGGGGGCGTTGAATTTAACCGGGCAACGGAAGACTTCTTCATAGGCGGCGGCATATGAAGGCCGGGGATAAGCAAACCTGATTTCATTTAACGGAACGGGGGCTTTCAGGACGTCGCTGATAATCCGGTAAATGGACACAAATTCCCGCTCGCAGACAAAGACGCGAAGATCTTTCAAATCGATTAGTTCTTTAATTTTTAAAAAAGCAAGGCGGTCTTTTACCGTCAGTTCATACTGGAAGTAGGTAAGTGTCAGGGCGATATATTTGAGAAACATGGTGATGGCTTCAAGGCCGGTATCGCTGAAGATGGCCGCCGCGCCCAGCTTGCCCTGCACGCCGATGTGGTACTGCTGGCCGATAATAAGGCCGATTTCTGGCTCCGGCACCAGCGCGATGATCCTGCGCATCACCGCGAGTTCCTGCTGAGGGGTTACAAAAATTTCGGGGTTGTCCAGATCGCGGGGGTGAATTCCGCTTCCGGCAAGAAGTGCGTTGACATCGAATCCACGCGACCGGACATAACGCGCCAGGATTGCAAGACTATTGACCGAACGGAAATAGGGCAGTGTTGGGCCCGATATCAGATGAATGGAATCGGTTTTGGATGGTTTATCCATAAATTCCCCCTGGCCGTAAATGACAATATAAATGACTTCACCTGTCATTGTCAAGTTTCTTTATTTAGGGTAGGATGAATCACATCAGTAAAAATAAAAGTCGCGTGAAATAATTTGATTAAGGGGGGAAAACTATGAGATTTTCGGCACTCCTGTTCATTTTGTATCAAGTCCTGAAATGGGCGGCGAAACTGAAACCGGCCTATCGGAATTACATCGGTTCCATTCACTCGGTAAAAATCATGATCAAGACGGCGGACGGAAAGTGGGGAAGGCTTTTCATCTTCGACAAGGGAGCGGTGACCTCCAAGGCAGGCGCCAATCATCCCTACGACGCGGCCATCGTCTGGTCGGATGCCGCGACGGGTTTTAAAGTAATGGCGTCAAAAAGCGACGCGGAGCAGTTCAAGGCGGCCGCTGCCGGAAAGATGAAGCTCGACGGAATGGCTTTTTTCGCGCAGTGGTTTAATGACGGCGTAAAGCTGGTGATGTAATTTAGAAACGGAATCTGATGTTCTTTTCTAAATTAAGTGCTGTATTGTTGGCGTCGTCGGCTTAATATAATAAGAACCGGTGGGAGCTTTAGAAACCGCGCCGGACAATCAAAAAAAAGTTTTTATTAATAGAAGGAGGGCTTTCAATGGCAATGATCAATGGCGGTCATCTGGTCGGTAAATACTTAAAAGAGGTGGAAAAGGTCGAGATGGTGTTCGGCATTTCCGGCGGACATCTGGAAGCAATACTGGACGGTTTCACGGAATATAAAATACGAACCATTGACGTCCGGCATGAGCAGGCGGCGGCGATGATGGCGCACGCGTGGTTTGTTTACACCGGCAAGCCGGGCGTGTGTTTCCTCACCGCGGGCCCGGGTTTCACCAACGGCCTTACCGGCATCGCCAACGCGTATCTGGATAACGCGCCGCTGGTGGTGCTGTGCGGCAGATCGCCCCTGCGCGACGATCTCAAAGGCGCGCTTCAGGAGATGAACCAGATCGAGGCCGTAAGGCCCATGACGAAATGGGCCGCCACCTGTTACGATATAAAGCGCATTCCCGAATATCTGGCGCTGGCATTCAGGAATGCCACGGGCGGAAGGCCGGGACCCGTCATGCTTGAATTGCCGCCTGATATCCTGAATATAAAGGTGGACGAGTCGCTGGTTCCCATGCCTTCAAAATCCAATCCGAAATATTCCGTGCATCCGGACGACGCCGATCTGAAGGCCGCGGCGGAAATCATCAACAACGCGAAAAAACCGTTATTGCTTGGCGGTTCAGGCGTCGGCTTCAGCGGCTGCGCGGGCGCGCTCAAACAATTTGTAGAAAAGACGGGTATCCCCTTTATGCTGCTCAACTACGGCAGAGGCGAATTGCCCGATAATCATCCCCTGTCGGTCATGGATATGGGAACCCTCAGCCTGTTTTTCAGCATCGGCCAAAACGATGTGATCGTCGCGGCAGGCCTGCGGTTCAACTGGCTCCTCCAGTTCGGCAGTATCATCCCGCCGACGGTGAAAATGATCAGGATAGACATCGATCCCAATGAAATAAACCGCAACGTCGAGGCTCATGTAGGCCTCGTGGGCGACGCGGGTTCGGTGCTTGATCAGCTCACGCCATTGGTTAATAAAAACGATCACGCCGAATGGATGAATACCCTGAAATCCGCGGGACGATCGCTTCTCGATTTTGAGCTCCGGACGCGGGAGACAGTATCCAGTCCCATCCATCCGATTCGCATGGTTGCGCAGATACAGAAATTTGTGGGCGATGACGCGGTCTACGTAGCCGACGGCGGCGACACGCAGTATTTCGGGCTTGCCGGTTTCATGTCGAAGCAGAAGGCCGGAGTGGTGGCGTCGGCTGCGGGGCTATTGGGATGCCTTGGCACCGGCATCCCATTCGGCATGGCGGCGAAGCTGGCCCGGCCTGACAAAAAAGTCGTGGTGTTAAACGGCGACGGTTCATTCGGGTTCAACGCGATGGAATTCGACACCATGGTGCGACACAATATTCCGGTGGTGGTCGTTATCAATAACGACTGCGCCTGGGGCATGATCAAGCACTCTCAGGAGCTGTCCATCGGCAAGGATCGTCTCCAGTGTTCGGAGCTGGGCCTTCGCCGCTACGAGAAAGTTGTGGAGGGTTTAGGCGGACACGGCGAGTATGTCACGAAAGACGAGGAGATCATTCCGGCACTGGAGCGCGCGTTTGCTTCCGGCAAGCCCGCGTGCGTCAACGTGATGACGGACCCGACGGTGACAAGTCCGGCGACGCCGCTGTTCTACCAGTCGCTGAAGATGGATTAGCACCAATACTAAATTTAAGCGGACACGTTTTAGTCGAGTTTTTACGGTCTGTTGTCCCAATATCCTTTTTCGCTGCCTGAAAGCATTTTGGATAAATCTAAGGCTCGCTTCAGGCGATTACAAAACTCGCCTTCGGCTCAAACAGTTGTAATCGCTTGTCTTACGCTTCGCCAAGGTTTATTTGCCAAAACGCTTTCAAAGGCCGCTCAAATGGATATAATTTGGGCAACAGCCCGCAAAAGGTTTAGACAGTTCATTTACGCAATAACAACGGAGGTCTTCATGAAAGCTTTATTGCTCAATCTCGATCCTGTGCGCTTCGTAGCATTACAAACACTGCGGCCGATAAGCAAAAAGTTTTGCTATCGGGGACCTTTTTCCACCGTGAAGCTTGCCGATATTCCGGAGCCTTCCCTGCCATCTCCCGAGTGGGTGAAGATCAAGATAAAACTCTGCGGCCTGTGCGGCAGCGACATCAATCTTTTATTAATGAAAGACTCTCCTTCGGCGATGCCGTTTACCTCGTTCCCGTGTGTGCCGGGACATGAATTCTGCGGAGAAGTGGTCGAGGCAGGCGCGCGGGTGAAAAAGGTAAAAAAGGGAGACCTTGTCACCGCGGTTCCGGAGCTGAATTGCCAGACGCGCGGCATAGAGCCTGTCTGCCGCAGTTGCCAATCCGATTCAAAAGCCAACTGCGAAAATTATGCCGAAGGCGCGATCTCGCCGGGAATGTTCATCGGCATTTGCAGGGACATCAACGGAGGATTTGCCGAGTATGTTGTGGCGCATGAAAGCCAGGTCTATGTTGTGCCACCGGGCGTGACGCCTGAGTCGGCATCGCTTGTGGAGCCGCTGGCGGTGGGCCTGCAGGCGGTGCTGGATAACCGGCCCGTGGATACGGACAAGGTGCTGATCATCGGCGGCGGCGTTATCGGCGCTATGGTGGTCAAGAGCATAAGAGGGCTTGACATCGGCTGCGATATTACGGTTGTCGAGCCGTCGGCTTTCGCGGCACAGTATGTGAAAAAATGCGGCGCTAACAGAACCATCAGCGGCGGAATCATCGAAGCCGCGGCAAGCATCGCGGGCGGCCGCGTCTATAAGCCGGAGCTGGGCGAGCGCGTGGTGATGGGAGGCTTTGACAAAGTGTATGATACGGTCGCCAATACCGATACGCTCAACAAGGCGCTGCGGGTCACGGCAACCAAAGGCGTACTATCCATTATCGGAATCGGCAAGGAAGTTAAACTTGATCTGACGCCATTATGGCTCAAAGTGCAGACCATCAAGGGCTGTTACGGTTACCGTTATAACGATGTCGCGGGAACGCAGAAGCACGCGTTTGAAATAGCGCTTGATTTGATCGCGTCGAAAAAAATTCAGGTGGACGATATGCTCACCCATAAATTTCCGCTGGAAAAATTTAGGGAAATGATCGAAGTTAATCTCAGTAAGGAGGCCAACCAGGCCATAAAAACCGCTGTCAGCTTTGAATAAAAGGAGGCATCATGGAAAAACCGGATATTCGCAACATCACTCGCATGAAACTTCCCCATGTCGGCCAGATAGGCATTCTAGTGCGGAATATGCCCGAAGCCGTCGCTTACTATTCAAAACTCCTCGATATCGGACCGTGGTACCGCTCCAATACCGTGAAGCATGAGGCCGTCTACCGCGGCAAGCCCATTTCGCCCGATCTGGACATCGCGATAGCCTTTCAGGGCGGTTTGGAAATCGAGCTAATCGCGGACAAGGGCAACGTGGAAAATGTTTATTCCGATATGTTCTCAAAGTGCGACGGCGGCATTCATCATCTGGGGATGATGGTGTGCTGTTACGAAAAAAAGCTTGCAGAAATGAAAGCAAACGGCGTTGAGATTCTTCAATCCGGCGTCATCACCACAAAAGGCTCCGCCATCACCCGGTATGTCTATCTCGACACGATCAAACAATGCGGCATTGTATCGGAATTGATTTCCACAACCCTGATAGGGCTTCCCATGCCGCATGGCAGGCTGATCATGGAGATAGGCTGCCTCACCGGCGACGTTGAACGCATAAAAGTGTAAATCGTTAAAGAGGTAATGAGGAATGGCGCAGGTTGCCCTGATTAAATGCGGAAGCTATGATGACGACCTCCTGACGGTGGCGATAAAAGATAGTCTTGTCAAAATAGGTTTTGACTTTGCGCAATTTAAAAATACCAGAGTAGGCCTGAAGCCGAACCTACTGATGGCCGCCGCTCCCGAAAAAGCGGTGGCTACTCATCCCGCTTTTTTCAGGGCCGTTGCTAAAATCGTAATCGAGCAAGGCGGCACGCCCGTGCTTACTGAATGCCATGGATTCGGTTCGCTCAAATCGGTGATGGACACCACAGGTTATTCCAAAGTGGTTCAGGAACTGGGACTTGAAGTGGGCAGGATGGATGAAACAGCCCCGCTTCACTATCCGCAGGCAAGGCTGATTAAAAGAATCGATATCTCGAAGGCCTTTTTCGATCTGGACATGATCGTCAATCTGCCCAAATTCAAGACGCACGGCCTGACCTACATATCCGGAGCGGTGAAAAATCTTTTCGGAACTATCCCCGGATTAAGAAAGGCGCGCATGCATCTGCGCTTTCCGAAGTCCGCGGAGTTCTCCGAATGGCTGCTCGATTTAAACGGCGCCCTGATCAATTGCTTTGAAAAACCCAAAAAATTTATTCACATCATGGACGCCATCCTTGGACAGGAAGGCGAAGGTCCGGGGACTTCCGGGACTCCCAGACAAATAGGTGCCGTGATTGCCGGACACGATCCCGTGGCCGTGGATTTTGTGGCGGCAGGTGTCGCGGGGCTTGATTATAAAAAAATTCCCAGCATTATGCTTGGATTCCGGAGAGACTTCGCGGTGTCTTCCCCGGCGGATATTTCCGTCATCGGAGAAAGCATTCAAGAGATGCGCGTAAAAAATTATCAGCCGACCAAATCCTCGGCGACCTCAAATTTTATGATAGATTGGCTATCCTCTCCGGCGGTAAAAAATCTTGTCATCGAAAAACCATGGCCGCGTGAAGAGGCATGCACGCTTTGTTATAAATGCATGGCCGTCTGCCCCGCCAAAGCCATCTCGCAGGCACTGGAGGGTAAAAAAGTCCCCGCTTATGATTATAAAAAGTGCATCCGCTGTTATTGCTGTATTGAATTCTGCCCGGAAGCGGCTATAACGCTTAAAAAGGGAAAATTGCAGTGGATGTTCGGATTATAAAAAGCTGAGGTTAAATCATCCATACGTATCCGTAATTATATTGGATTTATACGGAGCCCGGCCGGGGCATTTCCTTTAAAAAATATTTTTTAAATCCCCGTAAGAATTTTCTCATTTAATTTTATTTTCTGTTATAATCCCCCCGAATTCTTATACGCATTAATTATAATACCGGGCTGCATTTAAAGGATAACGGCGCAGTTAAAAAAGCCGGCCAATAGATACGGTCTGGTTTAAAACAGAAAAGGAGAATGCTATGTTTGATTATGTGATGACAAAGGAACAATTAAAAATAAGGGACGAGGCGCGTGAGCTGGTAAAATGGGTGCCGCGCCAGATGATCCTGGATATGGATACGGACACGATCAAGTTTCCGAAAGAATTTCTTCAGGAGGCGGGCCGGCGTAATCTGCTGGGGTGCCGCTATCCGAAAAAATGGGGCGGCAGGGATATGGATTGGGTGACCACCTGCATCGTCATGGAAGAGATAGGCACCCTGGGTTATGAAATGGCCTGTGTTTTCGGCGTGGGCGCGGAACTTGTCTGCGACGCGATTATTCTGCACGGGACCGATGAGCAGAAAGAAAAATATGTGAAGCCGCTTTTGCGCGGCGATCTTTTCGCGGCGGAATGCCTGACCGAGCCTCGCGGAGGATCCGATTTTTTCGGCGCGACCACCAAAGCTGAAGATAAGGGCGATTATTATCTTTTAAACGGCCAGAAGCGGTTTATCGTCGGGGCGGAGGGCGCTGATTTTTTTCTGGTCTACGCGAAAACGCATCCCGAAGCGAAACCTCAGCAGGCGATGACCTGTTTTATTGTGGACCGCACCGAAGGCGTTGAAGTGAAATATCTGTATGGCCTGATGGGATGCCGCGGCGGCGGAACGGGACGTCTGATTTTCCGCGACGTAAAAGTTCCCAAGAAAAATGTTGTGGGAAAAGTCCAGGGCGCCTATGCCGTTTTCAATACCATGATGATTCCGGAGCGTCTGGGAACGGCCACGATGACGATCGGCGCGGCCCGTCCCGCTCTGGAAATCGCCACCAATTACACGGCCCGGCGCAAGGCGTTCGGCCAGATTATCGCGCAGTTCGAAGGCGTAAGCTTTCAGGTCGCGGAAGCCGCGATGATGCTGGATGCCGCGCGCGCCATGGCCTATGTGACGGCGCGGGCGGTGGATGCGGGCGCGGACATGAACCGGATACGGCGGATGGTTTCGGAGAGCAAAAAGTTTATCACTGAGTCATGCCAGAAGGTGGTTCATAACTCCATGCAGGTGATGGGCGGTATCGCCTATACCAACGTTTTCCCCATCGAACGCATCTACCGCGACGTGCGGCTGGCCTCCATCTGGACGGGCACCAGCGAAGTCATGTCCATGATTACCGCTCACGAATGGTACCGCGAATATTTCACTGAAAAGGCGAAACAAAAGACCCGCGATCTTGAACTCGACGCGCAGGAAGCATCCGAAGATGAGAAAATCTACGACGACGATGATATGTGGAAAAAAGGCTGGTGAGGTTAAAATATGAAACTCGCCGCATCGAAAATAATAATGGTGTTTGGTCTCCTGCTTATACTTGCGTCGCAGGCGCTGGCCTGGCATGACAAGACGCACCTCGCGATTTGCAAGGCGGCGGGCTTCGATGGATGGTATCACTGCGCGGGTCCCGATATTGCCAAAATTAAAGCGGGCGATGTCGAGGCCTTTAATCACTGGTTTAACAATAGTGCGGAAGTGGAAGTCACGCCGCGGATGGTTATGGATCAGGTTGAGCGTTATAATAAAGATAATATACTATTTGACGCTGAAGGGCATTTGCTGGGAGCGATTATCGCGTCTTTGCGCGAGTACCAAAAAGATACCCAACTGGGCAGGTACGCCATGTATCATCTGGTTTATTGCGCCCATTATATCGGCGACCTCAGTATGCCCCTTCATAACACGGCCTTTGATGATTTTAATAGAATGCATCACAGTATCAATGACGGCATCGTAGAGGGCACGATTCTGAAAGAGCCTGAAAAAATAACCGGACACATGTATCCCATAACTTTAAGCGAAAAAAATTTTGAGGCCGATCTGGCCCGTGAGATCGCGCGGATTGCCAATCTCAGCCGCAAGCTGGGTTACAAAATGCGGGCGGAAAATAGAGATATGACAAAGGAGGAGGCCTATATACAACTGGGGCACAGCGCTTCGCTCCTGAGGGCAGTCCTTAAGCACGAAGGCAGGCTGCCGGTTTCGGCAAAAGATAACATTAATTGACGAAGAGACTTCGTCATCACGGCGGGAAAAACCAAGTTAGGCCGAGTCAAAAAGACTCGGCCTAACGCATGTATCATTTCGGGGCTGTTCAAAAATGTTCAGATGCAAGGCGCGCAAAAACCGAATCGCGAGGCGTATGAGGGCATACGTTGAGCGGTGCGGTTTGCAGCGCAACACAGCAGATGAGCGTTTTTGAACAGCCCTTTTTCTCAATCAGGTGGGGATGATTCCCTCTTCGCGGAGATTTCCGGCCGAAAACATCAACTCACCCTGTTTGAAAACCATCTGCGGTTTTCTCAATGCCCGAATGTCATCCAGCGGATTATCATTCAGCGCCACCATATCGGCGTATTTTCCTGTTTCCAGAGAACCTGTTTTGTCTTCCAGGCGAATAATCTTCGCGTTGTTGATGGTCGCGCACCTGAGTATTTCAATGTTGGTGAAACCGGCGCGGTTCATGATTTCGTATTCTCTGTAGTTGCCGCCGAAATAATTAAAAGGCATGCCCGCGTCAATGCCGCAGCCTATCAGAATGCCCGCCTGATTCATTTTTTTGAGATTGGCAAAGCCGTTGGCGATCATGTTGAAAAAAACATACGGATTGACGAGAAATTTCTTTTTCTCCCAGAGATTGTCTATTCCGTATTTTTTGTAATCGTTCAGGGCGGCAAGATTCTGCCTGTGGAGCAGGGGATCGCAATGTTTCCATGCTTCGTTTTTGAAATAATCCCTCCGGACTTCCAGCTCTTTTGTAACTTCCGGCGTCCGGTACTGCGGGGGGAGTTCATCGAAAGCTTCTTCCATAAGGTATGACTGGCCGACTGTCATGGTGGGTACGATGGCGACGTTTCGTTTGGCCATTTTCAAAATGTCCTCATCGGACAGAACCGCGTCAGAGGGCATGTGCTCGATCGAATGAAAGGGAAACTCCATCACGCGGTCAAAACCGTATTTGAACTGGTGATGTGCCGAAACAGGCAGCCCTTTTTTGTCCGCGAAGCGGAAGATGATATTGAGCTGGTCGCTTGTGTAAACGGGAATCTCCTTCTTTTTCTTGCAGAAGATCGTCTGATTGTCCATGGTCAATTTGATAAGCGACGCGCCTTTGGCATTTTCTTCAAGGTCTTGTTCCATTTCGGCGATATCTTCGAAATTGTCCATGACCATTCCGATAAATAAAGAGAGGGGCTTGGCGAAAATATTCATATCCGAAGGCGGAATTTCCGGATGTCCGCCCATCAGGTTGAGTATGGAATTACAGTACAGGACGCGCGGGCCGGGCATACTGCCTTCTTCAATATCCCGTATGAACATGTGAAGAAGTCCGGGGAACGCGCCCATGTCTCGCAGGGTGGTCACACCGGATTCGATGGAGGATACATAATTTTGTTTCTGCTGACGGGCGTGGTGCATGATATTCGTCATTCTCATGGAGAAGACGGACGTCACGGTGCTGTGGCAATGAGCGTCAATAAGCCCCGGTATCAGGTACCGTCCCTTCATGTCAAACACAAGGCGATGCCGGCCGGGCGGGGCATCGCCTGTTCCCTGGGCCGCGATATTCCCTTTATCCACAATAAGCCACGCGTCTTTGACAATTTGTCCGGAGTTCACATCTACCAGATTTGCGTTCTTGATCAGGAACGCTTTATCGTCAAAGGAAGGCACGTTCTTTTTGGGGATCGCGCAGCCCTGCATAGAGGGCATGGACGCGGCGGCCGCCATTAAAAGAGAGTATTTCACAAAATCCCTGCGCCTGAGATGATGAAATGCGTGGTTCATATTCCCCTCCTTAACGCGGAAAGATATTTTTGCCGAAAGTATATTCAGAGGCGTTTTACGCGTCAAGTCATATTAGAACAAAAATTTCCCAAATAGCTGTTGACATTGAATATCTGTTTTAGTATAGCTTACTAAATTTATTGTAATCCAATTATTTAAATAAACGAATCAGAATTTAACAAAAAAAATTTGTCATAAATAAATATTATAAAAGGAGGACTGTTATGAAGAAAATTGGCATGTTAATAACCATCATCATGCTGATTGCTATTTCCACGATAGCACAGGCAGAAGTAAAAGCCGGCTCTGTTACGATTACACCGTTTGGTGGAGTCTACACATTTGAGGGTAATGAGGGTAGTGGTAATTGGAGTCTTAACAAACAGGCTTTTACAGTTGGTTTACGTGCGGGCTATAACTTTACCGATCACATAGGTGTTGAGGGAGTTTTCAACTACGTTCCGGCGGAAGTTAAAGACATGCCCGGCGATAACGGGGTTAATCTTTATGGATATGGTGTAGAAGGCCTTTATCACTTTATGCCTGAGAGCCGCATTGTTCCGTTTCTGGCGGTTGGCGCGGGATATATACATTACGATACGCCCGGCGACGCGAGCAATATGAACAAATTCTTTGTCGATGCAGGCGGTGGCTTGAAATTATTCATAACAGAAAACATCGCCCTGAGGGCCGATGCTCGCTGGGTTCTTCCTACCAATGACAATTATAACGATTTTATGGGTACGATAGGACTTTGTTTCGCCTTTGGCGGACAAAAGAAGCAAGTTGCCATGGCCAAGGTTGAGGAACCGCCTCCTCCTCCGCCTCCTCCTCCCGTAGCCAAGGTTGAGCCTCCGCCTCCTCCACCACCTCCTCCTCCGCCTCCTCCTCCTGAAGTGAAGGTTGAGCCTCCTCCTCCTCCTCCTCCTCCGCCACCTCCTGTGGTTGAACAAAAGAAGCCGGTTCAGGAGAAAGTCTCCATAAAGCTCATGGTGGAATTTGATACGGATAAGTCCGATATTAAAGATAAATATTATGACGAAATCAAGAAAGTCGCCGATTTTATGATAGCGCATCCCGATTGCACGGGTGAGATACGGGGCTATACGGATAACGTTGATAGGTACAACAATCCTGAGCACAATAAAGAGCTCTCTCAGGCCAGAGCCGACAGCGTACGGCAGTATCTTATCGATAAATTCGCGATTGACGGGTCCCGTCTGACCGCTGTAGGTTTTGGGCCGGAAAATCCCATCGCCAGCAACGATACAAAAGAAGGACGGCAGCAGAACCGCAGAGTTGAAGCTGTTATTGATGCTATTGAGGTAAATATTAAATAAAATCTTCAGATATTATTAAGCCCGAGGCCCCTCGACCCTGTATGGTCAAGGGGCCTTTTTTTCCCCTGCCCTTTGCTTTTGCGAGGATAAACCGCGGCTGGTATCAGGATATTTTCGATATCGCGACAAGCGATGTCCAGAAGCAATCCCGTTATTTTTTCATTGCAATACGTTTTCAAAGTTGTAAGATAACAGGCAATTCATTGCGCATTTGCCGTTGCGGGTTATCTTTTAAAGTAACCCGCCATCTAATATAAAATTTGTCATGGATCATCCTTTGCAGGTTGAAGCGTCACTTTAAAACTTTGAGTGACGGAGGCGGGGTACAAAGGGTCGCCACACAATGACATACATTTTCTGTTACATCCGCGAGGGCCGATATCCGGTGGCAGTCCATCCCATGTGTTAAGCCTGCGGGATCAATTTCCAACGCAGTGGAAATTTAAGACGAGGCAAAGGAGGATGTATGCTGTACGAAAATTTATTTTCGGAATGCCGGATCGGAGCGGTCATCATCAAAAACCGTGTTGTCATGCCTCCTATGGAAGTGGGCATGGCCAACCCTGACGGCACCCCTTCAGAGCAACTCATCGCTTACTATGAAGAAAGGGCGCGCAGCGGCATAGGGCTTTTGATCACCGGCATTACGCGTGTCAACGCGAGACACGGCGCTGTTCTGCCGCGTCAGCTGTCCATGACAAGCGACGACCACATAAAACCCTTTGCCCACATGGTTGATCGCGTGCATGCCCACGGCACGAAAATTTTTTGCCAGCTGCACCATCCCGGCCGCCAGAGCAATTCGCTCATGATTGAATTCTGGCCGATGATGGAACTGATCGGCCGCCTCTGGCCCGGTTACTGGAAACATTTTTTCAAGATGGCGCCCGCGATGCAGAAACTTTCCGGGACGCCACTGGTGCCTTCCGTTGTCGCGCCGTCAGCCGTGGCCTGCGAATATTCCAAACAGAAAACCCGGGCGCTGAAAAAATGGGAAATCAGGGGCCTGGTTAATGATTTTATCAGGGCCGCGTATCGCGTTCTCAAGACAGGCGCCGACGGCATTGAATTACACGCCGCGCACGGCTATCTCATTCAGCAGTTTTTAAGTCCTTATACCAACCGGCGCAAGGACGAATACGGAGGATCGCTGGAAAACCGCATGCGTTTCCTTCTGGAGATCATCCGGGGCATACGCGATAAATGCGAGCAGCATTTTCCGATTGTCGTGCGGCTGTCCGTTGACGAATTTTATCGCTGCATCAATAAACCGGACCAGGGCATCGAACTTGCCGAAGGCGTGGAGATGGCCAGGCGCCTGGAAAAAGCCGGCGTCGACGCCATTGATGTCAGCTCCGGCAATTACGAAACCATGAATTACTGGCTGGAACCGATGTCCTACGAGCCCGGCTGGCGCAGCAATCTGGCCATGGCCGTTAAAGAAAATGTCAGCATTCCCATTCTGGCCGCTAACCTGATTCGCAGTGCCGATCAGGCCGAAACTCAGATCAGGGAAGGGATTCAGGATTTTGTCTGCCTGGGAAGGCCGCATTTGGCAGATCCGGAATGGACGCGAAAAGTCGGTGAAGGCCATGAAGAGGGCATCAAGCGCTGTATCAACTGCCTGTGGTGCTTCGAATCCCTCGCGGTGAACGCCCTTGCCGGCAAGCCGCTCGAATGCGCGGTTAACCCGCGCCTTGGGCGCGAGCGCAAATTAGCCCATCCTCAAAGAGACGGCGAAGGCCGGGTCGTCGCAATAATCGGTGCGGGGCCGGCGGGACTCGCGGCCGCTGAGATCGCGGGACTTCGCGGATTCAAACCCATCGTCCTGGAGCAAAACGCTTTTGTGGGTGGCCAATTGCAATTAGCCAACAAAGCGCCTAAAAAAGAAAAAATCAACTGGTGTTTTACCGACCTGCATCATGCCGCCGTGAAAAACGGAGCCGATATAAGATTCAATACCGAAGCCACGCCAGAGACAATCAAGGCGCTTGATCCTTATGCTGTCATCGTGGCAACGGGCGGCAGATCCATCGTCCCGCCCATCGATGGTGCAAGCCAGCCCCACGTCTGCACCGTCACGGAAATCTTAAACGGCAAAGTAAAACTGAAAGGTAAACGGGTGGCTGTAATCGGTTCCGGCCTGAGTGGTCTGGAAACCGCTGAAAAATTAGCCGAGGACGGGAACCGCATCGTCGTTGTGGAAATGATGAAAAAAATCGGGCCGGACGCCAATACACAGAACCTGGACGACGTGATGATGCGGCTTGCCGATTACAAAGTTGAATATCTGCCTCGCCACAAACTCGTTTCAATAACCCCGGACAGCGTTATTCTGGAAAATACAAAAAACAGGCGGCAAAGGGAAGAAAAGATAGATCATGTTGTTCTTTCCATGGGTGTAATCAGCAACGACAAGCTTGCCAAAGAACTCCATCCGTACTATAAGAGAATTTACACCGTCGGTGATGCCCGAAAGGTCGGCCGCATCGCGAACGCGGTACGCGACGGCTTCAAAACCGCCTGGCGCATGAAATAAGCGGATGTCATTGCAAAAATAATCCGTGATCCGGGACGGTTGTTAATGCTCACTAATTAGGTAACTCTTTTGGTATAATAAGTAAAGACAGAAAAAGGCCAAATGAGTGACAAATGGAAAATGAGCAACAAGTGATTATAATTTGAATATAATCATTTAAGACGGCATGGTGGACTGAA
>DATKPG010000041.1:0-143559 GCA_035524255.1 Smithella sp. | reverse complement strand
ACTTTGGCCTTGAATGCCGGGGCATGATTCCGTCTGGGTCGTTTGCTCATATAACGCTTCCTCCTCTTTTTCTTTCTTCTTGCATTATAGAGCAGTTTTTTCCACTTATGTCACTGTCCGATTTTCCCAGACCAGCTCACTTCAAATTCCAAAAGAATCAGCTGCGTCATATCAGGATAAAGTCAATCAACTCATAAAAGCTAGCGATGAATTAAAATTACATTCAATATCTGCAAAAGATAAGAATGGTCTCATTTATCAAGATGGTGTTTACTGGCAAAAGAATGAGGAGAAGTTAGATGGTCCGTTTTGTCAGCTTTGTTGGGATAGAGATAAGAATCTATTACGCTTGAGTAATGAAAAGGTTGATGACGGTGAAAAGGTTGTTGATCACAGATTTTGCCGTTCATGCAAATCCAATTACTAAATTTAAAATCGTCATGTGAAGTAAAGACCTAAATAGGCTAATTCAGCTGACGCAAAAAGTAGCGCGGCTGGTTATGGCCATTATTTCTTTGAGGTCATTATGCCCCATGTAATTGAGCCATTCAAAAATGTAACGTTCGAAGAAGCACTGCTAAGCCTTCGCGAAGCGCATCGATTTCTTGTTTCACGGGCAAAGGCAGCGATTACTGCATCAGAATTGGATGAATATCACTGGGGAGCATCTGTGAAGCGCTTGCCCGTTAAACTCAACTATGATAATGTTCCCAACCTCATCGGCAAAACCGAAGAGAAACTTGTCGAGGTAATCAATATCGCTGCGACCGTTGAGCGTTTGATAGATGGAATAGAATGGTTTGCTGCGCAGCCAGAGAACCAAGGTTACTTTATACTCGAATGCCATCCTTCGACTAGTGACGAATCTAGCGGTAATGATTTGGTCATGATTGATGGCAATAATCGCGTTACCATACGTTGTGAAGTCTTTGACGTTGTTTCATTAAACGCTGGTTCAAATAATAAAGAGAAGAAAGACATTCAAAATCTTGGATGCAATGAATCAGTACCTAAGGATGGTGTCAAGAGATATATCTGTACGGCACTAGAATTCGGCAGGGCGCTTACCAGCCCAAATCGAAGATGGGAATCGAAGCCATACAGATACAAGCTAATAGAAACGGGCAGCAGTTCCAAAACCTGCATGCTCTTGATCAGTGCCGCTGATGATAATGAAAGAGTGAAATAACAAAACCAATCCAGCCGATCGCTACGCTCCTGCTGATTTTTTCGTTATGTGAGAAATTAACATGAAGAAAAAAGAAATTCCCATCCAACAATATGCATTTCAAACAACAAACTTAAGCGGCGCAAGTGAAGATTTTTTAGAAGAGACTGCGCCTCTTATTGGATATATTGTTCACAGCTTTAATACTTTGGAAAACTTATTAAATGAATCCCTTTGTAATTTAATTAATGAACGTTCAGATGCACAAGGCTTATTGGTTATCTACAATATGAATTATTCATCTAAAGTTGATATGTTTAAAAGGTTTTTACTTGAACTACAAAACACTGCATGTAAAAAGATCACCATTCTTGATCAACTAACGAAGAATCTCATTTTAGCAGGAAATCTCAGGAATCAAGTAGTTCATGCAGACTGGAAAAGTGCATATGATGATGGATATACTAGATGTAAACTAAAAATAAATTCAAAAGGCATCACTCATGAATATATTCAGTTTACCACTGAATCCTTAGAAAGCATTATTGAATTAATAAGTAATACCTGTAATATGTTTGATGATTATGAAACGGAAATGGAAAATTTCTGGCATGATAAACAAAGACACAAAGCATAAGCAATCCAGCCGATCGCTAAGCGCCGGCTCAATTCAACGTTAAACATATAGGAATAAACCATGAACGAATTAGTATTTTCAGTTCAAGAATTTCTAAAAATAGTTCCGGGTTTAGTTATTTTCCCACTTTCGCTCTATTTAGCATGGAAAAAAATAGGTATAAAAGTTACGGCATCATATACAACACAACACCAGAGAATTGTAGCACCAAGAATAAACAAAATTGTTCTAATGAACCAAAAGGATAAAGCGCTTACAGTCTTTGCAATCTTTGCCGTTATGGATCGAGAAATTACATGGGAAATAGACAGATTCGATCCGCCTATTGTTCTTAAGCCCCTTGAATCAATATGTATAGAAACACAACCATACTCACAACTGACACTTGGTGCGGATAATTTTGAGCCTGAATTCATCTCCCCATATAATATAGAAATTTATATTGTTCTGTCCCATAAGGTAGCAAAATGTGAAACTGTTACTCATCCGACTTTATTAAATATATCTATGTTTCAAAAATATAGGAGTGCATCTAAGCATATAAAGCGCTTCAATTATATTGTCTATAATGACTATGCGGCATATGCGATCACATACGTTATAGGTTCGGAAGTTAAGACTGCAATCATTGATCGCAGTGGATTTATCTGTTGTAATTGGAATTTTCATTTCAATACGATTCCACCGGAATTTATGGCCACCAGAGATGAAGTTCGGAAATATTTGGAGAGGCTGCAATTTGAAAAATTCGTCAAAACCTTTTCAGTTGATGTTCTGAAATAGGTTTAACTAGTTGCTAGAGCCGATCGAGGCGCTGGGGGCCGCTCCGGATCAGCTTTTTGTTGCAATTTTCACCCCGAAATCCTCAATTTTGACAACTGCACATTACTGAATAATTGCAGGTAAAGTCAACAACAGATACAACGACTTAATTTGACACTGTCTTTAAAGACAATGAGAGGGGTTAGGACATATAAAAAAAGCACTCCGGTAGATTTCTCTACACACAGTGCTCATTTTTTTTAGTTTACAACAAAAACTAGACCGGTTTAACGTTTTCCGCTTCCTAACCTTTTTTGCCTTCGACAACATCAAAACTTACAGCCTGGCCCTCATTTAACGTCTTGGGTAATTCGGGGGACATTATACTTAATTAGGGGCTGAAACCAGAAAAATACCGGAAGACGGATGATTAAGTGTACTATCCCCTGAATTGATGCCTTTATAACAGGGCGCTTTGGTACCTGTTTACCGGCTCATTAATGACACTTATAAGCTTTACCGGTTAATGTGGAACCAACTCCTCCGAGTTTGTCAAATACTACACCGGTTGCTCCCATATCAAGAGCTTGCATTTTCGCCCGCTGCTTGGCCGAGGCAATAAAATTATCCATGGTACTCCCGGCAATAGAATATATTTCCGCGTCAATCTTGCCGAGAAATTGACAGGATTTAACGTCACCTGCCGACATTTCGGGAATTTGAACCGCACGGTGTTCTTTCTCCAGGGTGGCGCAGGAGTTTAGGCTACAGCCGCTAAAGCAAATGATACGAAAAACACCTTTTTCATCATATTGAGGCTCCTTCATCAATTGATAAAATTTCACGCATTGATAAGATATTGCTGTTCCGGAAATATAGGCAAATCAACCTCGCGTGTCAAGAACATTGACTGCTGATTTCCATTTGTACTCATGCATAAAAAGATAAAAAATGGAAATGCGGCTATCTGCTTGTCCGCGCTTTCATGAAAGAATTTATGCCGGCGCTGAGCGACGGGTTGAATTGACTGTATTATCCCTCATCCCTCAGAAAAATTCCGGGCACTCTTTGACGAGCTTTGCCTCAAATTCATTGATGGGAATCAGCATCACGTGCGTCGGCGCGATTTTACGGGCAACATCCCAGCAGCGCCAGGCCATGAGGTCGCTGTATTCACTATAATAAAGATCGCCGAGATCTTTGTAAGCGCCTGTTATATGAGGACTTGCTTTAAGCGCTTCATAAAAAAGTTTTTTTGCTTCCTGATGTTTGCCAAGTTTAATTTGCATATCGGCTTCAGTTATTTTTATGACATGTCCGTAGTGCTTCGCCGAGCTCTGTAACGTCTGAAGGATAACAAGATCGTTTTTCGCGTTTTCTTTGCTTACGTCACCCAGGACGGTCAATAATTCTTTGACCTTCTCATCCTTTACTATTGTTGCCTTTTGCTCCTGAAACGCGGGCGGAAACGGCAGACCTGATGCCAGGTTATATTCCAGATAAGCGAGCATCGCGTCCAGATAATCTCCGCTGTTGTAATATTCATTGGCTTTGGTTTGCAGCATGGCAAGATGATGTTCGAGATTTATCGTTTTTGAATATTTTATATCGTTTAGAAACCTGATAAAAGGGTCTTCCTCGTCGTTCCATACACCCGGTGTATAGCCTTTGAGCGAATAGGCTCTTTGCGACGTGGTTTTAACGGGTGATATTTTTAATTCGACGCTTCTGGGACTCAAATCAGGCAGGTAGATGTTAATTGACCCGGGAATGATATTGTCGGACAGAAGCTGTCCAAGTATTTGCGGATGTCCTCCAAAAACATATCGAATGAACTTAACAAACATTATTTTATTTTCAGGGGATACCTGTTCACCCTGTTTGCTATATGAGAACAGCTCTTTATCCGCCGCATAGAAATAGACAGAATCATTTTTTAATACTTGAGACAACCCGGATTTTTCATTTTTTTGCCGCATTGAAAACAGATGTTCACTGAAAACGGGCAACATCGGATTATTTGTAATCCCGGCCTTTGACAGCGCCTGACTCATCGCAAGTCTGTTTTGAAATTCATGTGCTTTAAAGCCGACATATGAGAACAGAGAATCATCAAAATATAATTTACCGGATAAATTCATAACAAATATTCTCTTATGGTCAAAGTCGAATATATGCCTGACGCCATTTTGATCAGAGCTGAAATAGTTATCACCGATCTCCAACTGCATTTTTGACTGGCTTTTTTCTTTTGTTATTTTTTTATCGGGGGTCTGCTTGTCCATGGTCTTTTGGACATCAATAGAAAATACAATTTTCGCGTAAACCTGACCGGCAAAACAGATGGGCAATATAAGCGAGATAAAAAGCAGTATGACTTTTTTCATAATAGACCCCTTAATGTTTTGACATGTTTAACGATTATAGATTGCAATCTAGCACAAAATTGCAAAAATGAAAAAGGGGATTTACTGATAAAAAAACGCACGAATATTGCCATGCGCCGGAGGCATTGCGTGTAATGAACGGCTCCCCGGCGGGAAACCGTCCGGTCGGCCATCCATTACAAAGAGCTTTAAGATTTGACGTCTTTTAAAACTGTACGCAAACCGTTCCAATAGGTGACAAAGATAAAGAAGTACATCACGCATAATCCAATGATGCTGGTCAACTCCTCTTTCGGGTATGGTTTCCATACCTCACTTGCCCACATGAAGTAGGTAATAATGGGAGTCGGTATGATAAAAAGAAAAAACGGAATCCAGTATTTCAGTTTCATAGAGCCCCTCATTGTAATTTATTTATCGTTTAATTGTTGTTTACTGCCTGTTTGTTTAAAACCTATTTTGCCGCCATTTTATATTTATCTTTTTTGACCATCATCTTTAGCCCCATCAACGTGTTGTAGGGGATGTCTTTGCTCTTCATGTTGGCTAAAGATTTCGGAATAGAGCCGCCCGGATTACTCTTTACGGTATAGATAACTTTTGTGCGATTTGGATTGATTGGTGTCAGCACCCATTGGCCGCTGATTTCCGGCATCCTGACATTGCCTTTTCCCACCGGCACGGAAGGATCGGTTGTCTCATGAAACGCGTAGGTGATTGTTCCGGTTTTTTCATCCTTCTTTTCGGTGACAAGGACTAGCGCCTCTCTGTCCGATACCGGCCATGAAAGCTTTGTCACATTATATTGCACGGAGGTATGATCGTCGATTTTGCGGATTTCCCGATTCTCTTTGCAATCCGCCATCCACTGTGTTCCCGCGGGGATGTCCGTCAGCACCGCTACAACGACGCCGATGGGTACGTCAATTTCGGTCACACCCATAAATTCATCAAAATCCGAACCTTTAACAGGCCTTGTGGAGACGTCAATGCCGTCCTTCTGTATCGCCAGCTTCCAGTCACCTGCCGCCGCGGCGCCCGCGGGCATTAACGCCAGAAAACTGAAGATAACCATGCAAACCATCACCGTACGTAAATATTTGTTCATAATCTTCCCCCTTTTTTGTTGAACATAATAAAATTTCACAGCGTGTGCTGAATTTGACAATAAACAGAAAAATATTTCAATCAAAAAATTTCATCTAAAAAGAGGAGCACAAAAGCGGCCATTGCGGGAATTTTAATCCAGAAACAGTCCCGCGGCAGGAAATTGGGACATTCATGTCAATCCGGCGAAGACTCTTCTTTTGTCAGACTGCATACAGCCACGTCAGTATTTGGGCTGAAAGCTCTGAGATTCACTTTCATTTTATTTTCCGTTATAAGGTATCCGATATCCACATTGCCTCTGTCTGTGACAATGCAGAAATACCAGATATACTTATCACGCTTATTCAAATAACCTGTAAACCCGCGCAGCAGTATCGTGCCTTTATCATATATTTCTATGTTTCCGCTGAAATCATATCCGGACTGTTTTAATATAACCAGATTGATATTCTTGTTTGAGGCGCTGATCCCTTTTTCGTTGGCGTATAAAAAGGCTGTCCCGCGCCACTTTCCCTTAAGATCAGGCACGCGGTCTTCTCCACTGGCCGCGGACAGACGCAAAAAGAAACAGCACAAAACAAGCATTAAAATTATTAACTTTATTTTGAATTTCATTGAAGTACCCGTCATCACTCATAAATTAATCGCACGCGTGCTCTTTATGCCAGCGTCGCGCGCGGCGAATATTTTGGGCAGTAAAAAAAGGCCTCACAATGATCCAACAATTATGAGGCCTTCGTTATTTTATCATGAACCCGGTATAAATTTACTTTGCTGTTCCTTTAATATAAATTTCGACTCTGCGGTTTTTCTGGCGTCCCTCTTCCGTGCTATTGTCGGCAACGGGCTTGCTGAATCCATAACCGAACGTGGCAATGCGGGATTTATTGATGCCGAACTCTTTTACCAAATACAGTTTTACACTGTTGGCGCGAACTTTGGACAGACGCAAATTATAGGCTTTTGAACCGACATTGTCCGTATGGCCTTTAAGGATAGCCTTTGTGCCGGGGTTTTCTTTCATCGAATCGGCTACTTTTTTAAGACCATCGTGATACTGTTCTCTCACAAAATGTTTCGCGAACTCAAACTCCACACTCATAGCGAGTTCCAGATTTTCCTTTTCAAATTTGTCGGCTTTGGCAAACTTGTCTTTCTTGTTGACCGCGGCGGTTGTGCCCTTCGCGGCAGGCGGACAGCCGGGGCAGCTATCAATTCTCTGGTCTACTACTAAGGCGGGCAAATCACCGGGCCTGGCCACCATCTTTTCGGGAGACGGTCCCTGACTCTTTGTGAACATCTTTCCGGAACATCCGGCCATCATTACCGCGCAAATTACCATCAATAAGACAATCATCAAATGTTTTTTTCGCATACCTTCTCTCTTCTCCTTTTACAATAATTTTTAAAAATCCATTTATTTAATACAACCTCTAAACGAACTACACCGCTTATAGCTCTATTTAGCGGATTTATTATATTCGTCAATGACTTTATCCGTAAAATCGTTTTTCTTGTCATAGTAGGGCACCGGCATGGTTGCCATATCGAGGACAAGAGCGTATTTCCCTTTTTCGGCCAGGGAGCTGACAACTTTCATAATTTGCGGCATCATCTTTCGAGTCATTTCCTGATCACGCCTTTTAAGCTCTTCATTCGTGTCATTTACCAGCAGTTGATAATCGCGCAATTTCTTCTGGTAAGCGGATTCTTTTTCACTTTTCGCGCTTTGCGTCATGATGTCGCTTTGTTTATCCAGTTCATACTTCATGGTCTTTAATTCATTTTCCGCCGATTTGATATCCTGAGTTTTCTTATCGTAATAATTTTTAAACTCATCCGTGGCCTTTTTGCCGGCATTGGAATTTTGCATGATTTGCCTCAGGTTGATAAAGCCGATTTTATCCGCCCTGTCCGCGGCTATTGCACCGTTACTCCAGACAAAAACAAATAGCGTTATGATGATCAGACCTATATTTCTCTTCATATGTATCTTACTCTCATTTATTAAAAAAATAAATTAAATTTAAAAATTAATCATCGAAACATAATAACAGGATAATCAATGATTTACATTTCATTAAACAGCCTCAGTAATTCATCGCGTCTTTTACGGGAACAGGCGCTAAGAGGATGTAAAACAAGAAGGGCGTTGCCTTTCATCCTCCGCGCCTTTAAATATTCCCGTAGTTGCATCTACAGCTCACTTTTCATAAACGCTAATTAGCGGCAAAGTGATCTCTCCTGTTTTTCGCCCACGCCTCTTCATCATGCCCCGGATCCAACGGTTTTTCACTGCCGTAGCTGACAGTCTTTATTCTTTTAGTTTCAACACCCAGATTTACAAGATATTTTTTTGCTTCATCAGCCCTTTTTTCCCCCAGAGCCATGTTATATTCCGCAGTGCCTCTTTCATCGCAGTTCCCTTCAATGACAATTCCCACTCTCTTATGTTTTAAAAGATAGGCCGCGTCGCGGGAGAGAATCGTTCTGTCATTTTGGCGTATGTTGTATTTGTCAAAGTCAAAATGGATATCTTCAAGGTCTTCTTTTCCTTTTCGCGCTTCGGAGGATGTTTCCCCGGCGTTATTTATTCCTGTCGTTTCGGCATTGGCATTTTGCTGCCCTGTTGAATTGATGTTTTTGTTATCCATGTTTTGACGCTCCGCCGATGACATATTTTGTGCCGGAGCCCCTCCATCGCCTTTGGTTAACTGTTTGCTCGTGCATCCCGCTGTTATTACGGCACAGGCCGCTACAAATAAAACGGCTATTAAATATTTTTTTCGCATACGATGTCTTTTTCTCCTTCTATTAATTGATTGGCAAATATTAATATTTGTCTAATTCCTGTTATTCAAAAAGTTTGTACCGCAAGCCATCATCAGCTTATGAAAAAAAATAATAAAAAAAGATATCATTAATAAAATCAGCCGTCCTGAAGAAATATTCATCATACAGACTGCGTCCGTAAACTTCGCGGATATAAACTCGATGACCTGTCTCATAGCTGTTTATAAACCCCGAAACGTCCTGACAACATATTATCTATGAAATATTTTCTCATGATTCATTAAAATATAGCTTAAATAAATTGTTCTGTACTTTTATAATTAATCATGCTAACAGCCTGCTATAATACTCATTAATGATTTGTATGCAAATCATTTGTGTCCTTATTATATTGGACGAAATAAAAATGCAAGCTTTTTTTAAGGGGGAGCGGCGCATGAATGACAGAAACGCAAAAATATCCAATATCGTTGATAATTTGCGGAGAATATTCCAGATATTGAATGAACAGTCCAAGAAAGTTGAAAGTGAAACCGGTTTGACAAGTCCCCAGCTCTGGGCCATAAAAGTAATTAATGAACATTCCCCCATCAAAGTTTCCGACCTGGCGGGCCGGTTATATCTTCACCCCGCGACGGTGGTCGGGATCATCGACAGGCTGGAAATCCATAAGCTGGTAAAAAGAAGACGGTGTGAAGATGACCGGCGCGTTGTCTGGATTGAATTAACTCAGAAAGGAAATGATCTGGTAAAATCCGCGCCGGAAGTTGCCCAGGGACTGCTCGTCGCGGGACTGGAGGGCCTTTCTTCAAACAATATCCTTGGAATAGACCGGAGCATGAGGCAGTTTGTGAAAATATTCGGCGCTCAGAAAATTCCGCCGAAACTCATTCTTTCCTCGGAAGTAAATTTGCCTAAAAAGAAAACAAAGGCGGACAAGCCGCAGGAGGAATCAATAAAAAAGTGATAGCTGTTTCTCTTCTCCCCGCGGTTCTTCCGGCGAAATATTTGCAGGCGATTTTACCGGTTGCCGCGGCGCAATATAAAAAGCAAATTCCCTGTAATAAACCAGTCACGCGTATTGTTGTTGCATGAATCAAAAAAAGATACAAACGGCATTTAACCAGTACCTGGCCAATGAACATGTTGTTATGATCATTATGGCCATGACCGTCGGCGTCCTCGGCGGATACGGCGCGGTCGCTTTCCGGTGGCTGATCAGTTTTTTCCAGTTGCTTTTTTTCAAATTCAAGGGAGGCAATTTTTTAGAGTATGCCTTGTCCCTGCCCTGGTACGCGAGGCTGATTCCCCCGATCATCGGCGGCATGATTGTCGGACCGCTTGTTTACTTTTTCGCGCGCGAGGCGAAAGGACACGGCGTTCCCGAGGTAATGGAAGCTGTCGCCTTAAAGGGCGGCGTGATCAGAAAAAGAATCGTGCTGATCAAGACCTTTGCCTCGGCCATCAGTATCGCCTCCGGCGGTTCCGTGGGAAGAGAGGGACCGATCGTTCACATCGGTTCGGCAATAGGCTCGGGTTTCGGCCAGATTCTTAAGGTATCGGCCGACAGGATGAGAACGCTTGTCGCGTGCGGCGCCGCCGCGGGCATTGCCGCGACCTTTAACGCTCCCATTGCCGGCGTCATGTTCGCCATGGAGATCATTCTCGGCGACTTTGGTGTGATGACGTTCAGTCCGATTGTGGTGTCTTCTGTCATGGCAACCATCATCTCCAGGGCTTATCTGGGAAATTATCCCGCGTTTTTAACGCCCGGTTATGCCCTGGTAAGTATTTCCGAAATTCCCCTGTATATGCTGCTCGGCATCGTCGCGGGTTTGGCGGGCGTGCTGTTTACGGTTACGCTTTATAAATCGGAAGACCTTTTTGACAATCTGAAAGTTCCGGCCTATACCAAAGCGGCAATCGGCGGCCTGATGATCGGAGCGATAGGCATCTTCCTGCCCCATGTTTTCGGTGTCGGCTACAATGGCATTGATCTCGCGCTGGCAAACAAACTGCCGTGGCTTATCCTTTTATCCCTGATATTCATGAAGATCATCGCCACTTCCCTGACGATCGGCTCAGGCGGTTCTGGAGGAATATTTGCTCCCTCTCTGTTTATCGGCTCGATGACCGGCGGCGCCTTCGGTTATCTGGCGCATACCCTTTTCCCTTCATCAACGGCAACGGCCGGAGCCTACAGCCTCGTGGGCATGGGCGCGGTCGTGGCGGCGACGACTCACGGCCCGATCACAGCGATTCTCATTCTTTTTGAAATGTCGGGGGATTATCGAATCATCCTTCCGCTGATGATTTCGTGTATCATTGCTTCCGTTTTCGCGAGCCAGTTGAAGAAAGAATCTATCTACACGTTAAAACTTATCCGCCGGGGCGTGAATATCCATGAGGGAAAAGAAGAAAATATTATGAAAGCCCTCCGTGTTGAAAGCGCGATGACCCGCGCCATAGAAACCGTGCCAGAAGATATGCCTCTCAAAGACCTGATAAAATATACCATGGGAAGCAAGCATTCAAGTTTTCCGGTTGTTGATAAGCAGGGATTGCTGACGGGAATCCTGACATTTCAGGATTTTAAAGAAATCATTTTTGATCAGTGTCTGGATGACCTTATTATCGCGAAGGATCTGGCCACCGCGGAAATCATTACCGTAACGAGTCAGGATAATCTGGACACGGCATTAAAAAAGATCGGCTTCAAAAATATCGAACAACTGCCGGTGGTGGATAAGAATAATCCGAGAAAGATTATCGGAATACTCTCCAGAAGAGATATTTTCGCGGCATACAATAAGGCGCTGATTGACCGTTCGCTGACAGCCGAATCATCCATAAATTGTCGGGATTGATCATTTTTCTATTTTATTCATCACCATCGGGATTCAAAAGCCCATTAACCCTTAAGGCTGTTTGCGGATGATGCCGCGGTGCCGCGCGTATTCCACCATGCGCCCGAAGGCGAACATGGCGCGCTCCGGCGTGGGATAACACGGCACGCCGAGGGCGGCAAATCCTTCGTGGATGTGGCCGATTTCCCTGGCCGTGCCGCCGTAGTAGCTGGCGAATACCGGCTTTTCAGGATGAGAGCCGATAATGTCGGCAAATGCTTCCGCGATGTCGAACATGCTCTCCGGCATAAGCACCAGAATAATCAGTAACGCGTCCATGTCCTTTTGATCCAAGAGGCTGCGAGCCATGTGGGTCGCGGTCTTTTTCGAACCGTGCTGTTCGATGGCCGACCAGGTGTCGATGGGATTGCGCACCGGGGCCCATGAAGGCATGACCTCACCCAGTTTCTTGAGTGTTGCGGGGCTCAAAGGCGGAAGGACAATGCCGTATTCCTCGGCGGAATCCGTGGCGGCGACGCATCCCATGCCCGTGATGGAAAAAGCGCCCATGCGGTTCCCCCGCGGCAGGGGAAGCTTTTCAAAGGCGGATAAGGTATCAAAAAACGCGTCGGGATTATGCGTCCGCACAAGACCTGTCCTGCGGCAGACAGCGTCAAATACCGCGTCCGATCCGGCAAGCGATCCGGTATGGGAGGCAATGGCGGCCGCTCCGGCCTCGCTGCGTCCGGCTTTCATGACCACCACCGGTTTTTTTCTGCAGGCCTTATCGGCGGCCCTGATGAAACGCCGTCCGTCAATGACGCCTTCGAGGTACATGCCGATGGTTGAAGTCGCCGCGTCATCGGTTAGGTATTCCAGAAGATCGCTTTCGTTGATGTCTCCCTTGTTGCCGATGCAGGCCACCTTGGCAAGGCCGAATGGTTTGGTATCGGCTATCCATCGCGCCCAGCCTGACGAAAATACGCCCGACTGGCCGATGATCGACACACCGCCTGTCTTGATAGGCTCTAAGCCCACGATGGATGTGGCCATGCCCGCGGCCGGGTTTAGCGTGCCGATACTGTTGGGTCCCATGATCCTGATGCCCGCGCTTTGAGCCTGCCCGATGATGACTTTTTGCTCCCCTGCCCCTGTTTCACCCGCGTCCGAGTAGCCGCCGGTGCTCAGTATTATGTTGGTGACGCCCTTGGCTTCGCAGTCCTGCAGGGCTTCCGGCACCGCAACTTTAGGAATCACGATCATGGCCAGCTCCACAGGTGTCGGCACATCGCACACTCTGGGATAGGCGCGCATGCCTAAAATTTCTTTGACCGTTGGATTGATGGGATGAATGGCCCCCCTGAAACCGGCGCGCTGCAAATTGCGCAGGATGATGTTGCCGCCTTTGCCGGGACTTCGAGATGCGCCGATAATCGCGATGGATGCCGGATTGAAAAACGGAGATACGGTTTCGGTCTCGAATCTTTTTCGGGAAGACTTAGCGTGGCTATGGTCTAACCGCACCAGCGCGTCCACGGCCACGGCCCCGTCAGAATTCGCTATGAAAGGATTTACATCGATTTCAAGAATGTCGGGGCGGTCGGATATCAGCCGGGAGAGCGCCGCGACCGCGTCCGCGATCGCGTCAATATCCAAAGGCTCCTGCGAGCGGTAGCCGTGG
This sequence comes from Smithella sp., assembly GCA_035524255.1. GTDB lineage: Bacteria > Desulfobacterota > Syntrophia > Syntrophales > Smithellaceae > Smithella. The sequence continues at coordinate 130,175 of DATKPG010000041.1, read as the reverse complement.
AAAAGCGCGGCGCCCCTTAAGCGCCCAAGCATCGCGCGCGCGTCTCCGTGATCGACCGGAGCAAGATCAATGGCCGTGTCGCGGAATATTTCGGTGAAGATTCCGCCGATGCCCGCGAGCACCACCGGCCCGAACACGGCATCGCGCCTCGCGCCCAAAATCAGCTCGGTGCCCGGCCGCGCCATCTTCTGCACTAAAAAAGCATGAGGCACATCGGAAAATTTTTGGCTCATCTCCCGGAGAGCCTTATCCAGTGACGGCATATCTTTAATATTTAGCGCGACGCCGCCTCTGTCGGTCTTATGGGGCACGGCATCCGAACAAATCTTCAGCGCGACGGGGAAGCCAAGCCTGCCTGCCGCTGCATCAGCCTCCTGATTATTATTAACCATAATGCTTTCAATGACAGGGATTCCCGCCTCCCGAAGAAGGGCTGTCCCGTCAAACTCATTGAGTGTTGTGATGTTGTTTTTCAAAACGAATTACCTCCGGTTCCGCGTGCGTGATCTCAAAACACACAAGTCATTATCAATATTCGTGGTCTGTATCACATCTCAGGCCGGAGTTCAGCCATTTTTTACAATTTGCGACCATATCGCGGCATAACAGATTGGACATTATGTTGTGCGTCGCAATCCTATGCGAGGAATAATCCCGGCAATCATCCAGATGCCCGCGTAAAGCGCTCCCAGAAGGACAACATCCGTTGGACCGACAGGCAAATCTAATTTATAAGCGATGCAAAAACCAAAGAAAGCAGTCACGCCGCCGATCAAAGGTGCCAGTATCGCAAACTGGCGCATGTTGCGGGCAATCTTGTGCGCCGTCAAAGCGGGAATCAGAAGAAATCCGAACGCGATCAGGGGACCGACGCTGAGCACTGATATCGAAACGGTCAGTCCGATCAGTAAATAGAGCAGCACATCCCAGAAAACGACGTTCTTGCGCAGTATCATCGCCATCTCGCGATCGAACGAGACAAGGAACAATTCTTTATGGAATACCCCCAGTGCCGCGACGATGAGCGTCAGCGCGGCGGCCGTTAGTCCGAGATCGAAATTGGAGATGGTGATGACTTCTCCTTTGAGCATATCGAGCCAACCGATTTCACCATAAGGATTTTTTGACAAAAGCAGGATGCTCAACGCCGCGGCTACAACGTACGCGGTGCCGAGACGTCCTTCAGGTTGTCCGCGCCCGCGCCGTTCCAAAAACGCCAGCGTAAGGATCGCGATCAGGGAAAATGTAATAGAACCGGCAAACGCGAGCATGTGCACGCTGTGCGACCCGTGTTCGGACGGATGAAATCCGAACCACAATGGAAGTGAAAGAGCGACAGCAACGCCTGTTGAAGAAATCTGAGGCAGCGCCACGCCCATGAACACCAGCCTTCGCATGACGAGAAACACACCGACGAGCGGGCAGGCAAGACCAACGAGCACACTGGTGTATATCGAATTGCGTAACAGAAAATCAGGTGAGAAAATCTGATAAATTATGTCCATGTCAGGCCACCCCCGTTTCAATGATTTCCGCCATTCTTTCGGGCGTTAAAAGTTCGTGCGTTGAACCGAGAGACATCTTGCCTCCGTGAAGCCAGATGACCTGCCCGGCATAATCACGCACCGCGGCGAAATCGTGCGTGACGAGAAGGACCGTAATCTTTCTTTCTTTGTTGATCCGCGAAATGAATTCCAGCATCAAATCCTTCGCTTCACGGTCCACGCCCACGGTAGGTTCATCCAGCACCAGGACATCGGGACGCATGGTCAGGGCGCGGGCAATGAGCACTCGCTGTTTCTGGCCGCCGGAGAGTTCGGCAAAGCGCCGGTGGGCAAATTCGTCCGCGCCGACAGCGCGCAGGCATTCGTGCGTGAAGGCGCGTTCGCCTGACGGTACGATACGGCCCGGCCGGACCCGGCCGTAAACGCCCATCAGGGCGACGGCGAACCCCGTAAGCAGATAAATTGAATCGAACTGAAAAGCCTGAGGGACATAACCATACTTTAGAGGCGCGGCAGGCGTGTCGGTATTAATGCAGCCCGCGACGGGGGGAAGCAATCCAAGTATCGTCTTAATCAGAGTCGATTTTCCGGAGCCATTGGCGCCGAGAATAGCTGTAAAGCTGGCACGGGCAATAGAAAGCGAAATGCCGGACAGCACCGCCTGGCTATTATAGCCGATGCTCAGATTGTCCAGAATAATAAGCGGTTCATTCATGATTTTTTACGTGTCCGCCCGGGAACTGCGGACGGACACGTCCTCCTATATTTTTATTTTCTCGATTGCACGGCGTTAACCATGGTATGAATAATGTAGTCCATCATTTTGATGTACGTTTCCGTATGCGGCACGCCGCCCGGCATGATGGGGAGCGTTATCATGGTTGCGCCGGTTTGTTCAGCGATCCGTTTGGGCACTTTTTCAGGAAACTGCGGCTCGCGCACAACAATAGAAACATGCTCCGCCCTCATCGCCGTGACCAATTCCTGAATGTAACGGGCGGTCGGGTCGATACCCGGTTTAATTTCAATCGTACCGAAGTAGTTCAAACCGAAGCGCTCCGCGAAGTAAGGCCAGTGCTCGTGATAGGATACGAACTTCGTTCCTTTGAGCGGTTTGACCGCTTTCTCCCATTCAATAATCCTAGCATTAAGTTCAGCGAGATACGCGTCGCGGTTACGCGTGAATTCCGCTTTATGCTGCGGCGCGAATGCCACCAGGGCGTTATAAATGTTCGCGATAGCAGTCTTTGCCAGTACCGGATCAAGCATATAGTGCGGATTGCCGTAAGGGTGAACATCCCCCTCGGTATGATCGGTCGATTTGGGAATGTCGAGAGGGACAATCCCTCTGGAACAGTCGACATATCCGGGCTTGCCCGGCTGAATACGCGGGTTCTTGCTGGCCTCGAGAAGCGCGGGAAGAAAGGCGTGCTCGCAATCGAATCCCACCAGAATCATCAGGTCAGCCCGGTTCATTTCCGGCACGAAACTCGGTTTCATCGGCACCCCGTGGGTGTCTTCGACGCCGGTCGCCAGGCTGCGAACGTCAACCAGGTCGCCGCCAATGGAGCGGGCAAAATCCGCCAAATCGGTAAGCGTTGTAACGACGCGGATCTTCGCGGCATAAGCGGGCATCGCCCACCCGCACAACGCAGCGGTAAACGCAATCATCAATAATAAACTGTATAATTTATATTTCATGTGAAATTCCTCCTTAACGTTGTTGCCAACCATGCGAGTGCGAACCGATGATCCACGCCCATTGCAGATAAACAGCATTATCTGAGGACCTGCCGGACGCCGCGTTGGGATCGGTGTACGTGTACTGAAGGCGTAATTGATTCCAGTGACTCAACGCCCAGGTGGTGTATAGAGAGTAGGCGTAGGTCTTGTCTTGATTATTCACCTCGTTCTCCACATATTCAAACATGCCCCCTACCGACCACTGCCGGTGGAATTTGTAAGTGAGATACGAATACAGCCCGACGGAGCCGACGGAAGTGCCGGAAAGCGCGTTGCCCAGTGAATCGGTCACATCATAGCGGTTATCGCTAAAGAGCACTTCCGTGCCCCAGACGACACTTTCGAACTGATTGTTACGCAACGGCTTATAACTCAGCATCAGGTCTGCTCCCCAAAGGCGGCGTTCGCGTTCGGTATAGGTATTGCCGGCTACCGTAGGCAACGGAGGATTAACACTGCCGGGTTCTGCCCACTGCGCGTCCGTACTTGGATTCCACAGGGCCGAGATACCGGGTTCAAGGGAAATATCGGGAGTCAGATCGAAATAGGTGGACAAGCGTCCCCAATAATTCAATCCGCTGCCGTTACGGAAATCACCGGCATTGTTTGGCGGATTGTCGCCGCCGAACTGATCGCCCGCGCCGACGGTCAGGCTCACGTAATGATCAACCGGCAACAGCCAGTTAATCTGCAAGCCGTCCGTCCTCGATTCGCCGCCGATGTATTCATCAAGCGCCAGCGGACGATTGACGAACGGCAGCTCGTGGTCGTGAATATACCCCAACCGGCCGAACTCGCCAAAGAACCGCCCTGCCTTCATCTCCAGATTCCACGGCAGCGACGTTGTCTGCAGCGCGGCTTCTTCGACCCCCAGCGACGATTCGCCGGTAACCGGATCGGCTGACGCGTTGATGACCACATAGGCTTTGGCAAAGGGGTCCACCGCCGCGGCGGCGTTTAATTCCACGGAACGTTGATACACATCAAAACCGCCGGGACGGGCGCTTCCCGTCTGCGACGATCCCTTGTCGCGATAACTGAAGATGGTCTCTCCTACCAGTCCGATGGACGGGTTGAACTCGCTGGGCAAAACTTTTTTTTGCGCTTCCGATATTTGATCTACCTTCTCCTTCAGCTCTTGAACCAGCTGTTGCGTCTCGCTTGCGGGAGCCGTCTGCCCGGCGGCAGAGTTCTCAGGTTGTGATGAAGCGTTTGTCTGTTTAACCTCATCCTTCTTAATTTGTGCTTTAAGCTCATTGATCATCGTCTGTTGTTCTTTGACGGTTTCTTCCTGTTTTTTTAACATATCCTCCAATGTTCGGATTCTCGACTCAATATCGCCTTCGGCAAACGCTGGAATTGATATTGAGAGGAGACAAAAAATGCCGAACAGAATAAATTCTTTTCGCATAAATACACCTCTCGCGTCTTAGACAAAATTATTCGTATTAATTATTCAGTTTTATCAATGTTGTTGAGCTACACGGATAAAGCGGGAGGCGCTCTGGTGGAATATTGGGAAATTGCAAATAAAGTTACTAAAAAAGGTTCTTCAGGCTGACGAAAATAAGAAATTGCTGCATGGAAAACAAAAGAAGTATTCTCTTCGATGCCGCCGCCGGAAAGTAAATTGCCCGCGACGCACAAAGGACAATCGGAATGTCCGCAATCATCATCATGGTGATGAAACGCGACCATTAAGGCAAAAAACAGGAAAAAAGCCGCGAAGAAGAAAATCGCTTTTTTATGTTTTTGTTTTAAAAAAGTTAAAATCATTTAATTTTTTTCAACCCGATATTATCCCTGTCTGTTATGGGAAGCAACATAGATAATAAATGCGAATAAGTCAAGATAAGACGAATCGAAAAAGATATTCGGGCAATAAAGATTCAACGCAGTTAAATTTTTAAGTTTTTTAATTGCTTTTTAAGCGAGGCAATTGCCGGAGCGGCCTGCCGGAAAACTTCCCCGGTTTTAGCAAAATCCAGCATCCGAATGTCCTGAATCTCCGTTTGAACATAGATATCGGGCTTCCTGATTTTAACTTTTGCGGCAAGAGCTGATGCCTGCATGATATTAAAAGAACCAAGAACCGATTCAAGAGCGCCGGGAATCTCATTTTTGCCGGGATTGCGCACTTTGCTTACATCTACCGCTATGGTGAAGTCGGCGCGATCAAACAGGCGGTCGTAGGGAACAAGATTTACAACGCCGCCATCGACCAGAACCCTGCCCGCTATGGAAACCGGAGCAAACACCCCCGGCACGGCCATGCTGGCCTGCAGGGCGGGAAGCAGGCCGCCTTTTTCAAATACGATTTCCTCCGCCGTCCAGTAATCCGCGGCAATCACCAAAAGAGGGATTTCAAGTTCTTCAAAAGTCCGCTTTTTAATTTCATTGAGAAGGTATTGGATGAAGCCCTGCGTGTTAATAAAGCCGCCCCGGGGAATTTCCGCGGAAAACGCCTTGACCAGTTTCAGCAGGTCGCTTTTCTTGGCGACTATATCCCGCCAGGTGTCGTCCTTTTGAATGAGGACATTTCTAATACGCTCTCTGATTTCTTTTCCGGAAAGTCCCGAGGCATAGAGCGCTCCGATGATCGCGCCCATGCTGCTTCCCGCGATAATATCCGGTTTTATGCCGAGTTCATCAAGCGTTTCCAGGACAGAAATGTGCGCCAGACCCCGAACGCCTCCGCCTCCCAAAGCTAAACCTATTTTCATATTTTCACTTCACCAATGAGGAAATCCCGGCACTGAATTGGCACAAGCCCCCCAATTCCACAAAGAGACGTTTTTAATATTGTTGCTTCTCCAGGATCTCCTCGAATGAAAATTGACGCCAGCCCCTTGCTATAAAAGAGCCATTGATATTCTGGTTACCGGTATCACTTGTCCTTTCGAAGAACAAATGCAGAATCGTGCCGTTTCCCTCGATAGTGCCCTGCATTCTATTATTGGTAAACATCTGCCCATTGCCATAACAGGTGCGAAAATCATCCAGGCCGGTTCCTGATATAGAGGTACCCTGGATGGAACCCCGAAGCACCCTTAGAGGCGTGCAATTATAGAATCTCGCGCTATTGGGATCCCGCTCCCAGGCTAAATCCTTTGTAAATCTTATTTCAATGGTATTTCCCGTAACACTTACCTGGTATTGTTCCGTCCCCGAAGGGTCTTCGTACCACTGCCCACTGCCTGCACCGAAAGAATCCGTTCTGCGAGTTTTTGTCGTGATCCACGTGCCGGCCAATTTTTGCATAATGGATCTCTCTTCGTGTTTTACGGTTTTCTCTTTCTTCTCTTTATCCCTGCGGAATTCGATTTTATAGATCAGATCCTTTGTCTTGTCGGCATCCGCCGGATTGGTGAGAAGATATAAATTCAAATTGCTTATAGCCTTATCATACTGCCCTGCCTTGTCCTGCGCGATTCCGAGGTTTCTGTAACCTTGCCCGAGCCACGGCACGGCATTAACAACCTGTTCAAATTCCGCGATGGCTTCTTTGACATCTTCGTCAGATTTCGCTTCCTCAAAAGCGGCCATTCCGCGGGACATATGCCTCCTGGCATCTTCAGGAATTGCCGGGGGCGATTTAAGTTGCCGGACAAGAATGATGATCTTCTCCCTGAGCGCGTTGTCATTGGGATTATATTTCAGATCGGCAAGATACTGTTTGAGTGTCGCGTTGGAATTATTTTCCTGCGCGTACGCGAAAACGCTAAGCGTAATCATTAACGCAAGAAGCAGCAATCCTGTTTCCATAATCTTTTTCTTCATGATTTACTCCTTTTGTATTTCCCGCTTTTTTTTGACTTTGTTTGCCATCTCCAGTTATTCAACATAAGAGAGGTAAATGATGGCCGGCTGATAAAGTTAAATGTGTTGTTTTTCGTTTCTATCCAATCTCCCTCGCCTACATGTTGCATTGCCTGTTATACCGGTCTATATCCGCCTCTACCTGCCTGAGGCACTCAGCGATGGCCTCGTTCGACGGGAGGGTATAGCAATTTTTCTTTCTCTCTTCAATGGATTGCTTCCATTGCGCGCATGCTTCCTGATCATAAGCCAAAATGATTGTTTTCCCGGTAAACGAAGCACTCTGATTGCCTGTCATTGCTGTGGCCACTTCTGACGCGCCGGATGTAAATATTCCAACGCCCAGCAGCAATATCAGGGCTGTCAAACCGCTCAGAAGCATCGTTTTTCCGTTGAAAAAATTTACAATCTTTTCCAATAAGGCAGTCTTCATAATATTCGTCTCCTTTTTTGACATGGAATCTGTCATCGTTGACTCTTATGACAAAAGTTTTAAGCCAGGCCAACAACGTTAGAAAAACTTCCCCCCAGAAGTTTTTCCCTGACTTTGAGATCGGTAAACATTCCTTCCATTCTGCGTTTGATAAAGCCGTAGTCGTATTGATGATCAGGCCCGTGAAAACCGTAAGGGCCGTCGGTGCCGAAGAAGAGCCTGTCCGCGCCGAACACTTCCACAGCCTTCTTCGTCGCGCGCTCACTTGTATAACTTGTCTGGGAAAGATCCATGTATACATTCTCAAGGGGCTTGATCTTTTTCCATGTGTCTCCATATTGCGGAAAACCGGCATGGGCCAGGATGAGTTTAAGATCCGGCACTTTTTTCAAGAGCGCCTCGAAGTTGCCCTCTTCTCCGAATCCGGCATGAATCAGAAGCGGTTTGCCTGTTTTAGCTAACTTTTGGGCTACAGGGGCAAGCTCCACCGGGGCAAAGTGATGCCAGAAAGGATGCGCCTTGACGCCGATGAAGCCTTTCGCGTCTTTGTACTTTTCAAATTCCTCGATTTGATTCTTTTTGCCCCGCGGATTCACAAATATCCATCCCAGGAATTTATCCGGATGCTTGCTGACGGTGTTGAATACCTTTTCATTGTCCGGGTCTGTGGTAATGGCATGCGGCGTTCCCAGAATCTTGACCTCGTTTTTGTCGGTGAAATTAGAGATCAATGCTTTTCCCAGGCCGCGGGAGAAGGAATGCTCCAGAAGAACCTGAAGCGCGCTAATCATAAACTTTGGCGGCTCCGCGAAAGGCCCTATCATGCTGCCCATAAGCGCGACCTTGTCGATGCCGGCTTTTTGCATTTCACTGATCAAGCGGTCAACCGTATGAACCCTTTCTTCCAGATGATAATGGCAATCGATAATCATGGTCTTCCCCCTCTATGGTATTTTAAAAATACATCAAAGCTTATTCCATGGAAACCGTAATAATCAGCCGCAACCTATTTGACGGAGCGTACAGGCATTGCCCTCGAAAGAATTGCCAGGGACTGGCGCATCCACATTTTATACCCGCGGCCGAATCCGAAGACGGCGGCGTCGGAGCCGTGCGTCTCTGACGTCCAGAGGGCGAAACAGGTAATATCAATTAATTCCGTGGCGGCATGAATACTATAGCCTGTTTTGCATGCCGCGGGCCGCGATTTGCCGCTGTTATACAAATCGGCCAGTTCATCCGAAGTCGGCATCCGCCAGTCCGTGTATCCGCCCCCGCGATAGTTCTCGCAGTAACTTTTGGCGTCGTCCCAGCTGATATTACTCCCGTTATCTTTTGCGGCCCACATGAGATTTGTCTTGGTGTCCAGCACCGTTTGGTTGTTATAGGCAATGAAACGGCCGTCGTTGGCCTTCTCTTTCGGCGCGGCATAACCTGATGTTGCAACAAAAGCTCCCGTTAAGATTGCCGCCGCCAATATTGCCGCCATGGTACCTGATAACTTTTTCATGGACTCACCCCCTGAGGCTTCAGTTGAATTATTTTCCGCGTAAGTTGTTTGGTCTTTCGATGATGCTGAATTATCTTAATAATTAATCTAGCATAAAATTATTTTTTTGAATAAGGCATTTATTGACTGGTGATTAAAAAAAAGTGTATCGCTTTCCTCTTCCCGGCCGTAATAAAAATCCTGCCGGTTGTTGCCGCCTGTTAAATCCCGGTTGTTTATAGCGGTTTACAGAAAAATCATGGCAAGACTTATTATCAGGTTTATCGTTACAAATAAAGGAGCGTAAATTTTCTCCAAAGTTTCCTTCTTTATATTCTTGAGTAATTCAGGTCCTAAAAACGCGCCCGCGGCTCCGCCTCCGCCCAGAAGAAGTATTAGCGATAAATTGAATTGCCCAAGCAGGAAGTAGCCGATTACCCCTGTGATGGAATTGAATATAAGCACAAAAATCGACGTGCCAATGACCGCCTGCGCGGGAAGGCCGAGCAAATACAAACCGGCAATCAGCGGAGGCGTTCCGCTTATTCCGAAAATGCCCGCCATTAAACCTGACGCGATACCGAAAAATAATCCTGTAACGCTCCGAAATCCTCCGGAGGTTTTAGTCTTTTCCTTCCTGTATCTTTTCGACGCGCTGCGAACCATGGGTATTGTTAATATTAACAGAAAGACACCGAAGAACTTTTTCAAAAGGAGTGATGGAAGCATATTGGCAATGTAAGCTCCTGCCAATACGCCCAATACCGCCCCGGCCGCTAAAATCAGGCCTGTGCGGATATCGACGTTTCCCTGACGATGATGACTATACGCGCCGATAACGGTTACAGGCAGAATACAGGCAAGTGAAGTGGCAACCGCCATCTGTGTCGATGTATGGAAAAGCAATGTCAGGACCGGAACAAAAAACACACCGCCGCCACCGCCCATCGTTGTTACAAATAAGCCGATCAGAAAGCCCAGTAGAGGAAGGAGTATCAGATTGATTTCAGTCATATATATCAGTAGTTAAAATATTTTTTTTACGATACATGAATAATTTAAAAGCCACAACGAAAATTCATTTATCTTTTAGACTATCCCGCTTCCGGGCAAAACGCGGTTGAACAAACCAGTTTCTTGCCCGCGGCTACAAAAAAAGGTTTTCAGTATTTCTACTGAAAACCTTTTTTCTTTATCAACTTGAGCCGGACGCGGCCTGTAAAGACGCACCGGTTTAGTTCTCTATCATTCTATTTCTTTGCAGCCTGATCCTTGGCCTGGCGCTCCGCGATCTTTTGCTGGCGTTCCATCGCGTACGTCATCACGGTCTCCACTGTTTTTTCAAGCGGAACCATCTTGCCGTCATACTTCTTCTCCAGCGTAATCGCGTCGAACTTGCATTTGGTGGTGCAAACACCGCATCCCAGACAGACATTCTGGTCTACAATGCTTACGCCGCAGCCAAGGCAGCGCTCCGTTTCTTTCTGAAGTTGTTCCATGGTAAAGGTGCGCCTCTGGTCATGGAAGCTTGCCTTCGCGTCGCCGGGGGTGCGGTTCGGCTTCTGGCGCGGCGTATGGTCGTAATCGTCCACCACGACATCCTTCTTGTCGAGCATCTTGTAGACGCGACGGTCGCGTCCGATGGTCAGGCTCTGGCCCGGCCATACCTTGCGGTGTAAAGATACCGCGGCCTGCTTGCCCGCGGCAATGGCGTCAATGGCGAATTTCGGGCCTGTTAAAGCGTCGCCGCCCGCGAAAACGTCCGTTTCGCGCGTTTGATATGTCAGTTCATCGGCCTTTACGGTGCCGTTTGGGTTGAGATCCACGCTTAAGCCCACGAGCAGATCATTCCACAGGATGGACTGACCGATGGACGTAAGAACATAATCGGCCTCGACGGTGATGGTTTTATTCTCATTATACTTCGGCGCGAACCTGCCGTTTTTATCAAACACGGCCGTGCATTTCTTGAATTCCACACCCTTGACTTTGCCGTCCTCAACAATAATGCGTTTGGGACCCCAGCCGTTTTTAATCGTGATGCCTTCCTCAACCGCTTCCTCGATCTCGTCGGCGGTGGCCGGCATCTCTTTTTTGGATTCAAGGCAGTACATGGCAACCGACGCGGCATCGGTGCGCACGGCGGCTCTGGCCACATCCACCGCGACGTTGCCGCCGCCGATGACTAAAACCCTGCCGCTGATTCCGCCGGGTTCGCCCAGATTGATCTTCCTTAAAAAATCCACGCCGGAGATAACGCCTTTCGCGTCTTCTCCTTCAACGCCGAGCTTCCGGCCGCCCTGCGCGCCGATGGCGATGTAAAAGCCTTCAAAGCCCTCTGTGCGCAATGCCGGGATGGTAACGTCCTTCCCAACTTCGACGCCTGTCTTGAACGTCACACCCATCTGTCTGAGAACGTCGATTTCGGCCTCGATGACATTCTTCTCCAGCCGGAAAGACGGAATGCCGAGCGTCAGCATGCCGCCGAGTTTGTTTTCTTTCTCAAATACCGTAACATCATAGCCGTCTATCGCCAGATAATAAGCGCAGGAAAGACCCGCCGGCCCGGAGCCTACGATGGCGATCTTCTTGCCGTAGTCGTGCATTTTTTGCGGGATGAAGCGTGTCGCGGGATCAAGTTCCTGATCGGCGATGAACTTCTTGATTTCGTCAATGGCAATGGGCTGATCAATGTCGCCTCTGGTACACTCAAACTCGCAGCGGCGGTTGCAGATGCGTCCGCAGACGGCAGGCAATGGATTCTCCTTGCGGATGAGTTCCAGCGCCTCCTTGTATTTGCCCAGCGCCGCAAGCTTGATATAGCCCTGCACGGCAATGTGCGCGGGGCAATTGACTTTGCAGGGAGCTGTGCCGGTGGGAACCACATTAACCTTGCTGTCGCGGTAGTTCGGGTTCCACATCTTTTCGCTCCAATCGTGGTCATCCGGCAGAATGGTTTCCGGCTGCACGATGGGGGTTTTTGAGGCGATCTTCTGGCCCAGCTTGACGGCGTTGGCGGGACAATATTCCACGCACTGGCCGCAGGCGACGCATTTTTCGTCGTCGATCTTTGCCACGAAGTTGGAACGGGACATATTCGGCGTGTTGAAGAACTGCGACGTGCGCAGGCCGAAGCAGGAGCAGCGGCAGCAGTTGCAAATGCCGAAAATCTTGTCCGGCCCGTCGACGTTGGTGATCTGATGCACCAGGCCGTTATCCTCCGCTTTCTTGAGGACATCGAGACACTCTTCGTAGGTGATCTCACGCGCCCTGCCGGTGCTTACGGCAAATTCGGCGATATCGCCCAGGGCGATGCACATGTCTTTTTCCAGATGGCCGCAGCCCTCGCCCATCAGGCGTCGCGAAATTCGACATGAGCAGTCGCCGACGGCGAACTTGTCGTATTTCTTCAGCCAGTGGGATAACTGCTCGTAGGAGGCTGTTTTGGTTTCCGCGGGAATGGCCTGTTCAACGGGGATAACGTGCATGCCCAAACCGCCGCCGCCCACGGGGATCATCGGGGTCGCGCCCTTGAGGGGCTGCAGGGATAACTGCTCGAACGCGCGCGCGATCTGCGGAAATTTTTCCACCTGCTTGACATTCATCACCATGAATTCCATGACGCCCGGCACGTAGATAGGCAGTGTATATTCCAGCTCGCCGTTCTCCCGGGTCGCTTCCACGAGGCCGATGACAAGCATCTCTTCCAAGAGCCGTGTCGTATCTTCAAGGGACTTGCCGCTCTTTTGTGATAGTTTCGCGGCAGAAATCGGGACGCGGACATCCATCTGCAATGCCACATCCGCGTGTTCATCCGTTACAACGCACTCCAGCGCGTAATATTCCGGATCCTGCATGGTGAACTCTTTTGTGGAACTTGCGATCTTTTGCGCGAGCGCAACGATTTTCTTTCTCGTATCCATATATATACTCCTTATCTATTCCCGCCGGACCTTGCCCGGTCATTTGGCCAACGGATGATGTTGGTATTTTATCTATTTCGTTTGTTCCTCATCAAGCATTTCGAGATGCTTCCATGGTCTTACCAATGCGTGATTATAATAACCCAATAAATTTCTATTGTCAAATAAAATGTTGATTTAGAAATAAAATTATGCTAGAAATAATCATTGGTCGTGGTCAGACCTTGATACAGGAGGTAAAATTTTATGCAATTCGGCGTGATTGTAGCCCCCACGATTCGGGATATGTTTGTTGATAAGATTGTAGAAATGATCCTTTCCGGAAAGCTTTCGACGGGTGAACGCCTGCCTTCAGAGCGGGAACTCGCGGGGCAGATGAAGGTATCCAAAACGGTTATTCATGACGGCCTGAAAGATCTGGAGCGCATGGGCTTTGTAACCGTCAGCGGACGGCAGGGCACATTTGTTGCAAATTACGCGGAAAAAGGCACCTTCGAGACCCTGGCGACGATCCTCAAATTCCACGGGGGGCGGCTGGACCGCGAAACCACCCAGTCGCTTCTGGAAATGCGCCTCGCCATTGAAGGACAGGCCATGCGGGTTTTCTCGAAATCGCACACCAAAGAGGATATCGCGGCGCTTAGGCGCATCATCGGCGATATCCGTCAATATGTATCGAATAAGGAACGCACGGATACGGGAGAAATGGCGTATATGCTTTTTTGCTTTCACCGTTTAATCTGCCTGAAGAGCGGCAATACATTCTTTCCCGTGCTGATGAACGCATTTCGCGATATCGGCCTGCTTCTGTGGGAGACCTCCATTAAACTCCTGGGTGTTGAAAAAAGCATTGAGCATTTGGAGCTCTTCACGTCGCTTCTGGAGGCAGGCAAGGCTGAAGAAGCCGTGCAGGCATTGTCGGACATGTTCGACACCTGCGTTGAGCTTGCCTATAAATAATTCCCGCAGGCAGGCAGGGCGCGGGCGAATTCTTAAAATGAACTCAAAGCAGCGTTAATTCTCGAAATATTTATCTCTGAATATCATGGCGACATTAACCAGGCCGATCATGACGGGCACTTCCACCAAAGGGCCAATGACCGCAGCAAACGCGGCGCCCGATCCGATGCCGAATACGGCAATAGCCACTGCTATGGCCAGTTCAAAATTGTTGCTGGCCGCCGTAAACGCCAGGGTCGTTGTTTTGGAATAATCGGCTCCCAGTTTTTTACCGAGGTAGAAAGAGACTAAAAACATCACGACGAAATAGATCAACAGGGGAATTGTAATACGCAGCACATCAAGCGGCAGCGTAATGATGAGATTGCCTTTCAGGCTGAACATGACAACAATCGTAAAAAGCAGCGCGATCAGGGTGAGCGGACTGATGAGCGGCACAAAACGGGAATGATATTTTTCCTTTCCCATGATTTTTACGCCCGCGAATCTCGTTATGACGCCGGCAATACAGGGGATGCCTAAATAGATAAAAACGCTTTGCGCGATTTGTTTGATGCTCACATTAACGATGCTTCCGGAGAATCCGAAATAAGGCGGAAGAACCGTGATAAAAAACCACGCGAAGACACTGTAAAAAAGAACCTGAAATATGCTGTTGAACGCGACGAGGCCCGCGGCATACTCCGTGCTGCCCTTAGCCAGTTCATTCCACACAATGACCATGGCAATGCAGCGTGCCAGGCCGATCATGATTAATCCCACCATATACTCCGGTTTATCCGGCAGGAACACGATGGCTAAAATGAACATTAATACAGGGCCGATCAGCCAGTTCTGCACAAGCGACAGGCCAAGAACTTTGCCGTTGTGAAATACTTCCGGCAGTTCCTCATACTTTACTTTCGCGAAAGGCGGATACATCATCAGAATAAGTCCAACCGCGATGGGAATATTGGTGGTGCCCGTCTGAAATGAATTAATGAAAGATTCCACGCCGGGAATGAAATAACCCAAGCCCACCCCAAGAATCATTGCCGCGAAAATCCACAGCGTCAGATAACGGTCAAGGAAAGATAATTTGCCGGCTACATGTTCAGACATAAACACCTCTTTGATTAATTATATTCTCTGCCTGAAAAAAATAGATTCGATTTTTTGAGCATGTGTATGCTGATGATGATTGTTATAAAATTAATCACCTAAATATTTTTCAAATAAATCTTTGCTCCAGTTAAGCTGGGTTCCCGCTGACTGCAACGAAGCAAGAAGCAGCGCTTCCGAAACTTCCTCTTTTGTGGCCCCGGCTTCAAACGCGTCTTTCATATGATGCTCTGTACAATGGTTACACCTGAAAACCGACGCGATAGCCAATCTGATTAATTCTTTTGTTTTCGCGTCTAAAACAGTTTTCTGTTTGGCAACATTGGAAAAATGCTGATACGCGTTACCCAGGGGTGACTTTTTCAAATACCATGGGGATTCATTACTCATAATATTCCTCCTTATATTTTTAACTGTATTGGCTCATCCGGCCTGATAAATCCTTTTAACAGCAGCAACCGCCCGCGTTTTTTGCAGCTTTGCCGTCCGTATCCGGTCCGCACTGGCATTCTCCGCCGTTGCGTCCAAGCATGGCATTGATCAAAGCATTCGCGCAGCCGACGCCGGACTGAACCGAAATGGCATTTGCCGGACAATTCAGTGAACACGCGCCGCATTCCATGCACGCATCCCGATTTTCTATCATCACGTGCCTGCTGTTCATTTTAAATACTTCATGCGGGCAGACATCCAGACACATGCCGCAGCCCGTGCATTTATTTTCATCCAGTTGCAATGTGACAACATTTTTCAGATAAACCTGATTTTTCATAATCAATCTCCTATGCAATCCATAACGCGCCTATCCACATCACAACGCCAACCCCTCCGCAGGCAATCATAAGCGGCAGAGCCCAGCGCATTTCTTTTTTTACGCCCGATATGGAGGTGTATGTGGAACAGCCGGTAAAATTCAGCGCCAGATATCCCGATATGGCGGGAATAATCAGGCACCATGCCGCCGCTTCCATTCTTCCCGGCCATGCCGATAAATTAATATGCCG
The DNA here is from genome assembly GCA_035524255.1 of Smithella sp. Lineage (GTDB taxonomy): Bacteria > Desulfobacterota > Syntrophia > Syntrophales > Smithellaceae > Smithella. Next base: position 114,198 of record DATKPG010000041.1, on the reverse strand, counting down.
CAGATAAAGCAGAATCAGGGCAACGGCAATGCCTGCCGAAAAGCCCTTGATGGAAAAAGCCCGTCCGGGCAGATAAGGCAGCAACAGCGGATTTATCACCGCACCGCCGATGATGGCGGCAAGCAGGGCCAAAACGGCAAACAAACCGAAGCCTGCGGCGTTTGCCCGGAAGCCGGCAGGTCCGATAAAGCCGCTTGCGATAAAAAACGCCGCGGCCAGAATCAGATAAGTCTTTAAGGATTCCACAAGTTCTATCGGAATCAGTACGGCTCTTTCTTTTAGGGGAAAAGTTTTCAGGCGCATGGGCCCGGTCGCTTTAAAACCGGCATCCAGATAAGCCTCTAAATCCTCCGCCAGGATCGGGCCGTATTGAACATTAAATCCCGAGATTTTTTTAACCTGATGCGCGGAAACACCCGGCGCCCCAAGCTGGGGAAGAATTAATTTCCTGTGACTGACGATATTTTTTAAACCGCTTGACTCGATTCTTCTTACAAGTTCTTCCGTCCCGAAAGTACCTTTACCCGCGGCGCACCAGACATTAATGCCTTTGGTATCAAGGACCAGAATCCAGCAGGATCGTCCTTTAAGAGCCGACCGCAACCGGTCAAAACTCATCTTGTAATTCGCGGAAACGAAAACAGGAGATTTATCATCCGGCGTGCCCAGCGCGTAAAGCCCGGGATCAACCTTATAATCCATTCTGCCCACGCCCCAGCGCGCCTTGATGCTGCCCCAGTAATCCTCCCTTTTAAGCTCAGACGATACCTTTGGCAGCCAACCCGCCTTTGTATCGACAAAACCGCAGATGAAGGATTGATTTAAACCCGGAACAGCTTTATCGGATGACGCGGCCGCGGTATTACAGCCGCAAGCGGTTTGCCCGTTAATTATCGGAAGTTCAAATTTATCCATTGACTCCTCCTGAATCTAACAACTGCATCCATTCGCGGACGCTCTTATAGCCTGGATGAATAGTTTGACCGATTTCAACACATCGCTTCTTTTCTTTGCAGGCATTGCACCCAACACCCTTTCAAAAAAATTACTCAGACACACATCGACCTTTTTGTGGGTTTCCTTCCCCGCTTTGGTTAAAGTTAATTTTACCGCGCGGGAATCATGGCCGGATTTATCGCGCGATAACAGCCCCTTCCTGATCAGCGGATTCACAAGCCTTGTTGTGGTGCTTTTTTCCACGGCGAGAAGTTTATGCAGATCGGACATATAAAGCTCCCTGTCTTTCGCCACCGCGTTGAGAATCAGAAACTGATGGAAAGTAACGCCTTCACAAAATGCCTCATCCCGGCAGCAGAAACGCAATCCCTGTGAAAGTCCGCCCAATACATCCAATAATTCTTTAATATTTCCTTTTTCCTGAATCGACATAGTTGTATTATACAACTATATTTGAATTTGTCAAGGGGAAAAGATTTTCATGATTTTTATCGCGACTTTCAAACGGCTGTCCGCGACGGCCCAAAAGATCCGGCTTACAAGCCGCCTCGCGCCTGCCCGCAAACAATACCCACGAACAGGTTATTTAATACAGGGTGTTTATGAGAGGCAGTCTCGAAAACCCGGCCTGATTTTACAGCCCATAGTTATCGTGTCCGCGATATAAAATCGACAACCGCGGCCGCAAATTCTTCTCCCCTGTTTTCCTGAAGAAAATGTCCCCCGCCCTTGATAATGGTATGCGGCTGGCCGTTTGCTCCCGGAACAAGTTTTTGAAATATTTTTTCGCCACCGCGGGTAATCGGATCGCCGTCACTGAACATCGTCACAAAAGGCTTTTCAAACCGTGAAAGCACTTTCCACGCCTCGCGGTTGGCGCTGGATGCCGGATCATCCGGAGTACTGGGGACAAGTGTTGGAAATATACGGGCGCCCTCTTTATAGGTTTCATCAGGGAAAGGAGCGTCATAAGCGGCAATAATATCCGCGGACAAAGGATCGTTCGGGTTGGACATGGCGATAATATCCCCGACTTTAAATTCAGGAACTTCCTGCGAATATTTACGCCAGCTAAAAAAGGCATCCGGCATGGGATTATCGCCCGTGGGCAGGCCGGTATTGGCGACCACCACCCGTGAGAATTTTGCCGGATTTTGCGCCACCAGCCGCAAACCGATTAAACCGCCCCAGTCCTGGCAGACAAGCGTTATGCGCTGTAAATCGAGTTTATCCAATAGCGCCTGCATCCAATCGACATGCCGTTTGTACGTGTAATCTTTTCTGTCGGCGGGTTTGTCCGAGCGGCCGAATCCCGCCAAATCAGGCGCGATCGCGCGATGTCCCGCATTAACAATAATAGGGATCATCTTCCTGTACAGGTAAGACCATGACGGCTCGCCGTGCAAAAGCAATACCGGATCCGCCTTTACAGGCCCGGCATCTACATAATGAATTCTCAATTCTCCGCCTTCAAAATCAGGGACGTTATGATAATTCGGCTCGTACGCGTAACCGGGCAGATGATCAAACCGGCTCTCCGGCGTTCTTAATATTTTCATATTTCTCCCCTCCCGTATATTTTAATTTGCGTGTTTCAAACCGTTATTGTTTGTCCGCGGTTCACGGCTTTGAGACGCCCGTCGTAAACCGGCCTGTTATTTCGTTCCTTCCAGAATCAGCGACTCCATCATCAGGAAGCCTTCCGGTTCCCGCTTCTCGTTTTCCAGAAATCTAAGCGCGTCCGATTCGCTTTGATTCAGTTCGCGCCGTGTAACATTTTTAAATCCCGCTTCTTTCAGGACAGCCGAAAGCGTCTCTTCATCATAGATAAATTGATGTCCCCATTCACGCATAAAGTTATTGATGACGAAAACCTTATCGCTGCAAGGCGCGGGCTTCGCGAACACGTCTGCCTGCCATTTCACATACTCCATCTGCTTATCCGATTTCTCCTCTTTGCACAGGCTGATCAAATAAGCCAGATCAGGCGTGGAAATTCTGATTTTTCCCTCTTTTTTCAAAACGCGACAGCACTCTCGCAGCATCTCTACACCGCGCAAATACGGAATGTGTTCAATCATATGTTCGCTGAATATGTAATCGAATTTCCCGTCGCCGAACGGAAACCGCAGGGTCGCGTCGAGATGGAAAACCTGTGACGTTTTCGGATAGATATCCGTGTTTAGCCACCCGTCAAGGATATGGCCGCCGCATCCAATATGCAGTTTCCGTATATCGTGCGTGCTGAAATACTTCTTTATAATCCGATGATCAACTCGTCCAAGCCATCGCGGGGAGCGGTTCAGAATCAGGCGCGAAGCCCGCGCCAACTCTATCGCGGCGCCGTCAAGATAAAACTTCTTAAGCCATTGCTTAATTTTCTCCCGCACCGGGGCTTTCACAATTTGCATATGACAACGATTTCAAATAAAGGAAATATATTTTACAGAGTTCATTTACTTTTAGCGCAGATTAATATCTTTATACATGACATTGTCCACCGAAAACCCTTTTACCCTTAAAGAAAATAAAAAATCCTCATAATCGCCCAACAATTTATAGGGCCCGTGAATTCCCCTCATGGCACCCCAAACCGCGCTAGTGCCGTAGTCCATAACAAATAAGTTGCCATCGGCCGTAAAAGCGGTAACCCAATGGTGAGGAGGTCCCAGCTTGTTTTTGATAAAGACGGCTCTTGCCTTATATTGGGGATTGATTTTGTTTAAGGCGTCTATTACAAAATTCGCGGAATCGTAGCAGGCGCCCTTCTTGAGCCTGAACATTTCGGCGGGGCTTAAGGGCTCTTTGCCATAACGGCCTTTTCTTCCATAATCGTAGTCGAAATTATTCTCAAGCCAGTTATAGACGTCTTTATACGATGTCCACTTTGCCACAGTTGCTTCATAATCGGCATTTGCCTCGCCGCAAACTCCTTGTAACGCGGGGAAAACAGTAAGCAGGCTCAATATTACGGGAAAAAGCAGCCATTTTTTAAAAGCGCATTTCGTCATATTTTCTTCCTGCTTCAGAACACCTGGCCTGTCAGACTGGCAAAACTGCCTGGTGTGATGATTGCCCGTAAACATAGCATAATTTAAAATTTTATAAAATTTTAAAAAGATCATCCCTTCCTCATGAACTTAAGGAGACATTTTAATGCGGCATTTGATGATTATCTAAAAGAAATGATTGCGGGGCAGGTTTTTTACCATCCGGGGGTGAGGAGCATATACCCCCGGATGGCATTTATTTAAAATTCACACAAATCAACTCAGAACACAAACATACCTTTTACCGTTAAACCCTTTAAGATTACAGTTGGTACGATCATAAGCTCCAAACATTCCTTTTGACCGTTTAACGTCCGGATAGATTCCATCAAGAAAATTTACGTCGGTAAACCTCACGGGAATAGGTTCAAAGCGGTTTAATACCAGGGTCGTTCTTTGTCTTCCAAGTTGTATTGCCTTTGTGTACGATTTCATAAAAACATCCAAGTTACCACGATTTCTGCGATTAGTACGATCTTTGACTACAAAAGTCCCCATATTGCTGATTCTGATTACGGTTCCTAATTTCAGTCCTTTTCGTTCCAAATCCGGTGATACAGCCACTACTCCACTTCTAACCATTTCTCCAGAAGCTGTAATCCCCTTATTATGGTAACACTCCTTCAGCGTGTATGCTGTAACCGATATTTTGATTTCTTCCGCCCATACACTACCGGAAAAAATACATAGAATACAAATTCCTAAAAGCACTGCTTTTGCTACTAATAGGTTTATTCTTGTCATAATGACCTCCTTGTGTTGAAAAGAGCAAAATCACTCTTTTGCACAGATTGGGTTATGGCTACCTTTGCCTACCCGTAGCTCCTCTATATATACACTCTTAAAACAAGAGTGGGGTATGTCAAATTGTCCTTATTGTATCGTACTGAATCAGCCCGGAATAATCGTCAGAAGAAACAGAGTCTCGATAAGAACTTGCTATGAAGGCGGGACACTATATATATAAGATGTTCCCGGATGTCAAATATTCTTTTTTACGCCGCCTTACGCCGCGGGTTTTGGGGAATTTAACGTAGTATATTTATATATTTCCGCGATCAACCTGCTTCGGTCAAAGTATACTTCATTGCGCTTTATTTTCCCCTCACCATCGAACTGAACAAAGCAAACCCCCACACATTCGATTACCTTTGGGCCGACGGGAATCTTTGCCAGCCACTTATTTAAAAACCCTCCCTCCATCGGAATGGGTTCGATCTGCGTCCAAATCCAATCCGGATTTTGCCCAAGCAGCTTTTTGAAATACGAAAGAAGCTCTTTTTTCCCACGGACGCCGGCAGGAATCAGAGGATCCAGATAAAAGCAGTCATCCGAATAAAAATCAGCCAGTTTTTCGGGATCATTTCCCGTCCAGGCAGGCAGCCATTTCAGAGCGAATTCTCTTGCTTCGTCTTTGTTCATGATCATTATTTCTCCTTTGCCGTATCAATATATAACCGTGTTCAAATGGATTGGCCGGCGCCGTGATTATAAAGTCAGCTGTAATTTTTTCGCAAGTCTTTATTTTTCGCGTCCAATGATATTTTGACCTTCAGGCAAAATATGTTGACTATATTAATCGCTTATGGCAATAATTTAACCAGTTAAATCAAATATTACATGAAATTTTTCATAACACTGCTTTTTTTATTGCTTTAAAGGTTTCCATGGAAGCAGGCGACAACCGCAAAAAGGTGGCTATCATTGAGGCTGCCGGCGAAATTTTCGTTAAAAACGGTTTTCAAAACACAACAACGCGCCAGATATGCGAACGCGCCGGCGTAAATGTCAACGCCATCAATTATTATTTCACCAGCAAGAAAAATCTATATATTGAAGTGCTTCACTACTATAGGGATATCGCGCGCGGGCAGTTTATGCTCGCGCAGAAAATCGAAGAAAGTGATACCCCCCAGCAAAAAATTAAAGTTTTCATTCACGCGGCAATTACGCACATCTTTGATGAAGGACGTCCAACGTGGTTTGGCAAGCTGATAGCCAGAGAATATGTCGAGCCGACAGGGGCGCTGGATATTCTGGTTAAAGAAGTCATTCGCCCTAATTTTATGATGCTATCGGCGATTATTAAAGAAATACTGGGAGAAGAAGCGTCGGAAGAAACAGCCCATCTTTGCCAAATGAGCATTATGGCGCAATGTCTGTATTTTCGCAATTCGCCGCAAATTGCCACCCGATTGCTGAAAAAGAAAAAGTTCAGCCAGGAGGAAATAGCCGCGATTGAGGAACATATTTGCCGTTTCTCACTGGCCGCTCTGGAAAATTATCGCAAAGTCTAAATATTTATAATCATTAATAAAAGACAAAAAACAATCCGGTGATATTTCCCATATATAAAAAAGTAACCCCTGCATTACATAAAATTGCTTTGGCAAAATATTTACGGGTGAATTTAACACTGTTTTGGTGAAAATTACCACTTTCTTCTATTGAGCATATATTGTCATTGTTGATTTAAACAAGCGCTTAAAACGCATTTTGCTGATTTTAAAAGCTAAATATATTTTTAACGATAATATTTTTACTATATGTTCATGTGGCATACAAATTGCTGATGTTTAAGATGTACGGTTGAACAAAATAAATTTAGGAGGTAACCAAACAAAATTAATAGAGGACAAGGATCACGTAATAATGTATATTAAAAACGTATAACATAATAAATAAACTAACAAAATATTTCAAAAGGGGGTACAAATTATGTTAAAGATTTTCCGTAAAGATGAAAAAGGTTTCACGTTGATTGAATTGATGATCGTTATCGCGATTATCGGTATTTTGGCTGCCATCGCCATTCCGCAGTTTGTTATGTACAGAAAACGGGGCTATGTTGCCGCTGTCAATGCTGATGGTAAAAACGCCTACACTGCTGCCAATGCATATCTCGTAGATAATCCCGCAGGTGCTGCGAACTCTTTAGCTAAGCTGGAAGCTTCCGGGTTCACACCTTCACCTAACGTAACGACTGCTATTACGACCTGGACTGATAGTTCCGACTACACAATTACTTCTACTAACTCGACGGCTGGTTTGACTACCCCTACATGCACCTATGCAGTTGCTGCCGGTATCTTGACGATTACATCCGCGGCGCCATAAGCTGATTTAGCAGTCAACATAGAAAAGGGCGCGAAGTTCGCGCCCTTTTTTTATACCAATTCCCCATCCCTTATCCGCCCTGCCCCATTGACCGCGGAACTTTCTCATTCCTTCCAGGGGGATTATTCATTCTGACACCGGTACTCCAAAATCGTAACAGATCCTGATTGCCGGGAGAACTCCGCTTGCCCGCATATAGATTCCAGATACCGGGATATTTTATGGAATGTGTCCCTGTCAAGTTTGGATGCCGTGACACACCTGGAAATAAAGAATATCGCATGCTTACTTTTATCTGTCTGCAGCGCGTGAATGCGGTCGTCCATTTTCCGTTTCATTTCAAGCATATCCTCTCCCCGCGAGACCCCGACAACTGAATCAGCCGGCAAATCCGTAAAGTAGTACTTTACAGGTCCGGCGGTATGTCCGGGATAAAATATGGCGATATCATTTTTATTCCACTGCGCTTTGATGAGCCTGACCGGTTCCCGCCAGTCCTCTACAGGAATCCACGCGCCGCGCACAACCCACCATCCGGCAAAAGACATGCTGATTATAATGACAGACATGATGGATATTAACTTCAACCATTTCAATCTGATACCGGCAATCTGCATTCCGATAAAGCCGAGTAATGGAACAATACCGGGCAGTATTGTTCTGCTGATGAAAATAGGCAATACAAATGCCGAATAAAGTATCATTTCCAGCCGGTAACATATGGCGGCAATGAACAAAGGGAAACTTTTGCGCCAGTTTGCGAAAAAAATTATGCCGGCCAGAGTCACAGTGGCCAAGCCTATAATGGAAACATTATAAAGAATCGCGAGGATGGGGAAATTTTTATAAAAAAGTCCCGACTCATCCCGAAGCAGACATGAGCCTCCAACTATTTCCCTTGCGGCATAAACGATTAAAGTAAAGGACATATTCGCCATCCACCAACTGTCTTTTTCGGGTAGATGTTTGAAAAAGAAAAGATATTCCAGCCCGAAGACAATAAATGGCAGCGATATCGCCGCTATTAGATTGCGCCATCGAATATCCCTTTTGTTTTCCGTAGAGAAAATTATAAAAAGCAAAACAGGAATGTTCAGAAACACTCCTATTAAATGCGTTGCCGCCGCAAGCGTCAGGCAGAATGAAACCCATACATATCCGGATAATTTACGCGGGGATTCGGCAATCCGGGTGGCGTAGATAAACGCGCAGACCGTCAAAAGGATTACCAATTGATAACATCTGATCTCCTGTGAATACCTGAGCAGTATCGGCAGCGTGGAATATAATAAACCGGTAAGAAGGCTCGCCAGCGGACTACTATATTCTTTTGCCCAACGCATAATGAGAAAGATCGTCGCTCCGCCGAAAATTACCGAAAGTAATCTCAGGAACGGCTCACTAACACTTATCTGTGACCATAATTTAAGCAGGATAAAGTAAAATGGAGGATGCAGATTTCCGGAAGAGCGCATGCCCTCAATAAAGTCATTTCGCGTAATGACATCGATCGTGAAATATTCATCAAGCCATATTCCCTTGTTCAAACCTATAAGGCGCAGAATGATTCCAAAACAAAGAACGCCCGTCATCAGGTAATTGTAAGGAATACCGCCCCATTCCCGATTGGGACTATTATCCGCGTTATCCATCACAGAGCCCTTTAGAAAATCTTTTTTATTTTATCAAAAAAAAGTTCCAAAAGATGCTTCACTGCCCACTTCAACGAGCCGGTGGGATACAAATTTTTCGCCAGATAATCAATATTCACCAATATATTTTTAGCCCTGATTAATTCCCTCTTTTCCCGATGCTTCGCGTAATTACTTACCCGGTCGTCAAGACCGTCGTTATAATCCAATACAATCGCGTCAATAAAATAGGGCTCGTGGACGGCGGTATATCGAATGGCCTGATCCCAGTCTTCCAGGCCGGTTAAATTTACGTCTTGCCCGCCAAGTTCGCGATAAAGAGCCTTTGAATGAACAAAAGTGCCGATATCGATATAATTTCTCTGCAACAACTCAAAAAAAGAAAATGGTTTTCCTACAACTTTCCCGGAAGAACGCAGGCGCATTTTCGCGTAAAAACATTGACACCCGGGATTTTCCAGTATGCACCGGTTAAAAGTTTCAAAATAAGACGGCATCATTAAATTGTCGGTGTCGAGGTAACAAATCCAATCGTTTTTTGCGTTCTCCAATCCGGCGTTTCTCGCGCCGGAAACCCCTGTTTTACTAATGGGAATCAACCGGATTTTGCCTTTTTCGATTTCTCCGGGATAAGCCGCTCTGACATGGTCAAGCGTTCCATCCGTGGAGCTGTCATCCACAATTAATAATTCAAAATCATCATAGTTTTGGGATAATAAAGACTGAATCGCCTGATCGATGCAATACTTTCGATTATAAGTGGGCATAATGATGGAAAACGATACCTGCCCGCGGCCTGAAATATTTGAAGATGGAACATCCATAGAATTACCGCTCCGAACGATCAAAACTTTTGCTTTGTAGTTAGTTATGTAACCAAATAAACGAATTTTCCTTCCCCGTCAACATGAATTAGGCCCAAAAGCGCGTTCCTCTTTTGTCCCCCTCTTTTCTAAAGAGGGGTGAGGGCAGATTTTTTCATAAAATCCCTCTTAATCTCCCTTTAGAAAAGGGAGAAAAAATTCCTTACATGTCCCCCTTTGGAGGGGGTGCCGCAAAGCGGCGGGGGAGGGACAACCCTTGCACCCTGTCGTATGTACTGTCTCTTAGCAAATGAGCAAGAGATTGCTTCGTCACTGCGTTCCTCGCAATGACGGCACTGTTCGGTTGAGCCTTTTGGACTCGACCGTTCCACTTGCATTCCCCTCTTTCATAAAGAGGGGTGAGGGGAGATTTTTTTATAAAATCCCTCTTAATCTCCCTTTAGAAAAGGGAGAAAAAATTCCTTACATGTCCCCCTTTGGAGGGGGTGCCGCGAAGCGGCGGGGGAGGGAATTCTTTGCTTTGTTCGACCGAGTCTTTTTGACACCGCCGATTATATTCGTGGCAATCGCGCACCGCTGTCATTGCGAGCCGTCTCTCAGACGGCGTGGCAATCTCTTCCTTACATGTCCCCCTTTGGAGGGGGTGGCGCGTAGCGGCGGGGGAGGGAATTCTTTGCTTTGTTCGGCCGAGTCTTTTTGACACCGCCGATTATTTTCGTGGCAATCGCGCACCGCTGTCATTGCCCGACTTGATCGGGCAATCCAGTATTTTTATCTCTTATATAATGTAGGGATTGATCCCCGATCAATCCGAATCGGCGCGTTTGGGAAACGCGCCCAACCTTTAATTGTCCCCCTTTGGAGGGGGTGGCGCGTAGCGACGGGGGAGGGACAACCCTTGCACCCTGTCGTATGTACTGTCTCTTAGCAAATGAGCAAGAGATTGCTTCGTCACTGCGTTCCTCGCAATGACGGCACTGTTCGGTTGAGCCTTTTGGACTCAACTATTTGTCAACGCGCCTCCCTGTCCCCCACCCATTGGAGGGGTGGTGCGACTTGATATTTTATGCTATAGTACAGACACTGATTCTCGGAAACACCTCCATCACGAAAAAGTCTTTGAAGATAAGCCACGAAATTGTTTACCGTTACAGATGCCTCTTAACTTTAGAATAAAAGTAAGTAAAAGGTGGAGAAATGATCGTTATGGAAGAAAAAAGACAAGACAGGCGGCTTAATGCGGATCAAAGAGTTACGGCACGTCTCGCGGAAATCGGAAAAAAAGAAAGACGGCAAAATCCGGATAGAAGAAAGGTAGCGCGGCTTGCGGAAGAAAACGAAATCTCCATAGATATCATTCCGGACGGGATGGGCGGAAATGAGCCGTTTAAAGAAATAATATCCTTTTACAGCAGCGGGGATATTTCCGTCTCCAGCGCCAGAATTCAGGGCAATATACTCTTGCCCGTCAATACCATTTTCAAGTTAGACATTACCTTAAAGAATCCGCGGCAAAACATAACTTCCGTCGGAAAAGTAAAATGGAATAAAGTCATCCTTGAGGACACCTATTATGAGGCGGGCGTGGAATTCATCGATCATCCCGACGAAGCTGTTCAGAAACTTTTTGACAGGGAAGGAATCCTGAAAAACGAACGGACGAAGCTTCAGGAGATTAACCATTACGAAATACCGCCGGGAGAGGATGATTTCATCCCGGTAGAAGAATGGTCCAGGTCGCGGGGGAATAGCGATAACGAAATACCGCCGGGAGAGGATGATTTTATCCCGGTAGAAGAGTGGTCAAAAACTCACGCGACCGGCAAGAAGAAAAAAATCGCCGCCGCTGCCGCCGCCAGGCCGGTCAATAAAATAATAGAGCCGGTGGAAAAAAATATGAAGACCTGCCGCTACTGCGCCCGCGAAATAAGGTCCCGCGCCGGATTATGCGAACATTGCGGCAGGCCGGTGCCGAAAGAAACCGTCAGAAAAATATTTTTATAACCGCGAAAACAACGGGATAAGGAATGAACAAAGCGGCATCGCGTTTGACCGCGCCAAAAAAAATACTTGTCATAATCGATTGAACAAATTAATATAATTCACACACAAGTGTTGAAGGGAGGATTCACCCTGATGAATGTTATGCCGGGGGGGCCTGGAATGACGAACAAATTGTCCGCAACAAACACGACCGATTATTCTCCATACACCGAAAGCACCACCACCGTTAAAGAATATATGTTTACCGTTTCAGACGGGGTTTCTCTTAAAATCATCGATTTCATCCCGCGAAATGTTTCACAGCAAAAACCCGTTATCCTTTTTGTGGCGGGATGGATTTCCCTGATCTCCGGATGGAAAGGAGTGCTGAAAGTCCTGACTGCCGAGCACCGGGTCATCTATTGCGAAACAAGGGAAAAACAGTCATCCACCGTCCCCGACGTAAAAAAAGTAAGTTTCTCCATCGAGCGGCTTAAACTCGATATCGGCGAGATCATAGAAAAGCTTATCCCGCCGCCGGATAAATTCATCCTGGCGGGAAGCTCTCTGGGCGCCTCCGCGATACTGGAATACTGCGCTTCGGACAAGCCCAAACCCTTCTCCACCGTACTGATCAATCCCAATACCGAATTCCGGTTCCCCAAATTTCTGGGATCCATCATTCCGGCGCTGCATCCCTCGCTCTACATTTCAGTGAAGCCTGTCATAAAATGGTATCTGAGAAACTTCAGGCTCGATAAAAAAACCTGCAAAGAGCAGATCGAAAAATACGAAAACACCCTCGACTGCGCCAATCCCTACAAACTCAAAGCCAACGCGCTGGCCATCAAAAACTACGTGATCTGGGGGCGCATCGACAACATCAATGTCCCCTGCCTCGTCCTGGGCGCAACCTCCGACACGCTCCATGCCACCGAAAACGTCAAGCGCCTGCTCAAGATCATACCCGATTCCACCTACATTGAGCTGAAAAGCAATATGGAAAATCACAGCGAAAAAGCGGGGCACGTAATTTTAGAATATTTAGACTCACTCGTCGCCAGGCCGCAAAGAGCCTTCGATTCTTAAAAAACGCGTGGTGAAGCGCTTCATTATTTTACGCGCACAAAACCAGATCTCGCCGCAAGCGGCTAAGCCATTGACACGTCCCTCGCCAAATCTCATAATTTAAAGAAAATACTAGACATTAATCCGCCATATATGATTAAAGAAAAGCATTCTTTAATAAAGGTTTTAATTTGCAAAATAACGAACCTCCGCATTATAAAAGCTATAAATACATCATCATTATATTATTAATCGTCGCTTCCTGCGCCGCGTTCGGCCGTCTGGCGGGCTCCGAATTCATCAATCATGATGATCAGGCATTTGTTACAGAAAACAGTTATGTCCAGTCCGGCATTACGTTGGATGGAATTCGCTGGGCGTTCAGCACGTCCTATTACGGCGGATGGGTCCCTCTTTCATGGCTTTCCTACATGTTTGATTATCAATTTTACGGATTGAATGCCAGCGGTTATCACGTAACCAACCTCATTCTGCATATATTGAGCGCCTTGCTGTTATTCTGGCTTTTTACCCGTATGACCGGGGCAATCTGGAAAAGCGCTTTTGTTGCCGCGCTTTTTGCGCTTCATCCGTTGCATGTGGAATCGGTTGCCTGGATATCCGAACGAAGAGATGTTTTAAGTGCGTTTTTCTGGATGCTTACTTTGTGCCTGTATGTCTATTATGCGGAAAAACCGGTCATAAAAAGATATCTGCTTGTTCTATTTTCCTTTTTCTGCGCTCTAATGAGCAAGTCCATGGTTGTCACTCTGCCCGTTGTTATGATCCTCCTGGATTACTGGCCGCTTAACCGTCTTCAATCGCAAAAAGCAAAAACAAGCCTGACGGACGTTATGCCCCTTTCCACCCATCAATCAATACAGGAAACCGAATCAAAGAAAGAAGCGCCAACGGAAAATACATCGCGAGCCGTTGCCCGGAAATTACCGGAAACCCGAATTGCGGGAATAATTCCACTATGGCAGCTATGGGAAAAAATACCTTTCTTTGTTCTTTCAGCAGTTATTGCTGTCATGAAGATGTATGATCATTACAATATTACTTATTCATATTACCCCCTGGGTTCGAGGCTCGCCAATGCGCCTGTTTCATTTGTGACTTATCTGGAGAAAACATTTATCCCGTATGGTCTGACTATTTTTTATCCTTTTCCCGATAAGCTTCCCCTCTGGCAAGTCATGGGAGCAACCATTCTGATTCTCGTGATCAGCATTGCTGTCATTGTGATGGCAAAACGTTTGCCGTATCTCCTGATTGGATGGCTATGGTACGCGATAACCCTTCTGCCGGTTATCGGAATTCTTCCTATAGATATTTACGCGATGGCCGACCGCTATAGTTATCTGCCCTCTATCGGCATTGCTGTTATGCTGGCCTGGGGCATTCCGCTCCTGTTTAAACATGAAGACATTCGCAAAAAGATTTTATTCCCGGCCTCAACAGCCTTTTTTATCATCATGGCCGTTTTAACCTGGCAGCAATGCGGTTATTGGAAAAACAGTACAGAGCTTTGGAATCATGCCCTGCGGGTAACAAAGGATAACTTTCTGGCGCAGGTCCATGTCGGGTCTATTATGGGTGAAAAAGGAAATCTGCGTTGAATATTTTTTTATACCTTATAACAGTAAGCCCTTTACGATTTTTACCCACTCCTCTTTGTTCGGTCGAGTCCTTTTTGACTCGACCGATTATTATTAATTGTCATTGCGAGGTGGTTTTCAACCGCCGTGGCAATCTCCTTTATTGTCCTCCTTTGGAGGGGGTGGCGCAACGCGCCGGGGGAGGGAACGCCCTTCTTATGTTATTCCGGCAGTCCCTTCGGAACCTGCACCGTGGCGTTTTGAAATTTGTACGGGAAAACCACCATGAATCGCTGCCACATCAAAAGCGCCCCTTCCCCGATAACCTCAACATGAATCTCGCCCTGCTGCTCTTCAAAGAACGCCTCCAACACGGTAAACTTTATGACCGCCAATTCCTTTTCTGACAAATCCTTCAGCCTGTAATCCGGCGTCCTCACATACACATACCGGTCGTAATACGGATTGATCTCCAGCGGTGAACACTCTTTGATTTTGTACCCGATCACCACACCGTCGCATTCAATCGACATAATGGCCTCCGCGTCTTTCTTGCGGTAAATGCCTTTGGCAATAATAATGTCGGCGCTCTCGCTTGGATTCTCTACCATGTGTCGCAATTCATTACAGGCTTCCAGCAAGCGGCTGTCCGGCCTGATGACTTCCTTCAATCGCTTGTTGCGTTCCAATTTCTGCTCCCGCGTTAGCTTGCCCATATCGCCTCCTCACTCTTTGTTTGCGCCTGCAGCGCTCGCCATCCGGCAACAGGCAGCGGAATTTTCTCGCACTTCGGCAGATAAAAATCCCCATGCAGAGCAAGCGCCGCCGCGATCACGCAATCATCATGAAAGCCGCTGTCCGCTTCCAGCTTTTCTCTTTCGTTGTCTTTGATAAACGTAGAGCACTCGCCAAGCAAGTGACGGCAATAGACAGGCCGATGCGTTGCCAGATATGCTTTAAGAGAACCGCAAACCAGTTGCTTCGATTCGGTCGTCTCCAGAAATCCGTATTGCCGGGTGAGCGCCTTGCCGATGGAATCAATTTTTTCTTTCACGTAGATATTAGCCTTGAGCGTCATCAGCCGGTCAATCGTGGTGATGCCCGCGCCGTTTCGCTCCGGCACGATCAGCGCGTTTTCATAATACCGGGAGAGATTAAAAAGTTTATTCCCCCACTGATACGAATCAATGGCATTTGACCGCATGCGCGCCACAAATTCTTTTTTAAAGCGGTCGTAGACATACGCCACGGAATAATCCCGCTTCAATCCCTCGGAAATATCAGAGCCTATGCAGTAGCGGTATTTCCATCGGCACCGGTCCCATTCATCGTTAAGAAAATACGGCCAGCGCCATAGTTCGATGATGCCGTCTGCCTGCTCAACAAATTCCAGTTCCTTTTCTTTGTTCTTTGTGAGTAATCCAACAATCCCGCCGGTGACCGATTTATGCCCGTCCAGCGCCCCTGTAAAAAAGCATTGAGATAAAGACGCTTCAAACGAGCAGTAGAATTCCTGTTTGATCATCTCCTCGGACATTCCGGCCTCGCGCTCGGATTGAACCATGGCCGCCGATACAACATCCGTATCCTCAACCGTCAGCAACTCCGTAAACCAGTCAGGATTATTCTTCGCCATCTCGTACAAAACAAAACCGTGATTGCGTCCACGCGGGGTGTAATTAAATACCGCCCATCCTCCGTTTTCCGTAAGTATCGGCCTGATTAAATCCCACGCCGCCGGGTTTTGCAGAGAGTACTCGCTAAACACACAGCCCACGGGATTTGTCCCCATGATGGCGTCAATATTATCCGTTCCGATAATCTGGATGAGCGAGCCGCATTTTAATCTGATTTTCATTTCCTGCTGATTGGTGTGGGTGCGAAGCTCTTCGGGGATATGATCCATATACCTGAAACCGTTGCGGTCAATGCCATCCCAAAGAACTTTTCGTCCCTGATTGTACGTGGGAAAAAAATAATAATACGTACCGATGCGCTTGTGCGCTTCTTTCACGATGAGATTAAGCAGCGTCTTGTCCTTGCCCGCCCGGCGGTGCCAGACGGCCACAGCCCGCTTAAAGCCAGCGCCGATGCAGTTATACAGGCCTTTCTGATATCTTCGCGGCGTGTAATTGTAGGGTATCGTAATCTCCACTACTTCACCTCGAATTTATCAATGATGTTTATTTTTAAGCCCGCGTCCGCGCCATCGCCCGCGCCTGTTTTGTCAAGGAGTGTCTTCGGTTTTAGTTCGCTTAGAATCAACTTGCGGGCATCCACGCGGAGCTTGGAGCGGGTGATATGCTCCTTGTCAACAAACGGCTTGCCTTTATCGTCAACGGAAACGTCAAGGCTTTCATCGTCGGCAATTTCCAGTATTTCCTCCGCTAAAAACGCGCACTGTTCTTCCCTGGCGCGGCTGTATTGTTCGGCAAATTCTTTATCGCTTAGCCATTCCATGACAGTGGAAAGATCAGGAACGCCGGCCATCGTTTTTGATAATTCCCTGAGAATACTGCGGAGAGATTTGTTGGACGCGGCAATCATGTTACAGATGGCCCTTTGAATTTCCGATTTATCAGGCCTGAAAGTTTGCTTTTTTTTCATGACCAAATTATAAGCCATGATTTTTGTGATTTATTCGGCTGGCTTTGCTTGGGTCTGTGCGGCTCTCAAACGGCAGTGAAAGGACTTGACAGGATGATGAAAATATCCACGTTGATTTATGCAAGTTACTGACTGGACTTTGAGGAGTGATAAACAAATTATTTATAAAATCACCCTTTTGGGTGGATTGACAAACCTTTTTATTTCAATTACTTTTAGTTCACGTTTCATAGAGCTTTTGGGGGATGATGTTATGCAGGTTAAAGTTCCTGATGACGTACTCAAAGTGACAAAAGAATGCCCCCACAAGTTCTCCTGTCTTTCCTCAGATCAATCCGACCATCGCAAGACGTGTGAAGTTAAACATATTTTGGGCGCAGACCTGATGTTTCTGAATGATAGCCGGCAGGCACATTGTCCGTATCGATTAATGTTTGGCAATGGTCAAATATGCACCTGTCCTGTGCATTATGCCGTTAAGAGCAAAGCTGATAAGAAAGAATTGCTTTAGCTTATTTAAAGCGGGTTCTCGAATATTAGATAGAACACCGATTGCGATAGGAGGATTTATGAGAAAAATTAAGCTGTACATTTTTAAATATTTCGAGCAGATCGTGGTACTGTTTATTCTGCTGTCTGTTGTTGTTTTGAATTATTTTGTTGCCGAGAAGCTTGCCCTTTTAAATCTATTCTATTTACCTGCGATTGTCGCCGGCTTCGTGCTTGGGGAAAGAAAAGCCCTGCTTATCAGTATTTTCAGCGTCATGGCCGTTACATTTTATGTCTTTCTGAACTATGAAAATTTCAAGTCAGTCACAGGCGTCGTTTCATTATACGCGAATATTATTTCGTGGGGCGGCTTCCTCATCCTGTGCGCGATTATTGTCGGTAACCTGCATGAAAAAAACGAAAGACAAATCGTTCAGCTCAAAAGCGCCTATATGGGCATCCTGGAAATACTGTCTAAATATATCGAGTCTGCCGATCAATACACGCAGGGCCATTCCGTGAGGGTTTCACATTATGCTACCGAAATAGCCGAAGCCATGAAACTGGAACCCCGCGAGATTGAAAATATTAAAGTTGCGGCGCTGCTGCATGATATTGGCAAAGTCGATATCAGCACGGATCTTATCGGCAAAGCAGCTTCTCTTAGCAACGATGAAATGAATATTATGGCCAGCCATTCCGAGCGCGGAGCGCGGATACTTTCTTCAGTGAGCAGTGTGTTGAGCGACGCGATTCCGCTTGTCCTGGCCCATCACCAGTATTTTGACCATGACGATCATAAGGGCACCCTCGAAGGAGAAGTGCAGTTGGGTGCGCATATTTTAGCGGTTGCCGACTCCTATGACGCTATGACTACCGATAGACCATATCGTTCGGGCATGCAGCCCTGGAAAGCTATTGAGGAACTGGAGCGGTGCACGGGTAAGCAATTTAACCCGGAGGTTGTAGCATGCTTCAAAAGAACGCTTTTTCACCGTGACGGCACCCATCAGATCCTGTCAGGAGATACGGCGTTCTCATTTGAATAGCCGCGGCAACACATAACCTGCCATATGGGTAATATATTGCGCATGAATTGAAATGTTTTTGTGCCCGCACATAACCTCTGGAATTAGATTTCACATCAAAGGGCGGGCACCAACAGATAAAAAACCTGGGGAATGTGCAATGGACTAAAGTCATCAATGAAGATAAGTCTTATGAGTTTGCTGCGGAATTCTATCCCTGTAAGGAAATGGAGAAACTTTATTATTACATTTCAGGGCAACTGGAAACGAATAAGCTTGAATGCATCATAAAGTAAATTTTCTTCAATTTACTATGGTAATAAAAATGATTTATTGAATCCGCACGGGCATTGCCGGGAGGTTTCGATATGAACGTAAAAGGGATCATTTTTCTTATAGGGAAGACGGCTATCGTTAAAGTTTTCGGCGAGGAAAGCTGGAACTCTTTTATATCCAACCTTAAGGCAAAGGACACATTTTTCGGCAATACAATTTGGGCCATTACCCCCGTGCCAATGGATAAATTCATTTTTTTCCTTGACGAGATGATTAAGGAATTTTTTAACAACGATATGACGCAGTACGTGACATTCGGGAAGGTAGCCGCTCAATTTGCCCTGTCGTCGGAAGGCCCGTACGCGGCGTATCTGCTCAGAAAGGATATGAAGCTCTTTGTTGAATCGGTCTTAACGAAACTCTGGTCGACCTACTTTGATAAAGGTATAGTGACCACAAAATTCGAGAACAACGTCGTTCATCTTAAAATCACCAAGCTTCAAATCAAAAATTATTACTTCGAGAAACTCCTTATGGGTTACTTTCAAAAGGCCCTTAAAATTTTCGGAAAAAATACTGTTGTGAAACAGGTCAGGAGTATTTCATCGGGCAATGATAATATTTATTTTACATTTGCATTGAAAGATTCCTGATTATCATGTAAATAATGTGGCAATTTACGATTAAATGTCGTATCATGTTTTAGAATCACACAACAATTAGCAACATAAACAGTTTTTATTAAAGTATCTTTTTTATGATCAAAACCAATATGCAGAAACACGAAACGAGAGACCTGTGGGTGGCAATTGCTATTGCCCTTTCCCTGGGTGCTTATCACCTGCTCTTCAATATTATTACATTTTTACAGTATATCTCATTTCACTATTATCGATGGATGAGCAATTTGCTTTTCTTATGGATACTTTCCCTGTTATGGATAGCCTATAGGCGTTGGCGCAACGCGGTCTATCGACAGAAAAAATTGCGCAATATTCTGGCAAGCATCAACACTGAAGTGATTATGGTGGTTGATTCAAGACGCCGGATTCAGATGGTCAATGAAGGTATAAGTATGTTTGGTTATTCCATGGATGAGGTCCTTATGAGGAAGACGGATTTACTCTACCTCGACCGCCGGGTGGATAAAAGTCGTCCTCACGAGATACGCGATTCTCTGAATAGGGTTGGCTTTCATATCGGACAGGCAACAGGCGTGAAACGCGATGGCGAAACCTTCCCCATCGAGATTATGACCGCGCTCCTTAAGGGGAGCGAGGGCGCTGTTGTCGTGATCAGGGATATCACCGAAAGAAAGCAGATCGAGGAAAAAATCCGGCAGATGGCCTACCATGATTCCCTGACAGGCCTTCCCAACAGGAAACTTTTCTCCGATCGCCTGAATATTGCCATATCCCAGGCACAGAGAAATCAAAATAAAATAGGAATCGCCATGCTCGATCTCGACCGTTTTAAGGACGTGAACGATACCCTGGGTCATGATATAGGGGATGCCACTCTCAAGGCGACCGCGGAGAGGCTGCACGCGGCTTTACGGAAGGGTGATACCATTGCCCGCTTCGGCGGCGACGAGTTTGTATTAATACTCCCTGAACTGGAAACCATCGAAGATATGATCCATGTTGTGGAAAAGATCATTGACAGTTTTAACAAACCTTTTCCGGTAAATTCTCATCAACTGGTTGTGACAACAAGTATCGGCGTCGCTGTCTATCCCGATGACGGAACGGATATTGATATGCTCCTGCGAAACGCGGATATTGCCATGTATCAGGCCAAGCAGGCGGGACGGGCCCGCTACCAGCTCTACAAAAAGGCCTGATCTGTTATTTTTTTGCAAAAATCCTGCGCTATCAAAAACACGTTCCATAAAAATATCGTCATGGCTTTGGTTCGTTCGTTACAAACAATCCCTTCATCTTCTCACGTGGGGGCAGGCCTTTCTTTTTCAAATAATAATCGGGGAAATTTACATTGAAGGTTACTCCCACAAGCAAGATCATCATGATGGGGATGAATGCGCGGGTAATGACTGATGGATAGAGACTGAGCAGAAGGCATAAAGCAAAAATGCCTGACCAGACAAAGGTCATAATCATGTTGATCCGAATGAACAGAGGATTGCCCCAGACTTCGGGAGGCGTCGTCTTTCTCGCGAATTGCATGGTGAAAGGTTCCATACCCGCAACCGGCGGGATAAACTTGCCAAAAATAAAGTCATGTAGATACCGGTCACGGCATAATTTGTTACAATCTTCCGTCCATCGCCGGGCATCAGGTAAAGCAGAAGCGATATAGAGATGAAATAAGCGCAGATGGCCCAATCGAAGTATGAAGGTTTGTCAATCCGGTACGCGAGGATGATGATGCCAGCGCATATAAAAGCCATGATGCACGCGACCGCCAAAAGGCTTTCACCCGGTCTTGGTGTTGACGCCCAGATTTTGTACGAAGCAAGCGGAATGAACGCCGCGAATGACAGAAAACGCTCTAATATCTTATGTCCCCTATTCATACAGACCCTTCATATTCTTTATTCATCCTATAATAAATTCATCATCAGGAAAATTTTTAACGATTTCTGATTGCAAACTACCACAAAATTCCAGTCTTGAAAACTGAAGATTGCCCATGATCAGGGTGTAAATATCATTTCGTAAATAAGGTCCGGTTTTTGTGACAGCGAAAGAGGTTTTTCTCTCCAAAGGTAAAACACCAGCTTCGTTGGACTGCTGTTATTCTTCAGAGTAATGCAACCTTTTGCGTCATATGGGCTGATATTGTTCTTATTGCCGCCTGAATGATAAAAACTGGATTGGCTATAAAAAGTCCTGCCGATATTGTCCGGCGATGTGGCCGGTATGATATTTACGCTCAGGTTCTCATCAAGATGAACATAATGGAAACCCGCGTCCCAGGCATTAACCATCGTTACACCTAAATTACCTTTTTGGCTGTACAAGAACGAGCACCACATCATAAAGTCGTTACCTGTGTGAATCTCAAGAATCCGGCCCTTTGAATAGAAAATGTTTACATCATCAAGAAAGACGGTAAATGGAGCTACGTAGTTGGCATGCGTTAAGGAAAGCAATACATATGGATTGGCTATATAGTACGGCACGGTTGTAATCCAACCGGCTTTGGGGGTGATGTGTCCATAAATTTTATCATGAGGCGGTTTTAACGGGTCATAACCCCGCTCAAATATATTCAGTTCGGAATATTTTTTTATTTTCTTTTTTCGATAGGCGGCGATCTGCTTCAGATCCATTGTATCCAATTGTGAAGGACCGCCAAAATTATTCGGTTCCATAAAGCTCCTGTCATGACTGATCACCACGCTATCGGCGGATGGAATCGCATCAAGGATTATTTTCGGACTAACCTCTGCCTGCTGGCCAGCACTGATTTTTGCGGCATTTTTTACAACCAATAATTGACAAACCTCTCCGTAGACGACTGCGGCGATTAGCGCCAGCAATGCCACAAGAATGCTTCTCGCTAATTCTTCTTTAGATAGTGTATGGTGCCGATGATAAATAAATGCGGCCACAGTATTTCTAAACGCGACCCATGAATAAAAAAATACGAATAAAGGAAATAAAAGCGAAATTAAGCTGGGTAAAATCGATATCACACCCAGACTAAATAGCGGCGTGTTTGTATGCAGAAAAAAATACCAAAGCGCCATCGCGGATAGAATTATTGATAAAATTAAAGCCACTGATGACAGCACCCGGCTTTTTCTGCGTGGCAGAAAGTATCCCGTCAATAAAAATATAATCGGGAATACGACAATATGCCCCGATTTGAACAATATAAAATAAATAGTCGAAAATATGATTAAAAATAACCCAAAGGCGAACGAAAAAATTGACAGATCCGATAATACCCTTTTCGCGTCTTTTTCATCTTTTATCGTAGTATAAAGTGAAGCGAATCGACTCATAGCATTACTCGTATTCCTTTAGATAGCACTGATGTGAGTTGCTGTTTCTGCCGCGAACGTTAACAATTTAAGGCTGTAAACTACCACATAAAGGGAACTTATCAATCCCTTGAAAGAGGGATTTTATAGAATAATTTTTGAAAATTGTGTGATGCAAACTACCATAAAATTTCCAGTTTTGGAAATTGATACTTACTGGCTGTAAGGCACAACAGAGAAATCACACGACACAGCGACGGGGCGTATTGTGTAATTTATTTTTCTTCCTCTATTAGTGTGCTAAGTTCTGGTGTCCAGCTAACACCTTTGAAACGCCTGAATAAAGATCGATCATCAAATTCTATTGCAGCCAACAACTCATGGACTTTACCATATTTATCTTTTACCGTTATAGTTCTAAAAACTTTATAACCTTCAAATGATGCTATCCTGGAACCGCCGGATGCCGGATGTAATGCAGTTTTATATCGCTCGAGGGATTCGGGTGTTTTACCTTCAATAAATATCGATGATTCTAAATTGAACCCATGGGATAATAAATCAGGCAAGATATACTTTCCAAAAGAATCTTCTTTATCTAAGAAAAAACGTCTTAGCCATAGAATGCCGTATATGCAGCCAAGCAGTATCCATAAACAAAGTAATGTATCTTTTATTTCAGGCGTCATAATAATTTAAATTGTCCTACACAGCATTTATTACAAGAGTCGATGTCAAAATTGTAACAAACATCGTTATCTTTCATCTTGATATATCGCCACAACCCTTGTCCAACCGGCGCTTCCGCCTTTTAGCTTTACGGGAAAACAGGCCACCTTAAATCCATACGGCCTGGGCAAAACATCAAGATTTGCCAGTTTTTCGATGTGACAATATTCTTTTTTAATTCCCGCTTTGTGAGCCGTCCAGAGAACGCTCTTATCACGGGTTTTGGTAAAGTCTTCCTTGATGGCATCAAAAGGCCTGTCCCAGCCCCAGGCATCTATGCCCATGACCCGGCATCCCTGTTCAATCAGCCAGAGTGTTGATTCTTGTGTCATGCCGCAGCCGGCCATAAAATATTCCGGTTTCCCCCATAACTTGTCCGCGCCGGTTTGAATAAGAACGATATCCCAAGGTTTAATCGTATATTTGATACCGGCGAGCGCGTCTTTTATATCGCTCGCGGAAATGCCATACCCTTGAGGTTTATGCCGGAAATCAAGCACAACGCCGTCATGAAAAAACCACTCCAGCGGCATTTCATCTATCGTGCGCGCTCTTTTATTTTCAGATGTAGGCGAGTAATGCCATGGAGCATCCACGTGTGTGCCTGAATGGGCGGACAGTGATACGGAATCATCCGCCCAGCCCAATCCGTCAGCCATATCTTCTTTTTTCGCGCCCAACACCAGTTCAATGATTGGCAGGCTCGACTCGTGCGCTATATGCTCAACCTTCACGGGCTGGGGTTCACTGGGGCTGTCTTCCAAAGGTATGCTCAAATCAAATATGGTTGTCACTCAAACGCTCCTTGTTTATCAAGCAAAGTTTCTTATTACCAATACCGTAAAGTTATTCTATCGTACTTATATTACCTTAAAAGTTAGCATTTAATTACGACTCTGATAATTGATACTTAGCCGCAGTAAGCTGCAAATAACTTTTAGATGCTTATTTAATTATTCGCGGCCTTCATATCATCCACAAAATCCTTTTCAATTTTATTCATTTCCGGAACTGCCTCAATAATTATTTTTTGCATTTCCTGCATGACTTTTTGCATTAATACAGGCAATTTGTTGATAACAGCCTTTCCGGCTGCCGTTTGATAAAATGATATCATTCCGGCAACTTCCTCTTCGGTAAATGATTCCTTGTAAAGCCTTATATACACCGGTTCCATCTTTTCCCATGCAAGCTCTTTTTGCATAAGGGCAATTAATCTGTCTTTCATCCTGGTTATGGCCTGTTGCTGGCTTGCTGTTGGAACTCTTCCATTGAGCGCCTGCTGAATTAACTTATCCATCGTTGTATTGACTTGATCTTGTGCTTTCTCCGAAAGCTTCTGAGCTTGTGTAACAGCCAGCAGTTGCTTTATTGAGTTTTCGCTGGCAGGCACAGCCATCGCGGTAGTTGCTATACTGATGATTAATAATGTTACAGTGATCCTGAGAAGTCTCATGCATCCTCCTTAATAATTTTTATAACTATATAATGCTGAATATTTACTGAACATATATTGTGATTTTTGGGTAGTAATCTGCCTCAAAATCACAATTTTAAAAACTAAAGACAACTTGTTGTCAGAGTCTAACGCCTTTTCGTAAATAAATACAACACAGCGACTTCACATTTTACACGCTGAATGATCCTATTTCGCTCCGGCGGCCCTGAGCGCTTTCTCGATTTCCAGATATTCCCTGTCAACCGCGAATTTCAGCGCGGTATTGCCGTCCTTGTTCGCGTTGACGTTGGCCCCTTTAGCAATGAGCAGTTTTACTATCTGAGGCTTGTTGCGCGCCGCCGCGTACATTAAAGGCGACCAGCCGTCCTTCAACATATTGGGATCAGCGCCTTTATCCAGCAGCGCTTTAACAATCGCGTTCGCGGCGTCTTCGGGCGCTTCGAAACTTTCAACGGCATATAAAAGGACGGTTACTCCGTCAGTATCTTTAGCATTCGCATCTGCACCTTTCTCCAGCAGCAACGCTACGGCATCTTTTTTTCCTTTGTTAGCCGCAGTCATTAAGGGTGTCATGCCCATCGGGCAATGCACGTTCACGTCACCGCCCTTATCGATAAGAAGCCCAAGGATTTCTGCAGAACCGCTTTCGGCCGCCGCGTATACCGGCGTAAAATCCTGCTTGCCTGCCCAGTTCTTGCATCTGGCATTCGGGTTCGCGCCGTTTTGCAGCAGGTTTTTCACCGCTTGGGTGTCACCTCTGTTTACCGCGCTGTAAAGATCCTGATTAATATCCGCCAAAACATTCATTGCCGTAACAGCAAGAAACAACATCACAAAGAAAGAATAAACAAATATCCGCCTCATTGTATAACCCCCTTTTAGAAATAAACTTGATAAAATCGATGGTCTTTTCACAGTTTTTTATTGATCGTTAAAAATTAATCTCTTAACGATTCGCGGATTGAAAGCTACCACAAAATTGAATCTTTGAAAACTGAAGATTACCCGTTGCAAGATGCAATAAACAACATCAATCTTTTTCTGTTATAAAGTTATTTTCCACTCTGCCCCAAACGGCCTTATCCATATTTCCTCAGGCAAGGCCTCTGTCCGCGAGCATTTTCTGCACAAAGTCTATGATGTTGTCAGGATATTTTTCTTCCTGAGTTTTACGCGCAAGCCTCAGGGCGCCGGTCGGGCATTTGTGGGCGCACACGCCGCAGCCGATGCAACGCTTTGCAGAAAACACAATATCTTTTTCATGAGTGTCTGTCTGGATAAGAGTCAGGGCCTTCATGGGACACCGTTTCGCGCACAAGCCGCATTTTTTGCATTTGTCGGAATCCCGAGCCGCTATATAATTGGAAGGCTGGTGCCCTTTGGTAATCGTTTCCGGCAGGATTATCCCCGTCCCGATAAACGCGCAACAGCACGAACAGCAATTGCAGATTGTGTCGATTCCATTCACGGTATTGGACACGCCGTGAACCAATCCTTCATCGGCGCAGTGCCGCGCTATCTCAAAGGCTTCCTGTTTCGAAATTTCTTCCCCGTTTCCGTTTTGGACAAGATACTTTCCCAGTAAATCCAGGTGCAGGCAGGTTCTCGTCTCAAATTTACAGCTCTCTTCATCGGGATCAAGATTTTTTCTGTGTCTGCATGAGCAGGTTGAAACGCTGACAAATCTGCTCGAATCTATAATCGTCTGCACATCTTCAAAGGGCATTACTGTCTTCACGTCTTTCACGCCGGTTTGAATGGGTATCGTTCTCAACCCTTTGTGCTGATGATTATGCACATCCATGGCCATGGATTCCTTGTAATATTTATTGAGAAGCGGGGATATGGCCTTGTTGAAATCATCCTTATTGCCCTGATATCCGGGCATGCGGTAAAACCAGAAGAAGGCATCCTGAAGCAGGTACTTTGTGCCTTTCGAACCCGTTATATTCATGATAAGGCCTCTTAGGGACAGGTCATCCAGGAGGGCTTTGAGTTCCGGCTGATCAAGTCCTGTTAAGGGCTGAAGCTGTTCGAGCGTCTGCGGCATAAAAGGGATCTTTAAAAGAAATTCTGCTTCAGATTCTGTCATTCTCAATTTGAGAAGCGGCAAAAGATATTCCGACTCGGGCAGATTGTAAATCCATTTCCGCTGCTTTTCGATAAGCTGAAGATACGCGCTGTCATTGCTCATCATGATACTCCTTTATTTATTATCCGCCCCGCGAAGCGTCATGGGCAGGGCATTGGGCCTTTTTACGTTCGGGCTCTTTTTGGGCCTTATATCTTTGGGCTGGAGAGGCTTGCCGCAACAGGTGCAGATCACCCCCGGTTTTGCCGCATGACCATTTGGCTGATGTTTGAAGATAATGGGCGGGCCATTCGGCGCTTCCCATTTATCTCCCCAGGCGACCAGCGCCATGATGACCGGGAACAAATCCATCCCTTTTTTAGTCAGGCGATACGACTGTTTCCGGCTTTTTGTTTCGTCATACTGCTTTTGGATGATCCCCGTGTCCGCAAGCTTTTTCAGCCTGTTCGTCAGAATGTTCCTCGCGATGTTCAGATCGTTACACAGAAGGTCGAATGTATTCATGCCGTAAAACAGATCCCGGATGATCAAAAGCGTCCACCATTCACCGATAATATCCAGAGACCTCGCCAGGGAACATTCCAGATGTTTAAAATTTTCCTTTCTCATGGTTCTATTTTACAGTTTCATTATGAAACTGTCAAGTATAAAGTTTTTCTCCGAGGGATCACGCATGTGACAAAGATGGACTTTGCGGTTGTCCGCCGTTTTTCAAAAGGCGACGCCCGACTGATGACAAGGTTTAGAATTTTATTTCGCGGGAGATATTTTAAAACAAATATATGAACCGATAAACGCTTCCAGCAGACTAAGCGGTATAGCGTAAACAAGAATGCCGCACGGAAGCACATTGAGATTAAAAATCACAATCCACATTAAAACAAACGCCATAAACCAGCTGATAAGCGTCGTCTGAATCAGACTGAATTTTCTGGAGACGATATAAATTGCCGCCGCGAATAAAAATCCCCACACCATCCACAGGATTCCGTTTTTGGGTTCGGAGGGGAACGTCATGCCAAGCCTCTGATAATGCTCCGCCCAATAGGTTTTCAGAAGAACATTGTTTCTGAAAAACTCAGACGCGTTTATCCAAATGCCGGAAAGAATGATGGCCATGGCGCTTCTAGTTTTAAGATTCATACGACCCCCCGGTATTCTTTATTTACATGCAGCACGGCGCTAGGATTACCTAAAACCTACGACAACAGCCACTCAAGAGCTTTTTGTTCGTTGCTGTCAACATGGACATTGGCTCCGCTGTTTATCGCTATATTCTCCGCGAACTTGTTGACATGTTCCGGCTTTCTGAGCATCGCCAGCTTGAATTTCCTTCCGAATATTGTGGCGACCAGCGCGCCGAGATAGAACTTTTGCATATCCCTTATGTTTGGCAGATTAATCGCGTCGATAAGAACTCTTGAACGTTTGTGTTCCTCGGAGAGCTTCTTGACGGTCATGATGGTGTCGTTAATATCGGCAATATGGGCGAAGGGATTCCCCTCCCCGCTCAGGGTAATTTTCAGGTATTCATCAAAGACTTCAAATGATAAATGAGGCTTCAATATGCCCTCCATCGCGCGCTCACGAGACGCAGCTATTTTGGCTATTAACGCGTGAATAAATTAGATGTGGCAATTTAGCTATTGTAGTTTGAACTATAGCATATAATTATCAATTTTGGAATCAAGAAAGATTCAAAAATCAGTCCGGAATTTAATTTTTTAATGAATAGTTAATGATGATTATCCGGGTTTGGCCGGGTCTTTCAGGCCCGTTGCTCTAAAGAAAAATAAGCTGGGCGCGTTACCCAAAACGCGCCGCTTCTATTCAATCGTAGAGACGTGTGACGTTCCCGCAGTCATATCCGAAAGTTCTTCATACACGATAAGTTCAGGTTTCTCATAGTCCTGCTTCATAATACTTTTACCACCCCTCCTGAAAAACAATTATTTTTTATAAAATTATAACAAACAGCCATCGCCGTCAAATTTTATTTTACCAATCGTTTTATAAACAAAGGGGACGGTTCTATTTGATTCTCAAATCAAATAGAACCGTCCCCTTTGTTTGACTAAAGGCAGCTAATAAAACGGCGGCCGGAGTTTCCTCTGACCGCCGCGGTTATTGAAAATTTTACCGGAAAAATTTCTATAAACTGTCCGATACCTTAAAATGTAAAGATCACACCCGCCGTGAGAACACTTGTCTTGTAATCAAAGTCAGCATAAATATCACTACTGTTCCGGTTGCCGATGGTCGGTTTAGTCGCAAAATATTTATACCCTATACCTATGCCAATATTAGGGGTTATATCAAAGTCCACACCGGCCAGAAATTGCCAGCAAAACGCACTGCCCGAATCACCCTTAATGAGCTGCGGATTTGAGCCTCTTTCCGTTATATCGCCGACACTCATATACGCGTAACCCAGACCGCCCCCGATATAAGGATGAAATTTGCCCTGGGGATAACGTGCTTTGAGATTAAAGAGAATGGCATGCACGCTCATATTTCCATCATATGTTTCTCCATATACCGACGTACTATTATCTAAATTATTGTTGAAATAATTGTATTCTACTTCCATGGCCATGATTCTTCGGGTAAACGGGGTATTCCAGCCTGTTTTTATCCCTAAAAGATAACCATTTTTCAATGTGAGATCCAGATAATTGGCGCTGTCATCCGGATCGGAAATGGTCAGTGTCTGAGGTATGACATAACCGCCTGTTAAACCGACATAAACGCCTAATGGTTCCGCGGCAAAAGCAGAACCTGCAGACAAAAATAACATGAAAGAAAATACGGCAACAAAACCAGATAAACTCCTTTTCATAATAATCTCCTTTATAGTGTGATAAAGTTCCGTATGAATCGAATATTCACTTCTGCCAGCCGCAATCACTATCAATTACAATATCATGAATTACTAACGGGGAGGCATAAGCTTGCAATTTGCTATTTCCTGCGTTCCCACTTCCGAGGAGACCAATACTAAAGACGGTGTCGGAGAAAATCCCGGAGGAACGGCGCCTTTGAGATAATATATCTCACCTGCTTTCGCCTCCAGAACCAAAGTAGTAGTTCCCATTGTCTTAGCCGTAAATTCTATCCTGCCGGGTTCGGTAATGAAGGGATAATACGTGCCTCTTTTCAGCCCTGTTATATCTTTGCCGTTTACCTGTAAGAAAAAAGGATGGTTTGAACCGCCTGAATGATAAATATAGACCACCGCTTTGTCAGCCGGTATGTTTTCAACCTGTTTGAAGCTCGGGCCATTTGCCACGCAGCCTAAAAAAACCAATACTGCCGCCATTACACTCCAAAGCATCAGACGTCCGCATTTGTTCATAGAATTTCCTCCCTGCTGTTTTATAAAGATGGTTTTTCCCTGATCAATACTTACTTTTACCGCGGGCAAACATAGGAAAATTATTCCGGCGTGTCAAGAAAATCCTTAAAAAGCTCAAGCGGCGCCGGTGATTATCAGCTAAGCTTTGCTTTACGCTCAGCCAAAAGAGCGCGAAGCACAGATCGATGGCAGTGCCCCTCGTCCTTGCAGTAACATCCGACAGAAAAATTTGTGGAGTGAGAAAGCGCCGCAAGCAGATCAAGAAGCCGGCTCGCCTCCGGGCGGCTCATCTCGCCGCGATAGCTTTTTAAAAAAGACTGCCACTCCTTCTCGGTTTCGGATGAACGGCCTTTCTTTAAGAGTTCTTCACTTGGAGAGAGTTGGGGCAGCCAGACATCATAAAAATCACGTGAGGCAAATTCGCTCTTTGGCACTCCCCGGGGAGGCCGCCTGACAGTGCCTATCCGCAGCCCTTCATTTTTCATTCGGGGACTTCCGAGCTGAACAATCCGAATTGCCATAAACGCCCTCCTTCCGTTTAATCCGGTTAAACACCGGTTTTAGGCATCACCGTATTTAAATAGTCGTAGAATTCATCAGGAGTTTTCGGCCTTTTTCCCAGTTCGTTTTGCATGGTTTGGGACATTCCGGCCATCTTCTTATCTAAAACGAACTGAAGACACCGGGGCACATGGTGGCCAAAGTGCCTGTATACTCTTACGCAATTGTAGCAGTCGCCGTGAAGTTCGCACCGGATATTCGGGCAGGAACATACAGAGCACTCATCCGATGCCACCACCTCGCGGATTTGTTTTATGATGTCTATAAATTCCTCTTTCGTGGACGCCATATTTCCTCATGATTTTTATTTTTAATGAAAAAAAAACGGGGTTTCCGCGGTTTGCCAGTATGCTCTGCCAGTAGGCTCCGGCGGACGGGGTGCTGCATACCATCGAAATCTATGGCGTCGTTTCAGGGACTATTTTCTTTTTTTCCAGCCAGCCGATGGCCTCGTTCCTGTCCGAGAACACACATACCTGCCAGCCCCGGTTCCGGCAGATGTTTTCATAGAAGACAGCGTCTTCCCATTTCCGGCCCTCTTTGGAAACGACAAGCGCCAGATAACTTTTTTTATTGACGTCCCTTGATTTCCACTCTTCGGGAATGACAAAGATTTCCATGGTGGAGAGCATGGCGGTTGCGTTGACCCATTCCGTAAAAAACTTTTGCGGCCCCTTGCCCGCGGCCAATCTGAGCGCCTCGTCCATTCCCGCCATAAAATCGTCTTTCGTGACGATTCCGCTGTAAACGCTGTGGATAAATCCCGTCTTAGTATCCCTCTCGACTTTCCATGCCATGATTTAGCATCTCCGAGTCTGTGGCGTCAGCTTTCACTGACTTTCATTAACGGATAAGAAACCGCATTCCTTCAGCGCTAATATAAAAATATTCTATCGGGCTGTCAACCCTTTTAAAACGATCGCGGGGCCGGATTGTTCCCCGCGGCTGTTAATCAAAACAAACCCTGTCCTTTCCGTCTTTTTTGCCGCGGTACATAAGCTGATCTGCGCGGCTTACGAAAGCCTTCATATCTTCCTGTCTCTGATACTGCGCGAGCCCTATGCTGACGGTAAGATTGACGTTTTCATCCCGCGCCGGAGAAAAATTCTCTTTTTTAAATTCCTCCCGGACCCTCTCCGCGATAACGGCCCCTTCCTCTTTTGTGGTCATGGGCAAAATGATCGTAAATTCCTCGCCGCCGTAACGATAGGCCGTACCCTCCTTCCTCAGGCATCTTCTGATAACCTCACCCAGCCGAAATAATACCCGGTCTCCCTCAATGTGGCCGTAAGTGTCGTTGAATATCTTGAAATCATCGAGATCAAGAAGCAGCAGCGTTAATGGATATTCATGACGTTCCAGCCTGCCGATTTCCATTCTAAGCTGATCGTAAAAATGCCTGGAATTATAAAGCTGGGTGAGATCATCGATAATACTGAGTTCGCGATATCTTTCTTCGCTCTCTTTTAACGCGTTTTCCGCCCGCTTGCGGTCGGTAACATCGCGCAGAATTCCTTTAAATCCGACGGGAGTGCCTGCCGAATCCTGCTTCAGCAACACCGATGCTCCGACATATCCTTTAAATCCATCCTTCCGTATGAACAGCCAATCGAATCCTTCGACAAGCCCTCCCGTTTTATATACTTTGTTAAACGCCTGAAAAATATTTTTTTTATTTTCTTCATCTGTAAACTTACTGTAATGCGCGTCGATTAATTCCTCTCTGGGCCATCCTATGATCCGGCACAATGAATCGTTGAAGAAGGTAAAATTGCCGTGAAGGTCTACTTCAAAATAGGCTTCACGGATGTTTTCCAGAATGCTTCTGTATTTTTCCTCGCTGTGACGAAGATTTTCCTCCGCCTTTTTCCGCTCGGTGATGTCCATGAGCGAAGCGACGGCCTGCTTCGTGCTGTTAATCATATCGACAAACAATAAAACGTCCTTTTTTTCACCCGCCTTATCGATGAGACGAATCTCATAGCTTCTCAGGGCGGCGCCCTGATTGTTTCTGCGAAGACGGTCCTGCCTGAGCATCTTCTCCAGGTCTTCTTTGACAATAAACTCCGTCCATTTTTTCTTGTTTTCGACCTCTTCTCTTTTGTATCCGGTAAGTTTCTCGAATTCCGCGTTGATCAGAGAAATGGTTTTATCCTCTGAAATGATAATCGTGGTGTTACCCGTGTTTTCGAAAATGGCCTTGTAAAGTTTCTCGCTCTCGCGTGTTTTTTGTTCCGCCCGGACATGCTCCGTTATATCGGCATAAATGGCCATTCTGCCGATGGTATTCCCGTTGGCATCGTTTATGGAGGATACCGATATACTGACATCAAGAAGGGACCCGTCTTTCCTCTGACGATGCGTCCGCTCCGTCCTGATGACTTTTTTTTGGCGTTTAACTTCTTCGCCTGTTTTTTGAAACTCCTCTTTTTTATGATCCGGAATAATCGGAATCGTCCGCCCGATGACCTCGTGTTCTTTCCAGCCGAAGATATTTTCCGCGGCAGGATTCCAGACACTGACCTTGTCATCGTTATCGATAACCACAATGGCCAGCGGAGAGGAGTTGATCGACGATTCCAGCATCAGGGTGGTTTCGCGCAAAGTTTTTTCCGCCTGCCTGCGCTCGGTGATGTCGCTCACGATTCCTATAAATCCTGTAGGTTCGCCTGTTGAGCTTTTTTGCAGGGACACGGATGTTTCAATATATCTTTTAGCGCCGTCTTTGCGTGTCACCTGCCAGTTGAATCTTTTCGCGAGTTCCCCCTCGCTGTAAACCTTGTTATAAACTTCAAATACTTTATCCGCGTTTTCCTGATCCGTATATTGCCGGAAATTCATTCCCATCAATTCCTCCGGCGAATAACCCAGAATGCGGCTTACGGAATTGTTGAAAAAAGTGAAATTGCCGGCAAGGTCCAGTTCAAAACACCCGTCATGGAGATTTCTAAAGATGTTCTGATATTTTTCCGCGCGTTCGATTTCCTCCGGCACGGGGGTACGCGCTCCCCTCGCGGCAGAACTATTTAATTCGGATATGCCCATACTGATTTTGTTAAATTTCTTTTTTTCGGATTGGTTTTTTGCCGGCAACAGTGATTTTGCGGATAGTGAAGTTTTCTTTTTGACCGTTTTAATCCGCTTTTTATTTCCGGATATGATCTTGCCGGGGTTTTTCATGGTGCCGCTTTCCTGTACAGTCAGTCACGAATTACATCTTTTTAAAGCCGTGCCGACTTAAGGCTGGCAACGGCGCGTCAGGACGCTTCACGCGCGTTGCCGAATTCATATTACGTTTTTATGACACGCCCTTTTTAAACTACTATTTTTTACAATGACAGGATTGCCGGAATGGATAATCTGATGTCGCCCGGCAGTTCTGCCGCCTTATCTTCCGTGAAGCCTTAGGGAAGGCTTAGGGATGACTTAGGCCGTTAACTTTGCGCCCCGCCTTTTCAATGCGGTTTGCCCTTTTCAAGCTTGCCCTTATTATAAGGAAATGGGCTCTAAAGTCAAGTTTATTTCCGCCTGTTGCCTGCATTCCCGGCTTTTCAACGGATGATATCCCATTTTGATAATGATATCATGGATACATAGCACAGGTCTTTTGCCGGGCCGGATAAAAATTAACTAAAATTGAGAGGCTGGTTTTGCAATTTTTAATCAAGATACTGCGCCAGGGCGGATGGCGCCGGGACATCACCGATATGCCTGCCGTAATACGCGAACCCAATAGTCTTGTCCGGTTTTATAACAAATGCCGCAGGCAGCTGCGTTTCCCTGCCTTCGAATTTCCCGTGAGTAAATCCGAGGCCGATGGCCCTGACGGCCGCTATAAGACCCGCGGGATGCAGATATTTCAAAAGGCCGGGCTCAACTTTATATTGCTGAAATATTTTTCCCTTCGGGTCGCAAACAATATCAAAAGGCCAGTCTTCTTTTTTTAAAAGCGGAGCCAGCGTGGCATTTGAACTCTGCAGAAAAACGAAAACCCTCGCGTCTTTCTTATCGAACAGGGCCATATCATGTTTTAGAATGGCCATTTCCATCTGACAGACGGGACAGCCGTGATACCGCAGAAATACTAAAACAGTATTTTGATTTTGTACGGATTGATAAAAATCCTGCGAAGATGACCAGGGTGTATCGAATTTAAAGTTTGGCGCGATATCCCCTGCCTTTAATTTTATGCTCAAAATCCCGCCTCCCTGATTTTTTCGGCCCCTGTCATGATTATTTTTTCATCAAAATCCGGCAATTTTTGCGTCCCATGGAACAGGCTCCATGGGTATTTACTCATGCTTCAATTCATCCTACTTCAATTCCTGAAAAATGAAAAGTGAATAATTTCCGCAATATTACAGATAATGAATGTGACACACGGCATTTCTGTTTTAAAGAAGATTGCCGTCAATTTACGAGTCAGCCCCTCTTTTTACACAATTTTGTACAATTTGGGGTGATAAATTCAGGCCGTTAATTCGAAAATTATCTCTTGACAAGGCCATATTACCAAGGTTAGAATTTCAAAAATATTTTTACTATATCTTACGGGAATTTATCTGAATAGCTAACGGGACAGGACGTAACCGGAGTCGCTTTTAGAAAATGCCCGTTTTCTTTAAGCGGAACTTATTGACTCTTTTTTTGTAAGGAGGAAATATGAAGAAATTTTGGTTAGTTTTGTTGTCGCTGGGGCTTGTTATGGCCTTTAGTGTGTCAGCCTTCGCGGTTGACGTCAAAGTGGGCGCCGAATACTACGTCGGCGGCCTGTATTTGAATAAAATCACCCTGGATGATGGTTTCCAGAGTTGGCCCGGTGAGACGGGATCCGTCAATCCCAGCACAGCCTTCTTTTATCAGAGACTGCGCGTGGGCACGGATTTTGTCGTATCTCCCTGTCTGAAACTGGTCACTCAGTTTGACGCGATGGAAAGAATCTGGGGCGGCGCGAGGTCCAATACCTGGCAGTCGAATCAGGACTATTTGTTCTCCGAGTCCGCGGGAACAAGGGCTGAAACTGAAAACATCGCCATGAGGCTGCTGTATATCGATTATACATCACCCATCGGCCTGTTCAAGGTTGGTTACATGGAGGATTACACATGGGGAACCGTATGGGCTGACAGAGCCTCCGGACCTCCCGCTGGCCAGCTCCAGTATTTCATCCAGTCGGGACCTTTTGTCGGCTTCCTGGGCTATGCCAAAGAAGTTGACAACAGCTACAGCGCTGTCAGTTCCGGCTCCTGGTACTGGCTGAATCGGCTCAACGCGACCCGGACAGACAGAGACCTTGATTCTTACCGGATAGCCGGTATTTACAACTTCAAGGGCGGCGACGCTGGTCTGCTGTTCATGTGGAACCGTGACGCGACAAACAGAGGCGATGCAAGCGGTCCTTTCCTGTCCAACGAGTACCTGGTAAATCCTTACGTGAAAGCCAAGGTTGGTCCTGTCGCTCTGCAGGCGGAACTTCTGTGGTTTACCGGCGACGCGATGAAATATGAATACGGCGGACCCACGATTAACCTGAATCACCTTAACGCGTGGATCGATGCCACGGCTAACTTCGGCATGTTCTATGTCGGCGGTTCCGCGGCTTATGTTCAGGGCCAGAATCCCAGTGACGTCGGCAACAAAATCGAAGGCGGTATTTCACCGCTCAGCGGCGGTCTGGATTGGAATCCCTGTCTGATCATGTTTAACACGCAGACTTTGGGCTACTGGGTAGGCGGCATTTATGGTCACAGCGCCATTTATGGATCCGCTTCAA
Organism: Smithella sp.; assembly: GCA_035524255.1. GTDB lineage: Bacteria > Desulfobacterota > Syntrophia > Syntrophales > Smithellaceae > Smithella. Next base: position 77,625 of record DATKPG010000041.1, on the reverse strand, counting down.
CCTTTGTCACCCCGATTGACGGCGAAATGGTTAACGCGTGGTTCGGTCAGTTAAGAGCCGGTGTAAAACCGACTCCGCAGTGGGATTTTATGGCGTCAGTCTCTTTCGCGCAGGCTGATCAGGACGGATTTATCCTGACAAGCCCAACCACCACAGAGAATTTCCCTGGCAAGACCTACGGTACAGAAATTGACCTTACCGCCACTTACAAAATCACCAATAACCTGACCTATATGCTGGGCGGCGGTTATTTCTTCACCGGTGATTATTTCAAGGGCCTCAATACTGCCTTTGCCGGCGGCGCCAAAGTTGACGATGATTTCATCCTCATCAACAAACTTACTCTTAGCTTCTAAGAGCGTTGTTTAACCTTTAGACAAAACCCCGGGAGGGCGGGCAACCTCCCGGGGTTTTTTTATGTTTCCCGATGATGGAGTTGTCCCGCCCATTGACGAAAATGGTTTTGTGTCCGCGCCTCAATCAAACAGACGAAAAGACTGACCGTAAAGACTTTTACCTTGACAAGACTTCCGTTTCGGCGTTAATTAAACAACTGTTTTAATCCGTGATTTACGGAAATTCCTGTAAATCGCAAAACAGTTTTATGGAAGGGGTAGAAGTCGCTTTTAGAAAATACCCGTTTTCTTTAGGCGGAAGTTGTTGACTTTCTTTTTACAAGGAGGAAAAATAAAGAAGTTTTGGTTAGTTTTGTTGTCACTGGGGCTGGTTATGGCCTTTAGTGTGTCAGCCTTCGCGGTTGACGTCAAAGTTGGCGCCGAATATTATGTCGGCGGATTGTATTTAAATAAAACCAGTGTAAATGACGGCGGTGTTTATAACTCCGCTTTCCCGGTTGCCGTAGTCCTGACTCCTTACGAAAATCCGTCTCCCAGCACGGCTTTCTTTTATCAGAGACTGCGCGTAGGCACGGATTTTGTCGTATCTCCCTGCCTGAAACTGGTCACCCAGTTTGACGCGATGGAAAGAATCTGGGGCGGCGCGAGGTCCAATACCTGGCAGTCGAATCAGGATTATATGTTCTCCGAGTCCGCGGGAACAAGGGCGGAAACCGAAAACATCGCCTTCAGACTGGCTTACATCGATTACACGTCACCCATTGGTCTTTTCAAAGTTGGTTACATGGAAGATTACACCTTTGGAACCGTTTGGGGTGACAGAGCCTCCGGAGTTCCCGCAGGCCAGATCCAGTATTTCATTCAGTCCGGACCCTTTGTCGGTTTTGCGGGTTATGCCAAAGAAGTTGACAACAGCTACAGCGCTGTCAGCGCCGGCTCCTGGTACTGGCTGAACAACCTCAACGCGACCCGGACAGACAGAGACTTGGATTCTTACCGGATAGCCGGTATTTACAACTTCAAGGGCGGCGAAGCCGGACTTCTCTTCCTCTGGAACCGTGACGCGACAAACAGAGGTGAGGCAAGCGGTCCTTACCTGTCCAACATTTACCTGGTAGATCCTTACTTCAAGGCCAAGGTTGGTCCTGTCGCTCTGCAGGGAGAACTTCTTTGGTTCACCGGTGACGCGGCAAAATATGAATACGGCGGACCTACTGTTAACCTGAATCACCTCAACGCGTGGATTGATGCCACCGCCAACTTCGGCATGTTCTATGCCGGCGGTTCGCTTGCTTACGTCCAGGGCCAGAATCCCAGTGACCTCGGCAACAAAGTGGAAGGCAATATTGCTCCGCTCAGCGGCGGTTTGGATTATAATCCCTGCTTGATCATGTTCAATACGCAGACCCTGGGCTACTGGGTAGGCGGAATTTACGGTCACAGCGACAGCGTGCTTGACAACGAAATGATGAATGCTTGGTTCTTCCAGGGCAGAGTCGGCGTAAAACCCACTCCGCAGTTGGACATCATGGCTTCAATTTCTTACGCGCAGGCTGATCAGTGCGGATTTGATCAGACAGGCCCGACTTCTTATGTCACTTACCCTGGCAAGACCTATGGTACAGAAATTGATGTTACCGGCACTTACAAAATCACCAACAACCTGTCCTATATGCTGGGCGGTGGTTATCTCTTCACCGGTGATTATTTCAAAGGCATGAACACTGCCTTTGCGGGCGGCTCCAAAGTTACGGATGATTTCATCCTCATCAACAAACTTACTCTTAGCTTCTAAGAGCATTGTTTAACCTTTAAACCTAAACCCCGGGAGGGCGGGTAACCTCCCGGGGTTTTTTTATGAGCTCCATGCGTTAAAAAATTGCGCTAAAACCAGTCCCGACGGATTATTTCGAGTATAATCAAATTCTCATCTTTTGACTAATTCAGGTATAATGTGTTAGATAAATTAAGTATGTTTATGCGACACTCCTGCGGGCTGTTATATCGAGCAAGTGTCGGATGCGGAAATTGCAGGAGATGCTTTCTAAACTTCTCCGAAGCGCGGCGCATTTGAAAAACGCTATCTGCGATAAAAAGTAAAAAAATGTATCCACTCCCTGCTTAGCCGGCAGGGAACATTAAAAAGAGGAAGTTTCTCATCAATAAACTTTTCGGAAATACGACAGGATTGCGTGCCGCGCAAATCAAACAACTGGAACACCTGGGCCACAAAGGTATCCCGCCGGAAAATATCATCACTCAGGATCTGGCCCGGCAACTATCCCTTCTTTCGCGCGATATTAACCGCCAGATCGGTCTGCTTATCAGCCGAAAAGGAGAAATTACAACTGTCATCATCGGCGACCACAAAGGAATCTTAATACCGAATCTGGAAGGGTTCCGGTCTTCTTCGCTGCGTTTTAAAGGCTTGCGGCTTATTCATACACATCTAAACGGCGAAGAACTCTCCGATGAAGATTTAACCGATTTATCCCACCTGCGTCTCGATCTCATCGGCGCGCTGGAAGCGCGCGAGGACGGAGCTCCCGGGGCTCTGCACTGGGCACACCTGATTCCGGAAAATCCGGCTGGAAATTACTGGCTGGTGATGAAGCCTAAAGAACCGCATCGGCTCAAAATAAATTTTCTTTTGTTTATCGGGGCGCTGGAGGATGAATTCGCCAGAAAGCAAAAATCGCGTAAAATGGAGGCAGCGGATAAGGCTATTCTTTTGCGCGTGGAGAAAAACCCTCTAATGGGAGCGCAGGCATCGCTTGCGGAACTGGCACAACTGGCCCGCACCTGCGGCGTAGAGGTTTTCGATGCCATTGTGCAGTACCGGCCGCAGCCTGATCCCAAATTCATGGTTGGCAGGGGCAAACTATCCTCCATTGATCTGCGGGCCTCGCAAATCGGCGCCAACATGCTTATCTTCGATCACGAACTCACGCCCGCGCAGGCGCGTTCCATCAGCGATTTCACCGGTCTTAAAATTATTGACCGCACCCAGGTTATTCTGGATATTTTCGCAAGGCGTGCCCACAGCCGCGAAGGAAAAATCCAGGTGGAACTGGCCCAACTGAAATATCTGCTGCCTCGCCTGACGCATCTGGACACATCTCTTTCCCGTCTGGCCGGTGGAATCGGCGGAACCGGTCCCGGCGAGACAAAACTGGAAATTGACCGCCGCCGTATTCGCGAACGTATTCATCGTTTGGAAAAAGATTTAAAATCGATTACTAAATCGCGTCAGCAACGCTATGGCAGGAGAGAAAAAACGGGGCTGCCCATTATTTCCATCGTCGGCTACACTAACGCGGGCAAATCCACGCTTCTCAACACCCTGACCCAGAGCTCTGTTTTAGTGGAAGATAAGCTGTTTGCCACACTGGATACAAAAAGCGCGAGACTGCGCTTTCCTAAGGATACTCAAGCCATTATAACCGACACGGTAGGTTTTATCCGCAACCTGCCGGCGGAACTATTCACCGCTTTTCGGGCGACACTGGACGAACTCCTTGATGCCGACATCCTTCTGCATGTGATAGACATAAGCAGCAGCCAGTTTGAAGACCAGATTTCCGCCGTGGAAAAAATTCTGGAAGAATTGGAAATCAGCAACAAGCCGACGATAAGGGTGTTCAACAAATCCGACCGCGTCACCGATAAGGAATTGCTTGAAAATCTCTGCCGCCGCTATGAAGCCATTGCCATCTCTGCGCTTGATAAACGGACACTTTTCGAATTGATGGAAAAAATAGAATCTTTACTTTCCGGGAAACACCCCTTTTCACCGCGCTGATTTTATGCTATTGAAAACGAATAGAGATATAATTCTCCGGGAGCCTGAGGCTCAAGGGGAATCTTAAATCTATAAATATTTTGGGTAGTTATGGACTGTATGAAATAATCTGGCACGGCAAAAGACGGCCAGAGAGCGGCTTTTAGCCTTCCCAATAATGCCCCAAACAGCTTATTTGCAAAGTGTCTTGGCAAGCGGACATTCCCAGGACAACAATAAACAAACAGATTGGAATACATTCATGAATAAGGACTTTATTGAAATACGGTGGCATGGCCGGGGCGGTCAGGGCGCCATAACGGCTGCAAAGATAGTTGCCCAAGCCGCCTTCGTCTCAGGTTACGCGGGTGTGGTCATGGCGCCAACCTTCGGAACCGAACGCAGAGGCGCGCCGGTTATGACTTCTCTGAAAATATCAAAGACTAAAATTTATGATTTATCACCCATCGAAACTCCGGACATCGTCGTTGTGCTCGACCACCTGCTTCTTAAAGAGGCGGATGTCACCCATGGCCTGAAATCCGGAGGGATTATCGTTTTGAACACCCCCAAGCCTTTTGAATCTTATCACTTTCAAGATTACAGGCTGGCTACCGCTGATATTACAGCCATATCCGTTGAAGCGGGCCTTCCTCACGGCATGGTTAATACCGGGATCATCGGGTCGCTTGCGAAGGCAACCAGCCTTCTGGGAATCGACATCCTGATTAAAGGCATTGAAGAGGAATTTCTTACAAGAAAACCTGATAAGAATTCATTGGCTGCCAGGATTGCCTTTGAACGAACTGTGTCGGGAGGTTGAAAATGGGCACCAGAAATTACAGAAGAAAAACATCGCACAGCGAACACGGGCCGGGTGACGGCGGAAGAACCGGTTCCTGGAGGGTGGAGAGGCCGGTCTTTGATCAAACCCTCTGCATCCCCTGCAAGAGGAATAAAGAAGCCTGTTTCATCTGCTGGCTGTTCTGTCCGGAAATAGTGATCTCCAGGACAATACCGCCAAAAGTCGATCTTGAATACTGCAAGGGCTGCGGTATCTGCGCCGAGGAATGCCCGACCAGGGCCATCACCATGGTTGACGAGGCTAAATTTTCGGAAGAAGACACGGAAAAGAAAAAGGACAAGGGTTAAGAACCATGCATATTATAGAAAATGGAAATGTTGCAGCAGCTCTGGGTGTCAAACTTTGCCGTGCCAATGTAATAGCGGCCTATCCCATCACACCTCAGACCCCCCTTACGGAAAGACTTTCCGAATATGTTGAACTGGGACAGATGCAGGCCGAATACATTCCCGTAGAAAGCGAACATTCCGCCCTTGCCGTATGCATTGCCGCTTCATCGGCAGGCGCGAGGGCTTTTACGGCAACCAGCGCGAACGGCCTTCTTTATATGCATGAACAGGTCCAATGGGCTTCAGGCGCGAGGCTTCCCATTGTCATGTGCGTGGTCAACCGTGCGGTAGGCGCCCCATGGAATGTCTGGAATGATCAACAGGATTCCATTTCACAGCGCGATACCGGCTGGATACAAATCTACTGCTCTGACCACCAGCAAATTATTGATACGGTGATTAAAGCCTTCTGGCTGGCGGAGAAAGTAAGCATACCCATCATGGTCTGCTATGACGGATACATTCTTTCCCACACGTATATGCCGTTTGATCTGCCCGATCAGGAAAAAGTCGATGCGTTCCTGCCGCCATTCAGGCCGGACTATGCCCTGACCCCCGGTGAGCCTGCCAATCTCAATACAGTAACCCTGCCTGATGTCAGGACTGATGTCAGAGGCGAGCTGGCCCACGGATATATGGAGATTCGATATCTGCTTCAGGAAGAGCTGCGCACGACGCTCACGGTCGCGGCCGAAGCGGAAAAAAGATTTGCCGGGATATTCGGCAGGAGCGGTGATCCGTATATTGAACCTTATCGCTGCGACGACGCGGACTATGTTGCCGTGGGGTTGGGATCGATTACCTATCAGCTGCGGGTCTGCGTTGATCTTTTAAGAAAAGAGGGTATCAAAGTCGGTGTCATGGGCGTTCGTTTTTACAGACCTTTCCCGGATGCCGCGATAGCTAATGCGTTGAAGGGGAAAAAAGGCGTTATCGTTTTTGAAAAAGCGCTGAGCTACGGCTATGAAGGAGCGCTGGCATCGGATTTGAAATCCGCGCTTTATGAGCACCTTGCGGGCGAAGGCGCCCTGCCATTTGTCCAGAACTTTATTTTAGGAATCGGCGGCCGCGAAATTCGAACTGATGATTTGACACAAGCCTTAAGAGCGGCAACAAAGAGCAGAGTCTCGAAGGAGCCCACGTGGATCGGGCTAAAGCTTTAGGAGAATGACATGCAGGTTAAAACAAACATTTTAAGTCTACCGACTGAGGAATTTGTCCATCCGGGAACAAGGGCGTGCACCGGCTGCGGCCTGGCCATCGCCTACAGGGTCGGCCTCAAAGCCCTTGGAAAAGACACAATGCTTGTTGTGCCTCCCAGTTGTCTGACCGTTCTTCAGGGGCTTTTTCCCGTCGCCTCGACAAAGCTTCCCTGTCTGAACGTGACGTTCGCGTCAACAGCCGCCGCCGCCACCGGAATTCTGGCAACTCTGAAAACACAGGGGAAAAAGCATATCAACGTAGCGGCCTGGGCGGGCGACGGCGGAACAAGCGATATCGGCCTGCAGGCTTTATCCGGCGCCGCGGAACGCGGCGACAACTTCATCTATTTCTGCTACGACAATGAAGGCTACATGAACACCGGTGTTCAGCGCTCGGGCACGACTCCGATCGGCGCCATCACCGCGAACACGCCGTTTAAGGGAAAGTTACAGCAAAAAAAGGATGTTCCCGCCATCATGGCCGCGCATAACTTAAGCTACGTTGCCGCCTGTTCGGCCGCCTATCCGCTGGACCTCTACGACAAAATTAAAAATTGCATGAACCTACCGGGGACAAAATACTTTCATATCCATATTCCCTGCCCGCCGGGCTGGGGTTATGATCCGAGATACGGGATAAAGATCGGCCGGCTTGCCGTTGAAACCGGTTATTATGACCTCTACGAGATCATCAATGGTGAGTTCAAACTGACGGCGGCATCCGAAAAGCTTGTTGAAAAACGGAAACTGGTGCCGGTTATCGAATATTTCCGGGCTCAGTCACGGTTCAAAATTCTAACGGATGCGCAGATAGCGGATATCCAGAATCAGATCGATAAAAAATGGGCAGGATATTACAAAAAAGACGAGTGAGCCCGTTTTTAAATCAATGTGCTGCCTTTGATGGAAGCTCAGCCGGTTGCCTCAACGTATGTGAACGCCTTGTCGCCTCCTTCTTGCCGCCTCGATTCATCTTTGATTTAAAAACGGCATAATATAATGCCTTCTCACATCAACTGTAAAGCGCTGTTTTTATCGCATCCACAGTTATATTGCCTCCGGACATAATCATCACAACTTTTTTCCCGGCCAGACGGTCTTTTATTTTGTAAGCGGCCATCAGTGAGACGGCGCCGGCGCCTTCGGCCAGATTATGTGTGGTAGTCAGCGCCATTCGGATGCCTTCGAGAATCTCGTTTTCCGTCAAAAGCACCACATCATTGATGGTGTCTTTAAGAATGGTGTAAGGCAGATGGAACACGCTTCTGGCGGCCAGGCCTTCGGCAGCGGTGTGTGCTTCATCCAGCGTTACAATTTCTCCCTTTTTCCAGGAATTATAAAAAGACGGAGCGTTCATCGCTTCCACGCCGATTATCTCTATATCAGGATTGATCGCCCGCGCTGTTTTTAAAATCGAAGCGCAGCCAGCGCCGCCGCCGATGGGACAAATAATCGCATCCGTCAGAGGCAGGTCCTCCATAATTTCCAGTCCCATCGTGGCCAAACCGTTTAAAATTTCCGGTTCGTTTCCCTGCTGAACATAGTAATAACCGGCGCTGTCCACAAGCTCTTCACAGTAAGATTGCGCGTCGTAGAAATCTTCTCCGTGGATAATGAGCTCCGCGCCGTAACTTTCTATCGTCCGGTTGATTTCAGGATTGTTGCCTTCCGGCACAACAACCGTGCAGGGAACATTAAACCACTGTCCCGCCCAGGCCATCGCCAGGCCATGATTTCCCCGGGTCGCGACGAGAATGCCCGCTTCCAGTTCTTCCCTGGACATGTGATGAAAGAAATTAAGCGCTCCTCTGATCTTGAATGATCCTGTAGGATTGTGGTTTTCATGCTTGACGAAAGCTTCGCAGCCTATCAGACGCGATAGTTCCGGGTAGTGCGTCAGGTTGGTCCTCTTCAGATATCTGTCGATAACGGCTCTTGCCATAAAAGCCCCGGGCAGATTGACCTGCCTGCTCAACAATTCATATTTTTTTAGCATAAAATCCTCCTTGATAATTACAGATCATAGCCGATCCGGACACATTATTTAACACAACTAAACATCCGCCTGAATATGCTTGTTTATCATATCGGCGTATCCGGCGGAAGCGCCAATATTGGCCCCAACAACCGCCTTGCCTCTTTCTCCCCGGCTTGCCAGTTCGTAAGGACGCGCAAGCATCTGAATAATTCCACGAAACAACTCATCTTCATCCCGGATGGTAATAGCGCAGCCCGCTTCTTCCAAAAGAGCTCTTTCCTGACTGAAATCCTCCATCGATGGGCCGTAAAAAATCACCTTGCCCCAGGCCGCCGCTTCCAGAATATTCTGGCCTCCTTTGGGCACCAGAGAACCGCCGCAATAAACAATTGTCGCCAGTGAATAAACTTTAAACAGTTCTCCGATCACGTCAACAATAATAATTCGTTCATCCTTTCTTTGTCTTCCCTTATTGATATCTGTAAGGGTTATGAAATCGTTAAAATTTGCCTGTTTCAAAATGTCCAGAATATCATGGGTTCTTTCAATGTGACGCGGCACAATGATCAGTTTAAAATCGGGATAAAGCTTTATAATCTCTTCATAAACATGAATGATAATTTTTTCTTCCCCCTCGTGCGTGCTGCCCGCGACAAAAAATCTTTCGCTTTCGCGCGCGTTAAAACGGCGTGTAATTTCTTCCTGCAGGGCAGGCGATACCATTGCCGCCAGAGCGTCATACTTGGCGTTTCCCAGCACCTTTATTTTCGCGCCATCCATCCCTATTTTTGTTAGCCTTTCCGAATCAATTCCGGAAATCATTCCCGCGGCATCTAAATTGTTGAGAACCCGCCTCCAGAAAAATCTTGTCAGCCGGTACCGGCGGTAAGACCGGGGAGAAATTCGGCCGTTAACCATCAATGTTTTTATCCGGCGCCTTTTGCAGGCATGAAGAAAATTAGGCCAAAGTTCCGTCTCCACCAGCACAAAAACATCCGGGCATGCCAATTTTATGACTTTGTTCACAACCGGAAGAATATCCAGGGGGAAATAAATAAACGCTGCGGCTTCTTTTATAAACTTTTGCGCCATTTTCTGGCCCGTTTCCGTGGACGTAGAAAAAATAATTTCCACATCCGGCCTTCTCATTTTCAGGCAGGCGGCAATCGGCGCCGCGGCGGTGACTTCGCCGACAGAAACGGCGTGGATCCAGACGCGCGGCCCGTCTTTTAATCCGGACAGTATTTTCGCCTGTCCGAGGCCTAGCTTCTGCATGACACTGTTACGATATTTTCCGGTAAAAATTATTTTCAGCAGATAATAAGGCGCGATCAATATCGCGGCGGCAGATAAAATAATATTGTATAAAATATGCATATGGCATTTTTAGATTTTTCTGCCGAAGTGTCAAGCACCTTTTGTTCATAAGAGCTAAGAAATTTAAAACGCGTTTATTGACAATGATGCTCCTTTGGTATATTTTAACCTCACCATGAAACAAAGGGCAAAATAAACCATGAAAATAATAGCCCCTTCAATCCTTTCCGCGGATGGCAGCAAGCTGGGTGAGGAAATTCTCTCCGTGGAAAAAGCAGGCGCAGGCTGGATTCATATTGATGTAATGGATGGGAATTTTGTCCCCAACATCACCATGGGACCGTCCATCATATCGGATCTCAGAAAAATAACGAAACTTCCGTTTGACGTTCACCTGATGATTGAAAATCCCGACAGGTATATTGAATCTTTTTATAAAGCGGGAGCTGATGTCATTACTGTGCATGTGGAAGCATCAAGTAACCTGAACCGGACCGTTGACCTGATCAAAAGTTTCGGTGTAAAAGCGGGAGTTTCATTAAATCCGGCAACGCCTCTGACGCAACTGGAAGAAATTATCCGCCATGTTGATCTTATACTGATCATGTCCGTTAATCCCGGATTTGGCGGACAACAATTTATCGGAACATCTCTGGCTAAAATTGCCGGGGCGAAAAAAATGCTGGAGGGCCTGCCGCGCCAACCGCTGCTGGAAGTTGACGGAGGAGTGAATCTGAAGAATATCGGCGATATCTCCGAAGCCGGAGCGGATGTTATCGTTGCCGGCGCCGCTGTTTTCGGCAGTGAAGATTATCAAAAAACCATCGCCTCATTGAAACTTGCCGCCCATTAATCCAATATTCAATCTATAGCGACACCCGCGTTTTCATCTCCGGACAGGAGCAGGGAAAAGCTCTGTATGGACTAATTTCATTTTAGACAGACGATAGGCAAGGGCTGTCCGGATACAGCCGAAACCATATTCCATGCTACGCTTGAAATTAATGGATGATGCCTCTTTGAAATAACTTGTCGGGCAGCTTACTTCCGCGATCGTATAACCAAACCAGACAATCTGAGCCAGCATCTGATTGTCGAACACAAAATCATCGGAATTATTCGCAAGCGGCAATTTCAGCAGAAGCTCACGGGAAAAGGCGCGGTATCCGGTGTGGTATTCGGAAAGTTTCGCGCCGATTAAAACGTTTTCAGTGAGGGTTAAAAAGCGGTTGGCGATATATTTCCAGACAGGCATGCCGCCCTTCAGGGCGTAGCCGCCAAGGATGCGGGATCCGAGCACGCAATGGTAAAGGCCATTGCCGATTAACGAAGCCATGGCTGGAATCAGCCTGGGCGTGTACTGATAATCGGGGTGCACCATGATCACAATATCAGCGCCCTCTTGAAGCGCCAGCCGGTAACATGTTTTCTGATTGCCTCCATAACCCAGATTGCGTTCGTGCACAAAAACCCTGGTCAGCGGAAGCCCTGCCGCAACATCGGCTGTGTGATCAGGACTGGCGTCGTCAACAAGAATCACCAGGTCGACGACGCCCTGACCCATTACTTCGTTGTATGTTTTAACAATGGTTTTCTCGGCGTTATAAGCCGGCATAACCACCACGACTTTTTTATTCTGAAACATACTTTATCCGGCCGCGCGGTTTAAGAAAAATGAGCGTTAAGTTTTTCCTGCTGTTTCTTTGCCTGAGCCACCATTCTTTCCATCAGTTCGGCGACCGTCGGTTCATCGTTAATCAGACCGGTAACCTGCCCCACGGGAAGCACGCCCTCTTTCGTGTCGCCGTCTTCCGTAGCGGTTTTTATCGCGTGGAAACCATTCGCCATAAAGGCCAACTGCCGCGCGTTTTTCCAGCCGGATAACAGAACTCCCACAAATAGTTTGAAGAAAGGCATCTTTAATTGTTTGGCGATGTCCTGCGCGTTGAAAAAAGCCGCCGGCAGATTCAACCCTTTCCTGATCGCTCTTTCCGCGGCGTCCGTCTTCATGATACGGCAGAGAAGTCCGTCAAATCTATCCGAGTACAAAGTATCTTCCACGCCTTTTTCGATGGAAAGTTTTTTATAGACCTCATGCAGGGGGCTTTCCTTCGTCGTCATAAAACGGGTGCCCATCGCGATGCCTTCCGCGCCCAGCGCAAGCGCCGCCGCCAGACCTCTTCCATCTCCAAAACCGCCTGTGGCAATCACAGGAACTTTTACCGCGTCCACCAGCGATGGCACTAAAACCAGAGAGGTCACGTGTTCGCCGTGAGCCGCCGCTTCATGGCCGGTGGCGATAACGCCGTCACAGCCGTAATCCTCCGCTCGCTTGGCGTGGCGCGCGTTGACGACTGTCGCGATAACCTTGCCTCCGTAGGCGTGGGACTGTTTGACGATCCAGTCGCCCTTACCCAGAGAAAAATTAATCACCGGCACCTTTTCTTCCAAAAGCACCTTGGCGTTTTCAGACGCGCCCGGAAACAAAAGCGTGGCGTTGGCGCCGAAAGGTTTGTCCGTGAGAGAGCGGATTTCCTTGATGGCCGCTCGCGTCTGTTCGGCATTGAAAGGTCCCGTCGCCAGGATACCCAACCCTCCGGCGTTGGAAACAGCCGCGACCATTTTCGGAACGCTGATCCAGCTCATACCGGATAAAATAATGGGATACTTAATGCCTAATAGTTCTGTAATTCTAGTTTTCATAAATATAAAATCTCCATAAAATTTGCTGACACTAATTATGAGCCGTGATTTTCCGGCTCTTATTTCTTGGTGTAATCGTAAACGCCGCTGCCGGTCTTGCGCCCGAAACGGCCGGCACGGACAAGCTTCCTCAGCATAAGCGCGGGACGATACTTCTCACCCAGTTCTTTGTATAAATCTTCCATGATGTGCAGCAGGGTATCAAGGCCAACCAGATCGGCCAGCGCCAGCGGCCCGATGGGATGATTGCATCCCAGCATCATGCCCTTGTCGATATCCTCGGCGGTGGCCAGGCCCTCATCCAGCACGTAAAACGCTTCGTTGAGCATCAGGCAGAGTATGCGGTTGACGACAAACGCGGGCGCTTCCTTCACCACAATAACATCCTTGCCGATTTTTTTGCCCCATGCTTTTGCCGCTTCCAGCGTTTCTTCGGATGTCTGATAGCAGCAGATGATCTCGAGGAGCTTCATGACGGGAACAGGATTGAAGAAATGCGTGCCGATTACCTTGTCCGGACGTTTGGTCACGGAAGCCATTTCCGTAATGCTTAAGCCCGACGTGTTCGTGAAAAAGAGGCAGTGCGGGGGAACGATTCCCTCGAGTTCCGCGTAAACTTTTTTCTTGATATCCATGAGTTCAATAACAACTTCAACCACGATATCCGCTCCGGTTGCCGCTTCCCTGATATCGAGCGTGGGTTTGATACGGCTAAGCACCGCATCCATTTGTTCCCTGGTGATTTTGCCTTTTTCCGCGTCGCGGCTGAGATTTTTCTTAATCGAATTCATCCCGCCGTCAATAAAGCGCTGTTCAATATCCCGCATGGTTACTTCGTATCCTGCCTGGGCGCAAACCTGAGCGATTCCGCTGCCCATCAGACCGGCTCCCAACACACAAACTTTCTTGATTTCCATTTTAACGTCCCCTTTTAATAAATATTATTTTATTCGGATAAAACAAGCTTATCCAATTATTTATAAAAGCCGCAATGGCAGAAACTAGCAAACTATTTGCGCTAAAGTCAAGATAAAACCCCTGAACACAAAAAACAACATAATTTTATTGAATAGGCGGCAGGGATATGTAATCATACAGCCACGATTTTAAAGGATATCGGCTTATGTTTATTTTAATTGACGGCTATAACTTGATCCGGCAATCCGACACCTTGCGCCGTTATGAGCGACGATCGCTGGAAGAAGGACGTAGGGCTCTAATAGCAAAACTAATCGAATACGAAAAGAAAAGAGCGCACGCCATCACTGTAGTTTTTGACGGCGGGCAAAGCGGCTGGGCGGATGAAGGCAGAGACAAGGAAGGAAAAATTAATATTATTTATTCGCGCCACGGCGAGCGGGCCGATGATGTCATAAAACGGATAGCGGCTCATACCATGGAAGATACCATTGTTGTTTCTTCCGATCGCGAAATAACTTCTTATATCACAAGGCTTGGCAAAACCTCTCTGTCATCTTTGGAATTTGAAACAATCATGAACAATGTAACTTCTTCATCACTTCAGGATAACTTCAGGGCGGAAAAAAAGAACGACACAGATGAGCGGCGATCAAAAAAGAAGGGGCCGGCAAGAAGATTACCGAAAGCCGAAAGACTCACGCAAACAAAAATCAAAAAGCTCTGATCAGAGAAATCTCTTAATTACAAATAAAACGTCATAATATTTTTTGTAATAACTGACACAGTAAGCAAAGGCATCTGATGTAAAAAAAGATTGAAAAACAATAACCTTTCTGGTAACATCTCAACATAAATATAATAGATATTATCTATCTCTTTAAAAAGGAGAGTAAAATGGTAAAATCAATCCATTCTAAATTTTCGCGATCACTATGGCTGCTTATTTCTTTTTCGCTGCTTTGCTTTCTTATCGCCTGCGGCGGCAGTAAAGATACGACCTCCTCTTCTACCGGAAGTAACACAACGACGACAACGCAGGGTTTTCTTACCCTGGCCTTTACGCTTGGAACCAATACTGTAAACAGCGTGACGTATGGAACTCCGGTCACGGCTACCGCGACACTCACAGATTCCACAGGAACCCCTGTATCCGGCGCGGTCGTGACTTTCGCGGCGGCAAGCACCACCCTTCTAACGTTTAGTCCTGCAACCACAGCCCTGACAAACAGCAGCGGTGTCGCTACTATATTCGTCGCTGCCGTGGATCCCACTTCCGCTGGCGCTACAAGCATTACGGCAACCGCGCCGATAACATCGGGAGGGACGACTACAACCATAAGCAGTACGCCATTGGGGATAACGGTGAATGGGGCGACGCTTACCCTTGGCGCTATTGCCCTGGGAAGTCCGTCAATTTACGCCTACGGCACTACCACCTTAAGTGTGCCTGTATTTGTAGACAGCGCCGCCGCTAACGTTCCTATTTCCGTTTCATTTTCCTCTCCCTGCAGTCTGGCCGGAAAAGCAGTTATTCCCTCGGCAACTTCTACTGGCGCAGGCATTGCCGCTTCCACCTATACGGATAAGGGTTGCGGCGCGGCAACAGACTTGATAACAGCATCAATAACCGGGGCCACAAGCACTGCGACGATAAATATCATTAACCAGATTTTACTGAACCTTTCCTCCAATGTTCTGGCATATGGAACGCCTGTCACGGCTACCGCGACACTCACAGATTCCTCGGGTAATCCGGTACAAGGCGCGATTGTGACTTTCACGGTGACAGACTCAACCCTTGTAACATTTACACCTACTGCCGGCACCGCTTTGACAAACGCAAGCGGTGTCGCTACCATTCAGTTAAATGCCGAGAGCATCAGTTCCTCCGGCGCTACAAGCATTACAGCAGCCGCAACCGTTGGAGGAATAACATCAACCAGCGCTCCTGCGGGGATATCCGTCGGCGGCGCGACAGTTACCCTTGGCACGATGACGCTGGGTTCTGCGACCATTTCCGCTTACGGCACCAGCAGTGTAACCGCGCCTGTTTTAATTAATGGCGTAGCTTCCACTATTCCTATTTCCGTCACATTTACTTCTCCCTGCGTTACCAGCGGGAAGGCAACCATTACAAGCCCGGTTACAAGTAACGCGAACACCGGCAACGCGATTTCAACCTATAAGGATAACGGCTGCGGCAGTGGAACCGATACGATAACGGCGTCCGCGACCGGTTCTTCTAATACCAGCAGTGTGACGATAACGGTTACACCGCCTGCGACCAATAATATACAATTTATATCGGCAACGCCTTCCATCATCGGAACTTCAACTGAGGCATCCCCGACACTGCCTCAGACCTCGCTTGTAAAATTCCAGGTACTGGATATCAACAATAACGGCAAAGCCGGCGTATTGGTAGATTTTACCCTGATGCCCTCCAGCGCTCCCGGCGGAGTATCATTATCCGCTGCCTCGGCAACATCTGACGCCTCGGGCTATGTTACGGTTTCCGTAAATTCGGGAACAATCCCCACGCCTGTCTGGGTAGTAGCAACAGTGGATGGAACGACCATTAAAACCCAGTCCAACACCTTGACGATTACGACGGGATTACCCACGCAAAACTTTTTCTCGCTTAGCGCCTCAACCCACAATATCGAAGGCTGGCTTTACGACGGTGTGACATCTGCATTAACTATTATCGCTTCGGATCGTCTGGGCAATCCAGTACCTGACGGGACAGCGGTCAGCTTTATCACTGAGGGGGCGCAAGTTGTTCCGGCATCCTGCACAACTGCAAGCGGAACATGCGCGATTACATTCAGGAGCTCAGTATACAGACCGATAAACGAAACACCGGGCGTAGCGGCAACCTATTGGAATGGTACGAGTTATGTTCCGATTCTCGTGGATGGTAACCCCCTTATAGTTGTAAATGGCCGGGTGACATTGGTGGCTTATTCTATAGGTGAGGAAAGTTTTATCGATGCAAACGGCAACAACAGTTATGATACCGGAGAAACCTTTTACGACCTTGGCGATGTTTATATTGACGCCAATGAAAACGGCCAATATGATACCGGCGAAACATACATTGCTTTAAATTTGGGAACTAAGGCATGCCTGACCCAACCCGCCAATACAGCGCTTCCGGCTAATTACTCGGATGTACCTTCCAAAGATAATACGTGTAGCCAAAAATGGGATGCAGACTCTACAGGCGCCGTGGCGCAAAACTATGTGCGGCGCAGCCAGATCATGATACTTTCAGATTCTTTTGCTGTGATATCTAATGGAACAAACACTTCTCCACCTGATGCTTTCGTTCCCGTTATTATGGGATCAGCTTGTATCAAAAGCTTTGGCTTAATATTGATGGATCGAAACGGCAATCCCATGCCGGCGGGAACTACGATAGGCATAGGCAGTAGTTATGTATATTATACACCTAATGCTAATGGTGGTACACCTACGGCTACTGCAGTAGCACCATCCGTCTCGGGCGGTACGCCTGTAGGAGATAGCAATCATGCGGGAGGCACACTATTTAGCATAACAGTGGCCGCAGATTGCTCAGCAGGAACGCCTGTAGCTTATCCTAGAGGAAGTGCAACTGTGAATGTTGCAACTCCTAAGGGCAATGTGACGGAAATTGGAATAACCTTTAACTAAAAATAATTTTAGAAAAGCCGGCACATAGCCGGCTTTTCTTTTTCAACCACAATTTTGTTACCGGCTTTTCATCACCCGGAGCAGGATTTAATCAGAAATATTTCCAGCAGTAATTGAGGATCGGAGGCGGACGATTTAAAAGAGCGTTCAAGCTGAAGCAAATCATCGAGCAATCCTGTTAAGCGGGGATAGGTAAAACGGATGCAATTGCGCAAAGCGTTATAAACAACAAATGGATTCTGGCCAAATATTAGACCTTCACGCTTTACAGATGACGGGTTTAATTCATTAATAGCGGGATAAAGATTTCTCTGGAACCAGCCGTATTCAATACTTTGATTGAATTTCGGCAATTTTCCCGAATCCACCAAAACCCTGGCCTGCAGTAAAAGTCTTATTTCCCTAACCATCATGCTCAGGATCACCAAATGATGAATTCCCTGATCCAGTAGATTTTTCAAAGCGTCAAGCGCCGCCAGCTGATTTTTTTCGCTCAAAGCGTTCGTTAAAGCAAAAATTTTATCTTCCTTTGTTATGCCGACGGCTTCCTCGACATCCTCTTTTTCAATCACGAAGCGCTCTGCGGTAAAAAAAATGAGTTTTTCCAGCTCCGACATGGAGCGTCTTAAATCAAATCCCGTTTTTTTACCCAAAGCAATCCACGCGGCGGGAGATAATTTCTTTCCATAACGATCAAGCAGTATCTGGGCTTCCCTCTGAAGCATTCCTTTTTGGGCGGCCTCGCCCTTGACCCCGGCAAAATGAAGGACAACACCCAGCTCCTCAATAATCTTGTAGAGTTTTTTCCTTTTATCCACGGCCTCCGCCGTAAAAATGAGGCAATTCCCCCCCGGCAGGCCGCCTCTTATAGTTTCTTCCAGCCGTCCTGTTTCATCAGCGCCCGCGGCATCGGTCAGGTTCAGACTTAAACAAATCTCCAGAATGCGGGGCAGCCATTTTGGGCGGTCATCTGCTTGGTCCCCTTTCACAATGCGGCTCCACTCATCATCGGTGATCTTCTGCCAGCCGGAATTCTGTAAATCTTCCAGAGAAAAACCGGCTATTTTCAAAAAAGTCAAAAAATATTTTGCCGCTTTGGCCGGATTTCCATCAATATTGCCGCGAACCTTTTGAACCAATTTGGCTAAATCTTCACGGGAAGAAAAAATAGCGGTGTCCTTCACGACGATCACTTTTCTGTCGCCCAAAAGCGAAGGGGTCCGACTATGTTCAATCAGACTTTCAATATCCGTGTTTTCACCGTCCAGATAAAACAGGCCGAAATCCCTGTCAGAGGGCGGGATAATAATATCTAAAATTTTAGTGAGATTTTCACTGACGAGATATTCTTCTTCACCATAAAGAAGGTAGCAAGGCGCAATGATGCCTTTTTTCAAATTGGCGAAGATTTTTTCCATGGCTTATAAAGAACTGCTATATGAGGATTAAACTATAACGTATTTTTTTATGAGCTTAACAACTTCTTCCGGCTCATCAACGATTTGAATCAAGTCCATATCGGCAGGACTGATTTTGTCTTCCTTCAGCATGGTATTTTTCAACCACTCTATTAAACCATGCCAGTATTCGCTCCCCATTAAAATCAGGGGGAAGGACTTTATTTTCCTGGTCTGAATCAAAGTAAGCGCTTCAAAAAATTCGTCCATCGTTCCAAAGCCGCCCGGCATGATAACATACGCGACGGCATATTTAACAAACATCACCTTGCGGACAAAGAAGTACTTATAATCAATATGGATATTCGCGTAGGGATTCGGCTTTTGTTCAAAGGGGAGGCGAATATTCAATCCCACCGATTTTCCGCCTGCTTCACTGGCGCCTTTATTGGCCGCCTCCATAACCCCGGGTCCTCCGCCCGTAATCACATTAAATCCGTTTTGAACAAGAAGCCTCGCCAGTGTTTCGGTTTTCTGGTAGTAAATATTATCAGGCTTACTTCTGGCGGAGCCGAAAATAGTGACGGCGTTCTCAACTTGAGAGAGCGTTTCAATGCCCTCGACAAATTCAGCCATAATGCGAAAAACACGCCACGATTCATTAATGGATAGCGCATCAACGACGTACTGCTTTTCCTCCATAACGTGTACATTCCCCCTTAAGCGGCTGTGAATGATTACCGCGATTACCGTGTCAGCTTAAAACTTGCGGCGTCTTTGAACTTTAGCCAGCCGGCGTTGCGCTTCGATTGTTTTTCTTTTCTGCTTCACTGAAGGTTTTTCATAAGCGCGGCGGACTTTCAATTCCTTAAACAAACCGCTTTTCGAGAGTTTGTTTTTCAGGATCTTCAGAGCTTTCTCCACATCATTGTCAAATACCTTTACTTCCAAGTTAATTCCTCCTTTTTCTTTTTCTCGTCATGATTGATGGTTATATTTTTAAACTTTTTAAAATAAAAAAGGGCAGTACGGCAAAGCAAAATAAATTCTTGGCCGTAAACTACCCTGTCATGTTCAATTAATTTAAATCACGCTCCTTACTTTGGAGTAATGCTTTTTAATACCCTCAGAAATGTTTCGTTTTCTTGTTTATTGCCCACGGTGACTCTCATGCAATTGGGCATCAGCGGCGGTATATTCAAATTTTTCACTAGGATACCCTTCGCAACGAGTTTGCTATATATGCGATTAGAATCAAAAGAGCAACTAAAAAAAATAAAATTTGCTCCCGAGGGGTATGGCTTTATTCCGGCTATTTCTTTCAAACCGATAAAGAGTTCTTCGCGTCTTTTAGTTATCTCTTTGATTTGTTTAGAGAATTCGCCATGATACTCCAGAAAAAAACCGGCGGCTTCCTGTGATAACGAATTGATATTATAAGGCAGTCTTACCTTGTCCAATTGAGCGATAATATCTTTATTGCCGATTAAAAAACCCAGGCGGATAGAGGCCATCCCCAATTTGGACAGCGTGTTTAAAAAAATAACATTGTCGTATTTTCTGACAAGCGATAGCAAACTCCTACCGGAAAAAGCGGCATAAGCTTCATCAATAACAACTATCCCCGGTGTTTTTTTAATAATGGCTTCTATTTTTTTCCGGCTGAAAAAATTGCCGGTAGGACTGTTGGGAAAACTCAAAAAAACCATAGCCGGGAAATTATTTTTTATTTTTCCGGTCATCGCGTCAATATCAAGATCAAATTTCTTATCCAAAGGAACTTCAACAACTTTATGTCCTGTATTAACAGCGATAATTTTATACATGGAAAAAGTCGGGACGGGAACCAGCACCCCTTTTATTTTGCCTCTAAACGTCATGCAAAGTGTTTGAATCAGTTCATCGGAACCGTTGCCAAGCATTATCATTTCTTTTTTCACGCCGTAATATTTAGCGAAGCGTTCGCGCAATTGGGGCGCGCCGGCTGCGGGATAGCGGTTTAAATCAACCCTGCCCATTTTTTCCAGCAGCTTTTTTCTTAAAGGCTCCTGAATGGTGAACGGATTTTCGTTGGCATCCATCTTTATCGCGCAATTGGGCGCAGGCGCGATATAGCCGTTTTGCTCAAAAATGCCTTTTGCCACCAGATCTCTGATTACCATTTCAACACATAACCTGTTTAAAATATTTTTTCCGTTCTATATTCCAATTCACGTCAGTGTATTTTTTCATCAACTCATTCTTAAGTGTTTCTTCCTCTGACGTTAAAGTTCCCTGAATCAGATCTATACCCAGTTCTTCGATAAAACTTTTTTTCAATATAGAACAAATTTCCTGCGTGTTGACAGGAGTTGCAATCTCTTCATTGACTGCCGTCACCGATCTTCTTAATTTTTCCAATTGCTCAGGCGTGCGGGCAGGCAGCAGGTAGCCAGCCGTCTTTTTCGGATTAAAAGTCAAAATCAATAAACCGTGTTGTAAAAATCCTCCCTGTCTCCTGACCTGAGCGCTGCCGCAAATTTTGCGTCCCTTAACCAAAAGCTCATTTTTCGAAGGAACCGCAAAACAACAGGAATTTATCTCATCTTTCAAATGGGTGCGGCCGTCTTCGGCCAGATCAGCTTTGATCCCCAAATTATACAGGCCGCGGGCGATGCATTTACTGATGACCTTATAGGTTCCCGAAATATCAGCGGGAAATATTTTTTCCTGCTGTGCCGCCGCAATACAATAAGTAATTTCATTAAAATGAAAAACCGCCTTCCCCCCCGTTATCCTTCTGGCGATATCAATTCCATCGCCCCGGCATTTTTCAATATTTAATTCCTTTTTCGCGTCTTGAAAATAACCGATGGATACTGCCGCCGGATTGGAGCCGTAAAATCTAATCGTAGGATTTTTTTTGTTCTTTACGGTTTCGTGGAAAATCGCCTCATCTACGGCCATGTTTTCAAAAATACTGCGATATTGAAAATTCAACAATCTCCAGGCCATAAAAAAAGGTTCAGTCGCTTTCTTCCTGAGTTACAAAATCATGGTAATTGGACGCGGCAAGAAGGTCTTCTAATTGTTCCAGATTATCCATTTCGATGACAACCAGCCAGCCGGTATCATAAGGATCCCGGTTTATGATACT
Source organism: Smithella sp. (assembly GCA_035524255.1). GTDB lineage: Bacteria > Desulfobacterota > Syntrophia > Syntrophales > Smithellaceae > Smithella. Next base: position 55,962 of record DATKPG010000041.1, on the reverse strand, counting down.
GACATCTTCGATAATATCTTCATTAATAACAACTACCGTGCCGCTGACGGGAGAAATCAAATCCACCACTTCTTTGACGGATTCGAGGGAACCGAATGTTTCGTCACGTTCTACATAAGTATCCGTTTCTATAAACTCAACAGAAAGAATATCACCCAATCTTTCCTGAGCATAATCAGTAATACCTATTGTGGCCATATATCCGTCAACCCGCAACCATATATGCTCGCAACTATAAATTATATCTTCCGGAAATACTTTCATAATAGGACAACCTCTTCTTTTATTCTATAATCGTAAGTTCTTTATCCATTTTTGTCAATTTTTCGCAACTATTTTCTTTCACCAGTACGGTATCTTCTATTCTTATGCCCCAAAGCCCCGGAATGTATAATCCCGGCTCGACGGTAACCACCATCCCCGGTTTCAAAATATCATTGGAAATTGAGGACAAACGGGGAGCCTCATGAATTTCCAAACCAACGCCGTGTCCTGTGCCATGCGTAAAATAGCGGCCATATTTTTTACCAAAAACACTTCGCGCGAGCCGGTCAATATCGGCGGCGGCAACATCCGTTTTGATGCAGGCTATGGCCAGGTCATGAGCATCCTTAACCATCTGATAAGCATTTTTTTGCCTGTCTGTCAATTTCCCAAAAGCAATGGTACAAGTTTCATCTGAACAATAGCCTTTATACTTTATGCCAAAATCTATAACGATAAAATCCCCTTTTTTTATGGCTCTCTCGGTCGGACGGGCATGGGGAAGCGACGAATTTTCTCCCGTGGCGACAATAGCTTCAAAAGCAATTCCATCGGCGCCGTAATTTCTGGCATTCATTTCCAGCTGCCATGCCAGTTCTTTCTCCGTATTACCGGATTTGATTTGGTGAACAAGAGAATGAATGGCAGATGAAGAAATTTCCGCGGCCTTTTGCAGGATGGTTATTTCAGTTTTATCCTTGCAAGCCCTGATTAATCTCAGATCATCCGTTAAATCTACAAATGTTTCTTCGGGGACACTGCCAGTCAACTGTTTATACATCTCAAGCGTGATCGAATCCGCTTCGAAGCCGATACGCTTTAATTTAAATCTTTTTATCGCCTGAATGATTCCCTCAACCTTATTCTGATATTCCGTTATTTGAATATCCGTTGTTTCCAGACCGGCCTGAACGGTATAGCGGCCGTCAACAAGCAAATTTGTCTGGCCTGAATTGATTAAAAGAACGCCGTCGCTGCCGGTAAAACCGGAAAGGTAACGGATGTTGTTCATATTAAAAAAAATCAACCCGTCAATTTTGCGGACAGAAAATTTTTTCTGAAGACGTGATCTTCTGATCGACATATTGTTATTTTTCCGCGGCATGTATTCTCAGCCTTTCGATATTTTCCAACCAGGAAGAAAGCGTCTTCATCAGATTATCGCATTCAGGATTTTTCCCGTTCGACGACGATGACGAAACCGGTGATGCTTTGAGTTCATCAAGCATGGCCAAAGCTTGCGCGTTTTGAGGTTCTTTTTTTATGATTTCTTCTAAAATTATTTCCGCATCCTGCAGGTGCCCCTGTTTAATATAAAGCTGCGCTAATGTAATTGTGAAAAATTCCGGTTCGGGAATATTCTCATGATGGACAACGTCAACTTCCGGAACAGGATTATCCTCCTGTTCCAGAAGAAACATCTTCCCGATAACTTCTCTTGCCTTTTGGGCGCCTGGATGCAGGGAAATAACTTTTTCGTAGCAAATGGCCGCATCCTGATGAAAACCTTTTACCCGATAAGTATCTCCAACCTCTTCATAAATACGAATTAGCCCGGAAATAATTTCCTCCAAATTCCGCAAGACTTCACGCGCGTCATCCAGCCTTCCCATGCCAATAAGGGCGTCGCACATGACTATTTGGGCATCCGCGTCTACCGGATAGGAACGCAAACGCTCCCTGGCAAGATTTAAGGCCTGGAGCAGATTATTCTGCCGAAAAAGCTCTTCAGAAACATTTAGAAATTCGGCATGTTCTCCCTCAATGGTGTTATTTTTCATATTTTTTGGCTAACCCGTTAAATAAAAAGGAGTTGATTTTGCGGTAACTAACACAGCCAATATAAGCGTGTCAAGGATGGAAAAGATTAAATATTACGGGCAGATTATTTCAAGGATTTCAGATAATTTTCGGCCGTTCTGCCATAATATGATTCAGGTGATAACTTGATAACGGTTTGGAATTCTTTTTTAGCATTCCTATTATCTTTAATTTTTAAATAATTTTGACCTAATAAAAAATGAGCGTCAACAAGTGAAGGATCCAATTCAATAGATTTCTTGAAATGCCGTATACCCTCCGTCATGTTATTCTGGTCGGAATAAATAATTCCCACGTTTTTCTCGATTTGCGGCCGCAAGTTGGTATGGGGATCTACATTAAGCGCGTCCTGATATTTTGCCAGGGCCGTTTTATAATCCTTTTTGGAGTAATAAGCCCACGCCAAATTATAAAGGGCGATTGAAGGGGTATCATAGATGGGATTACTGAGCGCCTTGTCAAATTCTTCAATAGCCTGATCCCAGAGATTTCTATCTGAATACAATGTGCCCAGATAATTATGCGCTTCGGAATAATCTTTATCCAGAAAGATTGCCTCTTTGAATTCCTCGATGGCTTTATCCTTCATGCCTTTGCCATGATAAGACATGCCCAAATAATAATGGACTTTCGGATTGCCGTAATAGTATTTTTCAGCTTCCAGAAGTTCTCTTAACGCGCTGGTATAATTTCCCGCTTCTATATAAGCAATGCCTTTATTCAAAAACAGTTCCGATTGCTTCCTGTGCCACGGAGTATAGGTGCAGGAGGAACAAAGGAATATTGCCAGAAAAATAGAGGGAAAGAAAACTTTGCTAACCTTCAGTTTCACTTAATTAATAACCATCCTTCAACATGAAAAACATTGAGCTGATAAAAGCATAAGCGCGCGGATAACAGAATTATTCACTGATTGATTATCCCGAGGCCTCTTTAAAACCGCCGCCTTTTAGTATCTTAGGTGTCACAAAAATCAATAATTGTTTTTTGGTGTTGTTTATGTCTTCTGTTTTAAATAACCATCCCAGAACGGGGATGTGCTGAAGAAAGGGCCAGCCCGTCACGTTTTTCTCTTCGTCTGACTGCATAATTCCACCAATAACAACCGTGTCCCCATCACTAACAACAACCTTTGATTCAATTTGGCTCGTGTTGATGGGGGGATTGCCCAGCACTTCATTGGCATAATCGGCGGTATCATTGTTTGCTTTGATTTCCATGGAAATTTTTCCTTCATCGGTTATTTTCGGCGTGACTTCCAGACTCAACATGGCGTCTTTAAAAGAAACGGTTGCCGGCGAAGTGCCTGACGCCGGAGTTGTATAGGGAACTTCCGCGCCCTGCTTAATGATAGCCTTGATGCCTTCCATCGTCACGACCTTTGGTGCAGAAATTATTTTCCCATTGCCGTTAGTCTCCAAAGCGGCCAGTTGGGTTTCAAGAAAGCCCGTCGCGCCGCCAAATACCAGACCAATGGCCGGTGATCCCACCTGCGCAGGGAAATTTACAGCAGCCATGGCCAAGCTTGTTCCCGCGCTGGTTGTCACACCAATCTGAGAAGGATAAACTTGTGAATATGGATTTGTTACAGATGTACTGCTGCCGCCTGTGAGGCCCAAACCATAAGTGCCGCCGCTGACCTTCTGCTGATTTCCAAAACCCCATTGAACTCCAATATTTCTGATAAAGGTTTCGTTGGCCTCAACAATTTTTGCTTCAATTAATACCTGCTTTAGTAAACCTTTTTCAGACAGACGTTTTAAGTCTCTCTCTTTTTGCGCATCTTCCGCATCTCGTTGATTCTTTTCAGCCAGAACCCTATCCATTTCATCCTGTTTCTTTCTTGTCAATGTTAACACACTAATAACATTGCCCATCTGTTTTTTGGCTAAACCATTTGTGTCTAATATTGTATCGAGGGCCTGTTCCCAGGGAACATTTTTCATAGTGAGAGTTACAGTCCCTTTTACATCATCGCCGCTCACTATGCTGATATCGCCGTATTCAGCCATCAAACGTAAAACGCTCTTAATGTCTGCGTCCTGAAAATCGAGAGAAATGATTCGATCTTTACCTTTTTTTACAGTTCTATTGTAAGCAGTGGCATCGTCCGTTTCGTTTTTCGCAACCTCATCTCCATTACCCGCTGCTTCTATCTTCGCAACTGTTTTTTTCGGCGCGTTTATTTTCGGATAATTACCGGCTTTCTTTTCCTCCAGAGAGGAAACATTAAAATCAATCAGCACATTGGATCCTTCCTGCCTTATTGAATAGGGAACAATTTTATTAGCAGAAATATTTAAATAAACCCATTGTTTGCCTTCTATCGATTGTTGCGACGGAGTTACGCTTATAATATTGTTTAATTCTCCCTCTCCCAGAGAATGGCGAAGATTTTCCGGCACCTGCATATCTTCCAGCTTGATCAAATAACTGCCGTTAACTTTACTTTTTATTTCAACGGACGACTGCTTGGAAACAACAAGGTGAATTCTCTCTTTACCGGGCAATTTAGCAAATAAAACATTTTCCAGGTTCCCGGCACTGGCGGCAGTGGAAGCATTGGCGGTAGTGCCGGCAGTGGCGGCAGTGGCAGAAACCTCTGTCTTGTTGTCAGAGGCCTGATTGCTATCCTCCGCCGAAGCAGCAAAAGATTCTCCGGTGATATATGTAAAAATCCAAGCAATAATTGCAAAAACAATAAATATTCTGGATAAATATTTTTTCATGATTTTACCTCATTCTAATTTTTGCGCAGTTTTAAAATTACCTTTGTTGCTTTGTTATTTTCATATTCTTCTACGATTACGCGATCACCCAGAATCTCAATTACTTTACCGTTATGTAATCCGATTCGGGTTCCTTTTAATAAAGGATAAAACTTCTTTGTGGCATCTTCAGCAATAGCCACCCTGTAATCTTTATCGCCGGCAATTCCCACCACTCTGTACTTATCCGTTTCGGCTCTCTGCAATGGAAAGATGGAGAAAACAGCTTCCTTTTCTTTTTTTTCGATTTTCTTTTTTTCAAGCATTTCTATCGCAATGAAAGGCAGGAAAGGATCAGGCTTTCCCATTGGATTATAGCTATAATTGTCCGGCGGTGGAGGCGGTGGGGTTGGCGGTGGTGCCGGTGCAGAAACCTGGGCAGGCGGCGCCGGATTTTGTGCCGGAGCCTGTTTCGCGGCAGGCGCTGCTTTGGCAGGTGCAGAAGCGACAGGCGGCAATGTATTTTTTACTTCACCCGCAAAAGCAAATAATGCCGCAGCAAAAGTAATGATAATGGTATTAAAAAAGATTATTTTTATTTTTTTCATTTTGCTTTATTGTCACTTTTATTATCACTTTTTTTGTCTTTTTTTTCTATAAACATATATGTTTTAATCGTACATGATAAAGTAATAACTTCTCCTCTTCCCTTTACATCCTTTCTGTCTCCCATGGAAATATTAGAAATATTGATAATACGTGGCAGTTTAGCCACCTTGTCAAAGAAGTAAAGAATGTTCGGGAAAGTGCCCAATACCGACACCTCTACCGGAATTTCTTCATAAAGAGGCTCTTCCGCTACGGTCGCTTTCTTGTCATCGGCAACCTTAGAGGCCTCTGGCGGTTTCTGGTTTTGTTGATCAGAAGGTTTTGCGGTTGCCTTGGATTCTTCCGGAGTCTGTTTTTCCAGTGTTTTCGGCACGGAAGGTTTTGGTTCAAACAATAAAAACTCAACACCGGCATCTTTACCTGCCAAAGCCACAGAATGAAAAAGATTGGGAATTTCCTTCTGGTCGGGAAGTTTTTGCAGGGCTATTTTATAAGTCTCCTGCAAGGTCGCCACATCTTTTTTATATTGATTAATCTGGTCTGCAATTTTTGTTTTTTCTTTAATTTTTCCCTGTATGTCTGCAATTTCTGCAGTGAGAGTGTTTTTCTTTTCTATAGCCGAAGATAAAAAGTAAAACCAATCCAAATAACCAATTAATAAAAGCAAAAGGAAGACGACCAACATCTTGGCCTGAGTAGACATTTTTTTTATATCACTTAAAGTGACGGCCATATCAGAATCCTTTTTTCAAAACACAGGAAAAATTAAACTGCTGCAAAACAAAGCCGGACATTTCCGCCTTTTTTGAAGATATTAGATCTACTGATTTTATCGGATCAAATTTTTCAATACTTTTCATAAAATCGGCCACAGCTATATTGTCTCTGCCCATTCCTTCAATATTAAGAGTGTTTCCTTTCTGGGTTATCTTGGTAAGCCAGATATCTTTCGCCGGAACAAGCATGGACAGATTGTCCAAAGTCTTAACCGGAGCCAAACGGTTTTCTTCTAAAGTTGATATGACCCCTAATTTCTCTTCCAGATCTTTTTTCTCATTTTTATAACTATCCAGGCCTTTTATTTTTCTATCTAAATCGGCCAGTGTAGATTGCGCATCCTTTTTCTGATTTTCTAAATTACTAATTGAAGAACTTGCCCAAACTTGCACCCATACAAGAATGAGAATAAAAAAAATGAACGAACCAGCAATAATAAATATTTGCTGAACAATATTTTCCTTTTTTTCCTTCTCGCGATAGGGTAAAAGATTAACTTTAATCATTTGTCGCCTATTTTCCTTAAGCCCAAACCTATAGCAGTCGCGGCAACCGGCTTAATATTTTCTATATTTTTTACATCAATGCTTCTTTTATTATAGCCAATTTTTAAAAAAGGATTAATGAGTTCAGTTTTCACATTCAGCGTTTCCGATAAATGTCTTGCCAGGTTGTAGACTTTAGCCGAACCCCCGGCAAGCAATATCTGCTTAATATCTTCACCGCCAAAAGTTGAACGGAAGTAATCAATGGATCTTTCAATTTCCAGGCAAATCGGTTGGGCAAATTCCAGAATGCTGTTTTTTAAATCGAGATTGTCCCCTTCCCCGCCATCGTGGATTCCTTCTATCTTGATTTTTTCCGCTTCTTCAAAAGTATTCTTATATTTTTCCTGCAAGCTTTCAGTGATTGAATTGCCGCCCAAAGCAAAATCTCTTGTAAAAATTGACATGCCGCCTTTAATGACATTGATGCCGGTAGTGCTCGCTCCGATGTTAATGATTACAACAATTTCGTCATTATCAAATTCATAATTAGCTTCATACAGCGTTTCCAGAACAAAAGGGGCCACGTCCATAATTACGACATTCTGACCAGCGGCTGTAACCGCCTCAAGATAACTATTGACCACTTCTTTTTTGGCCGCCACAATAATAATATCCATTTGATTAGGATTATAGTTATTTTCTCCCAAAATCTGAAAATCATAATTAACATCGTCCATGCTGTCAAAGGGCAAATACTTACCCGCTTCATCATGAATTAAATCTCGAAATTCCGTTTCATTCATTTGCTGCAATGTTACTTTTTTAATAATAACCGAATTGCCCGCAATAGAAGTTACTATTCCTTTTTTACCCCAACCGGAATGTTTGAAAATTTCTTTGATTTTTAAAGATAAGGTGCTGGCATCCGCTAAAACACCGTCAACGATTACGCCTTTAGGCAGTGGAATTTCTACGAAACGATTAAGATAATGGCCTTTAGAGTTACTTATTATTTCGGCTAACTTTAAAGAACTTGAACCGATATCTAGACCAACCAGTCTTTTTTGTCCTGAAAATAGTTCTTTGATACTTAGCATTAAAGCACCATCATATTATTTTTGGCTAACCATGCTTTTTTTATCATTTTGTCCACCGGTAAACAATATCTCCTTTTTTAACCATACCTAATTCATTACGGGATATCATTTCTATGTAGTTAATGTCGTTGCGCAATAAAATTATTTTCCTTTTCAAATCTTCGTTTTCCATTGTGATTTCTGCTGTCTGCAATTTTAACTGAGCCAGCCGTTTACTCATCAAATAATTATCAACAAACCCTCTGTTACCGAAAGTTATTAATAGAGCCATTAACAGCAAAAAGAAAATCAAATATCTGCCTATCTTCATTTTGCGTCAATCCCTTGCCTTTTAAAAAATAAGTAAATCTTTTGAAAATTATTCTGTTGCCCTTTTAAGGGAATACTTCGTCATATGGTTTCTGTAATGCCTTAGCTACTTTCAATTCTGAATTCTTTCTGGTAGACAAGCCCTTCTCCATCTTGGAAAGTGTTTGCGGAGTTAAGCCCGCCTTTCTCGCCAATTCAGATATACTCAAAGGAATTGTTTCACGAAATTTTTTTACGTGATTTTTCTTCACATTATCTACCATAAATTAAAGAGATACCTCATTTGGTGATTATAAGACACTAATTTAGAAGAAAAGTCAAGAATATTCATTAATATTAATTAATATTCATTAATATTAATTAATATTACAAAAAAATTATTAATTATTTCAACGCAAAATGGAAATGCTCTCATGATTGGAAGAACGATAATATTTAATAGTATAATTAATAATTTTAGACAATCACAGGCAATAAAATGCCGAGAAATGAATTCAATGAAAATCTAACAATTATTTACACGGAAGGTAGGGTTTGCTGCGGTTCGCCCAGTATGAACTGGCCGCGTTCGATCCATTCTTTTAATAAATTGGCAATCTGTCCGGCCTTGTAATAACTGGACAGAGGCGCGGTGATAATTTTTTTCCCGTTGATGATGATTGTTCCGCTGCGTAAATCCTTATAACTGACTTCGGCCAAAGGCTTGGCCACTCCTTTGGGATAATCCATGCTGTAATCATAAATCTGGGTATAAATGTTCTCGTCTTTTACTGCTGTAAAAAGCGCCATTTCTTCATCCAGAACAGGAATGGGAATGCCAATGCCTACAAACAGGGAAACTCCATAGCCTAGAATGCTTGCCCCCACAAGCCATTCCGGAGTCATTTCTTTTAAATTTCCAATAACGGCAATTGTACCGGCGCCTTGTTTAGGGACTCCGTTTTCTCCACGAATCACATTAGGATTATGCTGTGTGCCAGGCCAGGCGACAAAACCCTGCGCTCCACCCAAAAATATCCGGGTGCCGATCCCTATGGTCCGGTAATAAGGATCATTAAACAAAGGACTCAATTGTCCCGATGTCGCATACGCCGCATTGGCCATTTGCGGACGAAGCATCCCCATGTATGTATAAATTGTCCTGTCGGACAAATTGACCGCGCAATTATAATTTTGATAAGCATTGCGCGGATTAAATAAAATCGCATTCTGCAAATCTTTTATGGTGATGTTTCTTTCGTATTTCCGCGCGGGATAACAATCTGTCCCATATCCCTCGGCGCGCAGTTTAACAACATTTCCGGCAACCAAATCTTCGATAACATGACCGCCGCCATAATTAAATTCTCCGGGATAAACACTATTGAGCGGATCGTTTTCGACAACTTCCGTAGCGCCAATATAACAATCCACCGCGGCAATTCCGCCGTAAGCCGGCACATCATTTAACCATACTTTGGATGCCCGGATGCGAGGTGACGTATGACCAAAATTTAGAAAAGCGCCGGAAGAGCACATCGGGGCGAAAGTTCCTGTGGTTACGACATCTATTTTACGGGCGGCGTCCACCTCGCCATGCCGCTCCACAACATCAATCATTTCTTCGGCTGTGACAATTACAGCCCGTCCCTCTCTTATCTTATCGTTGATTTCTTTTAATGTTTTTTTAACTTTAAATTTTTTCATATTTTATTTTCGGAACATGGAAATAATTTATGGCAGTTTCATACCATTGTTTAACGCCAATTGCAAAAGCTAAGAAGTGTTTAATACCCGCAGTTTCTTTTCCGCTTCCTGAGGGAGCTGTATCAGGTGTGCCCGAATCCGCCACTCCCGCGGGAAGTGTCGTTCAACTCTGAAGTTTCTATCCAATCCACCTGAAAAATTTTTTGCACAACCATTTGCGCCAGACGAAGGCCTCTTTTAACAACAAAGGGTTCTTCACTATGATTAATCACAATTAACCCGATCTCTCCGCGATAATCAGCATCTATTGTGCCGGGAGAATTAAGCAGTGTTATCCCCTTATTTAATGCCAGTCCACTGCGGGGTCTGATTTGCGCCTCATAACCTTCAGGCAAGGCTATCGCGATGCCCGTTGTAATCTTTTTCCTTTGGCCAGGCATGATAATCTCATCTTCAGGCACAGCCGCAAATATATCCATTCCGGCAGCCTGACCCGTCATATATTGAGGTGTGGGAATGTCTTCATTGCCCGGCAGTTTTTGAATACAAACTTTTATTTTTTCCATTTTCCAAATGCAAAACTTCACTTGAATTCGGCAGCGATCGCATTCCCCGCGGCCCGGTGTGCCATGTGAAATGCGATCGAATGCTGAATTTTATAAAATTTGCTAAAAAATCGAAGCCCTCCGTGAATGGCCGTGGAGAGCTTCGATAACTATCGTTAATTAAAAATAGCTTATTTAACTTCCGCGTCCAGGGCTTCTTTCCGGCTGAGCCTGATCTTTCCCGACTTATCCATTTCCAGAACTTTTACCATGACTTCATCGCCTTCCTGCAACACGTCGGTCACTTTATTGATCCTTTCCTTGGCGATTTGCGATATATGCAGAAGTCCTTCCGTTCCGGGTAAAATTTCAACAAAGGCGCCGAAATCTACAATCTTCTTGACTGTGCCGCGATAGATTTTTCCTACCTCGGCTTCCTCGGTAAGCCATTTCACCATATTTACGGCCCGTATTGCCGCTTCGGCATCACTGGAGGCGATGGTTACGGTTCCGTCATCTTCGACATCAATCGTAACGCCTGTTTCACTGATAATCTGACGAATGTTTTTGCCACCCGAACCGATAACATTTCTCACCTGATCAACTTTTACTTTTACCGTTGTAATACGGGGAGCGTATAGAGATATATCCGGCCTCGGCGCGGAGATGGTCTCGCGCAACTTACCGATAATAAAAATACGGCCTTCACGAGCCTGATCGAGAGCTTTTCTCAAAATATCTTCGGTCAGTCCGTCAATTTTAATATCCATCTGCATGGCCGTAATTCCCTTTTCCGTGCCGCAAACTTTGAAATCCATATCACCGGCATGATCTTCATCACCCAGGATATCCGTTAGAACGACAACCTCATCACCTTCTTTTAAAAGTCCCATGGCAATTCCGGCGACAAAGTCTTTCATCGGCACGCCGGCATCCATCATCGATAAGGTTCCGCCGCAAACCGTGGCCATGGATGATGAGCCGTTGGACGAGAGAATTTCGGAAACTATTCTGATGGTGTAGGGAAATGTTTCCGGTGACGGTAAAACAGGCACCAGAGCCTTGCGGGCTAAAGCGCCATGGCCGATTTCTCTTCGGCCGGGGCTGCGCTGGCCTTTTGCCTCGCCTACGCTGTACGGCGGGAAATTGTAATGAAGCATGAAAGATCTCATCTCTTCACCACCGATAAAATCTATCCGCTGTTCATCCGCGGAAGTCCCCAGAGTAACAACGGCCAGAGCCTGCGTCTCTCCCCGGTTAAATAAAGCCGATCCATGTGTGCGGGGCAAAACACCGACTTCGGCGCTGATTGGCCGGATTTCTTTTGATGACCTTCCATCAATCCGTTTTTTCTCATTGATAATCATGCCGCGTATAATTTTGCTTTCCAATTCTTCGATAATGACAGCAACTTTTTTACAAAGCGCCGCGTCTTCTCCACCGATTGACTTGATGACGCTTTCACGCACCTCGGCAAGTTTACTGTATCGTTCCAACTTGCGGGGCATGCTGTATCCTTCTTTAAGACCGGCCAATGCCTCACCACTGACACGGGCAATCAGATCTTCATCCTTAACGACCTCAGCAACAGGTCTTTTGGCTTTGCCGATGGCCTCACGCATTTTATCCTGCAGATCAATCATTGGACGAATTGCTTCCAGGCCGAATTGAATGGCATCCACAATCACATTTTCAGCAACTTCTTTGGCGTCGCCTTCCATCATGACCAGTTCAACATCGTAATTCTTTCCGGATTTGCTGGGCGTCACTTTTCGCCCGACCATGAAAATATTAATTTCACTCTCCTGGATTTTATCCGAAGTCGGATTACACAGGAACTCGCCGTTAATCAGACCTACGCGTACGCCGGCAATCGGTCCTTTAAAAGGGATATTCGATATTTCCAAAGCGGCCGAAGCTCCGAGCATCGCCGTAACCACTGAATCGTTTTCCTTGTCCACGGAAAGAACCGTGGCGATCAACTGCGTTTCAGAATAATAGCCCTTGGGGAACAGAGGGCGTATGGACCGGTCAATAATACGGGATGTCAAAATTTCCCGCTCATTAGGACGGCCTTCGCGTTTAAAAAATCCACCGGGAATTTTCCCGGCGGCAAAAGTCATTTCCTGATAATCCACAGTCAAAGGAAGAAAGTCCACTCCCTCACGTGTGCTTTTTAATGAAACTGCCGTAACTAAAACAACAGTATCACCATAGTAAACCAGCATCGCCCCGTCAGCCTGCGCGGCGACATAATCCGCTTTCAGGGAAATATTTCTCCCTGCTAAATCCGCACTAAATATAGTACTCATAATTTTTCCTCCATTTAATTTTAAGTGCTGTCATAGGAAATTCAAGGGCGAAACGCATAAGATAACGGCCTTGAGACGTATTTTTCGTCTCATGACAGGCAGGTTACCTTATGCCTTCCGCCCTTGAATAAATTCTTTATTTTCTTAATCCTAGACGCTTAATAACATTTCTGTATCTTTCTATATCATTACCCTTAATATAATTGAGAAGTCTTCTTCTCTGGCCAACCAGTTTGAGCAGACCACGGCGCGAATGATGATCTTTTTTATGCTCCTTAAAATGCTCCGTTAAATACTCTATTCTGGCGCTCAAAAGAGCAATCTGGACTTCGGGAGATCCCGTATCCTTTTCATTAAGCCGATAATCCGCAATTACTGTTTTCCTCTTCTCCAAAGTTAACACGCTTTTTCCTCCTTATAACCTTATTAAATGTTTATTGTATTTTTTTGTTACCTAATTGTTAAACACCCTGACGATCCTGGCCGCCTGCATTTTCCCATCGATTTCAGAAAACTTGCTCACCGGCGCCAACATTTCCGCAACCGCCAGAAGATATCCACGACTTGTGAATTTTACCATATCTCCGGCTTTAAGCAAGGGGAGATCATGTGCTTTCATCATTTCCACCGAAGGTTGCCATCCGTTACGCAGCTTCGCGGCAGAATCATCTTCCAATTCGATTGAGCAAAGCAGGGGCAACAGTTCCGTCATGGGCAATATCTTTTCTGAAAGTTTATTTTTTTTATCATGACTAGCATGATCACTCAAACAAACAGCCATTTCTTCTGAAAAGATTCCACTCTTTAAGCGACGAAGGCTGTATAAACACGCTCCGACTCCGAGCCTATCACCAATATCGGAACAAAGCGACCTGATATAAGTTCCTTTAGAACAAACAACCCGAAAAGTAACGCGGGGGAAAGAAATGTCTTCAATAATCATATTATAAATAGTTACATCTCGCGGTTCCATATCTAAAAGAACACCGCTTCTGGCATATTTATATAAAGGTTTGCCGCAGTATTTGACCGCGGAATATGCGGGAGGAATCTGCTTGATTTCTCCGGTCATCTGCGACATCACTTCTTTTATTTCTTCTGCGGACACAAAATTATCGGATTTGCTGACCATTTTACCTTCAATATCCAGGGTGTCCGTTTTTATACCAAGCAGCATTGTAGCCCGGTATTCTTTATTTGCGCCGGTTAGAAGTTTTGCTAACTTCGTAGCCTCATTCAAACAGACCGGAAGCACTCCTGTAACCATAGGATCAAGCGTCCCTGTGTGTCCCGCTTTTTTTACCCCCAATATTTTTTTCACTTCACTGACAACATCGTGAGAAGTTTTACCCGCCGGCTTGTCAATGACGATTACGCCATCCATCATAAATATTAAAGTTCCCTTACTGCTTGAATAATCTGCGCTTTGATTGATTCAATATCACCCTTAATCCAACAGGACGAAGCGTGGATATGACCTCCGCCACCAAATTTTTTGGCCACTTTCTCCACATTAACCTGAGCTTTTGAACGCAAGCTCAGTTTAAAACTATCTTCTCCTCTTTGGGTATAAAGAATCGATATTTCAACGCCCCTTACCGTGCGTGGAATATCAACAAACCCTTCCGTGTGTTCCCAGGCCGCGCCTGTTTCCTGCAAATCTTTTTGTGTAACTACCATGGACCCAATTTTATTTTCCAGATCAAGAGATAATGTTTCCAACGCTTTAGCCAGCAGTTTCAATCTTGCCGGGGAATCGCTTTCATAAATATTTTCCGCTATCCATTGCGGATTTGCTCCGCGCTCCACCAGATGTCCGGCCGCCCCAAATGTGTCCTTTGTAGTGCTCGAGTAATGAAAGCTGCCGGTATCCGTTATAATGGCCGCGTATAAATTGGTGCAGATATCCTTGGACATGTCACAACGCATTTCCCGCATCAAACGGAACAGCAATTCACCGGTGGAACTGGCCTTGGCATCCAATATTTTCAAAGAACTAAAACCGTTATTGGAAACATGATGATCTATATTAATGAGCCTCTTAATCTTTTTAATATTTTCCGCTTCATTTCCGACTCTTGTCAAATCACTGCAATCAAGAATTATACCGGTATCATACTGCTCTATATCACTTATATTATGAACTATATTATTTGCAGCCGGCAGAAACCGGTAACGTTCCGGCGTGCGATCCTGATTATAAATAACCGCCTTTTTCCCCATTTCTTTTAACATAAGATACAGCGCCAGTTCCGAACCCAGCGCGTCTCCATCAAGTCTTACATGAGCGGTAATTAAGAAGTTATGCCCCTCATTTATAGCTTTGATAACTTTACTGATCATTTTTATTTTCCTGCCCGGCTATCTGGGCTAATAATTTTTCGATGCGGTTACCGTACGCAAACGATTGGTCATGGATAAAAAGAAGTTCCGGCACCAGGCGCAACTGCAACCGTTTGCCCAGTTCTTTGCGTATAAAACCTGAAGCTTTGGTTAAGCCCGCTTTGATTTCGGGAGAACATTCATCTTTTCCCAGTTCGACGAAATAAATTTTGGCATTACGCAGATCATCGCTTACTTTCACTGACGTAATGGTAACCGCGTGCAAGCGCGGATCTTTCACTTCCCTCATGATAATATCAGACATATCCGCCCTGATTAATTCGGCTACCCTGTCCGCTCGTTTAAAATTCATCGCACTTACTTGGCTTCCAATCAGTCTCTTCCAGAAAACTGGAAACAACCATAATTTCTATTTTACTGTTTAACATTTCGGCTACATGCAGTTTATCAATAAACATAAGCAATTGATCGACTTTTCCATTAATATAGCGCGAATCATTCCCAACAACGGCAAAGCCTATTTCGGCTAATTTGTAATTATCAAGATGGCCTGTTTCCGCAATTGATACATTAAACTCATTTTGCGAGCGTTTTAGTATTTTTTTTAAAACGCTTCTTTTTTCTTTTAAAGAGCCGGCCTCCGGAATTCGTAAATTTATGATTCCGTATCCAATCACCATAAAATTTTTCCCCGAATCCGAACAACGTGGCAATTCAGGCATAATCAATTAAGAACGCTATGTTTTTTCAACATTCTGTTCTAATTTCTTTTCCATTTCCTCTATTACATAAGCTTCAATGACATCACCGGAATGGATATCATTAAATCCTTCAATACTGATACCGCATTCAAAACCGGCCGCTACTTCTCTGGCATCATCTTTAAATCGCTTCAGAGATAGAATCTTCCCATCGAAAACCACCACGCTGTCGCGAACAAGTTTCAGTTTGTTGGTACGCGTTATCTTCCCATCGGTCACATAGCAACCGGCAATCGTGCCAATCTTTGGCACTTTGAAAAGTTCACGGACTTCCGCTCTTCCCTGCACCACTTCTTTATATTCCGGTTCAAGAAGCCCTTCCATGGCCGCCCGCACATCGGCAATGACATTGTAAATAATGTCATAAAGTTTGATTTCTACGCCTTCCTGTTGGGCAACATCAACTACTCTCGCATCCGGTCTCACATTAAATCCGATAATAATGGCCTTGGAAGCGGAGGCAAGCATAACATCCGTCTCGGTGATAGCGCCGGTGGAACTATGAATTATTCTAAGTTTTATGTCATCGTTTGAGAGCTTAGTCAAAGCATCGGAAATCGCCTCTATTGATCCCTGCACGTCGGCTTTGATAATAACATCGCATTCCTTTACGCCTTCTTTTATTCTCTGATAGAGTTGCTCTAAGGTGACTTTAGAAAAAGACGAAATCTCTTTTTCTCTTGCTTTTCTTAACCAGTAATCGGCAATGCTGCGTGCCTTCTTTTCATCTTCGACGCAGAAAAACTCCGCACCGGTTTGAGGCACGCTGGAAAAACCAATGACCTCTACCGGCATCGAAGGCCCGGCCTCTTTTATGCGTCTGCCCTGATCGTCAATCAATGCCCGCACACGTCCAAACTCAGTTTTGGAAACAAAGGAGTCTCCTTCTCGTAGCGTGCCTTCCTGGATTAAAACAGTCGCCACGGGACCGCGGCCGCGATCCAATTTAGACTCAATAATAATTCCGCGAACAGCACGATCAGGATCGGCTTTTAATTCCAGAACATCGGCCTGCAGCAAAATCATTTCCAATAGTTCTTCAATATTAATTTTCTTTTTAGCGGATACTTCACAGAAGATGGTGTCGCCACCCCATTGTTCGGATAAAAGGCCATGTTCAGAGAGAGAATGTTTAACTTTTTCCGGATCAGCGCCCGGTTTATCAATTTTATTGATCGCCACAATAATAGGCACTCCGGCAACTTTGGCGTGATTAATAGCTTCTACGGTTTGCTTCATCACGCCATCATCGGCGGCTACAATCAGAACTACTATATCGGTAACCTGAGCTCCGCGCGCCCTCATCGCTGTAAAGGCTTCATGTCCGGGAGTATCCAGAAATACAATGTCCCGGTCATTGATGTGAACATGATAAGCGCCGATAGCCTGCGTAATTCCACCGGTTTCACCATCAATAACATTTGACTGCCTGATGGCATCCAATAGCGATGTTTTGCCATGATCAACGTGGCCCATAATAGTAACAACCGGCGCCCGCGGTTTGAGATTTTCAGGAGTGGACGGAGCTTTTAATACAGATTCGTCAAATTCCAGTTCCGCCGGTTCCACCTGGAAACTGAATTCACCGGCAACAAGGCTGGCTATATCATAATCTATGGTTTGATTAATTGTGGCCATCACATCCATAGACATTAATTTGTTTATTATATCACTTACCTTTATACCCATTCTTTTAGCTAAGTCGCCTACTGTAATTGTTTCTCCAACTTTGATGCGCCTTTTAATGGCCTTGGGAACGGTAAGTTCTGTCTTCTTCATTTTGGCAGGCGCAGTTTTTTTATTATCCCGCCATTTGGTGAAAATTATCTCCTGGTCTTCCTGCTTTTTTAGTCTCTTTTCGATTTTTCTCTCTAAAATTTTACGTTGCGGTATTTTCTTTTCTTCTTCAATAAACACCTCAACCTGGGGCTTACCCTTCTTTTTCGGCTTTTCCGACGGAGGCATGGATATTCTTTCCCCGGGTTTTAGAGGCGCTTTCTGAAAAGCAGGCGCTTTTTGAGGAACAGGCCTTTCTGTTTCCGGTCTCGTGATTTTATGTTTAGTAATGATAGCCGGTTTAACGGAAACGGGAGGCGGCTGTTTAATTTTTTCCACCACGGCTGCCTCTGCAACCGGCTCAGGCGCATGCGCAGGCGCGGGCGCTGGTGTCGCCGAAGGTGCATGCGCAGGCCCGGCACTGGGTTCCTCTTTTGTTTCAACTTTAGGTATTTTTTCCTTGGGCGGCTCGGGAACCACTTCCTCTTTTTTAGGAGTGGGAATTTCATGAGGCGCTTCTTTTTTAACTTTATCAATTTTTTCTGAAAGTTGTATTGAGGGTGTTTTCTGGAGTTTTTCTTCCGCTAATTCTTTTGCCGGTTGTTCCGCTTTCTTCTCCACTACAGGAACTTCTTCAATCGGCGCTTCTATAGGGGTACGGACGGTGCGACGCCTGATTACCGTGGATTTTATTCTTTCCTCCACAACTTCGCGAAGTTCGCCGGCCAGTAATTCTTTTTTTATTCTTTCCACTACATCCTCTTCCAAGGACGCGGAAGCCGTCTTAACCGGAATGCCAATTTCTTCCATACGAGCGATCAGGACTTTGCTTTCCAGACCAAGCTCTTTGGCTAATTCATAAACTCGCTTTTTCGGCATGCGCAAAAATCTCCATATTAAATTTCTTGGTTTTCAGACTATGAATCTTTTTTATTCCCAACTATTTCTTCGTTTAAAATTTTACCCGCGGTTTCAATCCATTGCTGGGCTGTCTTTTCACCTATCCCGGGAATTGATGATAACAATTCAGGCTCGGTCGCGGCGATCATGGCAAGACTTTTAATTCCTTTACTGAAGAGTTTCTCCGCCATAGCCGGGCCAACGCCCGAAATTTTTGTCAAATCATTTTGTCCTTCTTTTCCTTCTTCCTGAGCGGCAACCATTGTTTCGCTCTTCATATCGATATTCCATCCCGTCAGCTTAACAGCCAGACGGACATTTTGACCGTTTTTACCAATAGCCAGAGAAAGCTGATCATCAGGAACAATTACTGTCATGGTATGGTTTTCGTCATCAACAAATACCCGATTAACCTTGGCCGGAGACAACGCGCTGCTTACATATTTGGCCGAATCTTCACTGTAAGGAATGATATCAATTTTCTCGCCGCGCAATTCCTGCACCACACTTTGAACCCGCGATCCCCTCATACCCACGCAGGCGCCAACAGGATCAATATCCTTGTCCTTTGATCTTACGGCAATCTTCCCCCGTTTACCCGGCTCCCGGGCCACATTTATAATATCAATAAGCCCTTCAGAAATTTCCGGAACTTCTACTTCAAAAAGCGCTTTTAAAAATGACGGGTGTGTGCGGGACAGGATGATTTGCAGTCCTTTGGCGTTCTTTTTTACTTCAACAATATAAGCGCGGATTCTTTCGCCGCGTTTATAAGTTTCGCGATGAATTTGTTCCGTCGGAGGCACGATACCTTCCGCGCGTCCAAGATTGACGATAATGCTTCCACCTTCAAACCTCTGGGCAAACCCGTTTACCAATTCGCCTTTCCTGTCTTTGTATTCATCATAAATGTTGTCGCATTCCGCGTCTTTAACTCTTTGTATAATGATTTGCTTGGCCATTTGCACGGCAATCCGGCCAAAGGAGCTTGTTTCAATTTTCATTCCCAGACTGTCACCGGGCTCGGCTCCTTCATCAAGGGTTTTTCTTGCTTCCTCTTTGGAAATTTGTGTTTCACGATCCAGAACTTTATCGACAACAGTTTTGAATTGAAACACCTCGACTTCTCCGGTCTCATCATTATAATGGGCTTCGATTTCTACGTTTTGTCCAAATTTTTTACTTGCAGCCGTAAGCATTGCCGCTTCAAGGGCTTCGATAATAATTTCCTTATTTATACCTCTGTCCTTACCCATCTGCTCGATCAGACGTTTAAGTTCTGGCAACATCTACAAATTCCCCCTTTTTTTAGCTGATATATATTGGAATTTCAGCCTGCCGGCATTAATTCCCTATATCAATTTCTATATCAAAGCGCTATTTTTGTTGGCGTCGTCGTCGGCTTCCCAAAACGTATGTTCATATACGCCCCGTCGCCTCCTCCTGGCCGCCTCAATACCATCTTTGATTTAGAAATTGCATTATACTGCGTTCTAAATTACTCAATATCGGCGAGATTAGCTTTTACAATATCCTGTCTGGGAATCCGGTAAACTTTTCCCGCAATATCTATCAAAACCAGTTTTTTGCCCGATTCTTCAATGTAATCTAGCAAAATACCGTGAAAGTTCTTCACTCCTTCTATTTTTTCGCCTGTTTTAATGTTTACCCTGGAATTCCTGTATTTTAAAAAATCCTGATCGCGCGATATCGGCCTATCCAGGCCGGGCGAGGAAACCTCCAGAGTGTATGCGCCCTTAATCACATCGCGGATATCAAAAATATCACCTAACTGATTGCTTATATTGGCACAATCATCAAGCGTAATTCCACCTTCCTTATCCATAAAAAGCCGGATGATCCAGCGTGAATGCATTTTTAAGCACTCTACATGAATCAATTCCATTTCCTCAGAAGCAACAACAGGCTCAGACAACTGCCGGATTTTTTCTTTTATGTCATTATCCATATTAGTCCAGAAAACAAAAAAGTGGGCAGGTGCCCACTCATCAATACAACATAATCGATGGTTTGATATTTGGCTAACATATCACGGCGGACAAAGCAAGCAAAAATATTGCGGCAGATTAGAGTATATTTATTTAAAAATGGAGCGGGCGACCGGGCTCGAACCGGCGACGTCCAGCTTGGGAAGCTGACATTCTACCACTGAATTACGCCCGCTCAGATAAAAAATATCAAGGAGTGGAATCTTATTCAACTAACCCTTTTTGTCAAGGTGTTTTTGCTTACTCATTTGATGATAAGCAGATTTCCAGGATTCGATCCACGTTAAAGACCCGTTTTTGCCTGCGTGTCAGGCAATAGGCGCTAAGCCCGACAAAAGGATGCCCGTTATATTCCATTTCTCCGATAAAAAGAGGACGGATCGTCCGGCGCGATTTTTCATCTTTTGCCTTTAAATAGAGAATATCCAGGCTTTTCTTCTCCTTTATGGCGGAATGAATAATCTCAAGTTTATCTTCGTGGGAGCATTTTAGTTTTGCCTTGTCGTATTGAATGCGCGTAAGAAATTTAACAACCTGCCAATCCATCAAAACATGGCTCTTCTTCAATGGATGTCTCAACACCATGCCATCGAGGGTTGTACAGCGTGAAAGGGCTACATACATCTGTCCGTGAGCAAAGGTGCCGCGCCCCACATCAATTACCGCTTTTTCAAAAGTTTTCCCCTGACTTTTGTGAATAGTCACGGCATGGGCTAATCTGACCGGATACTGCGTAAACGAACCGACACTTTCCGAGGCCAGCTCGTTATCTTTTAAGAAAAAGTGATATATCTCCCATGTATACGGACCGATCTCCACGGTTTCGCCGTTATCCAGCAAGGCGTTTATCAGCACATTGCCTTCATCATCTTTTTCAAATCCCAGCACCTTACCGATAGTGCCGTTTATCCACCGCCCATAGGAATCATTATTCAACAGCATAATCTGCGCGCCTTTTTTCAGTTTTAACTCTTCGGCTGTCGGCATAGATTCCCTGCCGAACTCCCCCTCGATGATCCCTTGAGCTATCCAAAGTTTGCCGGGTAATCCAGCCAGACGTTTATCGTTAATACTATCGGCCATGTCGTTGGTGCTGGTAAGCGAAATATAAAAATCATCGGCAGACACTTCAAAAGACGGATCACAGCGTTTATTGAATAGCGCGATATCGTCTTCGGTGATGGAGTTATTGCGAATGGCGTTGAGCAGGCGGATAAAATCGTCATCCTTCTGCCGGTATACCTTTTCCAGCTCGACAAATTCCATATCCAGTTCTTCCATGACTCTGGCGCTGAAAAAATAAGGGCTGCTGTAATACGACCGGAATATTTCCCGCTCGGCGCCGGAAACAACGGGCGGTAACTGATAAAGGTCCCCGATGAAGATCATCTGCACACCGCCAAAGGGGCGTTTGGAATCAGGACCATTCAAACGCAAAAACTTATCCACGCAATCCAGTAAACAGCCCGCACCATGGAAATCTCATCAATGACGATCGATGTCAGCTTTTTATAGATGGATTTCTTTTCTTTGCCGGTAGCTCTTTTCTTCCTGATGGCGGCAAGCGTGACTCCCGGCTTGAAATGAAAAAAAGAATGAATGGTCTGTCCGCCGACATTCACGGCGGCAACGCCGGTCGGCGCCAGAATAACGACTCTTTTTTTTGTGTGGTGATGAAAATAATTCAGCAAAGTTGATTTCCCGGTGCCGGCCCGTCCGGTAATGAAGATATGTTTATCTGTATCTTCAATGAGTGAAAGAGCTCTCTGAAATTCGGGATTAAAATCTATTTCGACCGGATTGCGGTTTTTAGTCATTGTTTTCTCCATTAAAGAATGTCTATTCATAGGCACAATTCATAATTGCATTCAATGAACTTTATTTTTATCATGGCGTAAAAATGTCATCTCTTGGATTTGTTTCTTGATTTCAAGGAAATATATCCGCATATTAACTTATAAATCATTATGCAAAATGATTAATTTTTCAAAAAGGATTTGGAATTTAGGATATTGTCCGATTTTATGATGCATTGGGCTACAAGTGGAAATCATATAAGGGATGCAAAAAGCACATCGTAACAATCAACAAATAAATTCTGCCTATCGCTAAAGCTTTGGCTGATTTTTCGTTTAAGGTTTTTTCCCGGCATACAGACAGGCTATGCCGAAAGTGAGGCGATATATTTTAACCTCGGATATTCCGGTTTCCCGCATGAAGGCGGCAAACTCTTCGGGGGTTGGAAAATTCATGATGGAATCGGCAAGATAGTGATACGCCGCGGCATTTTTAGAAAATACTTTTGCCAGAAGGGGAAGCAGATAATTCAGATAAATATAATAAAACATTTTGAATAAACGGTTTTGAATAAAAGTCATCTCCAGAATCATTATCTGCCCCCCGGGCACGGTGACACGCAGCATTTCGCTGAGCGCCTCCGCTTTTTTCGGAATATTTCTGATCCCGAACGCCATTGCCGTCACATCAAAAGCATTATCGCGAAGAGGCAGTTTCAGGGCATTTCCCTGAATAAGATTTATTCTGTTTAAGAGTCCTTTTTTCTTCGCCTTGTCATTTCCCGCTTTGACCATGGGATAAACAAAATCAACGGCGGCAACGGATATGTCGCGATGCGTAAGGCAGGCGTTGATAGATAAATCTCCTGTGCCGCAGGCAATATCAAGAAACCTGTTGGTTTTGAAGAAAATCATTTTTTTAATCGTGAAACGGCGCCAGGCAATATCGCGGCGCAGGCTCAGCAGGTGGTTTAAAAAATCATATCTGCCGGTAATGGTCGAAAAGACTTCTTTAACAAGGCCCACGCGCTGTTCGTCACTAATGGTTTTTACCGGAGGATATTTCTTGACCATTGATTTTTGCATTTACTAAATTTCCTTTACCGCCTCGGACGCAGAATAGTTACGAGTAAATCAGATCCCTGATCAGTCCTTTTCCCTGAAATATTTTTATAACAGCGGCCGAGTTTTCGACGGTAAATCCAATGCGCCACCATTTATCGCGAATAGTCGCGAAGAAAATCCTGTCGCGCCTGTATCTTTGGAAATCCCTGGGAAACCAGGTATGGAAATCGCCCGTCCCGTGGAAGCGGAATCTGCCATTTAAAAGGGAAGATTTCTTGACGATGATCTTTTCAATATCAGAGAATAGAACCAATCTATCGCGCTCGAATATATTGTAACGCTTGAACAAAATACTTTCGCCGGTAATTGTGACCAATGAATCAGAATAAATTGTTTCCGTAACCAATTATTTTCACTCTACATAAATATTTATTTTTTACCGCGCACAAGAACCGAATCGGCGTGAGCATCCAGACCTTCCATTTGAGCAAAGTGCGCCGTTTGCCTGCTCAACTTTTTAAAAGCCTCCTGTGAAAAGGAAAGGACGCTCATACGTTTATAGAAGTCATAAACACCCAGCGGCGATGAAAAACGAGCCGTGCCGGCTGTTGGTAAAATATGATTTGTGCCGGCCAGATAATCGCCCAATGCCTCCGGCGTAAAAGAGCCCAGAAAAACGGAACCGGCATTTCTTACTTTTCCTAAA
This sequence comes from Smithella sp., assembly GCA_035524255.1. Lineage (GTDB taxonomy): Bacteria > Desulfobacterota > Syntrophia > Syntrophales > Smithellaceae > Smithella. Next base: position 31,990 of record DATKPG010000041.1, on the reverse strand, counting down.
ATCTTCGCGGGATTTTCCACCATTAATTCTAAATGCTCGGGCGCGAAGAGATTGGCGATATCCAGAGCCTCATCAACGCTTTTTGTAATAATGATCGCGCAGTATTTATCCAGTGATTTCTCTATGATGGACCTCCGCGATAAAGTTTTTAATTGCTCGTTAATATCCCGCGACACCTCGCTGGCTAAATTCTCAGACGTTGTTAAAAGAACCGCCGCCGCCATTTCGTCGTGTTCGAGTTGCGCCAGAAGATCAGCCGCCACAAAAGAAACCCTTGCCTTATCATCGGCAATGACCACCACTTCACTGGGACCGGCTATCATGTCAATATCTACCTGGCCGAAAACGAGTTTCTTCGCCGCGGCAACATAAGCATTTCCAGGCCCTACTATTTTATCCACCTGAGGAATCGTTTTTGTGCCGTAAGCCATCGCCGCAATCGCCTGCGCGCCGCCAATCTTGAAAATGCGTTTCACTCCGCTTGCTTCGGCGGCCGCGGCAATGAGAGGATTAAGCCTTCCGTCTTTGACGGGACTCACCAGAATAATTTCTTCTACTCCCGCGATACGCGCAGGAATTGCCGCCATAAGCAATGTCGAAGGATAGGATGCCTTGCCTCCGGGAGCATAAATGCCCACACGCTTCAGAGGCAATATGCGTTGTCCTAATTCCACACCTTCGTCTGCTTTAAAAGACCATCCGTGTGTTATTTGATTGGTATGATATCTTTCGATGCGCTGGGACGCTAATTTAATGACTTCCAAATCTTGCGGTTTTACATAAGACAGCGCATCCTTTATTTCCGCATGCGTCACTTCCGCAGTCTCTGATGTTAATGCATGACCGTCAAATTTGGCCGTATATTCGAATAAGGCCTCGTCGCCTCTGGCGGCAACATCGCTTACAATCTCAGCCACGGATGATAAAAGTGCAGGCGATTGGGCGCCGCCCCTGAGACGCAATTCACGGAAAAAATCTTTAAACTCAGCAGCGTTGGATTTAATGATCTTCATTTATTTTACCCTTTTTATATCCGCTCCGAGGGCGGAAAATTTCTTCTCTATGGTCTCATAACCGCGATCGATATGATAAACGCGTGAAATTTCCGTCGTGCCTTCGGCAACCAGCGCCGCCAGAATCAGGGAAGCCGAAGCCCGCAAATCGGTAGCCATCGTTTGCGCGCCATGCAACACAGGGACTCCACGGACAATCGCGTTGCCTCCCTGAATGACAATATCAGCTCCCATGCGCAACAATTCACTGACATGCATAAAACGGTTTTCAAAAACAGTTTCGGAGATGACGCTCAACCCGCCGCCGATGGCCATATAAGCCATGATCTGCGCCTGCAAATCAGTAGGGAATCCGGGATAAGGCAGCGTTTTAATATCGACACTGCTGATCTTTTTCGCGGAAGATACTTTAAGTCCGTTTTTAGTGAGCGTTATTTTCATACCCGTATCCCTCAACTTGTTGATCAACGATTCCAGGTGCTGGGGATTGCAACCGATAAGATTAATTTCACCGCGCGTCATACCGGCGGCGATCATGAAGGTTCCGGCTTCGATGCGGTCGGGAATTATCGAACCTTCTGTGGGCTTTAAAGAAGTAACACCGGTTATCGTAATGACATCCGTTCCGGCGCCGCTTATTTTCGCTCCCATGCCTTTTAAAATTTCGGCCAGATTGACAACTTCCGGCTCGCGCGCGGCATTGTTAAGAACCGTAGTGCCATGGGCAAGAGTTGCCGCCATCATAATATTTTCAGTGCCCGTTACAGTCTGTATGTCAAAATAAATATCCGCCCCTTTTAATTTTTTGGCCTTCGCTTCAATATAGCCGCTGTTGAGTTCAACATGGGCGCCCATATCTTCCAGCGCTTTGAGGTGCAGGTTGACCGGCCGCGCGCCGATTGCGCAGCCTCCGGGCAGGGAAACGCGCGCCACGCCCATCCGTGCCACAAGCGGCCCCAAAACCAGAATGGATGCGCGCATGGTCCTGACTAAATCATAGGGCGCGTCGCAACTGGTGATTTTATCGGCATTGATCTGACAAGTTTCGTTGCCGTCAATTTGCGCCCCCATATTTTTTAATAGCTTTTTTATTGTTTTAATATCCACGAGATCGGGAATATTATGAAATGTATTTGTTCCTTCAGTTAAGAGCGACGACACCATCACCGGCAGCGCGGCATTTTTTGCCCCACTGATCTGAACATCTCCATAAAGCGGTTTGCCGCCCTCAATGACTATTTTATCCACTTACTTTTCTCCTTGCCTTGATTACACGCGGCAGGCCCGCGTAATCACGCCGTATGTCAATATGATTATAAAAGCCGGATGTTTCCATGATCCGGCAAACATCTTTTTCCTGTCTAGCTCCAATTTCCAACAAAAGCCAACCATTTTTTTCTAAATAACCTTCCGCCTGATATATCAATTTTTCGTAAAATTCCAGACCGCTTTTACCGGCAAGAAGCGCTTCACGCGGCTCGAACGATCTTACACCTTCCGGCAGTTCTTCATATTCCCCGGCGCTAATGTATGGTGGATTGGAAGCAATGATATCAAAAACGCCTTTCACAGGGTCAAATAAATCCCCCTGCCTGAAATCAATTCTATTTTGCATCTCCAAACTGCAAGCGTTTCTTCTGGCCACATCGAGCGCTGCCACGGAAATATCGGTGGCCATGACCGAAGCGTCAGGTATCTCGCGGGCCAGCGCGATGGCTATCGCGCCGCTTCCTGTGCCTATATCCAAAATTTTAATCCGGTTTGATTCATATTTTCCAGCGGTATCAAGAATTTCTTCGATAATGATTTCCGTGTCCGGACGCGGTATCAAAACATCTTTGTTAACTTCTAGGGAGAACGTCCAGAAATTCTTACGTCCAATAATATAGGCGATCGGCTCCCATCGTAATCTTCTCTCGATTAGTTTTTTAAATGAGGTCAGTTGCGCTTGGTCTAACTGTATCTCCGGATTTTTTAAAAATTCGATGCGGTCGCAACCCAAACAAAAAGAAAGCAAAATCTCCGCGTCGAGTCTTGCGGAAGGAATATTTGCCGCTTCCAGAGTTTTGGCCGACTCATTGAGAATGTCGTGAACCATCATGGCGTTATTTCCCACGGACTTCATCGAATCATCTAACCATGTAGAAGTAGTTGAAAATAAAATTTTGTAAATGAAATGTCAAGTATTTATAAATCCAAATTATTAATATCCTAACATATTTTCATGATCTAAAACATTTTATGTGAGAAATAAATTTTTAATTTGCTTTAGTCCGGGACTAACAACAGGCTTGATTTGCAGAAATGAATAGAAATCTCAGAATAATTTATTGGCGAAGTATGATGATGAGGCAAGGTGCAAATCAAACGGAGCGATTCAATAGCTGATTTATGAAGCCCATTGAGAAATACAAAGCCCTGGCTCCGAGAGATGGAAGTTCTTTAGCTCTGTCGGCCGTGATTTTCTTCTGTTATCAGTTTTAAAAAAAGCAACCTATTTTAATAGTTCCGCCTGGTGGTGAGACGATAACGCGTCAAGCATTGCACCGATATTTCCGTTGATAAAACTATCGAGGTCGTAGCGGGTCAGATTGATACGATGATCGGTGATGCGTCCCTGCGGAAAGTTATAGGTGCGGATACGCTCGGAGCGGTCGCCGCTGCCTACCTGACTTTTGCGCGCCTGGGCCTGTTCGGCATTTTGTTTTTGCACGATGGCGTCCAGAAGCTTTGCCCGCAATACTTTCATTGCTTTGACCTTGTTCTTAAGCTGGGATTTTTCGTCCTGACAGGTGACAACAAGTCCCGTCGGCAAATGAGTTATTCGAACAGCGGAATCCGTTGTGTTGACGCTCTGCCCGCCATGACCGGTGGAACGATAAACATCAATTCGTAATTCGTTGGGATCAATGTTCAATTCCACTTCTTCCGCTTCCGGCATAATGGCCACAGTAACCGCCGAGGTATGAATACGTCCCTGCGCTTCGGTGACCGGAACGCGCTGAACGCGATGCACACCGCTTTCGTATTTCAGGCGGCTGTAAGCCCCTTTTCCGTCAATTTGCGCGATAATTTCCTTAAAACCGCCGATACCTCCGGAAGGCGAACTGCTGACCACTTCCACTTTCCACCCTTGAGACTCCGCGTAGCGTGCGTACATCCGGAATAAATCGCCAACAAAAAGCCCGGCCTCATCGCCTCCTGTACCAGCCCTGATTTCGAGAAAGACGTTTTTGTCATCATTGGGATCTTTCGGCAACAGCAAAACCCTGATTTTTTCTTCCAACTCAACTTTTTCCTGCTGCAATTGCGGCATTTCTTCCTTGATCATTGCCTGCAATTCTTCGTCATTCTCCTGCATCAAGCCTGTATTTTCATCAATACGTGCTTTAATTTTTTCATATTGGCGGATGGTTTCGACCAATAGAGTCAAATCCGCATGTTCTTTGGCGAATTTCTGATACATGCCCTGTTTGGAAACAACCTGAGGGTCGCTTAGTTGTCCTTCCAACTCCCGGTAACGTATTTCAATGTCGCGAAGTTTATCGAGTATAATATCCATGGTATCTCTATAAATTAAATATTGTAGTTTTTTAGATAGTTTTTAAAAAGACACTTTTATAAGTTCCTTCGAGTTTGGAAGGGTACCTACAAATAGTGATGCCGGGTGGCATTGAAAATATTGTCTGGCTGGCAAAGGAAAAGACAGCCGGAGATGTATGCTTTCGATATTAAACAACAAAAATAATCGGACGGAACCACTTTAGCATAAAAAAGATGGAATTTTTTCGTCATAAGAACATATTCCAATATCTTGTTTTCTCTATAAGGGAATTTATTTAATTATTTTTTTGCCGTTTTCTTAACAGTTTCCGCGCTTTTTGTCTTTTTGGCCTGCGGCGTTACTGCTTTAGTTTCATACTTCTTCTTGAATTTCTCAACACGGCCGGCGGTATCGACAACTCTTTGTTTACCTGTCATGAAAGGATGGCAGTTGGAACAAATTTCTGTTTTGATATCTTTTTTCGTTGACCTTGTATTAATCACATTACCGCAAACACAAGTGATTGTCGTTTCCTTATATTCCGGATGAATTCCTTCTTTCATGTCTTTTAATTTTCCTCCCTTGCATTTATCTGCAATTAATTATTAACATTTTTTTCTTTATTTTAAAGCGTTTGAGGTGCCTTATAATATATGCGGCGAAAATTCAAGAAAAAACTAGAATTTTTGTTTTCCTGTGGTTAGGCGTTCATTGAATCCAAAAATTCCTGATTTGTTTCCGTTTTCTTTATTTTGTTGATAATAAATTCCATGGCATCAACCGGATTCATTTCCTGCAGTAATCTTCGCAATATCCAGACGCGGTTTAAGTTCGCTTTAGGAATCAGCAGTTCTTCTTTTCTTGTTCCTGAACGTATCAAATCAAAAGCAGGGAATATTCTGCGATCAGCGATACGGCGATCCAAATGCAGTTCCATATTTCCCGTTCCCTTGAATTCTTCGAAAATAACTTCATCCATTCGGCTTCCGGTATCAATCAGAGCGGTGGAAATTATTGTCAAACTGCCGCCATTTTCGATATTTCTGGCGGCGCCGAAGAAACGTTTCGGTTTATGCAAAGCATTGGAATCAACACCACCTGAAAGAACTTTTCCGCTGGGCGGGACAACAGTGTTATACGCTCGCGCCAGACGGGTGATACTGTCTAATAAAATGACCACATCCTTTTTATGTTCGACAAGACGCTTGGCTTTTTCTATAACCATTTCCGCCACTTGAACGTGACAGGAAGCCGGTTCATCAAATGTGGAAGCGATGACTTCACCGGAAACACTGCGCTGCATGTCAGTCACTTCTTCCGGCCGTTCGTCAATTAAAAGCACCATCAAAACGACTTCTTTATGATTTGCGGCGATGCTGTGGGCAATATCCTGCAGAAGGACTGTTTTACCGGCACGAGGCGGAGAAACAATCAATCCGCGTTGTCCTTTACCGATAGGCGCGAATAAATCCAGCGTTCTGGTGGAATAATTTTTAGGATCATATTCCAGATTTAATTTTTCCAAAGGATAAAGAGGAATCAAATTGTCAAAAAGAATTTTATCGCGGGCTTGTTCGGGACTTTCAAAGTTTACGGTATCAACCTTTAAAAGGGCAAAATATTTTTCCCCTTCCTTCGGGGGACGAACTTCACCGGAAATAGTATCTCCTGTTTTTAGATTAAATCTTCTGATCTGCGAGGGCGAAATGTAAATATCATCAGGACTGGGCAGGTAGTTGTAATCCACGGCTCGTAAAAAACCAAACCCATCGGGCAATATTTCCAATACTCCCGAGCCGGAAATCACGCCGTTTTGTTCCGCCTGCGTCTGCAAAATAGCAAAAATCAACTCCTGACGCCGCATGGCATTGGCGCCGGGAACCTTTAATTTTTTACCGAGGTCATTGAGTTCGCTAATAGGCAATCGTTTAATATCTTCAATGTTCATAAGTACTTCCTTGCTTTAAGTTATAATCGGACAACACAAGAGTTATCCCGATACTACATATTTGCCTTCGTTTTACTGCATGATTTTAAAAGAAACACAATAAAGATAATTTAAGATTTTTTAGTAGTTACGGATTAAATCTCGGCTTGTTATTTGAATACTTGAAACGCTCCAAAGGGTAGGGCTTAAATAGCCTTTATTAAGTGTAAAAAACTTTATATTAATATGCAGTAGCTGTCAAGAGATTTTATTGCTTTCGTTAAAAACACTTAGCCTGCCGGATTTATCCATTATTCCATGGTGATATTAATCGATGCGCGTTATGAAATTTTTTTTGCTTCTTCGATCAGCATAATGGGGATGTCGTCCTTTATTTCGTAGAGCAATTTACATTGATCGCAAATGATGCCATTGAGCTTTTCATCAAGGCGAACCTTCCCCTGGCATTGCGGACAGATTAAGATTTCTAAAAGTTGTTTATTTAAAGGCATTTCATTCTCCTTTGTAATTTTTTTCCACAGCAGCAAAAACTTGCTCAATGGAAATATCTTCCATGCATTTTCTTGTCGAACATTTTTTTAAATAGCAGGGGCTGCAGGGCAGTTTTGACCTGATTACAGTATGGCCGAAACCATAAGGGCCAGTTCTTGCAGGCTCGGTTGGTCCAAAAAGAGCTATAACAGGTGTTCCCACGGCGGCGGCCAGGTGCATGGGACCGGAATCGGTTGATATCACCATTTTGGCTTTTTGGTACAGGCAGGCAAGTTCAGGCAGGGATGTTTGCCCTCCTAAATTTATTTTTTCAGTAGTCATCAATGAGGTAATACTCTCGATGGGTTTTTTTTCGTATCCGGTAAAGACCACTTTCATCTGTAGCTTGTCATTAATCAAATCAGCCAGGTGAGCAAACTTTTCATTATTCCAAAGTTTTGTTTCCCACAAAGCGACAGGATTAATGGCAATGAAATTTTTATCTTCAAGATTATATTTACACAACAGATTTTGCACCTTTACTTGCGCCTCATGATTAGAAGGCAGAACAAACTTCGCTCCATCTATTTGGGCCCCCAGATAACGCGGGAAATCAAGATAACGGTCAATCGCGTGTCTATTCATGTTTTCGGTAATTTTTTCATTAAGAAATAGCCCGCTTAATTCCTGCATTGAATTATAGCCAAGTTTCCTTTTTCCGCGGCTGAGAAACACAATCATTGAGCTTTTAAACAGACCATGAAAATCAATCACCAGATCATAATGACGCTGCCGCAAAGCCTTTATAAAAGAACGTATCGCTTTCAGAGGTTGCCTGAAGCGGCCGCGCAAGATATCTTTGCTCCATCTCTTGCGCCGTGAAACTAAAACAGCGTCAAGATAAGGATGATCCTTAATTAAATCTGCCGCGGCTTCTTCCACAACCCAGGTTATGTGCGCGTCCGGATAAAGTTGGCGCAGCGCTGCAAGAGATGGCAGGGTATGAATAACATCGCCTATCGCGCTGAGTTTTATAATGAGTATGTTCATTTTTTATCCTTCAATTCCGGGTTGCAGCCAAAAGATAACGAGGCGGCAGTGAGGAGGTTTGGGCAGCCGCTTTCCTCATGCATTGATGAGACCGGCGACGAAGCTAACAAAGTTAGCCAAAGGATGCGACTTCGGACAATATCCATTTTACAGCTTCCAAAATATCCGCGACAATAAAATCCGGTTTGTTCTGAGGCGTTGCCTTATCGGGGCCATCATCCTGCAATAGGCCATGACCGAATCCTGTTTTCACTAAAATCCCTTTAGCCCCGACGCTTTTCGCCGCTTCCATATCGTTAAATCTGTCTCCCACAAGATACGATTTTGTTAAATCGATATTTAAATCCTGAGCCGCTTGAAGCAACATGCCCGGAGCCGGTTTACGGCAGTCGCAAACTTGCCGGTAAGGTTCTGTCCCCTCAGTGGGATGATGAGGGCAGTAATAAAAATTATCTATGTACGCCCCTTTTTGACGCAAAGCGGTTTGCAGATGTTCATTGATTGTTTTTACCAGATCTTCCGTAAATAATCCTTTCGCCACACCGGCTTGATTGGAAATGACCACTGCTTTCATTCCGCTTTCATTAATCAATTTGATCGCTTCATAAGCGCATGGGATTATCTTGAATTTATCTAACCTATCCAGATAACCGACTTCTTCATTAATTGTTCCGTCTCTGTCTAAAAAAACAGCCGTTTTTTTCTTCATGGATTATTATCCTAAGTTGTTTTGAAATAAATTCCCGGCAACCCGTAAAACATCTTCCACAGAAATCAGCCTCATGCAACGAAAATCTGTCGGGCATGTTTTTTTCAGGCAGGGGCTGCAGGATACTTCCCGGCGTACTATGACAGATCTGCTTCCCGCGGGCGCGGTATTGACAGGGTTTGTAGAACCAAAAATAGCGACCGTGGGAATATTCAACGCGCCGGCTATATGCATTAATCCCGAATCATTACTGATAAACAATCGGCATTGGGAAATCAAATAAATTGTTTCCAGCAGAGTTGTTTTACCGGCAAGACTGATTAATTTCGTTCGCGCCAGTTTTTGGATTTCCTGCGCTGTTTCTTTATCGGCCTTGCCTCCCATGATAATGACCTGGGCGGAAAATTTTTCATCAAGGCTGTCCGCAGTCGCGGCAAATCTATCGGGAAACCATTTTTTAGCGGGGCCGTAGGTGGCTCCGGGAGCGATGCCGATTAAAGTTTTCCTGGTTTCGGGTATGAATTTCCGCAAAACATTCCTGGCATCCAGAGAATTTATCTTTGTTTCCAGGTGCATTTCACGATCAACGGAAACACAACCCAGAGCCTTGACCATTTCCATATAATAATCAATCTGGTGAATTTTTTTTATTTCTTCCGTGCGCCGCACAGGATGCGTCAGCAGAAGGCCGCGCGCATCAGAGTCGTAACCGGCACGTATGGGAATCCCTGCCGAAAGGGCAATAATCGCGGCCTCTATGGCGTTCTGTAAAAGTATTGCCGCGTCAAATTTTTTCCCTTTAAGCGTCTGGGCAAGCCGAAACACTCCGGCCGGAGTATCAAATTTTTTTTCATAGATGATTATTTCATCAAGGTCAGAAAAAAGTTTGTAAATATCGGCCACCCAGGGTTTTACCAGCATGGCAATATGAGCCTCCGGGTAAGTGGCGCGGATAGAGGCCACCGCCGGCAATGTTAAGACAGCGTCGCCAATCCAGTTCGTGCCGCGAATCAGAATTTTATGGATTCCTTCCCGCGGCATTTTTTTGATTTTATTAGAATTCAATTTTTTACCCTTCTTCCCATCCCCAAAAACCGACGACAACAATTGCAGCGCTTGCATATGATTCTTTTGCCAGCCTGGCAACTTCTTTTTGAGACTTATCGGAAAAGGCGCAGGTTAAATCATGAATGGCGTTAAGCCGGTGCTTCAGAAAAATATGGGAAAATAGCATCGTTATAAAAACAGCAAAACTTCTCCTCATGCTCACAGCAATTTGTCTTAATGAATTTATTATGAATCTTTCTTTCACGCCGGAATCCTTGTAGTCAGTTTATTTTTCGCCGCCGTGAGCCGGGCTAATATAAATTTGTTGAATGGTTCAGAGGAGGGAATAATCTCCAGCCCGATACTCAACATGTAAAATATTTTTAAAAATTCCGGGAAGTTCTGCAGGCGCACACCGTCTTTTTGCGTTGTGATAAGAAAATCAGCCCGGCACTCCATAAATCCGGCCTCGATTTTTCCCAATTCGCTTTTACTGTAGCGGTGATGATCCGGAAAAATATCAAATGACAAAATCTGCGCTCCCTCGGCCAATAAAGCTTTTTTAAACGAATCAGGGTTTGCAATTCCGCAAAAGGCGCAAACTTTTTCCCCCGCGAGAACGGAAATCGGCTCTTCTGCGCCATAATCTCCCCTGATAATATTTTTCGCTTCGTGAATACTTCTAAAAACGGGGATGTTTTCAGTCTGAATCAATTCCTCGATTTTATGGTTTGATGGTTGCGCCTCATTGGCACGCGTGAACAAAACGGCGCTGGCCCGGCTGATTTCTTTTAGCGGTTCTCGCAATCTTCCCCATGGAAGGACATGACTGTTTTCCTTCAAATTCTGGCTGTCCAATAAAACCAGATTAACATCTCTGAAGATTTGCCTGTGTTGCATCGCGTCGTCACAAACAAGCACATTTGCCCCGAATTGATCTATAGCCGCTTGTCCGGCAACTATTCTTTTAGCTCCGGTAATCACCGGAATACCTTTTAGAACATGAGCCATTAAGGAAGGTTCGTCTCCGGCAATTTCAGTATCGAGCAGAATTTTATAACCATCAGATACAATATTAACCGGATTAATATTCCTTCCGCCATAACCACGGCTGATAACCGCCGGCTTAAAGCCGTTTTCTTGAAGCATTTGAGCCAGCATAATTACGCAGGGCGTTTTACCCGTGCCACCAACCGTTATATTGCCAACGCTGATCACCGGACATGGAAGCGTTGTCTCTTTAAGTATCTTGTAATCGTAAAGCCGATTGCGAAAATTGATAATAAAAAGATAAAAAAAAGACAGGATGGATGCGATTATTCTGACAGGGCTGTAAAAGCTTGTGTTTCCGTCATCATCCCATATCCTTTGCCAATTGATCATTTTTCTCATCACTTCCTTCATCTTTGAACTGCAAATTATACAGACGGAAATATTCACCTTTTTTCTTAAGCAACGTTTCGTGGTCGCCTTCTTCAACAATCTCCCCGTTGACCAGCGCTATAATTCTGTCAGCGTTGCGGATCGTGGAAAGTCTGTGAGCGATGACCAGCGTGGTGCGGCCCTTCATCAGATTATCCAGAGCCTCCTGCACTTCAATTTCAGATTCCGTATCCAGGGATGATGTGGCTTCATCAAGAATTAAAATGGGAGCGTTTTTCAGAAGCGCGCGGGCAATGGAAATCCGCTGTTTTTCACCTCCCGAGAGCTTCGTGCCCAGTTCACCGATATTGCTGTCGTACCCTTTCGGCAGACGCATGATAAAATCATGGGCGTTGGCCGCCCTGGCGGCATTAACGACGTCTTCTTCAGTTCTCTGGATGTCGCCGTACGCGATATTATTCCTGACAGAGTCATTAAAAAGAATGGTCTGCTGGGTCACGATAGCAATCTGCTTGCGCAGCGACCGCTGAGAAACATCTCTGACATCATGTCCGTCAATCGCCACGCGGCCTTGGTTGACATCGTAGAATCTCGGTATGAGATTAACCAGTGACGTTTTTCCGCCGCCGCTCATACCGACAAACGCCACCACTTCGCCCGTTTTAATGGAAAGGTTGATGTTTTTCAAAACCGGTTTCTCTTCATAGCAAAATGTCACATTTTCAATATCGATGTTATTTTTAACCGGCGGCAGTTCAACGGCATCCGGTTTGTCTTCAATATCCGGCACCCGGTCTATGATGCTGAAAATACGGTCAGCGCCGGCCACACCCTGATTAATCGTGTTGTTGATATTGGTAAGCCGTTTGATCGGTTCATAAAGCATCAGGAGCGCGGCTATAAAAGAGAAAAAAGTGCCCGGAGTGGAATAACCCTTTACGACATTGTATCCGCCGTAAAAAACGACAGCGGCAATGCCGATCCCGCCGAGAAAATCCATGAGCGGACTGGACATGGCGTTTATGGAAATAGCTTTAAGATTATATTTGAATAACTTTTCATTTTCAGCGGCAAATCTTTTACTTTCATATTTTTCCATGCCGAATGCCTTGACAATGCGTGTTCCGGAAATCGTTTCCTGCAGAAGTGAATTCAATGTACCCATGGTGATTTGTGAGGAAGTTGCCAGCTTGCGTATTTTTTTGCCAAATCTGGAAATGGGATAGATGGTCAGGGGAAACACGACCATCGCGATGAGCGCCAGTTTCCAGTCCCTGTAGAAAACAACGCCTATCAATGATATCAGCATAAAGCTGTCCTTCACCAGCGCGGATATGGCTTCTGCGGAAGCGGTCTGAACAAACTGAACATCATTGGTTATTCGCGACATCAGCAATCCTGTGGAATTCTCGGTAAAAAAAGACAGGGCCTGCTTTTGAATCTGCTCGTAGAGCTGATTGCGCAAATTTGTGATAATACGCAGACCTATGGAACTCATGATGACAGTTTGTCCATAATTGGCCAAACCCTTAAACAGGAATATGGCAATGACCGTAATCGGGATCCATGTCAGGGAAGCAATATCTTTATTGACGAATATTTCATCAATCACGGGCTTGGCAATAAAAGGCAGAGAGGCCTGCAAACCTCCGGCAATGATCATGCAAATCGCGGCAAAGATAAAACGCACATAGTATTGCCTTGCCATCAACAGCAATCTTTTGAAAGTTTCCATAGGTTTCCTATATCATACCACAGGCGATTTGCGCAGCCCTTCTTGCGGCGCCGGGTTCGCCAAGCCTGGCGCGGATTGATTCGAGTTCTTTTATCATTTTCTGTCTTCTTTCTCCATTATTTAATATGGACAGAGCCTCCGCGGCAATGCGCATACCTCGGGCATCGCCTTGAATCAGTTCAGGCGCAATTGTCTTGCCGGCAATAATATTAACAAGACCGATATTCTTCACATGGACAAACACTCTGCCAATGAAATAAGAAAGCAGAGAAATTTTATAGACGATAATCATGGGAACCCCCAGAAGAGCGGTTTCGAGCGTTGCTGTCCCGGACGCAACCAGCGCTAAATCGGCGCAGGAAATAACGTCATAGGTGTGGCCTGAAACTACTTTCACGTCTACATTAAATCCGGAAATAATTTCAGTCACGCTCGCCTCTTCCAGTGTATCGGCCAGCGGCAGGACAAATTGAAGATCCGGCATTTCCCGTTTCAATATTTGTGCCGCCCGCAGCAATTCCGGCATCAGCATCCTGACTTCCGAGGTCCGGCTTCCGGGCAAAATTCCTATCGTGATTTTTTCTTCGGAAAGACCGAATTTTTTTCTCGATTCCTGTTTTGAATAATTTAGTTTTACCATGTCCAGTAAAGGGTGGCCTACATAGTTTACCTCAAAACCCCTCTCTCGGTATGTTTCGACTTCAAAGGGAAGAATAACCGCCATTTTGCTGACTGTTTTTTTAATCTGCCCGATTCTGCTTTTGCGCCAGGCCCAAACCTGCGGGCTGATATAGTAAAATACTTTTATCCCTCTTTTTTGGGCGGCCTTGGCTAAGGACAGGTTAAAATCAGGATAATCAATCAAAATGACAAGATCCGGCCGGCGTTCATCAAGCGACCTTTTCATCATTTTCATAATTTTTAAAATACTTCCTAATTTGGAAACAACCTCAGTCAAACCGACAACGGCCATGTCTGATGCGTTGGCCAGAAGTTCGACTCCTTCTTTTTGCAATCTGGTTCCGCCGATACCGTAAAAATTCAACATCGGATCTAAATTTAACATTTCCCTGACAAGATTGGCGCCATGCATGTCACCGGAGGCCTCACCGGCAACAATCATAATTGTTTTATTTTTTTTGTTTAGCGCTTTTATCGTCTTATCTGGATTTTTTTCTTCAAGAGACATGGTTAATAACATTGGCAATACGCTGGATTTCTTCCTGGGTCAATTCCGGAAACATCGGCAGGGAAAGAACTTCCTGCGCGCATTTTTCGCATCCGGGCAATTTTACCGATATATTATACAACTTCAGAAAAACTTCCTGCTGATGCAGAGGCACCGGATAATAAATAGCCGAGGAGATATCTTCTTTTTGAAGAGCATCAGCCAGGATATCACGATGTTTCGCGCGAATTGTAAACTGATGATAAACATGTTCGCAACCGTCAGCGACAACCGGCAACTTTACATTCTTGTTATCGATGGCCGAGCAATAAGCAGCCGCGTTTTGACGGCGCGCCGCGTTAAATTGATCTATTTTTTTAAGCTTAACTCGAATGATAGCGGCCTGAATCTCATCAAGACGGCTGTTATGACCGATTTCCTGATGATAGTAACGCTTTGAACTGCCATGATTGCGCAACATTTTTACTTTTGAGGCTATTTCTTCGTTTTTTGTGATGACCATACCGCCGTCGCCGTAACCAGCCAGATTTTTACTGGGAAAGAAACTAAAACAGCCGGCATCGCCGATAGCGCCGACTTTCATGTTATGGTATTTTGCTCCGAAAGCCTGCGCGCAATCTTCGATCACTTTGAGATTATGCTTTCGGGCTATTTCCATAATGGGCGTCATATCCGCAGGATGACCGAATAAATGTACCGGAATAATTGCCTTCGTTTTCGCGGTTATTTTATCGGCAATTTGATTGCAATCCAGGTTGTAGGTATCAGGACAAATATCCACAAAAACGGGTCTGGCTTTTAAAAAAGCCACGACTTCCGCTGTAGCAATAAACGTAAAAGGAGTCGTAATCACCTCATCGCCTTCATTAATGCCACATGCCCGCAACGCCAAAAGCAGAGCATCCGTGCCGTTGGCGACTCCAATCGCGTAAGGGAGGTCATGATAGGCGGCAATTTCTTCTTCCAGAGCGCTGACATTCGGTCCCAAAATAAAACGGGTTTGCTCTAAAACGTCGCTGATTGCGGCATCAATTTCTTTTTTTAGATTGTGGTACTGTCTTTTCAAATCCACCATCGGAATCATTTTATGCGACCTCGGCGACTTTCATTTTTTTTATGATATCAATGGCCAGCGCCAGAGATTTACGAGCGTCTTCTCCGGAAATAAGCGGTCGGGAACGGTCGATCACAGCGTTGATGAAGGAGCGAATTTCTTCTTCCAGGGGATCGTGACTGCCAACTTCAATATTATTTTGTAATATTTGTAACTGTCCATTTTCATTTTTCCCTTTGCCTAAAGACAAGATTTCACGTTTCTGGCAATCCACCGAGTGATATCCTCCCGCTCCAAAGAAACGGATCTTTTGCATGGTTTTGACGCTTATACGGCTGGCCGTAATATTGGCGATACAACCCGTATCAAATGAAATCCTCACATTGGAAATATCGATCTTATCGGAAAGAATCGGAACGCCGACAGCTTCGACACTGGCGACAGGAGAATCTACAAATTTCAAAATGATGTCCAGATCGTGAATCATCAAATCCAGGATAACATCAACATCCGTGCCGCGCTCAAAAAAAGGATGCAGCCGGTGAGCTTCAATAAACATAGGCATGGTTATAACTTTTTCCAGGGCCATGATCGCGGGGTTGAATCTTTCGACAAAACCAACTTGCAGAACCAATTTATTTTCCCTGGCCAGTCCTATCAATTCATCCGCTTCTTCCAAAGTCGCACATATGGGTTTTTCTATCAAAACATCGACGCCGGCGGCCAGAAAATCTCTGGCGACTTTATAGTGCTCTCCCGTGGGCACAGCGATGCTTGCGGCATCGACCTTGTCCAACATGGCTCGATAATCAGAGCAGGCCATGCATTTATAAATACCGGCCGCTTTTTGCGCCCGCTCCACGAGAGGATCGGCTACGGCAACAATTTCACAATTTTCCAGATTCTGGTACTTTTGCAGATGATAATTTCCCAGGTGCCCGATGCCGACAACGCCTACCTTAAGCTTCTTCTTTTTCATGATGATATTCTTTAGCGGCAAACGCCTCTTTCCGATTCTTTGATGAATTTTATAAAATGATTTACTTCCGGCAGATTTTCCACATCAGCTTCGGCTTTCTTGATCGCGTCTTCCAGCAGCAGTTTGGAGCGGAAAATGATACGATAAGCATCACTGATCGCTTTAATGGTTTTTTCAGAAAAATTT
Source organism: Smithella sp. (assembly GCA_035524255.1). GTDB lineage: Bacteria > Desulfobacterota > Syntrophia > Syntrophales > Smithellaceae > Smithella. The sequence continues at coordinate 15,682 of DATKPG010000041.1, read as the reverse complement.
CTTCTTTTTAAGCCAATCAAATTCAAACCAAAAAGTTTGGCATGGTTACCCTGAGCAATAACGTACGGAGGGACGTCTTTAACAACAGCGGATGCGCCGCCGATCATGCAGTGTTCTCCAATACGGCAGAATTGATGGATTCCTGTGAGGCCGCTGATGATGGCATAATTTTCAATGTGAATATGTCCGGCTAAAGTTGCCGCATTCGACATAATAATGTTATTACCTAACTTGCAATTATGGGCAACATGGGTATAAGCCATCAGCAGGTTGTGGTCTCCAATGATCGTTACACCGATATCGGCGGTTGTGGCGCGATGAATTGTCGCGAATTCCCGGATGGTGTTGAAGTTGCCGATAACGACCCGGGTTTTTTCCCCGCCGAACTTCAAATCCTGCGGCGGCGCGCCGATAGAGCAAAACTGAAAAATGTGATTCCCTTCGCCTATATGCGTATAATCATCGATAACGGTATGCGGCCCGATCAATGTGTTTCTACCGATTTTGACGTCACTGCCGATGATGCTGTAGGGGCCTATTTCCACGCCTTCTTCAATATGGGCGTCGGGTGAGATAATTGCCGTAGGGTGAATTTTCATTTATCGAACCTTCTATAAAAAATTTATTTTTTTGACTGGAGTTCATCCACTTTTTTTACAAGATTATTCAGTGTAATTCTCATCTCTGGTAGTTTTGACCGGCATGCCTCGACTTGCAGCCATTCTTTAACGGGCAGATGTGGCGCTCCGCCAACAATTTCACCTGATTTTATATTCTTATGAATTTTTGAACTAGCCGCAATCATCACATTATCGCCTATATTAATGTGTCCGACTATGCCTACCTGTCCGCCGATCATTACACTTCTGCCCAGTATGGTGCTCCCGGAAATACCGACCTGGGCGGCAATAGCTGAATTTTCACCAATAACAACATTATGGGCAATCTGGACAAGATTGTCAATTTTAACATTTCGCTGAATCCATGTTTTCTCCAGAGCGGCGCGATCAATAGTCGTATTGGCCCCTATTTCCACATCATCATCGATTTGCACATAACCAATCTGCGGGTTTTTAAAATTGCCCCTGCCTGGAGACGCAAAACCAAATCCATCAGCGCCGATCACAACGCCGGAATGCAAAATTACCCGTTTACCAATAATACAAGAGTGATAAACAGTGACATTGGCGTAAAGGATTGAATTTTCGCCAACAGAAGAATCCCTGCCTATAAAAACACCGGGGTAAATAACGGCTCCCTTACCTATTTTTGCTCCCTTGCTGATAAAAGCACGGGGGAATATTGTCGCATCAGGAGATACCATGGCGCCATCTTCAATATAAGCGTCCGGGCTAACACCACTGCGGCCATGTTCCAATGGATAAAAAAGTGTTAACAATCTTCCCAAAGCGGCGTAAGGATCAGCCACAATAATTAAATTTTTACCTTCAGCCGTTATTTGCGGAGAAACAAGAATAGCTGACGCCTTCGTCAGCTTCAGGTTTTTTAGATACTTCTTATTGGCAATGAAGGTAAGGTCACCTTCATTTGCCTCTTCAATGGACCGGATATCGTTGATGATTGTATCATCCGCTCCAATGACAGTGCCGCCAAGAAACAAGGCTATCTCCGCAATCGTCATTTTCATTTAAGTGAAGATTGTCCCGTTATTTTGTCTTATTGTATTCTTCAATAACCTTCTTGCTAAAATCATTTTCCTTGGCATAGTAAGGTATCGGCATGGTTGCTACATCCATAACCAACGTGTATTTTTCTTTTTCAGCGATAGCGCGGACAACTTTAATGATCCCGGGCATCAGCTTTTGCGTCATCTCCTGATCGCGTTTTTTAAGCTCTTCATTGGTATCGTTGACCAGTAACTGATAATCCCGCAATTTCTTTTGATAGGCGGCTTCCTTTTCGGTTCGTGAGCTCTGAGTCATGATTGAACTTTGCTTTTCCAGGTCTTCCTTCATTTTTTTTAATTCTTTTTCTGACGACTTAATTTCCTGGGTTTCCTTTTCGTAAAACTTTTTAAAATCTTCCGAAGCCTTTTTACCGGCAATGGAATTCTGCATGATTTCCTGCAAGTTGATAAAACCAATTTTATCAGCGGCCAGGCAACCGGCGCTCCAGACAAAAATCAGCAAGGTAATTATTGTCATCAGGTAAATGCTTTTTTTCATAGTGACTCTCCTCTTTAATTATTTGTGGTTTAAAAAATTATTTTTGTTCACTCTATTTTTGTTTACATAGGCGCGCCGATGGTAAATTCAAAGCGGCCAACGGAGTCATCATTTATTCCTCCACGGTTGACGATGTAACCGTATTCAAGCCTTAAAGGGCCGATCGGTGAATACCAGCGAAGACCCAGTCCCACAGATTGCCGTAAATCGCTGAGGTAATAATTATTATTCCAAGCGTTCCCCGCATCATAAAAAGCAACCAGTTTCATGCCGGAATCTTTAATAAAAGGGAAAACCAGTTCAAAATTAAAGCACAACATATTTGTGCCGCCAATCACATCCTCTGTTCCCGGATTAGTAGGGCCAACATAACGAAAGCCGCGTAGAGAATTAATTCCACCTAAAACGTATCTGTCAAAAATAGGAATGGCTCTCCCATTTTGGGCGTTAATGTAGCCGATTCTGCCTTTAGCGGCAAAAACTACATCCAAAGGCAGAGGAAAATACTCATATAAGTTTGCCCCGTATTGCGTAAAATCAGCGTCGCCCCCTAATGCTCCGCCTGCCCCTGCTTCCGTAATTGAAATACCGGCCTTTGTTCCTCTGGAGGGGAAAATATAATCGTCAGTCGTGTCTCGATTTAAAGCTACGGTCACAGCGCTGGTTATTGTCTGACCTTGTTGATCTATAATCTGAATGGGCGCCAAATATGAAACGTTATCAATGTCATCGGCGCTAAGTTTATAGCCTACAGAGCCCATTATCTTTTCCCAAATGGGATATCCTAAAGTAAGTCCCACCCCGCGAGAATCCAGAGAGTAATAATCATAGTCCTTTTTGTATTTCCAGATATCCGCCTTGGACCAAATCGGCAGATCAAAAAGCCATGGTTCTGTGAAAGACAGGTCAATATCATTGGTCGTGGAACCTAAAGATGCCTTTAGACTCAAAATCTGACCATAGCCCAGAAAATTTTGTTGGGTAATCTGCGCCATAACAACCGCCTGATCAGCGGCGCTGTAACCGGCACCCACCATAAACATACCCGTACTTTTTTCCTTAACCCGGATATTGATATCCTCTTTACTTTTATCAGGTCCTTTTTCTGTTTGAAAATCTACTTCTTCAAAATACCTTAGTCTGTTTAAGTTACTATAACTTTTTTTCAAATTGCTGCTGGAATAAAGATCGCCTTCAACGACTTCCAACTGACGCCGGATAACTTTGTCACGCGTAACATTATTGCCGGAAATATTAATATGATTAATATAAACGAGCTCACCCTTAGTGATTTGATAGTCCACATCAACCAGTTGCTCATTTTCTCTGGTGTTGATTTTGGGATTAACGTCCGCGTTAGCATAACCTTCATCGTTGCAGGCTTGCGTCAAGAAATCTATATCTTTCATAATTGCTTCGCGGCTGTAATTATCACCTTTTTTTGTTTTCAGGGACTTCAATAGCTCCGTTTTTGGTTTTTGCAGCGAATCGCCGGAAATTTCCACTTTATCTACCTTAAATCTTTTACCCTCTTTAATTTTAATTTTTATGTGTATTCCTTTTTTATCGGTAGTTATTTCCGGTTCGGCGACTTGAGCATTAATAAAACCATTATTGAAATAATACGTGGTTAATTTACCAATGTCCTGTTTAAGTTGATCGCGTTTGAGTAAACCGGCATCATTTATGAAGTGAAGAATGCTGTACTCGGAAGTACCCATCATATTTCTTAGTTCTTTTGACGTGTAGGTTTCATTTCCCTCGAAATTAATTGACCTGATGTAGAGTTTGTCATTTTCTTTGATATCTAAAATTACGCGGAAATCTTTCTCTCCGTCCCGTTCGATCCTGTCTTTAATTTCGGCATTGTAATAACCTTTACTGTCATAAAGAGCTTTTATTTTTTCTATATCCGCTTTAATTTGCTCCTGATTCAGGTTTTGCTTGGTTTTGGTTGTCATAGCTTCCTGAAGATCATCTTTGCTTAAGGCTTTGTTGCCATTAAAACGAATTTCTGAAATAAGCCCTTTTTCCTGTACAACGAAAGTGATGACCTTCCCTTCCGGTATGGATGACTCCTCTGCGATGACGTCTAAGAAAAAACCCATTTTAAATATGGTTTTAATGTCTGCCGCAATATCTGCCTCGGAATAATTATCGCCCACCTTACTTTTAATTTTTGTAATGATCGCCGTGGAATTTATCTTTCTGTTCCCCTTGATTTCAATCTTAGCGATTCTCTGAACCAGTCCGATACGTATAAAAATTTCCGTTTTTAATTGCGCGACGATAGCGCCAAGGTTGGTCAAACCCCTGCCTTGAGCAGATGCCGTGGATAAAATATTCCCATGGGCAACATCAATTATTCTAGTATCAATACTCAAAGAGTCGCCTAATTGGGTCAGGCTGCCGATTATCACATAATCAGCATCCATGGATTTCCCACTGCTAATTGCCTTTTTTTCATCAATATTTATAAAGTTTCGAAGAAAATTATCCGTCGGGATCAGCTGAATTGATTTTTCTTTTTTAAATTCCTCTGACAAATTTTTATATAGAGATTCCCTGATGGCCGATTTATCGTAATTGCTGTAAATCTCAAAAGGCATGATCATTATTTTTTTTTCTTCCAGACAATGCGCTTTTGGCGCAAAAAGAATAATGAATAACAAGAATGTTAGCAATGTTTGAAGAATTAGTTTATTTATATTCATAAATTTTCCCATCGTGCAGAACAATCCTGTCGGACATTCTTTCTGCCAGTAATTTGTTATGAGTTACCGTAACAAGAGTAATTCCTTTTGCCGTATTTAAATTTACCAGAATATCTTCTATCTTTTTTCCTGTTTCCGTGTCAAGATTTCCTGTTGGTTCATCAACCAGCAATATTTCCGGTTCCATAATAAGAGCACGGGCGATAGCCACCCGTTGTTGTTCGCCGCCTGATAATTCTCCAGGTTTGTGCTTGATTCTATGCTCTAATCCAACTTCCTTCAATAATTTGCAAGCTTTTTCTCCCGCCTGTTTCTTGGGGATTCCTCCTATCAGGGCCGGCATCATCGTATTTTCCAGGGCATTGAATTCCGGAAGCAGGTTATTAAACTGAAAAACAAAACCTATGGTCTTGTTGCGGAAAGAAGATTTTTTCTTTTCTTCCCATTCAAAAACATTCATGCCATTAATGGAAAGACAACCTCCTGTAGGGTGATCCAGCATCCCCATAATATGAATGAGAGTGCTTTTACCGGCGCCGGAAACACCGAGAACTGCCAGAGATTCACCTCTGTTAATTTTAAGGTTCAGCCCACGTAAAACGTTAATATTAATTCCATCTTTTATAAATGTCTTCGATAAATTTTCCAGTACTATCATAAATTATTTATTAGCCATTTTAATTTTATTCATATCTCAGGGCTTCAGCAGGATCTGTCCTGGACGCCCTCAGAGAAGGATAAACTGTCGATAGAAAGCAAATAATCAAAGTGCCGACAATAATGATAACAACATCTCCATAGTTAACTTTGGAAGGTAATTCACTTAAATAATAAACGTCCCCGGGTAAAATCTTAAAGCGAAAAACTTTCTCCACAAAAATCGATACCGTTTGTAAATTTAAGGCAACGGCCAGACCCGTCACACATCCCAGAGCCGTGCCAATGACGCCGATAATCAAACCTTGATAAATGAATATCTTCATAATACTTTGTGAAGTTGCCCCCATTGATTTCAGAATAGCTATGTCCTTATTTTTTTCCATGACGATCATGATCAGCGCGCTGATTATATTAAACGCGGCGACAAGGACAATTAAACTAAGAATAATAAACATGACGTGTTTTTCCAGCTTTAAAGCGGAAAATAAGTTTTTATTCATTTGCATCCAGTTTTGCGTCCAAAAAGGAAATCCCAGTTTGCTTTGAATTTTTCGGGCGATGCTGTCCGCCTTATAAATATCATCAACTTTGATGTCAATTCCCGTAACCGTATCACCCATCTGTAAAAAGTCCTGACAGCTTTTTAAAGATAAATAGGCCAATGTCGAATCGTATTCGTAAAACCCGGATTCAAATATACCGACGACGACAAATTTTTTCATGCGGGGCACCATTCCCATGGGAGTGGCAATACTCACCGGCGAAATAATCGTTATGGTATCATAAAGGAAAACCCCCAGGGTTCTGGCCATTTCCTTGCCGATAACGATGCCATCCGGCAAGGCGCCATTACTATTATAATTCAGAGAAATGTCACGAGGAATTTTATTGAGATATTCAATGTTGCCTTCTTTAATTTTTCCCAAATTGATCACTTGAAAAGCGCTTTGAGTATCCAAACCGCGAATGATCACACCGGTTACGCCATTACTGCTGCGTATCATCGCCTGGCTGTAAATAAACGGCGTGGAAGCAACAACTCCTTTTATGTCAGCAATTTTTTCGCGAACTTTTTGATAATCTTTCATGGGACCGGTCATATCGGTCGTCAATTCAATATGGGATTTTATGCCCAGAATTTTTGTGCGCAAATCCTCTTCAAATCCGTTCATAACCGCCAGCACAATAATTAAAGCCGCCACACCTAAAAAAATGCCAAAGATAGATATGAACGTGATGACCGAAACAAATACTTGTTTTCGTTTTGCGCTTAAATAGCGTTTACTTATAAAAAATTCATAGGGCATCAGAATATTATATCCTGTAATTCTAGATAAATTCTGTTTTTAGAAATTAATATTTATTGGCCATTTTATTCCTGTTTGGTTTTTAACAGCGGAAATAAAATGACGTCTCTGATGGAAGCAGAATCTGTAAAAAGCATTACGAGCCGATCAATACCTATGCCTTCACCGGCGGTAGGCGGCATGGCGTATTCCAATGCCCTGATGTAATCTTCGTCCATTTCGTGAGCCTCATCGTCACCGGCTTCTCTTTCCTGTAATTGCTGCAGGAATCTTCCTTTCTGATCGACCGGATCGTTTAATTCTGAAAACGCGTTGGCAATCTCTCTGCCGTAAATATATAATTCAAAACGGTCTGTCAGATCCGCGTCATTTTTTGATCTTCTGGACAGGGGAGATATGACCACCGGGTAATGAGTCACAAATGTTGGTTGGATAAGCTTCTTTTCCACAACATCATCAAAAATGGCCATTAAAATTTTTCCTAAATGATCGGTATCTTTCACCTTGCACCCGATTTTTTGGGCAAAAGTTAAGGCTTTGGCCTGATCTTCCAAACAAGCCGGCTCCATGCCGGCCAGTTGCACGAGAGCCTCTTTCACGGAAATGCGCCGCCAGGGAGGGGTCAAATCTATTTCCGTGTTTTGATAGTTAAATTTCAGTCCTCCAAATATATCTTTGGCAATGAAGGCAAATAAGTCTTCCGTAAAAGACATTAAATTTTCATAAGTGCTGTACGCCTGATAAAATTCCATCATGGTAAATTCGGGATTGTGAAAAGTGGAAATCCCTTCATTGCGAAAGTTTCTGTTAATTTCGTAGACTCTCTCCAATCCGCCGGTAACGAGACGTTTTAAATAAAGTTCGGGAGCAATCCGCAGATAAAAATCCAGATTCAGGGCATTATGATGGGTTTTAAAAGGACGAGCTATAGCGCCGCCTGCGTGGGGTTGCATCATCGGTGTTTCCACTTCCAGAAAATCATGTTCGTCCATGAATTGCCGGATTAGTTTGATGATACGGCTGCGTCTGTAAAAAATCTCTTTCACTTTGGAATTGGCAATCAAATCGAGATATCTCTGGCGATATCTTGTTTCGACATCCGTAAGGCCATGCCATTTTTCCGGCAGGGGGCGAATAGATTTGGAAAGAAGGATTAAATCCTGTGCTTCAATCGTTAATTCACCCGTCTTGGTGCGAAACAACTTTCCGGAAATATAAATAACATCACCTATATCCAGTTTTTTAAAAACAAAATAAGCTTCCGCGCTTAGAATGTTTTTGGCGACATAGCCTTGAATTTGACCTTTGTAATCTTGAATTTTGATAAACGCAGCTTTACCGAAATTACGCACCGCCATTAAACGTCCGGCGATAGAAAAACCGGATGTTAACTTCTCCAGGGCTTCGTTGTCGGAATTACCAAATCCGGCCAATATTTCTGCCGTTGTATTTTGAGGTTTGATGTCGTTGGGATATAAATCAATCCCGGCTGCTTTTAAATCCGATATTTTTTCCAGGCGGATATTCAAAAGTTCACTATCTTCCATAATTTCTCCACTTTTGCAAAGTTTGTTTAATTATAATTTTTTTGCCAAATAGTCAAGTATGATCATTATTACTAAATGTTACATGATAAATATATTTTAATTTTTTCTTCACAAAATTAGATTGCCACAAGCAATAATGTTATGTATATAAATAACGATCTATCAACTGGAGGTGGGCGAAATGGTAAACAAGGTTATATTAATTGGAAGACTGGGTAAAGATCCGGATGTTCGTTATACGCCCGATGGCACGATGGTCACAAATTTTAATTTAGCCACGGATGAACAATGGAAAGATAAAAATGGAGAAAAAGTTCAAAAAACGGAGTGGCATAGAATAGTTACGTGGGGAAAACTGGCTGAAATATGCGGCAACTATCTCGTTAAAGGCAAACTTGTTTTCATTGAGGGGCGTATTCAAACGCGTTCATGGGAAGATAAAGAAGGCGTTAAACGTTTCACGACTGAAATTATTGCCTCTAACATGCAAATGCTCGATTCCAAAGGACAAAGCAAGGCAGATGACGCATCTTTCGATCCCTCTTCTGCAGGCCCGAATGGCGGCAACGCGCCGTTAGATGACGTTCCTTTTTAATCGCTTGTCGTTTAAAATAATTCTTTAATTTATTTTGAAATATAAAAGGCGTTGTTTTGCGTAAAAATTACAAATCGGTAAATCACTTTTATCGCGCGGTGGTCGTTATTTTTTTTCGTCTTTTTTCTTTAATGACGGAGCGCCAATTTTGTTATTTTCGTTAACGGGTTTTTTAAAGTTTTTAATTCCTTTATCCAAAGCTGAACCAATTTCCGGCAATTTCCCCGCGCAAATAATAATCAAAACAATTACTAATATAACCAGCAATTCCTTAATGTTTATTTCAAACATATAATTGCCTCTTTAATTTTTATTCTTTTAAATTATGGTAATCGCAAATGGACTACATCGCCTGACTTTCCCAAATCTTCTATATCTTTACCTTTAAACTGTATCTTGATCCCGCCCGCGTTGCCTATATAAATATCAAACTTCACCGCTTTGCGTTCAAATTTTTCTCCGGGCTTTAACAAAATCTGGAACGATGGATTTTGATCGGCTTTTACACGCATCCATGTTTCTTCAATCGCTCTGATCACCAAAAGATTGGCATCTTCCCGATCAGATACCGTCTGCATATTTTCAACCGGAGGCGATACTTGTTTCTTAAGAGTTTTTACATTGTCATTTTCATTATTGGCGAGAGTTGTTTGTTTCCCAACCGGTAATTGTTTATTCATTTCGTTTAGCGCAAGCGCAGGATTAACTTTTATTGCTTCAGCTACAGGAGCCGCCGCATCAAAGGAAGATTTTACATTTTGCTCCTGATTCTGCCGGATGGCATTGGTCATTCTTTTCGTTGAGTTAATGATATCCGAAGATGATTCGTACTGTTTATAAATTATCCAGGAGACAACCATAACAGCTATGACAACAAAAACGCTCACCCAACGAGTTTTATGACCGGTGAGTCTCCCAGAAAGAAGCTTTTTCCCCGATACATCTTCCGGCGTCAGTGTTTGTGTTTCTTTCAGGGAGTTCAGATAATTTTCGTAATCTTGAATGATCGGCTCACTGTCAATTCCCAAAGCACGGGCATAAACTTTTATGAAATTCTTTGAATAAACGGGAACCGGCAGTAAATGAAATTCTTTATTTTCTATAGCTTGTAGGTAGACAACTCTAACGCGTGTTTGGTTAAATATATCTTCAAGAGAAAGACCCAAGGCTTCTCTTGCCGCTTTTAAATCTTGCGAATTATTACCTGGCGTTTTTTCCATAGATATATAAAATTACAAATAACTGCATTTACTTAGGTTTATTTAACATTAATTTTATTGTAATACAACTCTTTAAAATAGAACTAATTTATACATTATTGCTTTAATTATTTTAAATTTTAATGTTAGCATCATTTTATACAATTTCGAGTTCAAAGTTGATTATTACAAGCGAATTGGCATGAAAAAATTATGGCGGAGGGTGTTTCCATATGTTGCGGTATAAATCATTTGCCGTTGATTTGGCGAAAAAATCCGGCTCTTTATTAAAAGAAAAGTTTAACAAAGCGCATAACATTCATTACAAGGGCGAAATAAATCTGGTTACTGAGGCGGATAGATTCTCTGAAGATTTGATTATTGGGGAAATAAGCCGGAATTTCCCCGATCATGGAATCTTATCGGAAGAGTCGCCGGCGATTAAAGGCGCGGGGGATTGGCGGTGGATAATTGATCCTCTGGATGGCACAACAAATTACGCCCACGGGTATCCTGTTTTTTGTGTTTCCATTGCCCTGGAAAACAAAGGGGAGGTTATTGTGGGCGTTGTCTACGATCCCATGCGGGAAGAAATGTTTGTTGCCTTGCAAGGTGAAGGCGCTTACTTAAATGGTAAAAAAATTACTGTTTCTCATTGTGGTAATCTTTCCAGAAGTCTTCTGGCTACCGGGTTCCCTTATGATATCAGGGAAAGCAAGGAAAATAACCTCGATTATTTTAATTCAATGGCCATAAGAGTTCAGGCTATCCGGCGTGCAGGCGCCGCTGCATTAGATCTCGCTTATCTCGCGGCAGGACGGTTTGACGGTTTCTGGGAGCTTAAACTCAAAGCCTGGGATACAGCCGCGGGCAGTCTTTTGGTCACAGAAGCGGGAGGCGTGGTTTCCGACATTGCGGGGGAAAAGTGGCATTTGCAATCGTCCGGTCTTGTGGCAAGCAATGGTTTGATTCATGAACAGATGATAAAAGTATTAAGTTTCAAGATTTAAATTTTAAATACAAATATTGGTCGCGCGAAGCGTCGCCGTCTTAAACCTTAACACCGGAAACATAATATCTTTATCTATTATGTATTGATAAATTTAATGATCAATTGGCGAGTACGGGGGCCGTCGAATTCGCAGAAAAAAATTGATTGCCATGTTCCTAAAACCAGACGGCCGTTTTCTATGATGACCAATTCGGACGCGCCTACCAGAGAAGATTTAACATGCGCGGCGGAATTTCCTTCCACATGCCGGTAATTAGCCCTTAAAGGAACAGCTCTCTCCAATGCCTCAAGAATATCGCGGGGCACATCAGGATCCGCATTTTCATTGATCGTTACGGCGGCAGTGGTATGGGGCGTGTAGACAAGGCAAAGACCTGTTTCGATTTTTTCTTCTCCAACCGCTTTTCGGACAGCCGATGTGACGTCTATCATCTCGACACGGGAACCGGTCTGAAGAGATATTTCTCTCATGGATTATCCTTTGCCGATTGAACAGTTGCTTTGATATCCGTGTAAATGTCTTTTGTGATTTGTTCCGAAATGACTCTCATGGCCTGACTTGCGGCCTGGCAATATCCACGGGGAGACGATTCCTGCAGCGGCTCTTCCTGAGAGTATTTCTTCTGAAACATCATTTTTTTTCCGGTTTCTCTTTCCCGGGTGTCCTCGAGTGAAATGCTGATGCTGACCAGAGCTGTTTTATTGCTTCCATTCTTGCGCAGATAAAAATCCTCAATGCTGCCTGAAATGACGAATTGTCCATCTTCGGTTTCATAACGGGAAAAAACCGCACGGAAAAGGCCGCTGTCTCTCATATCGCGCACAAGATTATCGGCAATCATATCCGCCGGATTAACCGCCCACCGGGAATAATTGAAGGAATCAATGCTGTATGGATCATTGCTGAAGATCATTTTGCTGGAATTATAGGCGGCGTCAATAGAAAAACGGTTAAACTTTATAGAGGCATTGAGCTTATCGAATTTGTCCCAGGATGGTGCTGAATAGCTCAACAGGTAGTTTTCTACTTCATATTGCGGCTTGCCGCTGCCCGCGCATCCGGTAATTATAAATGATATAGCAAGTATCGCAAAACAAAATCCCTGTATTATTGGGAAACACTGCGTCCGTGTTATTAACCGTTTCATTGATTAACTCCTCTCTTTATTCCATAGCTTTTCGCGGTGGCGCAGGTTTTGAAAAAATGAGATCCGACGGTTGTTTCTTTAAATTATCGGAAAGTTTTTCCAGATTCTCCGACGTAACCCGCAAATGCTCAGAGGTATCCTGTAATTCATTGGTAATGGCTTTTGTCTTTTTGTCTATGTCTTCGAGCAAAATATCTGTTCGGGATGATTTTTCTTTCAGGTTCAAAACTTCAATTTCTTTTTTTGCCTGTCTGATCAATTGTCGGGCATCCGATAAAACGCCCATTGTTTCATTTAGAGCTTTGTCAACCTTGCCTTCAGAAACCGTCTTGTTGATTTTCACTATCACCTGATTCAGATTGTCGGACGTAGATTCCAGATTAGTCAGAATATTGTTAATTTTCTTACTTTCCGCAAAATTTTCTATGGCCTGGGCTGTGCTTTTCAGTTGATTGGAAATACCCTTAAAATCGATTTCCTTGACATTATGCATAATAATATCTGAATCTGCCAGAAAACGGCTGACTTCGGACCGGCGCGTCGGAATAACCGGATATCTTGGTTTGAAGCTGATTTTAGGAGAATTGGCCAATTCTCCGGGATTGATCCGATCCAGTTCGATAAAGACAATTCCGGTAATCCCTGCCGTCTTGAGCGATGCGATGGTCTGTTTTGGCAAATCGCCTTCCAACTCTATTTTCATGATCACTTCAATCAGGCGATAATCCGGCGCCACATCAATGCTCTGGACTTTGCCGATATCAACACCGCGGTATTTAATCGACGAATCCACCTGCAATCCCCGGACGGATTCATCAAAATAAACCGAGTACAGAGAGCCCTTCATAAATACTCTGGACGCGCCAACCCAAATGATAATCACCGCGCAAATCAGCACGCCTATAATTACGAAAAGGCCAATCAAAAATTTTGAACTTTTAACTGACATAAAACCTCTGTTCGGCAGGCCCGGCAGGCAGCTGTCGCAGAAAGAAACTCATCACCCGCGGATCTGTCGCATTCTTTTTTAAGTCGAGCGGCTTGCCTTCGGCGATAATGCCTTTGGCTTCTTTATCCAACATTAACACTCTATGGGCTATTTTGTAAATAGATTCCAATTCGTGAGTGACGATAACCATTGTTGTTCTCAACGCCTTGTTGGTTTTGATGATCAAATCGTCCAGTTCGGCGGCAGTGACGGGATCCAGTCCGGCAGATAATTCGTCAAAGAAAAGCACCCGCGGGTCCAACGCCATAGCCCGGGCAATACCGGCTCTTTTTCTCATGCCTCCGGAGAGTTCAGATGGATTATAATTTTCGTAACCAGCCAGATCGACCATGCCTAATTTCATTTTAATAATTGTGTCGATTGTAGCGGGATCAAGATCGGTATATTCCTGCAGGGGCAGTTCAATGTTTTCTTTCAGCGTCATTGAACTGAACAAAGCGCCGGACTGAAAAAGGACTCCGATATTTTGCCTGTACAGATTAAGTTCTTTTTCATCCGCATTGACAATGTCAAACCCCTGATACAAAACCTGACCAGCAGAAGGTTTTTGCAGCCCTATCATGATTTTCAGCAGAGTAGACTTGCCACACCCGCTGGCGCCCACGATCACCAGTATTTCTCCTTTATATACCTGAAAGTTTAGATCTTCAAACACAACATTTTCATCAAAACGGGCGCTCAGGTTTTTTACAGCAATAATGGGGGTAGCATCTTCCTTATCCAAAATCTTCTCCTTGCGGCCTTGTTATATATAATAGAACATGATGGCAAAGATTGAATCGGCCAATACAATCAGAAAAATCGCGGCGACAACGGCGGAAGTGGTAAATTTACCGACATCCTGCGCCCCTGAACGAACTTGAAATCCTTTCTGGCAACCGATTGACGCAATTAAGGCGGCAAAAACACCGGCCTTAATTAAACTGGTGACAATATCAAATACTTTTACGGTTTTAACAGACTGAGTGATATATGTTTTCATTGTCAGATCAAGGCTGGTGACGCCGATTATCATGCCGCCTATAATTCCGAAAAAATCGGCATAAACAGTTAAAATAGGCAAGACAATAATCGTAGCCAGAACTTTTGGCACAGCCAGAAAGCGAACAGAATCAAAGCCCATGGTATGAAGCGCGTCTACTTCTTCGTTGACCGCCATGGTGCCGATTTCTGCCGCAAATGCCGAGCCGGAGCGCCCGGCAACCAGTATAGCTGTCATGAGAGGCCCCAGTTCTTTAATCATGGCAAAACTTACCAGCGCGGGAACATAGATATTCGCGCCGACCATTTTTAATTGAAGATAAGACATGAAGGCAATGATTAATCCTATCAGAAGACCGATTACAGCCACAATAGGGAGACCTTCCACACCTGCACGCTGGATATAAAAAAGAACATCTTTACCGCGGAGTGTTTTAGGATGTCTTATTATATAGAATATGGCAACCATAAAATCGCCGATAAACGTAACAAAATTGGTAAAATCACTGGCAATATCCAGAGATGATTGCCCGATTTTACGCACAAAATCGTCATGGTCTTGTGATGATTTGAAAGATAAATGGTTTAGGGCTTCTTCGTGAATTACGCTGAAAATGCCTTTCGCCTCATCGTTTAAATTAACCAATTGACAGGGGATATTCCGGGCTATTGCATCTTTTTGTATTTGAACCATCGTCAATGCCGCAGCGCTGTCCAGATAATCTACTTTTGAAAAGTCGATGGTTACTGAATTTAGCTTTTGCCTAGACATTTCGCGATGAATATCAGCATTGAAGGCCGTCAAATTTTTCAGGCCGAATTCACCCTCAAGATAAATGAAGAGATTTAAATCTTTCCACTCAAAAGAAATTTTATAAGGATCCGTCCGATCTTCTTGTGTTTGTATAGCCATAACAATGCCCTTTGAGGGTATTTTGGCCCAGCTAAGGAAACTACTTAAATTCTCTATGTTATTTAAACCTGTTGCCGGATATTTGTCAACGGAAATTGAAAAACATGGATTTTCAGTTTCTTTTTTACATTTCGTTTAATCCGCTTGAACATTTCATTGAAAGAAAAGATCCAGAGTCTTTGGTTGGGACGACACTCCGGATCGGGTACCACTTCTAAATTACTATATTATTTAAATAGTTACCACGATACTTATTTTATTTTGAAAATCTGGCACGATAATTTCAATAATATAAAGGCAAATAAACAAATTACCCTAAAGGAGGTAACAGATCATGAAAAAGACATTAGGAACAATCATCGTAGCGGCGGCAGTTATTCTTTTAACGGCAACCTTCAGCTTTGCGGAGTA
>DATKPG010000040.1:0-27569 GCA_035524255.1 Smithella sp. | reverse complement strand
AAAATCCTGGGGGAGATAAAAATGCGTGCCGCGGGATAATAATGTTGTAATTTGAATAGATAGACGCCAATGTTGTAACTGTTCTTTAAGGATTTATTGAAAAACAACTCTGTAAAAAAAGCCGGATGCGGCGTTGTGCTTTATCAAACGTTTCCGCGGCGTACGCAAAATGTAACGCGTTCGGTCGAGTCTTTTTGACTCGACCGTTTATATAAAAACTTCCTCTATTGTCCACCTTTGGAGGGGGTGGCGCGAAGCGCCGGGGGAGGGGACAACTCTGTAAAAAAAGCCGGATGCTGCGTTGTGCTTCATCAAACGTTTCTGCGGCGTACGCAAACAGTACGCCTCACGCCTCATGATTCGCACGCCTTGCCTGCGGCCTTTTTACAAAGTTGTCTGAGCATGTGAAGAAATGACAACCCGGCATAATCAGGCCTGGTCAAAACTTAATGGCATTAAAAAAATAAAACGGAGTGAAAATGGCTGAAGGAAAAATATTAACCTGCGCTAAAGAAATCGAAGCCTATCTGGGAATGAGCATGGAAACCGTCCAGGAGCATCATTTCCCCATCGCCAGATTCGGGCGGCTGGTCCGGGCGAATGTTGACGATCTCGATAAACACGTATCCGAAACCGCCAAGAAACAAAGGCAATCGAAAAAAGCCAGCGGGGCAGGTTGAAAGTGTCTCAGACTGTCATGGTAAAGCGGCGCTCAAGATGAAATACGTTATGACGAGGAGCGGCGTGGGTACAGATTGAGCGCATCCGAGATCTTCCCAGCTCTTCTGAGCTCTTCCGCACTCTACCGAACTCATTTCCATGCACTATCCACTACCCCCACATTCACGCATATACGCATATCTTAAAACTTAATGATATTAATCTTAAATCTATTTTCCAAAATTCAAAAAACTTGACAAGCCGGGCGCGGAGGGGTAAAATTTTATTAACAATTTGGAAATCCGGACTGACTCTTCGAGTTTTTTTCTGTTTTTCAATGTTACTGTCAAAAGTATTACCGTAAAACCGTAAACTTTTTAAGCAAACCATTTTACTTTAATCATTGAGGGAAGAAGGAGGAGGTTTCTATATGAACGTTAAAGGCACCGCGTATCTTACACGAAAGGATACCGTCATCAAAACTTTTGGCGAGGAACGCTGGAATTCCTTTATGGCCAAACTGGCGGAAAAGGATAAATATTTTAATCAGACTATCATGTCCGTCACGCTCATTCCGCTGGATAAATTTTTTCTGTTCCTTGACGATCTGCTGAAAGAATTTTTCAACAATGACAAAATGAGCTACTGGAAGCTTGGAGAAAAATCCGCCGACTATTCCCTTTCGCCGGGAGGCCCGTACCAGTCCTATCTTCTCACCAGGGATTTAAAGAATTTTGTAGACACGGCCATCCCAAAACTCTGGTCGACCTATTTCGACGGAGGAATATTTAACGCGCGGATCGAGGACAACGTTGCCCACGTAACGATTTCCGGACTTCCCATCCAGCATATTTACTTCGAGTATCTGATCATGGGCTACATTCGGCAGGCCCTTGTTCTTTTCGGGATAAAATCTGTAGAGCACCGGGTGAGGGGTTTCTCCATCGGCAATAAAGATATTTATTACAAATTTGAATTAAAAAACGCGTGACAGAATAATACAAGGACTAGTAGGGAAGAGATTGCCGCGTTCACTTGCGTGAACTCGCAATGACAGAGAGCGGTCGAGTCAAAAAGATTCGACCGAACAGAGATTATTTTCTCCCTTTTCTAAAGGGAGATTAAGAGGGATTTTATAAAAAATCTCCCCTCACCCCTCTTTAGAAAAGAGGGGGATGCAAGTGGACGGTTGATTGAGAGATTGCCACGCCGCATGAGATGCGGCAATGACAAAGGGAAGTATACTCCCTCCCCCGTCGCTTCGCGCCACCCCCTCCAAAGGGGGACAATAAGGGTAGGGGATCGGGTTGTTATCTCGCGGGGGAAGGTAACGGGTTTCTTTCTGTTGAAAGCTGGTAGCCTTTCTCCCTGAATAATTTCAGGCAGGCATCGGCTGCGGCAGGATCATAAAGAATACCCTTGTTGTTTTCGATTTCTTCAAGCGCCGCTTCAATGCCCAGAGACGGGCGATAGGGACGGTGGGAAGCCATGGCCTCCACTACGTCGGCAACGGCCAGAATACGGGCCTCCATAAGAATTTCATCCCCTTTCAGCCCTCCGGGATAACCGGTGCCATTCATTCGCTCGTGATGCTGGTAAACAATATCCGCCAGCGGCCAGGGAGATTCCACATTTCTGAGCATCTCGTATCCGCTCTTCGGATGTTCTTTGATCAAAGAATATTCTAAAGCCGACAGTTTTGTGGGCTTGGATAATATTTCCGATGGTATGGATAATTTCCCGATGTCATGGATGGAACCAGCCATGCGGATTCCATCGACTTTCTCCGGAGGCAATTCCATTTCCAGAGCGATGGCGCGTGCCAGATCGGCCGACCGGATCTGGTGGCCGGCCGTATAGGGGTCTTTCATCTCTATGGCCGATACCATGACTTGAATCGTCGTGCCCACCGCGTTCCGAAGACTTTCGAGTGTCTGTTGAAGTTTCTCATCCGCTTTTTTACGCCCGGTGATATCGCGCAGAGTTCCGGCAAGGAATGGTCTGCCGTCAGGATCGTTGAGGATGCCTGCCATGATGGATACAAAGGCCTGTGAGCCGTCCTTCTTCTTCATTAAGGCTTCATAATCCCGGAGCAATCCGTTTTTAGACAGTTCTGCCAAAAGTTTTTCACGGTCCTCCGGCTGGACATAGATAAACGTGGCCGGCTTTCCGATGAGTTCATCAGGAGACCATCCCGTAAGCCGGTACACGGATGGGGAGATGACCCGGATGATGCCGTTTTCATCTGTCTGGTAGTAGATGTCCTCAAATGATTCAAAGATGTGCCGGTACTTGATTTCGCTTTCCGTCAGGGCGGCTTCAATTTGTTTGCGTTCCGTAATGTCGAATCCGGAAGCCATTAATGCCTGTTTACCCTCAAACTCGATATAGGTCGCGGACAAATCGAGCCACCTTGCCTCGCCGTTCTTAGTAACGTACTTGAATTCGTATCTTGTCGGAATATTTTCATTTCTCTGGCGCGCAAGACCCCTTTCCCTGACCAGCTCTCGAAAATCAGGATGAACCAGATCCCAGAAATTCAGTTCACGGAGATCCCGCAGGGTGTATCCCGATAATCTCTCGAAGGCGGGATTAACATAACGAAACTTATCGCCCTGAACAACATACGTCGCGGAGGCTGTCGTTTCCGTGAGTAAACGGAATTTTTCTTCGCTGTTTATTAATTCTTTTTCCGCTTGCTTGCGCTTTGTAATGTCCCGGTTCACCGCCAGTATCCTGAAAGGCTTGTTTTCCTTGTCGCGCTGAACGGAAATGCTGCTCTCCAGACAGATGACGGATCCGTCTTTTTTGTATTCTTCGAACTCCATGCTGATGATTCTATCGGGGTCGGCGGTCCCGGCCGCTTCCAGTTTCATTTCTTCGTCAAAACGCTTAAGCAAAACCCGCATGGATCCCGGAGTCAGGATCCGGTCCAGGGTCATATTCATGGCTTCTTCAACGGTGAAACCTAGAATGCGCGTGATGGATGGGCTGATGAAGGTAAAGCGCAGATTCATATCGGTAACAACAATAAGGTCTGCCGTGTTCTCCGCGATGAGGCGGTATTTTTCTTCGCTTTTGCGCAGCTCATCGTTTAGCTGCATGAGCTCGCGGGAACTCAGATCAAAGGCCCGCTCCAGCATGAGCCTGTCCCTGTCGTTTTCATGATAAGCCGCGTCCACGGCCTTTAAGAATTCCTGAAATTCTTCGGGGAGAGGCTTTATATCTTTCAGATAGCGTTTTATCTGCCGTTCGATAAGGCTGTGCACAGGTTTATTCCTCGCTTAAAGCTGTGATGGTCATGGTCTGGTTATGCAGTTCGCATGTGCCGCCCTTGACGAAGGGTGATATTTCACCGTATGAATAAAATCCTGTGTAGGCGGCGTCTCCTCCGAGGACGTCTCTCACCCCTTCCACTTCTTCTTCAATACGCTGTTTGAGGATAAGTTTTCTTCCCACACAGCTGATGAGAATCGCAAGTTCGGGTTTCAGGTGTCCTATGGTTTCAGACGACGTCATGGCCGCGCCTACCGCGCCGTCAATGAGACGCTCAAAGTTGGCCTTCATCAGGCGGGCATAGGCATTCATGGGCATATTCCCCGCGAAGGTCATGCCCTGATCTTTCTCGTTTACCGATAGAAGGGTTCTAACCACCGGTATTGATGATGAACCATTCATCCGGAGACTTAAAGGGAAAAGAAGGCCCGTGGCCGGAAGGCCATTGGCGTGTTCTCCGAGATACTCCTTATACAGGGCCAGGGCCGATTTGCCGTCAAGTTCATAGAGGATGTTTCCCCTGGAACTGGTAATAAGCCGCTCCGGTCCAAAAGGATCCCAGCCGCCTAAAGAGCCGTAGCCGACACGCAGTGAGTTGCCATAAAAACCGACAGCCCCGACAGCATCTCTTGCCGGTTCGCCGTTGAGCAGGACATAAGTTTCCTGGAATCTGTCGCCGTCTCCGGAAAGTCCTCCGGTTATGGTTGTTCCGCTAGGCAGATGATCAATAAGGCCCTTCACGAGTTCGGAGCCGTTAATATTGAGGCCTTCAGACAGGACAAAAACATGTTTGAGATCGTCCGCGGCAAGGGATTTCGCCAATTCAGCACCGGCCCGGCGGCTGTCATTTGCGGTTACGGCCTTAACCATGGCGCCCGAAGCCTTGGTTGCTGAAAAGGAAACGGCCGTAACAATCAGAGAATTGTCAAGGACTTGTGTTCCGATAATTTCACCGGCAGTGGTGCATCCGAAAATACACGCGTTGGGGTATGCCGATCTGATCCTATCGAAAAGGCCGCTTTGCCTGATTCTATTCGTCGCGCCGAACAGGAGGACAAGATTTGCCCGCGTGCCGAGCTTTCCCTGTATTAGATTGTCAGACAGAATATATTGTTCGATTTTCATAGGCCTCTTTAAAAAACATGGATAAGGAAGTATTTTTTCCGCGCAGTACTGTATAAATCGGGATTACGCGGCAAACTGCTTTCAAAACCTTTCATATAAAAAAATACACCTGGCATACCTGTTCAGGCAACATTTGAGCCACAGAATTGGTCGTTAATTGTATTGTGAGAACGCTGAAATGACAACGAGGCAAAAAAGCGGTTCTGATCTTTAGACAATACTGGCGGCTTCCTCTACCTTTCCATCGTGCCTTTGTCAATACATAATTTTTCTTTGATATTCCTGAGCTTGCTGCGGGGGTTGCACTCGCTGCCGAATTCAAAAAGGCTCGACCGAACAGCGGACAACTCTGTAAAAAGAGCCGGATGCCGCGTTGTGCTTCATCCTTCGTTGTTGCGGCGTACCGAAAAGTACGCCTCACTCCTCTGGATTGCCCGCCTTGCCTGCGGCATTTTTACAAAGTTGCCCTCCCCCGCCGCTTCGCGGCACCCCCTCCAAAGGGGGACAGTAAAGGAAGAGATTGCCACGCCGCATGAGATGCGGCAATGACAAAGGGAAGTATACTCCCTCCCCCGTCGCTTCGCGGCACCCCCTCCAAAGGGGGACAGTAAAGGAAGAGATTGCCACGCCGCATGAGATGCGGCAATGACAAAGGGAAGTATACTCCCTCCCCCGTCGCTTCGCGCCACCCCCTCCAAAGGGGGACAATAAGGGTAGGGGATCAGGTTATTATCACACGGGGGAACGGGAGGGGTTTTCTTTGTTTAATGCCGGTAGCCTTTCTCCTTAAATAATTTCAGGCAGGCATCAACAACCGCATTATCGTAAAGAACACCCTTGTATTTTTCTATTTCTTCCAGGGCCGCCTCTATGCCCATGGCCGCGCGGTAAGGACGATGGGACGCTATGGCTTCCACGACATCGGCAACAGCCAGAATGCGGGCCTCCATGAGTATTTCATCCCCTTTGAGCTTTCTTGGATAGCCGCTGCCGTCCATTCTTTCATGGTGCTGGTAAACAATCTCGGCAAGCGGCCAGGGGGATTCGACATCTTTGAGCATTTCATAACCGCTGCGGGAGTGTTCTTTAATCAGAGAAAATTCAATTTCTGTCAGCTTTGTGGGTTTGGACAATATCTCGGCGGGTATGGATAGCTTTCCGATGTCGTGGATTAAACCGGCCATGCGGAGCCCTTCAATTTTATCCTCAGAAAGTCCCATTTCCGCGGCGATGGCACAGGCCATATCCGCGGATTTGGCCTGATGACCGGACGTATACGCGTCTCTGGATTCTACAGCCGACACCAGAACCTGAATCGTTGTGCCAACGGCCTTCCTTAAACTTTCCAGGGTATGCTGAAGTTTTTCCTCGGCCTTCTTGCGCTCGGTGATGTCATGCGCGACAACATCGGCGGCAATCACATGGCCTTGCGCGTCGTAGACGTTTTTTATGTGCAGCTGCATGTGGAATCGCCTGCCATTTTTATTGATGATTTCAAATTCCGCCGTATCCGGCACGGGTTCCCCCCGCAATATTTTTCCCACACGCTCCGAAAACAGTTTCCGGCTGTCTTCAGACAAAATGTCGTATGGATTCAGAGCGGATATTTCTTCCGGGGTGCAGTCAACATATTTGCAAAAAACATCGTTCGCTTTTATGACCTTCTGGGTTTTATAATCAACACGGTATATCCCCGCGGGTGAATTTTCAAACAGCTGCCGGTAACTTTCCTCACTCGCCCGTAAATTATCTTCCGCCTTTTTGCGCTCGGAAATATCCCTGGATAAGCCGTGAATGCCTGTCAGGATGCCCCGGTCGTCGCGAATTCCGCTCATGACCGACTCCATCAGGCGTGTTGAACCATCCTTATGATAATATTCCAGATCCATTTTCAGTGTTCTGTTGGGATCCGTATTTTTTTGTTCTTCCAGGGAAAGTTCTCTTGATAGAGTCTCCAGCACCATCGACATGGACTGAGGCGTCAATTGTTCCTCCATGGGTTGAAGCATTCTCTCTTCCTGACTGAATCCGAGTAGCTTCTCCACGGAAGGACTGACATAGACCATTTTTAAATTCATATCCACAATCCACACAACGTCGGACATTTTTTCGGCCAGAAGCCGGTATTGTCTTTCGCTCTCCTTGAGTTTCTCCTCGGCCAGTTTTCGTTCCGTAATATCTATCACGTTAATGATAGCGACGGGTTTCCCCATCAATATCGTTGACGCGCCTGAAAAATCGACCCATTTCTCAACGCCGTCTTTTGTAATAATCTTGAATTCATAACGATGCACCACGTCTTCGCCCTGTTGGCGCTTCTGACCGCGCGCCTGAGTAAGGGATTTGTAGTCGGGATGAACGATATCCCAGAAGTTCATTTTATAAATTTCTTCCGCGGAATACCCGCTCATCATCTGAGCGGCCCGATTGGCGTATATCCAGCGATCGTTCTGAAAAAGTCCGATCGCCACCGGCGTCGTATCGGCCAGCACCCGAAACTTTTCCTCGCTCTCCAGCAGCAAATCTTCCGCCTTCTTACGCTTCGTGATGTCGCGGGTTACGCCCATAATGCCGATGGCCTGCTGATTCTCGTCCCTGAGAATAGATGCCGTTGTCTCCACCCATACCGTGGTTCCGTCTTTTCGAATCATTTCCAGCTGGGCGCTTCGGACTTTGTTAAGGTCTTTTCGTTCGGATTTTTCCTCCTCGATGATTTCTAACAGTATCCCCATGGCCTTTTCGAGAGAGGAGGGCGTCACGGTCTCGGCGGGTGTGTGTTTCATAGCCTCTTCCGGTTCGTATCCCCTCAGTAGCTTTACGGACGGGCTGAGATAGGTGTAATTCAGATTCATATCCATGATGAAAACGACATCATGAATATTATCGGCCAGCAGGCGGTATTTGTTTTCATTTTCCTTAAGCTGCGCCTCGGCGCGCTTTTTGTTGATTCTGACTTTCGCGTCTTCCAGTTCTCTGGCGATGGCCGGACAAAGCCGCGAGAGGTTGCCCTTCATAATATAGTCCTGAGCGCCCAGACGCATACTCTCCGCGGCTGTTTCTTCGCCAATCGCCCCGGTTACGATAATAAGGGGGATATCGATATTCAATCCTTTCAACAGGCCGATAGCCGCGGCGCCGTTGAATGAAGGCATTTGATAATCGCAAAGGATGATGTCCCATGGTTTATCGCGGAGGGCTACTTTCATGGCGGAGGCGCTCTCCACCCGTTCAAATGCCGGAACGTATCCGCCCCTCTTGAGCTCGCGGAGGATAAACAGAGCATCGTCTTCCGAATCTTCTACCATTAGTACGCGAAGTAACTGGTCTTTCATAAGGTTGCTTTCCGAGAGTGTTGCAAGAATGCCACTTAAGGGATGTTTCTTACGTCTATATTTTATAGATAATCGCCCCGCATGTCAAATGAAATAATGACCGTAAAATGATAATGATAATAAATATTTGCAGATAGGACAGGCATTTATCGCGGATGGAGAGAAAGGCGGTTGTTTGATTGAACGGGAGGGCCGGGGATTTGGAATTTTGTTAAATTTATTTAATATAAAATCCCTCTTTCGAGGGATTGACAAATATTTCCGTATTATTAATATTTATCATCCCAATTTCCGGCAGCATCCCAATATCAAAGCAGTGTCTTAATGTTCACGAGTGTTTTGTAATCAGCCTCAATGAATTACTGTTTCAGGAGGGCGGCACAACATCAATCCATGACAATACGGTTGTCGAAAAACGCGACGAGAGACGTCTTAATGGTTACTGAACATTAAGCTGTCATAAAAATTTGATAAAAAAAGAAGGAGGAAGGGGATTATGAAGATATCAGCGTTGAATGAAAAAGGACAAAGTGTTGATTACTGGTTTATTTACAAGGTGCCGAAATTGACGGATACGAAAGATAATAAAGGCAAGAATACTGCCTCGGGATACGAGTATTTATACTATGACCCGGTGGTGGGGAAGGCCGCAAAATCGGATAATAATTTGAGACAGGATAAAGGCGCGCTGCACTTCACCCTGGACAGTGTTTTTAAAAATCCGGGAGCCACAACCGGCTGGATTCTCTATAACGATGAGAAACCCGCTGATGCCGGCGGCGGGAAAGACAACGGTGAACTGGGACACACAAAAGGAGTCCTCGCCTTTGATACCCAGACAGACACCGCTTACTGGCTTCTTCATTCCTGGCCCAAATATGCCGACCCGGATTCGGAAACCATGCCGACCCCCATGTTCGGGCAGACGTTTCTTTGCCTTTCGCTTGATGTCGCGACCGTAAGGCAAATCGCCGTGCAGATGGCCACCTATCAGCAGCCTCAAATTTATCTGCCTCATATCCCGGCTTCGATCAGTAAGAATGATCCGCTCTATGACCTTAGCCTTCCCCTGAGCCAGACCGTTCCGGGCGGAACGAATATTATAAACGGAAAAACAAAAGGCGGTTTGAGTTTTAAGGTCATTGCCAAGAACCGTGAATGGGGACGGGATTTCTGGAATGATTTGGTTGGTCCGACGCTGGGAGACGACATGGATGTAGATACATGGATACGCGGGCCGGTCGCGCCTAACATTGACAGCGACGGTATTCATAAAACTTTCGATATCAAGTTTGTGGATCTGAGAAAGTTCGTGGGATGGGCCTGGCCGGAAACCAAGGATCACGCGAAATGGGGCATCACTAGAAACGATGGCGCAAAAAGTCCCTGGGTGTGCGTCGGCGATATTAACCGCATGGTTTCTCAGGAAAAGCGCGGAGGAGGAACCATTGCTTTCCAGGACAAGGCTCTGTGGCAGGTACTGAAAACTTCCGATTATATCATACCGCCTCCGGGCTTCGACAAAGTATCAACCAAGGCCATGCTTAAGGAAACACACAGCAAAAAGGCGAAACCGGAGCAAGAGAAAATTTTCACAGATAAAGAAAAGGCGGCGGCATTGAAAACGCCGGCGAAAAAAGGGAAGGTTGTTAAACCTAAAAAATAACAAAACCGGTTCATGACACAAACATCCATGGTCACATATGTGACCATGGATGTTTTGAAATCGTGACCCCTTGATTTTGCGTATTCGGGTTACGCCGAAGCGGAACATGATATGTCGCGGCTAGGCATCCTGCAGCGCGTACTGAAAATAAATATCATTGTCACCCTGCGTGATACTTCTGACCTTTTTCGGGACAGTCTTTTTACCAACGACTTTAAGCGCCTGCTGATAATAACCATTAAGAAGATGCTCGAAATAAACATTTTTGACGTCAACGCCCGTTATTTTAATATGAACGGTATTATTCTCTAAAGTTGCGGTAATTGTGCCTCCGTCATAATAGGTCGTCCAGAGCTTGGGTAGAACAAATTCGACAAAATTTTTTAAATCCTTATTGAGCAGATAAGCGTTGAACATGCCGCCCGGCTGCAAAACGTATTTGGCGCCGGACCTCCCGATTATCTCATAGGCCATTTTGTCGCCGTTGAAGAATTCCTTGCACATTTCATCAAAGAAAATAATTAATTTTTCTATCGGAACATATGAAATGGCCATAATCATCTTGCCAAAATAGGGATCCTTTTCCGCCAGTTTGGCTATAAAGGCATTCCAGCGTTCCTCGCCAAAACCCTGAATGAGAACCGTTTTTGCTGTAACAAAAAAAATACCTTTTATGTTCATAATAATTCTCCTGAGAAATTAATAAACTAATCGGCACTTGAAAATAAATTTTTTAATGGTTTAAACCCCGCGTCTAAAAAGCCGCGCAGTAACTGGTAACGTGTATTTTTTATCATGGTTCTGATAAAAAAACAAGTCCATGCCGATATTCAATCCAGTCAGGCCGGGACTTTTTGACTCGGCCTTTCATTTATTCAATATGCTTTCAGTCAAATTAAAAAGACTTGGCCAAACAGAGTCTGTTCACAGGTTCCCTGTTTCCCCGAACCTTCATGATGAAGAAAACAAAATATTGCCCGCGGGGCAAAAATGGTCTATATAAATTTACAGAATCATCTCAGTTTCTAATGCTATCAGTTTGAATCTTTTAACCGCAGGCAGATGTGTTCATCATTACGTTTGAAGGAGGTTTCGTGATAGTGGCGCCCAGGCAAAAATCAGCGAATAAACCGGAAAAGAAAAACGACAACCGGCAAAATGATTTGACCTATCTGGAAACGATTATATCCAATGCCGCGATAGGCATGTATATCATCCAAAACGGCAGATTTATCGACGTCAGCAAACTGTTTCAGAAACTGACCGGTTTTACGGAAGCTGAACTCATCGGCGGGCTTCCCCTTGATCATATCCACCATCAAGACAGGGGGATGGTCAGAGAGCAGGCGATAAAGTTTTTGAAAGGGGAAAGAACCGAGCCGTACGAATACAGGTTTGTAAAGAAGAACAACGAGATTATGTGGGTTATGGAGACGGTTACGCCGATTATATATAAAGATCAAAAGGCCGTACTCGGAAGTTTTATGGATATAACGGAACGCAAAAACGCGGAATCTCAAAAAGAGGAGGCGCTGGCTTCGCTGCATCTAAGCGAGGAAAAGTACCGGACTTTTGTCGAAACCATCCAGGACGGTTATTATGAGATCGATCTCACGGGCAGATATACTTATGTGAATAATGTAATTTGTGAAGATATGCAGTATTCGAAGGAGGAATTGCTTGGCAGGGAAAACCGCCAGTATCAGACAAAAGAGGAAGCCAAAAAGGCTTTCAAGATCTTTCATGAAGTCTATTTAACCGGCAGGCCGGTAAAGGCGTATGAGATGGAGATCATCAGAAAAGACGGCACATCCATGATTTCCGAAACTTCCATATCGCTTATAAAAGACGCGAAAGGCAATCCCGTCGCGTTTCGCGGCACTTCGCGCGATGTTACCGCGCGCAAACAGATGCAGGAGGCGCTTCGCTCAAGCGAGGAAAAATACCGGACAATTCTTGAAACGATCCAGGAAGGATATTTCGAGGTCGATCTAGCCGGCAAATTTACTTTTGTCAATGATGCCATGTTGCGGCTCTATGGCTCATCCAAGGAAGAATTATTGAGCATGAGTTACCGGCAGATTACGGACGAGGAATCCGCAAAACGCGTTTTTCAGATTTTCAACAATGTTTATGTCACCGGCGAACCCGTCGGGGAATTCAACTGGCAAGCCATAAGAAAAGACGGGGTTAAAAGATATGTCGAGGCATCCGCGTCGCTGCGCAAAGACGCGGCGGGCAACCCGGTAGGATTCAGGGGAATCGTGCGCGACATCACCGAACGCAAGCAGATGGAGCAGAAAATCAATTATATGGCCACGCATGATGGTCTGACAGGCCTGCCCAACCGCCTGATGTTCAGTCAGCTCCTTAGTCACGCCATACAAGTCGCGCGGAGACATAAACGGCGGCTTGCCGTTTTATTTGTTGATCTGGACCGTTTTAAAATTATCAACGATACCATGGGACATGAAGCGGGAGACAAGCTTCTTCAGGAAATTGCCGCGCGGTTTAAACAGTCCATGCGCGCTGTCGATATTGTGGGCCGTTTAAGGGGCGAGGACGTTGTCAGCCGCCTCGGAGGGGATGAATTTACAATATTAATTGAAGAGGTGAAAAAAAAGGATCAGATCGCGGCCATAGCCCGCAGGATACTCAAGGCCGCCATTGAACCGGTGATAATTTCAGGGGAAGAATGCCGCGTGACCGCCAGCATCGGCATAAGCATATTCCCGCTCGACGGCGAGGATGAACAATCTTTGATGAAAAACGCGGATGCCGCCATGTATTTTGCCAAGGAAGACGGCAAGAACAACTATAAGTTTTTCCACAAGGATCTTCCGCTGCAATCCATTGAACGTATGTCCATGGAAACCAATATGCACCGTGCCCTGGAGAACAACGAGTTTTCTTTGGAATATCAGGCTAAAATGGATGTGCAAACCGGCGCGATTACCGGTGTGGAAGCATTGCTGCGCTGGCATAACGCAAACCTCGGCGCGATAACCCCCACGCAATTCATCCCCGTGGCGGAGGAAACAGGCCTGATTGTTCCCATCGGTAAGTGGGTGATGAAAACGGCATGCGCCCAGAACGTGGCCTGGCAGCGCCAGGGCCTGCCCCCTGTTTGCGTGTCGATTAACCTCTCGCTTCGTCAACTGATGAATGAAAATCTGTTAGAGGATATCAAGGCCGCTTTAGATGATTCCGGCATGGCGCCGAATTTAATGGAACTGGAAATCACCGAAAGCATGGTGATGCACAATCCGGCCCGTATAATCAGCATATTGACCAATATAAAGAAAATGGGCATCCGCCTGGCGCTCGATGATTTCGGCACAGGTTATTCTTCTCTGGCGCAAATCAAACATTTTCCTATCGATACGTTGAAGGTAGACAGATCATTTGTCCGCAACCTTCCGCAGGATTCCGAGGACAAAGCCATTATAGAAGCTATCATTACAATGGGAAAGACCTTGAGCCTTACTGTTGTCGCCGAAGGTGTGGAAACGCAGGAACAGAAGGATTTTTTACGGGAACATGTTTGCGATGAAATGCAGGGGTTTTATTTCAGCAAGCCTGTCGAACCCGCGCAATTTGCCGAATTGCTGCGTACTCACGTGCCATCCATAAAATAGTGCACCGGCTAAACATGATATTTCGCGGCTAGGGATTCTGTATCGCGTACTGAAAATAAATATCATTGTCACCCTGCGTAATACTTCTGACCTTTTTCGGGATAGTCTTTTTACCAACGACTTTAAGAGCCTGTTGAAAATAACCCTGAAGAAGTTGCTCGAAATAAACATATTTGAAGTCAACGCCCGTTATTTTAATGTGAACGATATTGTTCTCTAAAGAAGTGGTAATTGTGCCCCCGTCATAATAGGTCGACCAGAGCTTGGGCAAAACAAATTCGACAAAATTTTTTAAATCTTTATTGAGCAGATAAGCGTTGAACATGCCTCCCGGCTGCAAAACGTATTTAGCGCCGGACTTCCCGAATATCTCATAGGCCATTTTGTCGCCGTTGAAGAATTCCTTGCACATTTCATCAAAGAAAATAACTAATTTTTCTATCGGAACATATGAAATGGCCATAATCACCTTGCTGAAATAGGGATCCTTTTGGGCCAGTTTGGCTATAAAGGCATTCCAGCGTTCCTCGCCAAAAGCCTGAATGATAACCGGTTTTGTTGTAGCAAAAAAAATACCTTTTATGTTCATATTTAAGTCTCCTGAGAAATTTATTAACTAACCGAAACGTGGGAATAAACTATATAATGGTTTAAAAATCCCCGCGTCTACAATGCCGCGCAACAACGTGTATTTTGTATCATGGATCTGATAAAAAATCAAGTTCATACCCCCCGAAGGGGTGGTGTTTATTTTCATTTGAAAGCCTGAAAAAGCCTGAATGATTTTTTACACTGAAAACCTGTGCCGGGGGTGGTGCAAGAGCAGTCCGGGAGCATTCCGCCGCATTAAAGCTTTCTCGGGTTTGAAAGTTCGCGGGTCGATTCCGCGGCGGAAACTTTATGTTGAGGCCAGTTTAATCTTAGCCTTATTTCCCTGTTTTATCTGAGAATTAAAATCGTGAAACTGCATTGCTTCATCAGGATTATCAATTGTTTTTATATCGATCCATGATTCAGACGCGTCAATAACATCGGCGCCTTTTTTGCTTCTGACAAGGACAAGTGAAGATCCTTCCTGATCCCGGCCAAGCATATGCCACGCATCACCGATGGAAATATCCGCGAATTCGGATGAATAGTAAGTACACTCGCCGCATCTGCTTAACTGAAATTTCCGGTCATAGTTGTACTTGTGCCACATATCGACAAAATTAAATTCCGATTGTCCGCCGTTTTGGTGATACGCGACGGTTTTTCCGGGCCATCCATCGCCTCTGTACCGAAGTCCGGTTACTTCGCCGTTTTTAGAGAGGTCATCTGCAAATGTATCAATAAATTTGAAGCTTGGGGTAAGGGTGCAAAATATTCCTATTGTCACAAAAATATTTTTCTTCAATTCCGGACATAACTTAAGGCCGGCTATGTGACAGGGCAATCCCACAAAAGCATACTTTAATCCTTCATCAAGACTTTTTAACGCGGACAAAGGACTGGTGGGAGAATATATGGAATTCAGGCGGTCAGACATCAAATCGGATATATTGCCGGTAACGATTGTTTCTGATTTATAGGGATCATCCGTCGCTCTTGTTATAATGACTTTGTTGACGACGCCCTTATCTAAAAGCGAAGCTAAAATCGCCCTGCAGGCACCGCCGGAGGAGGCGGCATGTCTTATTTTCTGATCTTTCGCGTTACAGATTAAATATTTCATGATTGATCCAAATTTATCAGGATAATCCAAAACATTAATCTCCGGACAAACTTCCAGGCACTCACCGCAATCCGTGCAATTCTCCTCTATAAGACGGGGGACATAGCTGAATTCATCCGTTGTCATCTCAACGGCTTCAAACTTGCAAACTGAATAACACAAACCGCAGCCGATACATTTTTTTCGTTCAACATGCCTGAAACTCATCATAACTCCTAGCCTGGAGATGAACATGCCTTATCATAGATTTCAGGGGATGGAAATCAGGGTTTACTACACCAGTTTATTTAACCTGCCCCCTTGCGCGGCGGGGGATGGATCATTTTTCGATCAACTGTCTGCCGATGCTCCATGCCTGACCGATGCGTTCCCCTAAAGACCAGTACGAATTATCGGGCATCGTCAATATGGGATATCCGGCTGCCAAAGGATTTATTCTGCCGTTCTCGAGACAATTCCGGGACGCGTAAGCGCTTTTGATTTCGCCGATAAAAAAATAATTGCTGGGTCCGTAGATGGTCTGCTCCAGAGAGCATTCAAGATTAAGCGATGCCTCGTCAATCATGGGCGCTGTTTTCAAATCGCCAAAGAAAATTGTGAATAGCGAGGATTTGTCGACTTTTCTGCCGGATACACTTCCGCAGTAATCGGCTTTGGCGATATCCGCTTTGCCGGGAAAACAAACACTGAAGCTTTTGTTTTCCAGAATGCCCTCCGGGGTGGCATGGGCGCGGTTAATGCCGATGCCAATCCACGGCGGACTCGCGTTTACCCTTGTTACCCATCCCGCGGCCATGAAGTTGGCTCTGCCTTTAATCAGGCAGCCGACCAGGCTCACCGGCATCGGAATAAACACATTGTTATCAATTCTGACGTTATCCATTTGTCACTCTCCTTTAACAACAAAAATTGTTCACATGGACCGGCGCCAGTATGTTAAAACCCGTCGGTTCTGCCGGACAGACGCCGCTTTAGTCCGACACCAGCCACTCCTGGGCCTGTTCCATGCTATCGAATAACGATAAGTTCTGGCCCGAAAAACGGACGACCGCGTCCGCCAGCACGCGCCGCACGCCTGTCACGCCGATGACCGCCTGCTTGCGAATATAGGGGTTTGTGCGCTTGGCGCTGTTTTTGATGATGACCATCGCCTCGGACGATGCCAGCGTATCCCGGACATCCGTTATACATAAAACGGAGCTCGGAGCCTGCTGACAGACGACCGCGTCGACCGCGTCATTCTCTATCTGCAATGCTGCCGCGTCGCCTTTAAAACCGGAGTAATCGGCGTAGAGTATTTTTTTCCCTTTGAAGAAGATCCATTTTGATTTCATAGTCGCCTCCACTGAAGATAGAATTAAATTTTCATTTATGCAGTAAATTATAGGGAATCCGGTTGAGGAAGTCAAGGAAACTTTGGGCTAAGGATTGAGAAAAAATTTCAGGGACAAACGCGCATTTTTTGCTTTTGTCATTGCGAGGAACGTAGTGACGAAGCAATCTCATGCGTATTATAAGGACAGAGATTGCCACGCCGCATGAGATGCGGCTCGCAATGACAAAGGGCAGGGTTGTCCCTCCCCCGTCGCTACGCGCCACCCCCTCCAAAGGGGGACAGGTAAGGATTGAGATTGCCACGACGCCTGAGAGGCGTCTCGCAATGACAGAGGAGATGACGTTGTAATCCTGCCGTGTCATTCCCGACCTGATCGGGAATCCAGTTTTTCTTAATGAAATACACTCAGTCTTTTAATATCTGATGTTCTTATTTTCATCTCTGCAAAATTGTGCTATGTTGCAAATAATAATCATTAAATAATCGATCCTTTATTACCCGCGCCGAGCTAAAAAGACTTGGCCCGAAACAGAATTAGCTGTTGTTTAATTTTTGACAGGTGATTTTTTCTTATGAAAAAGAAATACATCCATATCGCCGCTCTGATAATATTATTATTATCTTTTAATAATTACATGAAGGGCTGGAAGTCTGCAACAGGCCCCGATCTAAGATTTACTTTTAAATGCATAATCGCACTTGTCGCAACGCTTATTTATCTTGTGATGGTTTTGATACAGAAAATCAAAACACGCGAATCCACAGAAACAATTATTTCAGAAGATAAGATGAAATGCGCGGCGGCCGGTTTAGTATTTCAAATAATAATAAACACCGTAGAATTATTGCTTAAAATGTGGTAGTAGTATTGCAGCAGATCAAATCCCGCATCCATTATTAAAGTTTCACAAAAGAACGCATGAAACAAAATATTAAAAATATATTTGTTCTCGTCAGACACTTTTCAAAAGAAATTACGATTGCGTTGATTCTGGCAATTGTTGCCGCCGTCGGATTTGAAATTTATAAAACTGAAGTCGCGAAAAATAATATCAAACTTAATCAAAAAGCGACGGCTACTTTATTGGTCTACGACAGAGAAGGGAATCCGGCGGGGCAGGGCAGCGGGATATTTATTAATTCCAACGGTCTTCTGGTCACGAATTATCATGTCATCAAAGGAATGGATATCAGCCGGACCAAGGCAAAACTGCCATCGGGAGCCTTTTACGAATTAAGAGGCGTGAAGGGTTTAAGCGAAGAACAAGACATCGCCATATTGCAGTTTGAGGCGACCGACACGCCCTATATAAAAAACATAGGGGACTCCGATAAGCTTTTAAGCGGTGAAAAAGTTATCGCGATAGGCTCGCCGCTGGGGCTTGAAAATTCCATATCGGAAGGCGTTATCGCCAATCCGGCGCTTGTCCTGTTCGGTATCAAGCTCATTCAATTCACGGCTCCTGTTTCTCCGGGCAACAGCGGAGGAGGGCTCTTTGACACGGATGGCAACGTCATCGGAATAACGTCTGAGTCACTGATCGATAAAGAGCAAAAGAACCAGAATCTCAATTTGGCGGTTCCCATCAATCTGATAAAAAGCGCCCTCAACGGCACTGAAAAAAAGCTCACGGAAAAAAGCGCCGAATATTATTATTCACTGGGACAAATTGAAGAGAACAGAACGAATTTTAATAAGGCCTTTGAATATTACCAGAAAGCTATTGCCGAAGATAATACCTGCGCGGATGCCTATGTAGGCCTGGGCGATATTTACTATGAGAGGGGTCAATATGACCTGGAAGTTTCCAGTTACCTGAAAGCGGTGAAATTAAATCCTCAGAACTACAGCTATCTTTATTATCTGGGAACCGCCTATGAAGACACCGGTGAATATGACAAGGCGATAGCGGCCTATGTCAAAGCGCTGTCCATAAAGCCGGATGATAAAAATACGCTTTATGAACTTGCTGAAATTTTTATTATTTCCGGTAACCGAAATCAGGCGGAGAAGCTGATCACCAAATTAAATAAATCAGACAAGGGACGCGCCGATAAATTAGTATTGCTGATGAAAAAAACAGTCTGCCGGTAAAACAGGCAATTCTTTATTGTCCCCCTTTGGAGGGGGTGGCGCGAAGCGACGGGGGAGGGTGGTTTAAGACTTGGTTTCTAGCTTTGCTTCTTCCGGTGCGGCATCAGGAAATAGGGCGTTGTCCCCAATTTGCCCAGGGCACGTCCCGCCCTATTTAAATGCTCAGACAACTTTGTAAAAAAGCCGCAGGCAAGGCGGGCGAAGCATGAGGAGTGAGGCGTACTTCTTGCGTACGACGCAGAGACGAATGATGAAGCGCAACGCCGCATCCGGCTTTTTTACAGAGTTGTCCCCTGTTTTCTCAGTTCAAATATGAGC
Organism: Smithella sp.; assembly: GCA_035524255.1. Classification (GTDB taxonomy): domain Bacteria; phylum Desulfobacterota; class Syntrophia; order Syntrophales; family Smithellaceae; genus Smithella. The sequence goes on along the minus strand of DATKPG010000040.1, from coordinate 8,409 downwards.
TTCAATATTTTATTGACATACGCAATTGTTACAGTATAGATAATATTCACGTGTATCAGTTATGTGGTATATCTGCTCTATGATATCAATATAATCCGAACCATCCGCGAGGATGGCACTAAAATCTATAGGAGAAACTATGAATAAAATGCGCGCTGTCTTAAACAAATTTCATTACGGCCTGATTCCCCGCCATATCGAAGTCATACTGGTGGTAATGCTGACGCTGGCTTGGAGCAGCCTCGCTTTCTGCGGCGAGATTCATGACGCGGCTGAGAGCGGCGATTTGACAAAGGTCGAGATCCTGCTAAAAGATAATCCTGCTCTGGTATCCGGCAGAAACAATTACGGCGCGACGCTTTTGCACCTGGCGGCGCAAAATGGCCGCATGGATGTGGTGAAATTGCTGCTGGCCAAAGGGGCCGATGTCAATGCCAAGGACAGCTACGACGGCGAGGAGCCTTTGCACGCGGCGGCGCAAAAAGGCAGCAAGGATGTCGTGGAATTGTTGCTGGCCAATAAAGCCGATGTCAACGCCAAGGACCAAAGCGGCGTGACGCCCCTGCATTTGGCTGCGCAAAAAGGAAGCAGAGATGTGGTGGAATTGTTGATTGCCAATAAAGCCGATGTCAATGCCAAGGACCAAAGCGGCGTGACGCCTTTGTTCGCCGCGGCACAAAACGGCCACAGGGCCGTGGTGGAATTACTGCTGTCTAAAGGAGCCGATGTCGATGCCAGGGAACAAATCGGCGTAACGCCTTTGCACGCGGCGGCGCAAAAGGGATACAGGGATGTGGTGGAATTGCTGCTGTCCAAAGGGGCCGATGCCAATGCCAAGGACCAAAGCGGCGCGGCGCCTTTGTTTGCCGCGGCGCAATTTGGATACCGGAACGAGGTGGAATTGCTGCTGGCCAATAAAGCCGATATCAATGCCAGGGAAAACAAAGGCGTGACGCCTTTGTTCGTAGCGGCGCAAAACGGCCACCTGGACGTGGTGGAATTACTGCTTGCCAAAGGGGCCGATGTTAATATCAAGGATAACTACGGCTGGACGCCTTTGAACATAGCGGCGCAAAATGGCCGCAAGGACGTGGAGAAATTGCTGCGTCAGCATGGCGCGCAGGAATAAACCGGAAACAGGGCGTTGTCCCCTATTTTTCAGGAAGATCTTCTGTCGGCCGGATTTACGGATGTTCAACTCGTGCCCCGCGACCAGGGCATGCACTTGGTCGCGCGGGCCCGCCTGAGATAGATAACTTGTAAGCCCGGGTCACGATGCCGGTACAGGCGCGCGCAGACCTGCCGGTTCCAATCCAATCCGAATGAACATTATTTTTGAAATCCTTATTTTCATTTTTGCAATTCTGTGCTAGATTGCAACCAATAATCGTTAAAAATTCCTTCTTCATTAAATTATTTCAAAATGCATATAAACATCGTTAGGCAAATGACCATCTTAATAACTTTATCAGGAGCTATATTGAAATGATGAAACGAACTATATTTTTATGTACGACCTTTTTCTTCGTTCTTACAAGCATGGCCGCCTTTGCAGAACAGAAATCTTCTGGCAGAAATATTTCTGAGAAGCTTATTGCTCAAATTGATTCATCTTCATTTATAAAAGAGGATTTTAGAACAAGTCCGGACAATAAGCATGTGGCGTATAAGGCTAAATCAGGCGATAAACAGCTTGTAGTTGTTGTTGATGGAAAAAAGGGAAAGCAATACGATGCCATTGGTAAAGGCACTCCTATTTTCAGTCCGGACAGCAAGCATGTGGCGTATATAGCTGGGATAGGCAATAAGCGGTTTGTAGTTGTTGATGGGAGAGAAGAAAAACAATACGATGGTATTGGGAAAGAATCTCCTATTTTCAGTCCGGACAGCAAGCATGTGGCGTATGATGTTAAATCAGGCAACAAATGGTTTATAGTCGTTGATGGGAAAGAGGGAAAGCAATACGATGGCATAGTTGGTGGTAATCTTATTTTTAGCCCGGACAGTAAACATGTGGCGTATGCGGCTATATCCGGCAACAAATGGTTTGTAATTGTTGATGGGAAAGAGGAAAAACAATACGATGGCATTTTTGGTAATCTTATTTTTAGCCCGGATAGCAAGCACCTGGCGTATGGAGGTCGATCAGGCGATAAATGTTTTGTTGTCGTTGATGGAAAAGAGGAAAAGCAGTACGATAGTATTGGAAAAGGAAGTCTTATTTTCAGCCCGGACAGCAAGCACCTAGCTTATGGGGCCAAATCAGGTAATAAATGGTTTGTGGTCATTGATCGAAAGGATGAAAAACAATACGATGCTATTGCCGGCACTCCTGTTTTCAGTATGGACAGCAAGCACCTGGCGTATGCAGCTGGGATAGGCAATAAATGTTTTGTAGTCGTTGATGGAAAAGAGCGAAAGCAAAAGCAATACGATGGTATTGGGAAAGGCACTCCTATTTTCAGTCCGGACAGCAAGCATGTGGTGTATGCTGCTATATCAGGCAATAAGCAGCTAATCGTCGTTGATGGGACAGAGGAGAAATCATACGATGGTATTGCCAATCCTATTTTCAGTCCGGACGGCAAGCATGTAGTGTATACGGCTCAATCAGGCAACAAATGGTTTGTAGTCGCTGATGGAAAAGAGGAAAAACAATACGATGGTATAGGAGATACTCCTTTTTTCAGTCCGGACAGCAAACATTTGATATATGTTGCTTTGATAGGTAATAGGTATCTTATCGTCATTGATGGGAAAGAAGAAGAACGATACAATAAAATTGTAGCTATTAGCAGTAGATGGAAGTCCGTTTTTGACACATCTGACAGTTTCCATTACCTTGCTTCAAAAGGCAGCAGTATTTATTTGGTAGAGGAGAGGATAAAATAAGGGCAAGCTTGGGGGACGGGGAAATAGGAGACAGCTTCCCCTATTTGGAAATATTAGCACAAAACCATATAAACATTGTTACGTGAATAAAACATGGAATTAGTTCTGGCAATTATCATATTTGTTTTTATCATTCTCATTGCTTTCCTCGCTTTCCTCTTTCTATACCGGCCAGATAGCACGGAAGACCTGGTAGGAACCACAAAGGATCTTGAGAACTACATCGGAATAATGATGTTAAGCGCTGAAAAATATGCTTTCGTGACAGCGACGGTTAAAGGGACGAGGGATTTTGTGCAATTCAGTGGAAACACGAAAAATATACAACTGGATTTTCCGTTCATAACCGATAGGCAAAAGAGTATGGAAGCGGCTTTCAGAACTACAGCAAAGGAGATGGATCTGAAAATATTTGAAAACCGGGGAACAGGCGGCGAGGTATTTCTGGACATCGACATCAAAGGGACTACAGCCGAGATTTCGGCTGTCGCGCGGACATTCATGGAAAGATTCCTTGGCATAACGCAGGATACCAAAATAAAATACAGGCTAAATATCTGATCGGTCGATGTGACAAGGTTTCAATATGTCATTTCGAAGCGAAGCGAGAAATCTTAATGATCAAGTATGTAAGATATCTCCCTTTGGTCGATATGACGACTTTTCAATATGTCAATGAAATATAGTGATCATTTTGGTATTCTTTAATAGATAGAGCTTGGTGGTGATAGTTGTGGTAGTAGAAAAAATCCGGGGAAGGATAAAAACCGGTGCGGTATCCCGGGATTTCTCCCGGATTTATCCCAAGAGGTGTAATCATGGATAACGAAAATCTTATAAAAGACGCCGTGGCCACTTTGAGCCGCTACGCGCAGTTTGATACAACCAATCCCCCCGGTAATGAAATGCCCGCCGCTCTTTGGCTGCGCGAGCAATTAACGAGCCGCGGCATAACAAAAGATATCAGATTATATGAGCCTTTAAGCGGCCGCGGGCTTGTCGTCGCCCGCGTTGCCGGCAGTGAAACCTTAAAGCCGCTGATGATCAATCATCATATGGATGTTGTGGCCGCCGATCAGGCCCTGTGGAGTCATCCGCCTTTTGGCGGTATTTGCGCCGACGGCTTTATCTGGGGACGCGGCACACTCGATACCAAAGGTCTGGGCGTCATGTTTATACTGGCGCTGGAAGCGCTGATTAAGGAAGGGACCAAATTCCGCCGCCCGATCATATTCACAGCCGTGCCGGATGAAGAGCAGGGCGGTGATCACGGCATGCGCTGGCTTGTGGAAAATCATTTGCGGGATATTGATCCGGAGTGGGTATGGGATGAAGGCACCGGGGGCTACAAAGACCTCTTCGGGAAACGTGTGCTATTTGCCATCGCGATTGCCGAAAAACAGATTTATCGGGTCAGGCTTGTCGCCACGGGTGAGCCTGGTCATGGTTCCATGCCGTACAACAACAGCGCCAATGTCACACTGATCAACGCTCTGGAGCGGATTATCTCCGCGCCGCGGTCCATGCGGGCAGGCACCGCGACTTGCGCGATGTTCAATGTGCTGGCCCGTGAACAGAAATTTCCGGCATCCATTATACTGCGTAATCTTTCCAACCCTCTGGCTCTGAAGCTCGCGGGTAAATCGCTTGCCGCCGAAAAATTCAGCAACGCGCTTTTTCGCGATACGGTGAGTGTTAATGTGATTAAAGCCGGTTATCAGATCAATGTGATTCCCGAACGCGCGGAGGCTGAGCTTGACTGCCGATTATTGCCGGAAACAGACGCCGGGGAGTTTCATCGCTGGCTGATGAGCCGTATTGCCGATGACCGCGTTAAAATCGAGATGATCCAGACATCACCGCCTTCGGGAATTGCGCCGCAAAATAACCGGTTCTATCAGGCTGTAACTTCCATCATTGAAAAACACTCGCCCGGCGCCGGAGTATTTCCGCTTTTGATGGCCGCGGCGACTGACGGCCGTTACTGGCGGCAGCGCGGCTATCCCGCTTACGGTTTTACCCCGGTGATTCTGGAACGTTCGGATATTGGTCGCGTGCATGGCATTGACGAACGACTTTCAAAAGATAATCTGATTTTGGGAATAAAGATGACTAAAGACATTCTCAGGGAGCTTTGTGCCTAGCGGCCGAATTAAGGAAGATCTTCTGTCGGCAGGATTTACGGATGTTCAACTCGTGCGCCGCGACGAAGGCATGCACTCGATCGTACGGGCCCGCGTCAGATAGATAACGTATAAGCTACCAAAAGCCAGGGAAAGATAAAACCAGTATGGTGTTTCCGGATTTCCTGTTCAGCTTTTCGTTAGACATTTATTGATTAAAAGGAGGTAGAACATGCCCGATGATTCAATGATTCAACCGAACGATAAAGAAAAATTTGAGAAAGCTCTTGCAACTCGAAACTTTGAAATAGAATTATTTTGGAAAAGAGCTTTATTCTTTTGGGGTTTCATAGCTGCTGCATTTATTGCCCTTGCCGGTTCACATTCAAAATATCCACGATTGGCAATACTGTTATCCTGTTTCGGTGTCGTATGTTCGCTTTGTTGGACGCTGGCCAATAGAGGAAGTAAATATTGGCAAGAAAACTGGGAAACCAAAGTAGATTTGGTTGGGAAAAATAGAGTGGGCGATCTTTTTACAAAAAATGAACCGATACAAGATAAAGGTATATGGCTTTCTGCCAGGAAATATTCTGTTAGCAGACTTACAATAGGACTAAGCGATTATACGTTTTTATTATGGGTTTCAGTCCTGCTTTACGAAACGATTAGTCATGTTAATACATTAACCTGTCCACTTATGTTTAGGGATTTAGCGGTGATACTATATGTTCTATTTACTGCGGTATTCAGTGTGTTATTGATTTGTTTTTCAAAATCAATAATTCGTTAATTCGTTCGTGATGAGTATCAATGTAAATCCAGCGGAACTCTAACGCGCCCGCTGATATGCGGCGTTGCACCTTTCGAGGTGTAACGAAAACTTCTCCTATAAGGTTATTGTGAATATCAATTATCAGACTGAATTATAGTTAAAAGTTACTATTGAAATTCAAAAAAATAAGAGTATGTTCATTAACGTTCCTGAATCATTTTTAAGAGCCCCAAGAAATCTAAAGAATTAGCAAAAATACTATTTTGAAAATTGGCTTCATCATAAAAGCATTCAGTTTCATATAACAAAAAATAGAAGGAGAAAAATATGGCAGATCAAATACCTTTCAATGAAAAAAAGTTTGTGTTTGGCGGTACTGAATTTCCTGATAATCCGGAAAATAGATGCCCATGCCTTTTGCTGCTTGACGTATCAGGCTCTATGACAGGTAACCCAATTGATCAACTAAACGCTGGCATTTCCACATTTAAAGATTCTCTTGTTGCCGATTCTCTTGCTGCCAGAAGGGTTGAAGTTTGTATAGTAACTTTTGGCGGACAAGTAAATGTTGTCCAGGAATTTGAAACTGTGAACACATTTATTCCTCCAACCCTATCCGCTGCAAGCGATACACCTATGGGGGCTGCTATAAAGAAAGGTATAGAAATACTGCGGCAGCGGAAGGATACGTATCGTGCTAATGGTATAAGTTTCTATCGCCCGTGGATTTTTCTAATTACTGATGGTGGTCCAACCGATAACTGGCAAGATGCTGCTGCCTTAGTCAGAGAAGGTGAAACATCTAGGTCATTTGCTTTTTTTACTGTCGCTGTCGAAAATGCCAATATGGATATTCTTAAACAAATATCGGTCAGAGAACCTTTAAAACTCAAAGGATTACGATTTCAAGACCTGTTTGTCTGGTTATCAACTTCATTAAAGTCTGTTTCTAACTCAAAACCCGGAGACGAAGTGGCACTCCAGAATCCAACAGCGCCGGGTGGTTGGGCAAGTGTATGAAGGACAATTGTTGGCGATATATTGGTGCTTCAGTTATAGGTACATCGCATTTGGCTAAAGGGGGAAAATGCCAAGATACACACGCTGTATTTCTTACTAAAGATTCGACTGATGAAGAAATTTTATTAATAGTTGCAGCCGATGGCGCTGGAAGTGCCGAAAAGTCGGACGAAGGTGCTGAATTAGCATGCGACAAGTTTATCAGTATTGTCGATACGTATTTTAAATGTGGTGGAACTTTTATCCAAATCAATTCTGACCTATTGGATACATGGATAAATAATATTCATGAATCTATGTTGGAAAAAGCTTTAGCATCCAAACGGATTATCCGTGACTTTGCCTGTACATTCCTCGCTCTTATAGTTGGAGAAAAATCAGCCATTGCCGCCCAAATAGGAGACGGAGCTATTGTTATTAGAAGTGATGGAGCTTATAAAGTAGTTCTGTGGCCACAATCAGGAGAATATGTTAATATAACTTTCTTCATAACTGATGATCTCTTTATCAACTATCTTAATACAATACCTATAGATTCTATTGTAGATGAAGTTGCAATTTTTACTGATGGTATTCAGATGTTGGCCCTTCATAACAAAACAAAGACAGTTTTTGAGCCGTTTTTACGCCCAATGTTCGATACGTTAAGGAAGGAGCCATCAGGAAAGCGTGCTAATCTTATCATGAGCCTTGAAGAATACCTTGGTTCACCACTGATAAATGAAAGGACTGATGACGACAAAACTCTTATTCTAGCAACAAGATATCGAGATTGATTTGAACCATTATGTCATTTTTTGATAGTAAAGGTAATAAGATTGACCTTAGTACTGAAATAGCTCGTGGTGCTGAAGGTGCTGTCTTTAATATTCAGGGAAACAACGAAATCGTAGCCAAAGTTTATTTAAAAGACATACCTACCGATAAAACCAAAAAATTGTTCTTAATGCCAGGAATGGTCACGAAAGAACTTCTCGCTATATCATCTTGGCCTATAGAGGTATTGTTCGATAGCACGAGTGGCAGGCTAAGAGGTATTTTAATGCATAGGATGAAAGGGCGTGAAATTCATGACCTTTACGGCCCTGCCAGTAGAAAACAATTATTTCCGACGGCCGATTGGCGTTTTTTGATACTTGCGGCTCGTAACCTTGCCGCAGCCATTGATACAATACATTCATATGGGCATGTAATAGGCGATCTAAACCAGAAAGGTGTTCTCATCACCAATAATGGCCTGGTTAAGCTAATTGATTGTGATTCATTTCAAATTCAATACGATAATAAAAATTTCCTTTGTGACGTCGGTGTTCCGGATTTCACACCTCCAGAATTGCAAGATAATCCTTTTCAGGGAATAGTGAGAACGCAAAATCATGATAACTTTGGACTCGCTGTTTTATGTTTCCAATTACTTTTTCTCGGCCGTCACCCTTTTGTAGGTCGTTATCATGCACATGGTGAGTATTCCGGTCCAAACCGGCCACTGAATCCGATTGAAATCGGCCACCCAATCCGGAGCAAATCGGCCGGCTATTCCGGAGCAAACCAGGCCACCCATTTGAGGAGTTAAGCGACGCTGGATAATTAAACTTAAAG
>DATKPG010000039.1:0-221117 GCA_035524255.1 Smithella sp. | reverse complement strand
TCTCGTTTACCGGAAAACTGCAATGTTGCCAAAGTCCGGGAAAATCCATAAATCTCAAATCGACAAACTGGACACTCTCTTTCTTAATTAAATCAAGTACATTTTTCGGCGTTTTTATTTCCATCTTTTTATTTCTCCTTTAGTTGTTCACAGTTAATCCCATACTTATGCGCTTTATAGGTCAGGATGCGTTTTGTTGTTCCCAGCAACATGGCAGCAGCGGACTGATTGCCTCTGGTTTTCATGAGCGCCTGAAAAATCATCGTTCTTTCACAGTCGGATACACAGCGCTCCAACATATTTTCTTTACTTTCGTATTTTACAGTTTCCATAAGATTACCCCGCTCTATTGTTACACGGCGTTTTCGCCCCGTTCACCGGTGCGGACCCGCATGGCGTCATCCACCGGATGAACGAATATTTTCCCGTCCCCGATTTCACCGGTATAAGCCGCCTTGCGAATCGCGTTGACGATGGCATCTGTTTCATTTTCCTTTACAATCACCTCCAGTCTTGCTTTGGTAACCATGTCCACCTTATAGGTATTGCCGCGCACCTGTAGTTTCAGACCTTCCTGATTGCCATGGCCTTCGATCTCGGAAATCATCACGCCCGGATGGCCGATCTTTTTCAACGCGGCAAACACGCCCCCGACCTTATCAGGCCTTATTACAGCTTCTATTCTTTTCATCTCGATTCTCCTTTGTCTCATTTATAGTATTATCGTGTTATTCGATTAGAGGGCATAAACCCCTTTTTCACCTGTGCGGACTCTCATGGCATCTTGAGCGTCGAGCACAAAGATCTTGCCGTCTCCCACATTGCCGGTGAAAAGTGCATCGCGCATGACAGCCATAACACCCGGGACATCCCAATCATTCACCACGAGATCAACCCTTACCTTGGGTATGAAGGAAATCCTCTCGTTGATAGGAACCGCATCTTTGTCCATTTGACCTTTTTGCCTGCCGAATCCCTTGATCTTGGTTACGGTCATTCCCAGAATGAGTTCTTCATCTTTCAGGATATCCACCAATACATTCAGCATATCAGGACGAATCATGGCGGAAATCATTTTCATACTGTATGACCGCTTTATGTTAGTAATCGCCACGTAGGCAAGGCTGATAAGCGCCCAGGCGCCGGCGATGAGGAAACAGATATCCACTTCGGCTTTGGAATCGGCATTGCCTATGGAATACAGATAAACGATGGCGACAATCATAATCACATTGCCGATGATGCCCAGCACCGGAATAAGGCCGTGCTTGAGGATGCTGAAATCTTCTCTTTTTTTGAAGGCGATGATGGTCCACACGCAGGTTAGGCCATAAAGCACGAAGGTTCCGAAGTTGGAAGCCAGCGTGATACCGGTGAGTCCAACTACCGACCGCACGCCGATTGCCGCGATGACTGAAGAGATGATAACCATGGCGCCGATAGCCACGTGCGGGGTGTTGAATTTCTGATGGATAAAACCCATCATCTTCGGCAGTTCCCGGCCGCCGGCCATACCCGCGCTTACACGGATGGCTGTATTCATGCAACTCAGGGTCGTGCCGATGATTGCGATAACTACTGTAACCGCCATGGTGATCATAAGGCCGAATCCGATGCCGGGGAGAACATTGTTGCCTATAAGCACTGCCAGATCGCCTATAGGCGCGGAAGAAGCGGCCGCTGCGGCCATACCGGTAGTAAGTGTCTTCCCGCTGCCGTTTATCAATTTTTCACTGATCATGGTACCGGCGGCAAAATATTCGATCAGATAGGCGAACAAACCCTGAACAATCAGAGAAATGATGATAGCCTTCGGAATATTCTTCGACGGTTCTTTAGTTTCGGCAGCCAGAGCAGTGCAGCTCTCAAAACCAACCAATATAAGGATGGCAAGAGTGGATTGGACAAGGACGCCGTTGAGCGAATGCGGCATGATGATATCCCATCCGCTGCTGAATGCCCATGTAGTAGCTCCCTGCGGGTTTCCCAGCCGGTAAAAGATAGCCAGGCCGCTGAAAATAACGAGAGTAACAAGTTGTATTATATTGATCCAGATGGAGGTTATGGTGGACCCGGTCACGCCGCGGTATGCAATATATCCGATCACCACCGCAATTACGACCCCGATAACCGTGAGGGAAATATTAGATAAGGTTCCGCCGGAGAATTGGGTATAGATGTATCCTATCATTGTGGCGAACATGGCCACCATAACACCCGGATAAACCCAGTAAAACAAATGCGCGGCCCAGCCCGTCGCCAGTTTGGAGAGACGGGCCATCGAATTGGGAGCCGCCCTTTTTGTTCCTGAATTATCGAGGAAAGCCTTTTCCGCAAAATAAGTAACGCTGGCAAAGCCCGCCTCCGGATAAATCTTCGCCAACTGCGAATAGGAAAGGGCTGTGAGTAGGCAAATGATCAAGGCAACCACAATCCCCGCCCAAATATCGCTTGCCACCGATGCCCCGCTCGGTGCGGTCGCGGCAGCCTGCATCTGGTAGGTAATCCACAAGAACGCTCCCGGTGCGATCAGTGCCATTGCATTCATAGTCGCGCCCATCAAACCAAGCGTAGGTTTGACAAGTAGGGAGCTTTTTGCTTCTGTCATCTTTTCTTTCATACCTTACCTCCTTTTACGAATAAACTATTTTCCGTTTATCCTTTCCAATTATGATTTCGATCTATGATTTATGATAAGGCATATAGTGTGCCAAACCCGGCAATGAATAGTTTTGACAGGTATTAAGATAAATAAAAACAGGTAGTTAAAAATATAATAAGTTGTTGATGATAGTTTTGGATGCAGATATCGGTGAATTATTAGCGTTAATAAAAGACAAAAATGAATTAAAATATATATCATTAATCATTCTTATCCGAATTAGTATAAGATTATGGAGATGAATATTGTATGATTTCAACTCCGTATGAAATTCGTATTCCGGAGCACTACAAAAAAGTAGGATAATGGACGCGGCTTACATAGATGTAGGATTGTTTTTTAAAGAATTGATATCGATGCCGTATTTCGCAATCCTTAATCCCATTGTCCTTTCGGTTATACCGAGGAAGCGTGCCGCCCTGGCCATATTCCCGTTAGAACGTCTGAGTTCTTCAAGAAGAAGTTCTATTTCTATGGCTGCCAATGTTTCGTTGAGTTTTCCCCGGATTTTTTTCCGGGAGCCTGTATCATCACGTCTGATGCTCGGCGGCAGATGATGGCCGTGAATGATCCCGTCTGTGCATAATATGATCGCTCTCTCGATGCAATTTTCCAACTCCCGCACATTGCCCGGCCAGTGATGGTTCATCAGCAGATCAACAGCCGGGGCTGAGATGCCGGAGATGTTTTTTCTGAATTCTCTGCTGTACTTTTCGGTAAAATAATCAGCTAGCAAAATGATGTCCGTCTTGCGTTCCCGCAGTGGTGGCACAACGATGGGAAAAGCATTCAGGCGATAATAAAGATCTTCCCGGAATTTTCCTTCATGGATTAGTTTTTCCAGGTTCCGGTTGGTCGCCGCAATAATCCTGACCTCCGCTTTAATGGTCGCATTTCCGCCTACGCGTTCAAAAGTCTTTTCCTGAAGAACCCTTAATAATTTCGCCTGCAGCGCAAGCGACAGTTCTCCGATTTCATCGAGAAAGATGGTTCCTCCTTCCGCCATTTCAAAGCGGCCTTTATGGAAAGACGTGGCTCCGGTGAAGGCTCCTTTCTCATGTCCGAAAAGTTCGCTTTCAATGAGATTCTCCGGCAGAGCCGCGCAATTGACCTCTATGTAGGGATTGCTCACGCGGCTGGAATTATAATGAATGGCATGAGCGACCCTTTCCTTTCCGACTCCGCTCTCCCCGAGGATGAGCACGGTTGTGTTTGTGCGGCTGACTTTATCGATGAGGGCGAATATCTCGATCATGCTTTTTGAGTTGCCGATAATCGTTTTCTTCCCGTACTTGATTTTCAGTTCGTCATGGAGGCGTTGGTTTTCTTCCCTGACTTTTTCCAGTTCTTCCTGAACCAATTGACGAAGACGCACGGCCTGGGATATGCTTGAGGCTATGATCGTGAGCAGTCGCACATCATCCGCGAAGGAAACATTCTCATCAAAAGGCCGGTCTAAAGAAAGCGCGCCGATTACTTCGTTGCCGATTTTAATGGGTACGCAGATGAAAGTGACATCGCTCTTATCGATATTTTTTCTTGCACCTGTTCTGTCCAAAAAGCGGGGTTCTTCGGAAATACGGGGGATGATCGCCAGACGGCCTGTGTCTATAACCTGGCCGGTAATTCCTTCTCCAAGACGATATTTCCCCTTTGCCTGTTCTTCCGGCAGCAGGCCATAGGCCTCTTCAATAAATATCTCCCCCCTGCTTCTGTTAAGAATAGTCAGGGTTCCGCGGAGCATTTCCATGTTATCCGCCATCATCTGGAGAATCGGTTTCAGCACCGCATTAAGGTCCAGCGCTTCGCTGAGCTTTTTGCTTATTTCAAAGAGAAGAGACAGCTCTTTTATTTCACGGGATGCCCTGTAATCACGATCCGACATATAAGCTTATCCAATTAAGCCTGTTTTTTTAGCGTTGTCTTCAACTGTAATGGAGCTTGTTTCATAAAAAGCCGCCGCACTTCCAAGTACAGGAAATGCGGCGGCGGTAAAACAAGCATGACCTTACACTTAAATCCATCTCGCCCATAACCTTGTCTTCATCCGGCTTTTATTCAGCAGGTTGCCGAACTTGCTTCTGCTGAGTTTTTTACTCCGGCGCTTGCTCTTCAGCTCCGAAAATTATTGGCAAAACGGCAACGATCAGCAAAAGCAAAGCCGCGGCGATTACCTGTTTGATATGGTTCTTCATTGCGTTTTTTTATTCATTATATCTTCCGATTCCTCTTTGAATTGCTCACAGTCAATTCCATACTTATGAACTTTATATGTCAAAATACGTTTGGTCGTTCCTAACAACTCGGCTGCGGCCGACTGATTGCCTTTAGTCCTTGTCAGAGCATGAATGATAACTGTTTTTTCACAGTCAGATACGCAACGTTCCAATACATTTTCTCCGTTGCAAGGTTTGTCTTTATTCATAAGACAATCTCAGCCGATGGCTTTAATACCGCGTTCGGCGCTGCTGATGCGCACACATTCCGCAAGATCAACGACAAATATCTTGCCATCGCCGACAGAGCCGGTATGGGCACCTTTGGTAATTGCTTTAATCGTCGGTTCAACAAAATCTTCATTTACGGCAATATCAAGTCTGACTTTAGTAAGCAGGCCGCCTGCTTCTTTCGCGCCCCTGTATATTTCCGTCATCCCTTTTTGTCTGCCCTGACCAAGGACACTGGTGACTGTCATTAAATTTACGTTTACATCTTCCAGCGCCGCTTTCACAGCGTCAAGTTTATGCGGCTGGATAATAGCTATGATGAGTTTCATGATTATTTCCTCCTATTCAATCACGGTATAAGCGGCTTCGCTTTGCTGTGTTAAATCCAATCCAACAATTTCGTTCTTTTCTTCAACTCGCATTCCAATGATAGCATCAACAATTTTGTAAAGGATGTAAGTCATCACGACAGCAAAGACAACAGCGACAACCCACATGATGCACTGAACAAGCAATTGATGCGCATTTCCGAAAAGAAGTCCGTTGTTTCCGGTCGCATTAACAGCTTTCTCCGCAAAAATTCCCGTGGCGATGGTTCCAACTGTCCCGCCGACGCCATGCACGCCGAAGGTATCCAGCGAATCGTCATAACCAAGTTTTCCTTTAATGATAGCGACGGCAATATAGCAAACCAACGCGACAATGATGCCGATAAACATGGCATTCATCGGGTTGACAAAACCGCAGGCCGGGGTGATGGCGACGAGCCCGGCCACCGCACCGGTCGCGACACCCAGAACGGTCGGCGATCCATTGTGCCACCATTCAATGAGCGCCCAGGCCAAACCTGCAGCAGCGGTTGCTGTATTGGTTGTCACAAAAGCATTGCCGGCAATGCCGTCAGCAGCCAGGGCGCTGCCGGCATTGAATCCGAACCAACCGAACCATAAAAGGGCGGCGCCAAGCACAGTAAAAGGCAGATTATGCGGACGAATCGGCTTATGGTTGTAACCCACTCTTTTCCCAAGCACCACAGCCAGCACCAAAGCCGAAATACCGGAACTGACATGAACCACTATGCCGCCGGCATAATCGAGCGCGCCCAAAGATTTAATCCAGCCGCCTGTTCCCCAGACCCAGTGAGCCAGAGGATCATAAACAAATGTTGCCCATAGAATAGTGAAAATCAAGAAAGCTGAAAATTTCACTCTTTCCGCGTAAGCGCCGATAATCAAAGCCGGTGTAATGACAGCAAACATCATTTGAAAAGCCATAAATACAGAATGAGGAATCGTGGCGGCATAATCCGGATTTGGCGCAGCCCCTACATGGTTGAGTCCTGCCCAGCTCAAATTACCGATTATTCCGTGAAAATCAGGTCCAAAGGCCAGAGAGTAACCAAATAAGACCCATTGCAAGCTGATGACGCACAAAATAATAAAACACTGCATTAAAATGGAAAGAACGTTTTTACGACGAACCAGCCCTCCATAAAAGAATGCCAGTCCCGGCATCGTCATCAGCAATACAAACGCCGTCGACACCAAAACCCATGCTGTATCTCCTGAATTCATAATTATTTCCTCCTTGAAAAAATTGTTTCTTTCATTGTTAAATACGGCAAGGATAATGCCAAAAAAATATATTTTATGTAAGTGTATGATATATCAAATATATAATACGAATTCGGGTGCTGAGCCTAAGAAGATATTTTCTACATTTATGATAAAGGAATGTTTGTAATCGGACAAAAAAGTATAATTTTGAGCAGGCAGAAGAAGGATTGGTCCGGATCAATAGATTTTCATTTACATAAATAAAAAGCCCCTTATCCGAACGGATAAGAGGCTTTCAGTTTTATAAATTTTTAGGTTCAAACCGTGTCGATTTCATCAGGATACCGAGGCGGCAAGGAGGAGGCTCCGCAGGCGTATTTTCAATACGTTGAGGAAGCCGACGACGCTGCCAACAAAGGTAGCCGTATGAAGCGGCCGGTTTATTACATGCCCATACCGGGATATCCACCGCCGGGAGGCATACCGGGCATGCCGCCGCCTGCTCCCTTCTCTTCGGGTTTATCGGCAATCATGCACTGCGTCGTAAGCAGTAAAGCCGCGACTGAGGCCGCGTTCTGCAGAGCAAAACGGGTAACCTTGGTCGGATCAATAACACCGGCGGCGATCATGTCTTCATACACATCGGTGCGGGCGTTAAAACCATAGGAGCCCTTCTTCTCTTTTACTTTCTCGACAACAATGCTGCCTTCCAGACCGGCATTGCAGGCGATCATTTTAATCGGCTCTTCAATGGCTTTCTTTATAATATTAATGCCTATTTGCTCGTCGCCTTCCAAATTCATTTTAGCCAGAAGAGGAAGGGTCCGCAGATAAGCTACTCCACCGCCCGGAACAATACCTTCTTCAACAGCGGCGCGGGTCGCATGCAGCGCGTCTTCGACGCGTGCTTTCTTTTCTTTCATTTCGGTTTCGGTCGCCGCGCCGACTTTAATAACGGCAACGCCGCCAACCAGTTTGGCCAATCTTTCCTGAAGTTTCTCTTTATCGTAATCGGAAGTGGTCTCTTCGATCTGAGCGCGGATTTGTTTGACACGGCCTTCCAGATCAGCGCGCTTTCCAGCACCGTCGATAATCGTGGTATTGTCTTTATCGATGGTGATCTTTTTGGCGCGTCCCAGGTCTTCCAGTTTAACGTTTTCAAGCTTATAGCCCATGTCTTCGGAGATCATCTTGCCGCCGGTAAGAATGGCGATGTCTTCGAGCATTGCTTTACGGCGATCGCCGAATCCCGGAGCCTTAACGGCTGCCACATGCAGGGTACCGCGAATCTTATTGACCACCAGGGTGGCCAGCGCTTCACCTTCAATATCTTCCGCGATGATGAGCAACGGTTTTCCCATTTTGGCAATTTGTTCCAATATAGGAAGCAGATCTTTCATGCCGCTGATTTTCTTTTCATAGATCAGAATTAAAACGTCTTCCAAAGCGACCAGCATCTTGTCGGCATTGGTTACAAAGTAAGGAGAGAGATAACCACGGTCAAACTGCATACCTTCGACAATTTCCAGTTCAGTTTCCAGGCCTTTGGCTTCTTCCACGGTAATGACACCTTCTTTACCAACTTTATCCATCGCGCCGGCAATGATGTTGCCGATGGTTTCATCGTTATTGGCTGAAATGGTGCCGACCTGGGCGATTTCTTTCTGATCTTTGGTGGGTTTGCTCATCTTGCCAAGTTCTTTGACAACGGTTTCGACGGCTTTGTCTATGCCGCGTTTAATATCCATGGGGTTGCTGCCTGCCGCGACTGCCTTGACGCCTTCGCGATAAATGGCCTGTGCCAAAAGCGTTGCGGTGGTGGTGCCGTCACCGGCGACGTCGCTTGTTTTGCTGGCGACTTCTTTGACCATTTGAGCGCCCATATTTTCAAATTTATCTTCGAGTTCGATTTCTTTGGCTACTGTTACGCCGTCTTTGGTAACGGTGGGTGAACCATAACTTTTATCGATAATAACATTGCGGCCTTTGGGGCCGAGAGTTACTTTTACAGCGTCGGCCAGAGTGTTGACGCCCTTCAGCATAGATTTTCTTGCTTCTTCATCATAAAGAAGTATTTTTGCTCCCATTGTATATATTCCTCCTTAATAGTTTCTTATTTTTCAATAATGCCGAGAATATCGTCTTCTCTCATAATCAGGTGTTCTTCGCCGTCTATCTTAATTTCAGTGCCACCGTATTTGCTGAAAAGGACTTTATCGCCCACGCTTACCTCAAGTTTTATAAGTTTGCCGTCATCGGCAACTTTGCCTTTGCCAACAGCAATAACTTTACCCTCAATGGGTTTTTCCTTAGCTGTATCGGGAATGATGATTCCCCCCTTCGTCTTTGTCTCCTCTTCCAAACGTTTTACAATGATTCTATCCTGTAAAGGTCTGATTTTCATATTATTTTCTCTCCTTTCCACTTTTTTATATTTTTTTATAGTATTATAGATAGACTTTCAAGTGGCGCTATATTATGCACTATTTCTCAGATGTCAAGGGGATTGCGGACATTTTTATTTCTAGGAACCGGGCTTTTTACTGATTAAAATAAATTTTCCAGCAATTCTTTTAAAGAACCAATTTTACAAATCTCCATTTTCGCTATTTTCCCCAGTTGCGCCGCGTTGGTTTTCGGCACCAGGCAGCGGTTAAAACCCAAACGCGCCGCTTCCTTTACCCGCACGTCCGTCTGGGAAACAGCCCTGACTTCACCGGCAAGTCCCACTTCTCCCAAAACAACCGTTCGCGCATCAATGGGCTTGTCCAGAAAACTTGATGTCATGGCTGCAACTATGCCCAAATCAACCGCCGGTTCTTCCACCCGGACACCGCCTGCGACATTGATAAAGATATCCGAGCCACTCATATGCAGACCGCAAATTTTATCAAGGACAGCCACCAGAAGCGAAACACGGTTATAGTCCACGCCAATAGCCGTGCGCCTCGGAGTTCCCAGATTTGTGGAACTCACCAATGCCTGAATTTCCACGAGAATCGGCCTTGTGCCTTCCAGGCTGGGAACAACAACCGAACCGGCCACATTATGCGGCCGCTCCGCCAGAAAAAAAGTTGAAGGATTGGGCACTTCCATCAGCCCCGTATCCCGCATTTCAAAAACCCCTATTTCGTTGGTCGGGCCAAAACGGTTTTTTATGCCGCGAATGATCCGGTAGGCATGCCCGGAATCGCCTTCAAAATACAAAACAGTATCCACCATATGCTCAAGCACTTTGGGCCCGGCGATAGAACCGTCCTTGGTTACATGACCTACTAAAAAAACAGGAATGCCATTTTTTTTAGAAAAGAGAATCAGACGGGATGAAGTCTCGCGCACCTGTCCGACACTGCCGGGAGCGGACATGAGTTCCCCCGAATAAACTGTTTGAATGGAATCTATCACCACGATGGAAGGAGAAACCGACTTAATCTGTTCTAAAATCTTTTCCAGAGAAATCTCTACCAGAACCAGCAAATCTTTTGACGCGGCACCCACCCGTTCACTTCGCAATTTAATTTGGCTGGCCGATTCTTCTCCCGATACGTATAATACTTTCAATCCTTTTTGAGCCAGATGATGCACCATCTGCAGCATGAGGGTTGACTTGCCGATACCCGGTTCTCCGCCGATTAAGATTGTCGACCCTCCGACGATACCGCCTCCCAGTACCCTGTCGACCTCCGCGATGCCCGTGACGGTTCTTCTGCCTTCATCAACAGGTATATCTTCTATAGACTGCGCCTTGCCGTTAAAATTCATTTCCGCACGGCTGTCGAAATCAGAATCGCTGATCAATTCTTCGGCAAAACAATTCCAGCCGTTACACGACGGACATTTACCCAGCCACTTGGGCGACATATAGCCGCAATGCTGACAAAAGAAACTTGTCTTATTTTTTTTCAAATCTAATGGCTCCTTGTTGAATAAAGAAAGGAAAGCATATTTCTCTTGAGCATGTCAATATGAATTGCCGGATTATTCAGAAAAAGTAAGCCATCCGATAAAGATTTTCAAGCACCCGGACAAAAAAAGGATGATCAAATTTCTTCTTGATTATTGAACGATACTAAAATAGATTATTTAAATAACTATTTTATTTAAATAAAGGTCTTACGTTCTAATGGATGAAATAAAAAAAACTCAAGTGAATGATATCGCACCGGATGATGTGCTTCCGGAAATTTCTTTTGAAGAACTCACTCCCGAAATGCGCGATGCCTGCGATCGCGCCGGCTGGAGCAGTCTCACGCCCGTGCAGGCAAAATCAATTCCTTATTTTTTAGCGGGCAAGGATATGATGGTGCAATCCCGCACAGGCAGCGGCAAAACCGGCGCTTATATACTGCCCATTATACAAAAAATCAACGAACAGCAAAATTTTGCGCAGGCTCTCGTCCTTGTTCCCACCCGCGAGCTTGCCCTCCAAGTGTCCAGAGAGGCTCAAATGCTGACTCAGGGAAGAAATATAAGGACGGCGGTAGTTTATGGAGGCGTAGGATACAACGCTCAATTGGAAGCTTTTCGCGGCGGAGCTCAACTTGTAGTCGGCACGCCGGGACGCATCCTGGATCATCTTTTGAAAAACACACTTTCACTGGATCACCTGAAAATTTTGATTTTCGATGAAGCCGACCGTATGTTATCCATGGGTTTTTATCCCGATATGGTGAAAATTCGCAAATATATACCTTCGGGAAAAATACTCAGCAGCATGTTTTCAGCGACCTTTCCGCCACAGGTCATTCGTTTATCCGATCAATTCCTTCATCAATCGAAATTATTGAGTCTGAGTGGAAATCAGGTGCATATTACAGAGATCGAACACGTTTATTATGTCGTTCCGGGAATGCGCAAAGAAAGGTCGCTCGTCCGCATTATCGAGATTGAAAATCCATCCTCGGCCATTATTTTCTGCAACACAAAGGACACGGTTCATTATCTTTCAGTCGTGCTCAAGCGTTTCGGTTATGACGCCGACGAACTCAGTTCCGATCTGGCTCAGAGCATGCGGGAAAAAGTCATGGCAAGGGTACGACGCGGCGCCCTGCGGTTTCTCGTGGCGACCGATGTTGCCGCCCGCGGTATTGATATTCCCGATTTGTCTCATGTTATTCAGTATGAACCGCCGGAGGACCCGGAAGCCTATATTCACCGGGCAGGACGCACCGGACGCATGGGATCAAGCGGTGTGGCCATTTCTCTGGTCGCGGAAATGGAAAAATTCAAGCTGCAAAGTATTGCCCACTTTTATAACATCCATATGGAAGAACGCCCGCTGCCCAATGACGAGGAACTTGAACGAATAGTGGCGGAAAGAATAACGGCGCTTCTGGAGGCTAAACTTCGCGCCCGCGATAATCTGGAAATCGAACGCATGCAGCGGTTCGTACCTCTGGCGCGAAATCTGACACAAACTGAAGATGAAATGGCTTTGGTCGCCATGCTCCTGGATGATTACTACCAGCAAACCCTGCATGCTCCCCCGGCTCAGCCAACTGCCGATATTGATCAGGGGCAGGGTTTTACTCCAAAGCAAAGAAATAAAAGGCCCCGGTCAAGAAATAAAAACAGGGGGAAAAGCGTAGAACACCGGCCATAATTCTTATGAACAGGAACTTTTCCATAAAATTTATCCAATAATATTCGCGATTTTTTAAATTGAAAAGAGATCCGGCGAATTTTTCATCAAGAAGTCTCTTTTTGCGAATTAAACCCTTTAATAATCATATTTTCTTTTCATTCCGGACAATTATCTTATCTTAAATTAATTTACAGGGGATGTTTACGCCCGGCAAAAAACAAACTAAATTCTCTTGAGTAAAGATTTCAATGCTGATATGAATAACAGGTTTCAAAAAATTTATATTGAAGGATACTGATTATGCAAAACCCAAATTTTAGTTCCGGTCCCTGCAGCAAGAGGCCAGCGTGGAGTATCGACGCGCTGAAGAGCGCGCCGGTCGGCCGCTCACACCGTTCCGCGTTGGGAAAAGAGAGAATCATCAAAGCTATTAATGATACCCGAAAAATTTTAAATATTCCGGCGGATTACCTTGTGGGCATTCTTCCGGCTTCCGACACCGGCGCTTTCGAGTGCGCCATGTGGTCACTTTTAGGCCCCAAACCGGTTACCGTACTTGTCTGGGAAAGTTTTTCCGAAGGCTGGGCAACGGATGTTAACAAACAACTTAAACTTAATCCCACCATTATCAAAACCGATTACGGCAAGATTCCCGATTTAAGTAAGGTGGATTGGTCAAACGACGTGATTTTTGTGGCCAACGGGACAACCAGCGGCGTCAGGATTCCTGATTGGAACTGGATTCCCGCCAACCGCGAAGGTCTGTCTCTTTGTGATGCGACCAGTTATGCTTTTGCCAATGATATCGACTGGAGCAAAATTGATGTTTTAACTTTTTCATGGCAAAAATGTCTCGGCGGCGAAGCCGCGCATGGAATGATGATCATGAGCCCCAAAGCGGTTGCCCGTCTGGAATCTTATGATCCGCCCTGGCCGATGCCTAAAATTTTCCGTCTCAAGAAAGGCGGCAAAGTCAGTAAGGCAATATTTGAAGGCGACGTTATCAACACACCGTCCATGATCTGCGTCGAAGATTATCTGGATGCCCTGGATTGGGCCGGCAAAATCAGCCTTGATGGTTTGATTAAAAAAAGTCACGATAACCTGAAAGTGGTGGCCGACTGGGTAGCCAAAACCGACTGGATCGAATTTCTGGCCGATGATCCCAACGTTCGTTCAAATACTTCTGTATGTCTTTCGGTGATTCATCCCAAAGTTAAAACGATGGGCGCTGATGAAAAGAGCAAGTTCCTCAAGAGTATCGCTTCGGATTTGAGCAAGAAAAACATAGCTCATGATATAAACTCCTATAAGGACGCACCGGCAGGTTATCGTTTCTGGTGCGGCCCGACCATTGAGGAGGCTGATCTCAAAGCGGCGCTTGCCGAACTGGAAAAAGTTTTTAACGAAAAGGTTAAGAGTCTTTAAAAGAATATATTAAAGAAACGTCGTGAATTGATGCGGCGGTAAAACTTGCCGTCGTTGAAAACCATATACCGGAGAAACGTGCGGGAATTACCGCACGTTATTTCCATTAAACCGATTGAAATGCAGGAAATAAAACATGTCTAACGTTGCAGTTGTAGGCACTCAATGGGGCGATGAAGGCAAGGGAAAAATTGTTGACCTTTATACCGAAAAAGCCGACATAGTTGCCCGTTTTCAGGGCGGTAACAACGCAGGTCACACTCTGGTTGTCAAAGGCAGAAAAACTATCCTGCATCTGGTTCCTTCGGGAATTTTGCACGACAATAAAACCTGTATTATCGGTAATGGCGTAGTTTTTGACCCCTTTGTCTTTCTGCAGGAGATGGAAGAATTACAAAAAGGCAATCTTCTGCAGCCCAATACCAAAATCTTCATAAGTGAACGGGCTCATTTGATCATGCCCTATCATCGGAGTATTGATCAGGCCAGGGAAAACCGGTCATCGGGTAAAAAAATAGGCACGACAGGCAGAGGTATTGGACCGGCCTATGAAGATAAGGCCTCACGCACGGGAATTCGCGTGGGCGATCTTTATGAAGAAAGTTTATTCCGGGAAAAGCTAAAGCAAAATCTGGAAGAAAAGAATTTCCTGCTGACAAATTATTATAAGGATAAGCCCCTCGACATAGAAGAAATCGCCGCTCAATATCTGGCCTGTGCCGAAAAAATAAAAGCTTATGTGGCGGATACTTCTTTGATACTGGATCATGGAATAAGACAGGGTAAAAAAGTCCTTTTCGAAGGCGCGCAGGGTTCCCATCTGGACATTGATCACGGAACATATCCTTACGTGACGTCCTCCAACACCGTCTCGGCCAACGCCTCCTGCGGCAGCGGAATAGGCCCCAACGCAATCACAAAAGTGATTGGGATTTGCAAAGCCTACACAACCAGAGTCGGTGAAGGCCCTTTTCCCACTGAACTGACTGACGATATCGGCAATCACATACAGCATGTAGGACAGGAATTTGGCGCGACAACCGGCAGAAAACGGCGCTGCGGCTGGCTGGACATGGTACTTGTACGGCAGGCCGTCAGAGTCTCCGGCATCAGCGCTCTGGCGATTACCAAACTGGATGTTTTAACGGGTTTGGATAAATTGAAAATCTGTGTCGGTTATAAATGCGCGAACGATCATTTTACACACTCCGCGCCGGCCAGCATAAGCGTGCTTTCACAGTGCCAACCCGTATACGAAGAATTCGACGGCTGGAAGGAAAATATTCTTGACGCGCGGGAAATGAACGAACTACCCGCCAATGCAAGAAAATATTTGAGGAGACTGGAGGAATTAGCGGAAGCTAAAATCACACTGGTATCCGTGGGAGCGGGAAGAGAAGAGACATTGGTTTTGGAAGATCCTTTTCTTAATAGAACATTGTAGTTTCTTCTTGACACATTTGAAACTTGTTGCTAAGACGTCACGCTTTCAAGTAGCAAATTCATAAAGTGGGCTGTTAGCTCAGCGGTAGAGCAGCGGACTTTTAATCCGTTGGCCGTGGGTTCAAATCCCACACGGCCCACCACGATAAAAAAAGGTTCCCGTGAAGGAACCTTTTTTTTGACATCCATGCGCATTCGCATTTTGTAACCAAGATTTCCTTGACACATCAATACGACCATTCTATATTTCATCCGGCAAAACGGACAAAATACCATAAGGATAATTTATTTTGTACGTTATGGGCACAAAAAGGTATTCTATATCATTAGAGTACTCTCTAATAAAAAAGCATCGAAAGGAATAGGAGGTATTTTATGTATCGTATTGATCTATTAAATAAAATTTCGGAAAAAGGGCTCAGCCTTTTTACTGACAAGTATGAGTATCGCGCTGATATTCCGGATTCTGACGGCATCCTGGTCAGAAGCAAAGAAATGAAAGAAATGAGCCTGCCCTCAAATCTGAAAGCAATTGCCCGCGCCGGCGCCGGAGTCAACAATATTCCCGTCGAGAAGTGCTCGGAAAAAGGCATAGTCGTCTTCAATACCCCGGGCGCCAACGCCAACGGCGTCAAGGAACTGGCCATCCTGGGCATGCTGTTGGCTTCGCGGAAGGTGACCGAAGGCATCGTTTGGGCCAAAGGACTCGTGGGCGAAGGAGACAAGGTGCCCGACCTGATCGAGAAGGGCAAGTCCAAGTTTGGCGGCACTGAAATCCTGGGCAAGACCCTAGGCGTCGTGGGCCTTGGCGCCATAGGCACCATGCTGGCCAATGCGGCTGAATCTCTGGGCATGGAAGTCATGGGATACGATCCGTTCCTTTCCATTGAGGCGGCATGGAAGCTTTCCCGCACCATTAAAAAAGCCTCGAGCCTGGAGCGGCTTCTTGCAGAATCCGACTTCATCACGCTGCACGTTCCGCAAAATAAAGACACCAAGGGCTTTATCAACTCCGATAAGTTTGCGCTAATGAAGAAGGGTACCGTGCTCCTCAACTTCGCCAGAGGAGGACTTGTGGATACCCCGTCCCTGAAAAAGGCAATCGCCGACGGGATTATAAGCAGCTACGTAACTGACTTCCCGGACGAAGAGGTTATCAAAACGGACAAGGTCATCGCGATCCCACACCTGGGCGCATCCACCGAAGAATCTGAAGAGAACTGTGCCGTCATGGCTACCATGCAGTTGATGGATTTCCTCGAAAACGGTAACATCAAGAACTCTGTCAATTTCCCCGATTGCTCCCTCGACAGGTCGGATAAGAAAAGAATCACCATTACAAACAAGAATACGCCGGGCATGATCGAGAAGATCACGCACCTCTTTGCCGACAACAAGCTCAATATAGCGGATATGATCAACAAGAGTAAAGGGAACCTGGCCTACAATATTATCGACCTAGAAGGCGATATCAGCGCTGAGCTGGTAGAAAAAATCAACGCCATCGACGGGATCGTGGCTGTCAGAGTGATTTAAGAAAATATTCGGCACGTTTTCCCTGTATCAAAAGAATGTCCAGCCTGCCTAAGGCTGGACATTCTTTATTTGTGCTTATATCCCGCGGGTATCCACGCATATAACGTTTAAACTCCGTTCATGGTAAATATACTTAAAATGACAAGCAGAAGATATCGGCTTTCAGAATTAGGACCATGCCAACAATTCACTCTATTTCATGATGTCCGATCCGAAATTCTCATAAAAATAGACATGAATATTCTAACCGAATGCAATTATATATAGCTCAGATTTTGATATCTAAATTACATTGACATACACGATAAACATTCTTATATTTTTTTCTTGTAGAGGGGATATTTTATCAAATACAATTTCATTCTTTGATGTGAAAGGATTGTTAACTTCTGTCCCCATGAGAAACTATTTCCGTCCGACGGAACAAAAAATACAATTAAAGGAGTCATCATGCCTGAAGAATTCGAAGTTCCAACAGAAAAATTACACGAAGCCATTCAAGAAGAAGCCGAAAAAACGGAGGAGAGGTGGGTGTTTCTGGTGGCTGTAAGCACAGCCATCCTGGCCGTATTAGCCGCCTTGTGTTCACTCATGGCGGGCCATCACGCGAATGAAGCGCTGATTGAACAGATCCAATCATCAGATCAATGGGCATATTATCAGGCAAAGGGGATCAAATCCACGGTTCTCGAAAGCAAGATCGAAACACTGCAGGCATTAGGCAAGCAGATATCCGCAAAAGACGAAGAGAAAATTAAGACTTATAAAAAAGACCAAAAGGAAATCGAAGAGCGGGCAAGAGAAAAGGAGAAGTCTTCTTCTAATCACCTCGCGGCTCACAACATACTGGCCAGGGCAGTAACCGTCCTGCAGATAGCAATCGCAGTTTCAGCAATAGCTGTTTTAACCAGAAGAAAATGGCTTTGGTATGGCAGCGGTGTTCTTGGATTGATGGGTCTGATATTTCTGCTGCAAGAGTTGCTTTAACGTAAGTCCATCATATTGGTCCGCTATTTTTTGGGCACAAAATAAAACTGTCAAGGTTGTTGAAACGAACTGCTGTATGTCAGCATACTACGCTATCAAGAGTTTTGGATGACTCTTGATAGCGTTTTCATCATGTTGTAATTAAGCCTTCATGAACGCGTATGCCGCAAATTGTAGCGGGTCTTTTATGGTTTCGCCGCTTTAGCGGCCAAAGCTCCCATAATTTTCATAATGCACAATATACCAAGTATAAACAGCCCCCCTCCAACGATTTCAATACCCATCCATTCAAAGACGACATTGGGACTGGACATCGGAGCCATGGCTGCCACTGCGGCCACAAGGAAATACATGAAACAATAGTTATTGAATAAAATCGGAACAACTTCTCCAAGAGCAACTATCAGGTAAACAAAAACGAGAATGTACACTAATTTTGCCAGCTCAAGTCCCAGAGAAGGGGCTACCGCTTGGAGAAACATTTTAATGATGATTAGATTAGCAATCCCGAACAAACCACCCACAAGAATATTGGCGGCTTTTTTCGTGTCCATGTGCGCTTCAAAGAAAAAGATCATAACCATGAATGCCGGCCATGTCGCCAGTTTGAAGTGGCCAAGAATGATCTCTCCCAGTGCGATCAGGACAAGCAGTAATAATCCGAAAATCAATCGATCTTTACTTAATTTCGCCATTTTTGTACCTCCCTTTCATTTTTCTTTTAATAATTTTAATTCATGTTCGTGATTTTATCATTTTATAAGTTTTGATCTAAAAAATAAATACAATTATTTATGATTGCTTAAGAAAGATGTAACATTTAAATCAATATTTCTGTGGAAATGCCGAAAATATCACTAACAGCAAGCGAATTTTCCTTTTAAAAAATCATGTCTCCATTACAGAAACAGTGACAATCTTATTGTATATTCGCCCACTTATATCCATAAGCCTGCCAGTGCGCTCGCTCACTTTTGAATTTAGTTTCTTTTATCTTGAAAAACTGCTTCGTTGAGCTTATCTTAAAGAGTGAAGAGTCCATTGGGACATTACTATCCGATAAGGAAGGTTGATATGGAAACAGTTACTACTGAGCAAAGTTTAATGAAGGAACCGAAAGGTTTATCCGCTCGCATCCAGTGGCTGCGCGATTATTATTTTCGCGGCAACGATCGCCCCTGGAACAATGAATATACGTCATGGACAACCGGCACTCCCTGGGATATCGTCTATAACGAACTGACCTTTTATATCGTGCCGGAAACATACACGCTTATCAATACTCTGGGGGCATCCTATCTTCAGGCGGCAAGACCGATCCAGCTGAATCGCGATTTCTGGAAATGGCCGCGGGTTCAGCGACGCGCGTGGTTTGTACGCGAAGCCATTCTTAATTACGTGCCGCAGGAAATACTGCCCGGAGATCTGCTGGCGGGAGCCAGATTCAATATTCAGACATCCATGTGCTTCACAAAAAACGAAAGCGATCAGTGGCTTCGAGAGGTAAAGGGTAAAAACGGCGCCAGAGATAAAATGAAACGGTTTCACGATCACGGGTACGGCAATGCCGGAGCGACGAGCGGCCATATTATTCCGGGGCATGAGAAATTACTGAAAACCGGCTGGAAGGGTGTGTACGGCGAACTTCTTACTCTTTATAACGCACTGGGAACTGAAGAACGGCAAAGCGATAAAGGTGCCCAGCTTATGGCCATGATGACGGCATCTACCATGGCGCGTGATCTTGCTTTAAAATACAGGGAACTCTGTCTTGAACTCGCGCGGAATGAAAAAGACCACTCGCGGAAAAACGAGCTTACGATGATGGCTCAGAACTTAAGCAAAGTTCCATGGGAGCCGCCGGCAACATTCTGGGAAGCCGTGCAGGCGCTGTGGATCAATCACATGCTGGTCATGACCGATGAAAATTATCCCGGCGCGGGAGTTTCCTTCGGCAGGGTTGACCAGTTTCTGTGGCCTTATTATCAGCGATCTATCCTCGAGGGCATGGACAGGGAGTTTGCCAAAGAAATCCTGAAATGTTTCTGGATTCACGCCAACACCGCCTATGACGCGATGATCCGCAACGGCAATCAGGGAATCACCGCCGGTTTCGGCCAGCTCATCACATTGTCCGGCCTGGGCGCTGACGGTAAAGATATGACCAATGATCTCACCTATGTTATTTTAGAAGTCATTGATGAAATGTCGCCGATTCTGGAACCCAAGCCCAATGTGAGGCTGCATCGAAACAGCCCGGAGAGGCTGTATGATAAAGTGGTGGATATGATCGAAACCAGTCAGGGAGCGCCTTTTCTGCTCAACTTCGATGAACGCTCCATGGCCGGCATGATGCTTGAGGCAAAAAAAGCGGGGCTTGAGCATCTCATCAACGAAAACAATGTTCATGAATACGCGCCGGTCGGCTGCCTGGAAAATACGATGGTCGGCAATGACCGTTCAGGCACAGTGGATAACAATATCAATCTGCTCAAGGCGGTGGAACTGGCCCTCACTGGCGGTAAGGACCTTCTTGCATACACCGATCCCATGACAGGAAAAACTGAACCCATAAGACAGGATGGCCCCAATACCGGAGATTCCACAACATTCCGCACCTGGGAGGAATTCTGGGAGGCTTACGCCCGGCAAACGAGGTACATCATTCAGAAATGTGTGGATCTATATGAGGTATCGGAATCAATACGTTCCCGTTTTTTCCCCACACCATATCTTTCCTGCATGGTTAAAGGCTGCGCCCAGAAGTGCAAGGATGTTACTCAGGGCGGTGCGGAAATAAACTTCACCACCATGGAAGCCGTAACCTATGCCACCACAGTGGATTCGCTTCTGGCAATAAAATATCTGGTTTTCGACGAAAAACACTGCACTATGAAAGAATTGATCACCGCCCTGAAGGACAACTGGGTGGGGCATGAAATTCTACAGGCCCGCGCAAAAAACCGCGCACCCAAATACGGCCGCGACGATAACGATGCCGATGCGATGGCCCGCAGAGTGATGGAGCTTTGGTGCGATGAAACATGGAAACACTCTACAAAATCCACGGGACGTAAATATCGACCGGGAATGTTAAGCTGGAACTACTGGGCGGGCGATGGGTATATCATGGCGGCAAGCGCGGACGGCAGGACGAAAGGCCAGTTTCTTTCCAATGCCATTTGTCCTTCCAACGGTGCGGACATCAAGGGGCCGACGGCCAACGCGAACTCCGTTGGCAAAGTGCTTGGCGGCAAAGCCAAAGATTCTCATGGAGACTGGATGGATTACTTCAATAGTCTGCCCAACGGCGCGAGTCATACCATAACCTTTAATCCTTCCATTTTGCGAAGTACGGAGCACAAGGACAAATTCAAGGCATTCCTGAAAGGGTATGCCGAAAACGGCGGTACGGCCCTGCAAATCAATATGCTTGATCCCGGCATGCTCAGGGACGCGCAGCAGCATCCGCAGAATTACCGTCATCTGCTGGTACGCATTACCGGCTACAACGCCTACTTTACTACCGTGGGAAGAGAGCTGCAAAACGAAGTTATCGAACGGTTGAGCCACAGCAAATTTTAAGGATGTTGTTTGATGCCTGATGTTATAACAAATGCCGTGCCGGTTGCTTCAGCAGACAGAAAAAATAAGGGAACCATTCTGGAGATACTCCGCATGTCCACGGAAGACGGCCCGGGACTTAGAACTACCGTCTTCTTCAAGGGCTGTTCGCTTCAATGCGTCTGGTGCCACAATCCGGAAAGCATAAGCCTTAAACCTCAAATTCAATGGCTGGGAACAAACTGCATCGGCTGCGGTATCTGCGTAAAGACCTGCCCCGAAAAGGCGCTGGAAAAAACCCAGGAGGGCATCATCATAAACCGCTCTGTCTGTAACGGCTGCGGCGTATGCGCCGGTGAATGCCCCACAACAGCTATGGAACTTCTGGGGAAAAAATGGAGCGTGACAGAACTTGCCGATGAACTGGTTAAAGACCGCGTATATTTTGAACAATCAGGCGGCGGCGTTACCCTCTCCGGCGGAGAGGCCGCCCTGCAAAACGATTTCTGCCTCGCGCTTTTGAAAGAACTCAAAAGCAGGGGGATTCAGACAGCTCTTGATACCTGCGGACAGATACCCAGGACATCCCTTTCGGACATTCTGCCTTATGTTGATATTCTGCTATACGATCTGAAAGAAATTGATACGGCAAAGCACAAACAATTTACCGGCTCCGGCAATGAAAAGATTCTGGACAATATTATTTTCGCGGCGGATTATATAAAAAATCACATTCCCCGGAAAACATTCTGGATACGCACTCCGATTATTCCGCAAACCACGGACACACCGGAAAATATCAGGGGCATCGGCGATTTTATCAATGCTCATCTGCACAAAACAGTCAGCAGGTGGGAACTATGCGCTTTTAACAATCTCTGCCGCGACAAGTACAGGCGGCTTGAAATTGACTGGCCTTACGCCCAAACGGAATTAGAGGAGAAAACCCGGATGGAAGAACTCTGTGTGATCGCGAAAGGCGTGGTGAATCCGTCGATCGTTTGCTGGAGCGGAGCGACAAAACTTGAATCCGATTTAAACAATGAAGTGGCGCTGAAACAAACCCCATCCGTTTCCGGATGCTGAAAACTACTTAAAAGGACTATATTATGACTCTAAACAGTTTTTCCGAAGAGGATATCAAAGCTCTTGAACCCGCAGAAAAAATCGGTATCATCGCCACCGTAACCCCTGAAGGATTACCTCACATTTCACTTCTTACATCCGTTATGGCGGCAACCCCCCGCCAACTTATCGTCGGGGAATTCTGCAAGGGTAAAAGCAAAGAATATTTCGAGCGCACCAGAAAGATCGGCTTTGCCGTCCTGACGATGGACAAAAAACTTCGGGTCGGCAAAGCACTCTGGACGCATTTAAAAAAAGAAGGCCCTGAATATGAGATATACAACAAGCAGCCCATGTTCCGTTACAATACCTATTTCGGCATTAACACCGTCCATTATTTTGACCTGATTGAAACATCTGCCCAAATTTCTCTGCCGCTGCTATCCATTGTAAAATCGGCGCTTCTGACAAAACTGGCAAAAAAAAAGCGCCGTCAAAGGAAGTCCTGAGCGGGTTCTTTCGCATTTTGGAGAAAATATTTTCAACAAGCTTGATTCCATAAAATTTTTATCATTCGTAGGCGATGACGGCCATCCAATGATTATTCCCGTTCTTCAATGCCAGACTGCGGACTCAAGCCGCCTCGCGTTTAATCCCTCCGCTTTTGGAACAGAGCTGAAAACTCTCAAGCCGGGAATGACCATAGCAGTCTTTTGCATGACGATGCAGATGGAAGACGTTCTGGTGAGAGGTAAATTCAACGGTTACTCCCGTTACCGGGGTACAAACTTAGGTACTCTTGATATAGACTGGGTCTATAATTCTATGCCGCCCAATCACGGCCAGATTTACCCGCCCGTGCCGCTTAAGAGAGTCGTCAATTTCTAAGCAGATATGGTTAAGAAGCTTTCGCAATGCAGGCAAGATTTTCCGGTCACATAAAATTCTATTTGTGATGCGCATCTCTGGTAGGCTACACTTGAACTCATAAATAGCGTGAACCTTATTAACCGCATATTGGCGGAGGATTCAAATTTCTTGCGTCATCATGAAATAAAAAGAGGCGGATCATAAATGATCCGCCTCTTCGCTAATGGTTTTAATTTTAGTTAACCATTTCAACCGCTTCGCCTGGTCAGCGATGAAATCTTTCTTGTTCCTGTATCCCCTGGATGATGCACCAACTACTTTTCCATTAGAAGCGGCTCTTCAGTTCCAACATTAACCAGCTTTGGCATTTTAAAAAACTATTTTTCTGCTGTTTTAATTTACTTAAAGCAAACTTCTCTCCAATAAAGGAGCATCTAACCGGAACATTGATCTTTCAACCAAAAGATCATTTTTTATATTGTTTGTCATAGTATCATACAATTCTAAAAAATCAAGAAAAAAATCAATATATAGTGGTCATTTTAAATATTACCACAATAAGTGGTATGCAATTATTTTCATTGAACTTATTTCCTGAAGTTATCTATTCATTTTATAAAATATTTCCGGGAACCCCCAAAAAAAAGATTTCTTTAGAAAAAATATCGGCAGGATTTTAAAGCGGGTTTAAAAAAATTGCTTTTATTACAAAAGACTCCTGTGCATTTACAGCATCACTCAAAACGCGTTGATTGAAGAAATTATTTTTTCTATAGATTCTTAATAAGGAATCATCTGAAGTTACCGTTGAATGGAGCAAAGTTGTGCGAGATATTTTCTGACGAAGCACTTGTTCATAATCCCTGCCGTTCATTGCGGCAGGGATTATGAAATCAGCATTATTTCTTCAGTCTGGACCATTCCTGAGATCTGCCCAAAAGACTAAAACCGATAAATCCCCTCGCGGTCAAAACGTCGCCCTTGACCCACATCAGGCACTTATATGTTTTACCTTCGTCGGGATCCAGAATTGTTCCGCCACTGAATTCCGCACCGAGCTTCGGATCTACTTTCCCGGTTTTTTTCATGTTTTTTACAATGACCATGCCCATGATCGGCTTGTTTTTCAAATCATCGGAGCATTTAATACAGAGTTCTTTAGGGTTATCCGGCTCAGGAGGAAGCAAAAGTTTTGTAATCTTGCCAAAGTAGAGGCCATCCTTCTCGAACATTTCAATATAGGATGTCTGTTTTCCCTTGTCTTTTCCTTCATCAGCAACCGTTATCCATGTCCCTGCAATGGGTTCCTCCGCTTTTACGGCAGCGCCGAAAAACAAAACAAAAAACATACAAATCGTTACACTAAATAGAACTTTCTTCATAAATGTTTATCCTCCTGTGAAAGTGCGTTGTTAAAATATTTGTTAACGTTTGAATTAGACGTATGTGATTGGTGTCACCTCCGCCTTCTCACATTAAAGTTGTACTATGATCAATTTATAAAAAATATTTATTGACTTTATAATTTAACTATATTAATTTAATGTCATTAAGTTAATGTTTATATCAGCTTTTCTTAAAAAGCAAGTTTTTTTCAAAAGACCAAATAAAAATTGGGGGGTTAACCAATGGAGCAAGACTTTAAGGTTTACAGCTATAGATGGGTCGTTCTTTTTGTATACTTTCTCATCAACGCACTGATGCAGATACAGTGGATCATCTTTGCGCCTATTACCAGTGAAGCGGTTGCTTTTTACAAAGTACCTGCCGTGCAAATTGACCTCCTTTCACTGATTTTTATGATTGTCTATTTATTCGTTTCCTTTCCTGCATCTTATATAATAGACACCTGGGGTATACGCCTCGGCATCGGCATCGGCGCCGCATTGATGGGTATTTTCGGATTTATGAAAGGATTTTACGGCGCAAACTACAACATGGTTATCCTCGCTCAAATCGGACTTGCCGTCGGACAACCCTTCGTCCTGAATTCCGTAACCAAGGTCGGGGCCCGCTGGTTTCCCCTGCATGAGCGGGCTACCCAGGCAGGCATCAGCGTTTTGGCTCAATTCGTGGGAATTATTATCGCGATGGCGCTCTCGCCCTTACTCTTAAAAGCGTACGGCATGGAAAAAATGCTGATGATCTATGGTGTCGCAACATTGGCCGGCGCCATCATCTTTTTACTCTTTAACAGAGAGCAACCGCCGACGCCTCCCTGTCCCCCCGGTCATGACGAACGTTTTGCGTTCTTCGCCGGTTTGAAACACATCTTCAGTCAAAAAGATATGATTTATCTCCTCATCTTCTTCTTTGCGGCGCTGGGAATTTTTAACGCGGTAACGACCTGGATTGAACAGATCATCGGTCCGCGCGGTTTTACTATCGAGCAGGCCGGATACGCGGGTGCTGCAATGATGATCGGCGGCATAATCGGGGCTTCAACCCTGCCGGTTCTTTCCGATAAAATGCGTAAAAGGAAACTGTTTATCGTTATTGCATGTATCGGCGCTATTCCCGGACTTGCCGGAATGACTTATGCCGCAAATTATGGATTGCTCCTTGCTTCATGCGCCTTATTCGGTTTCTTCCTTATGGCGGGCGGACCTGTATGCTTCCAGTACTGTGCTGAAATAACCTATCCCGCGCCTGAAGCCACCTCACAGGGATTGCTTATGCTTGCCGGACAGATTTCCGGAATCATTTTTATCTTCGGTATGGATATGCTGACACCGTCAGGCGCCTCTAAAACGCCCGCGATGCTCGTTTTCCTGGCACTTATGATCATCAATATATTTATCATTCTAAAAACCAAGGAATCGAAGCTGGTTAAGACGGATGATATTTAGATGACCGGTTTATTATCTGAATATTTAGAACGATTTTGATAACCACTTACGACATCTCGTCCCTGTTGACAAACAGGGACGAGATGTCGCCTATAAAATTATTGTTCTGGTGTAATTCTATGCTCCGATATATTAAACAAACCATTAAAACTCTTTGCTGCAATTTTAGAAAAATGCACGCATAAGAATTCTGCCCTGTGATATTTATTCACGTTTAAGCAAGCAACTTAAATAAATGTTTATTTTATATCAATACATTATCAATAATATGCCAAATAACAAAAATAGATATTGACTTTATAGATTAACTATATTAAATTAACGCCATTAAATTAACAAAACAACAGGTGTTCATCATGCCTAAAATGACAAGAAGTTCTCATGAAGTGAAAGCGGTGCGTGAGCAGATACTTTTGCGCGCTTTCGAAATCCTTGTAAAAAACGGATATGAAAACCTGTCTATGGCCAAGGTCGGCTCCAGGATGAAAATGACCGCCGCAAATCTTTACAACTACTACGCCAATAAGGACGAACTGCTTATCGCCATCCATAAAAAAGCTTACGCGATGTTGTATAAGAAAATGCATTCTGCCGTGTCCAAGGCGGATACGCCTCTGGAGAGATTCAAGAGCATGATTTATGCTTATGTTGAGTTTGGTAAAAACAATGTCAATCTCTATGATGTCATGTTCAACAGGCCGGTCAGGCAGCATAGTGATTATATCGGAACTTCTCTGGAGGCTGTGTCTACCGATGAATTCCGCAGTTCACTGAGAGTGCTGTTTTTAGCTGATAAAGTTACCCGGGGATATCGGGAAACGAGGCCGAACTTAGGTAAAGTGGAAACAAAATTATTAACCATTCAAATTATCAGCGCGATACACGGCATCATTTCACTCCATAACAGCGGCATGTTTTCTCAAATTACCGATGACCCGGATATTACTTTTAAGAAGGTCATTGATAACGCGATGCATCTGGCTATGGAATGATCAAAGTATTGTTGGCGGCCATTTGGCTTCGCATGTAACTTTTAGCTTTGAGTATTCAATTTATAATTAACATAAAGAGGTAGAATAATGAAAGACAGCGGAAAGTATGTACTGGCAATCGATCTGGGCACTTCCGGACCCAAGACGGCTTTAATCTCTGTTTATGGAGAAGTGCTGGACAGTGAATTTCAAGCAACCCCCATTATCCTGCTTCCTGACGGAGGAGCCGAACAGGACCCTGACGGATGGTGGGATGCCATCATGTCCACCGCGAAAAAAGTACTTGGTAAAAAACTCGTTTCTCCCGAAGAAATTGTTGCCGTCAGCGTGACCACCCAGTGGTCAGGCACAGTAGCACTTAATCGGGAAGGCAAACATTTGATGAACGCCATCATCTGGATGGATAGCAGGGGCGCTGAATCCGTTAAAGATATCCTGAAGGGTCCCATCAAAATAGAAGGCTACCCTCTGTTCAAGATGATGACCTGGCTTAAACTGACCGGAGGCGCTCCCTCGCAGTCCGGTAAGGACTCTTTATGTCATATTCTTTGGCTAAAACAGAACAAGCCGGATTTATATCGCAAGACTTATAAATTTCTTGATCCTAAAGATTATATCAACCTGCGCTTAACGGGAAAGTTCGCGGCCACTTATGATTCTATTTTGCTGCACTGGGTAACC
The DNA here is from genome assembly GCA_035524255.1 of Smithella sp. GTDB lineage: Bacteria > Desulfobacterota > Syntrophia > Syntrophales > Smithellaceae > Smithella. The sequence continues at coordinate 193,453 of DATKPG010000039.1, read as the reverse complement.
GATAACCGTGATTCATCGCATGTCGTTTATTCAGATAAGCTGCTCAAAATGGCAGGTCTTGAGCGTTCAAAATTGCCCGATTTGATTCAGGCAACCGACATACTGGGTCCGGTGAAAAAGGAAATAGCCGCCGAACTGGGTTTAAAAGAAGGCACTCCTGTTATAGGCGGAACTCCGGATGTGCCTTCTGCCGCTGTCGGTTCCGGCGCTGTTCGGGACTATGAGGGTCACTTTTATATCGGCACATCGTCCTGGATATCCGCCCACGTTCCTTTCAAGAAAACGGACATCGCCCACAATTTCGGTTCTTTCCCCAGTCCCGTTCCGGGCCGTTACCTCATTCTCACTGAACAGGAATGCGCCGGTAAATGCCTGACCTGGATAAGAGACAATGTTCTGTATCATAAGGATGAACTGATGGAGGAAGAAAACGCCCCTGACATATTCAAGGTCCTGGACAAAATTGTGGCACGGGTTCCGGCAGGCGCAAACAACGTGATCTTCACCCCATGGCTTTACGGAGAACGTTCACCGGTGGATGACTGCCATATCCGGTCTTCATTGTTCAACGTGTCCCTGGAAAATACCAGAGCCGACATTCTTCGCGCTATTTTTGAAGGAGTGGCTTTCAACGCGAAATGGCTGATTGCCCCTGTGGAGAAGTTCATGGGAAGACCATTTCAATATCTTAATTTCATAGGCGGCGGTGCCAATTCGGATGTCTGGTCGCAAACGATCGCGGATATTTTCGACAGAAAAATCCGTCAGGTCAAGGATCCGATCTATTCCAACGCAAGGGGCGCGGCTTTTCTGGCTTCGATTGCCCTGAAATATATAACCATGGAAGACATTCCCAGGTACATACAGATAAAGGCGGAGTATACGCCCAATCCGGACAATCGCAAAACATACGATGAATTGTTTAAGGAATTTGTAACTTACTACAATAATCAGAAGAAAGCATGCGCACGCATGAATAAGAACAAGGAAGGCGTGTGTTCGATATAAAGACTTATCAGCATGATGAATCAGGAGGATATAAATCAATGGAATATACGGAAATAATGAAAAGAAAAGATGAAATTTTGGGAAGACCCGTGCGGCCGATACCCAAGGACAAACTGGATTCCGAACATAAGCTCTATGCCGAGCGCTGTAAGCGCTCGATAGATATTTTTGAGAAGGCAAAAGCAATGATTCCCGGCGGTGTTCAGCACAACTTAAGCCAGAACAAACCCTTCCCCCTGGCCATGGACCGGGCCAAAGGCTATAAGATATGGGATGTAGACGGCAATGAGTATATCGATTATCTTATGTGCGGCGCGCCCATTATGCTTGGCCACAGCTACACGCCGCTTGACGAAAAGATTATTGAAATTATCAGGGAAAAAGGGCCAGCTACCGGTTTAACCTCGGAATATGAACTTCTTGCCGCCGCCGAAATCATTAAACACATGCCCGGTGTCGAAATGGTCCGGTTTCTCCAATCCGGCACCGAAGCGGATATGGCGGCGCTGCGCATCGCGCGGGCCTATACCGGCAAACAGAAAATCATCAAGATAGGCGGCAGCTATCACGGCTGGTCTGATCAGATGATCTATTCGGTTCACATTCCCCGGACCGGCAATTTCGAATCCAAAGGAATACCCTCAGAATGCTTTACCCACATCGTTGATGTGCCGCCCAATGATTTTGAAGCGCTGGAGAAAGCCTTTAAAGATAATCAGGACAAGGGCGGTGTTGCCGGTGTGATGGTAGAACCTATCGGCGGAGAATCAGGCGCCCATCCAGTTCATCCGGACTGGAATAAAACCATCCGCAAACTTTGCGATCAGTACGGATCTTTGATGATTTTCGATGAAGTGGTTACCGGTTTTCGGGTAGACATGGGTGGCGCTCAGAAGCTTTACGGTATTACACCCGATATAACGGTCCTGGGCAAGATCATCACACACGGCTATCCGTCATCCGGGGCCGTGGCAGGCCGCAGGGACGTTATGAAAGTCTGTTCAGGCAGCATGGGCGACAAGATTTTTGTCGGCGGCACACTGGCGGCCAATCCCATTTCCATGGCAGCCTGTTATTATGCTTTAAAATACATGGTCGAAAATGACGCGATAGCCAAGGCAACCGCTTACGCCAACAAACTGACCAAGGCTCTCAATGATCTATACGCAACACGTCCGGATCTGGGATTCTTTGTTTATAATTTCGGCGCCATCATGCATTACATGACGACCGCGTTCTTTTCAATCGACTTAAACGCGCCAAACGCTCTGACCGAGATTTTCAGCCGGAAGCAGGTCGCGGATGACTATCAGGTCGTTACGATGGCTCATGGTCTGTGCACACTGGCCGGAACCCGCATGTACACGTGCATGCAACACGATGATGAATCGTTGAAGAAAACATTGGGGATATGGGAATATGTGCTTTCACTGATTCCGAAAAATTAACTCGACAAAAAAACTTATCTTTTAAGGAGTATAAAACCATGGCTGAAAAAAAAATTGCAAAGGATTCAAAAATAAAGATGGATGCTTTCGCGGATAAACCCATAGCTACGCCTGAAAGCATCGATATGGAAAACCATTTAATCGCCACCTACTGGCTGAAGGGCGATAAAAATCTGGATGCTTCTTTAATTGGCCAGTTCCTGTCCATCGAACAGACCACCGGCACATGGGTGCCCGTTCCCGGCGAAACGCCTGAAATCCGCGCCGGTCATGTCGCAAAGGTAATCGGCGCGTATGAGGTCCCGTTTTATGAATACGGGGTACCGCCTGAAGTCACGGAAAGACAATGCATTTTACAACTTGCTTTTCCCGCGGCAAATGTCGAAGATCAGCTTCCCATGATTCTGACCGCGATCATCGGCAATATTTCCATGGTGCCCAATTTCAAGCTTTTGGATATCAGATTCCCCAAAGCCACACTGGATCAGTACAACGGCCCGAAATTCGGACCTGATGGCTGGTGGAAAGTTCTCGGTCTCAAAAAAGACCGTCCGTTACTCAACAACATGATTAAGCCCTGCAGCGGCTATCCGCTGGAAGTAGGCGCGAGGCTCTTCAAAGAAGCGGCATTGGGCGGCTGCGACGTGATCAAGGACGACGAATTGATCGCCAACATGCGTTATAACGACGCGGTGAAAAGAGTAAAAACCTACATGAAGATAGAAAAAGAAGTCTATGAGGAAACCGGAGAACATACCATCTACACCGTTAATGTCACCGACCGCCTGCCGCGCATGTTCGATCTGGCCAAACGTTGCGTGGACGCCGGCGTAAACGGCATGATGGTTAACTATCTGGCTGTAGGACCGGAAGCCATGCGCGCGCTGGCAGACGACCCGGCCATCAATGTGCCAATACTGGCTCATATGGATGTGGCGGGAGCTTACTATATGTCGCCCAATCAGGGTATTTCTTCGCCGCTCATTCTCGGCAAAATCCCCCGCTTGTGCGGCGCTGATTCAATCGTTCTGCCCTTCTCCCTGGGCGGAAAAGGTATATATATGCATGAACGTTTTATGAGCACAGTCCGTAATCTGATTTATCCCATGGGCGATCTGAAAGCAACGATGCCCATGCCTTCAGGCGGCATTACACCGGCCAACGTTTCCGATATCGTCAATGCCCTGGGCAAAGATATCATGATCGGATCGGGCGGAGGCATTCATGCTCATCCCCAGGGACCGAGAGCGGGCGCCCGCGCCCTGCGTCAGGCCATTGATGCGGCAACCCGGGGCATCAAACTGGAAGAATATGCCAAAGAGCATGAAGAACTCGGTGTCGCGCTTGGTGTTTGGGGCAAAAAGACCGATTTCAAATGCTAAATTAACTTCATGATTTTTTAGGGCCGGCGCGGGTTTTGGTAACCTTTACCCGCCCGGCCATTTAGTAACTTGCTTTTAGCATCAGCAGAAAGATTTAAAAATTGGATTATTATCTGCATGACGACCCGCGCCTGCCATCAGCCTGGGCACCATGGTTTTCTCACGAATATATAACTTATTTTTGTGTCCATGCCACAGGCGCGCTCATGAATCTTCCTCCGGTCGTGGTAAAACAAAATCCCGGTATCAACTTTAAATACTGGCCCATCGGTCCAAAACATATCGATTTATACAAGGAAAATTACAGCGAAGTCCGCAAACTCGATCCTCTGTGGTCTTTTAGTTATTCACAGCGCAATGGTGAGTTTAGCGGTGAACCTCCCTCGGATACTGCCATCGAGCCATGGAAAGTGCTGGTCATATACAGCACCGAACCTGATTTAAATCTGGATTGCGATCTGGGTCTTAATAAAAATCAGAAAATGACCGGTGGCTCACACGGCTGGCGGCACATGCAATTCCGATTACTGGGCAGAACATTTGGAATAGCTCCCGAATCATTCCGCGCGAACATCAATTTTACCAGGATGGCGTTTGACAGCGGCAATGATTATTGGGGATGGCGGTATTTGTCCCGTTCGGCTCACTATCTGGCGGATTTGGGCCATCCCTTTCATGTTAAAGCATTACCCGGCAAATTATTGATCAAGAACCTGTTTGCATCACAGAAACTGTTTACTATCGTTTCTTCCGTTCATCAAAGTTATGAAGTATATGTCGAACGCCGTTTTCGTGAAGGTTTCCCCCCTTTCAAAGAGGCCTTGTCGCGCGGTGCCCGTGAGGGCGGGCCACAGAAAAATTCCGTATATGAATTAATGGGCCTCTACATGCATCTGGCGAGAAAAAGGCATAATGAAATTTTCTATTTTTTTCTGGATCAGTTCGGCCGGGAATTAATTAATGTTTTCGAAAAAATGAATCCGGACAGTCATCTGGATGCAGCCACGCAAACCAATATGTGTGCCTCAGAGGCGGCAAAAGTTATTTTCCAAAATCACAATCTTTGTGCCTTGAAGTTTTTGGATAAAGTAACAGAAGAGATCCTTTTTGAAGTCGGCAAAATGCTGGGGATATTATTTAGCCGGTTTCCCGCTTTGAAGATGCAGGGAACAAATATATCCGTTCCCTGCATTTGATTCATTCACTTCGTATTTCTTATTTTACTTTTTCCACTTAGTCTTTCTTCTGTGCCGTTTTAACTTCATAATCTCTCATCGTCCCGGCAAGTTCAACGATTTCTGCAGGCAGCGTACTCACGGGTTTACCGGTAGATAAAGCAAGGCAATAGATATTGGCGACTTTTTCTAATAGTTCCGCGTGAAGAATCGCCTTATCCAGTGTCTTGCCCAGAGCCAATATTCCATGATTTTGAATAATGTAAGCATTGGCGTTATTCGATAATTTTCCGGCCACATTATTAACAAGTTCCGGACTCCCGGAAAGGGCATAAGGAATTACATCTATCATGGCTCCCAGTGAAAAAGAAACCTCATCAAAAAGAGCGGGTATAGGCGTATTGATCAGGGCAAAGATGCTTCCGTAGATCTGGTGAGTATGGACGATGGCATTTATATCGGGTCTTTTCTGGTAAATAATGCTGTGCATGCCCGTTTCCACAGAAGGTTTGAGTTTGTCATTTCCCTCCATGACGGAAAGATCAAATCCAACCACGCAGATATCGGAAACTTTGATTTCCTGATATTTCACTGATGAAGGAGTTATGGCAAGAGCCGCATCATCAGCCCTCACGGAAACATTGCCTCCGGTGCCCCTGTGCGATCCGAAAAAACCTTCTTCTGAAAGCCAGACACTGGCTTCCAGAACACTTTTTTTATGGCTTTCATATTTGCCCATGGTTAATAATTGATCTCCTTTCCTTTTTCATACAGTCAATTTATCGGCAACTGTATCATTTTTCTTTATATAATTAATACTTTTTGAAAAAATACAGACAACTTATACCGTCCGGTATCATCTTTTTTTAACATCTTAAATTAATTTAATCCATTAAATCAATTATAGAAATAACAATTATGTTCCATTATTAATTCTTTAGAAAAAATATTGAAAATGAAAAATATTTGTTGACTTCATAATTTAATAGTATTAAATTAATACATCTAAATTAATACATATGCAATGTTTTTATTATTCTGGAAATACCCACTAAAGCATGCCGGGGATTTTATTTGTAAGATTTTACGCAGGCGTGAGGAAGTGGTGAGGTAGACGCAGCCTTTAAATAATACCCGTTTTCAAGGCCGGTTTTACCGATTTTATTTGAAATTATATTAAGGAGGGAAGAGGATGAAGAAATTTTGGTTGGTTTTGCTATCACTGGGGGTGGTCATGGCCTTCAGTGCATCGGCTTTCGCGGTCGACGTTCAGGTTAGCGGTACATATTTCGCGGCCGGAATGTATCTGGATCAAACATCGCTGATGAAAGGTTCAGTAGACAATAGTGTTAATCCTTATACTGGTATGCCGTCCGGTTTACATAACAATGACGACGTAAGCACAGCATTCTTCTTTCAGAGATTGCGGGTCAGAACAGACTTTATAATTTCTCCGGGCCTGAAATTGATCACCCGTTTTGATGCGATGGAAAGAATATGGGGCGGCACGAGATCGGCGCCCGGTACTATGACAGATCTGCAATCGCCGGCAACCAGAGCTGAGCAGGAAAACATCGCCTTTGACTGGGCATATGTTGAGTATACATCACCCATCGGTCTATTCCAGGTCGGCTATGCGGAAGATAACGTATGGGGAACAGTTTGGGGAAGTAGCGGCAGCGGACCTTCCTCCGGACAAATTCTATATGGAGCACAGATCGGACAGGTTACTTTCGGCGCGGCTATTTACAAGGAAACTGATCAACGTTATTCTGCCGTGAACCCCACAGCTACAGCTACCGATAACAATTACGACAGATATGCCGCATTTGGCATTTATAACTTCAAGGGTGGTGAGACAGGTTTGCTCTTTACCTACTCACGTATTGCTAATGATAAACAAACCCCCAGTTCCAACCTCGCCACAGGGATGGGTGCGTGGGGTGTTCCTCTAAACATGGGCGGCACTTATCTACCCTATGCTAATATGATGTATATTTACGAATTCACACCCTACGCTAAATTCAAGTTAGGACCGGCCAAGCTGGAAGCGGAAGTTGTATATGCCTGGGGTTCGATTAATCCGGAAGATGGTTTAAAGGGCTTAGATCAGCAATTGCAGGATATTATGGCTTATCTTAATGCCGTTGTTGATGCGGGTCCCTTTTATTACGGCGGCACCATAGCCTACATGTCCGGCGATAATGGCCAAAATGGGAGCCAGGTTAAAGGCAACGTTTTGGGTGGCGGCATGGATTGGAATCCTTGCTTAATTATGTTTAATCAGGATATGACCTACTGGGTTGGTCCGATTAATGGCTACGGTGGATCTTCTAACTTCAGCGGCAGCTATCCCAACACCGGCTATGGGGGAATGACCAACGCCTGGTTTGGCCAGCTCAAAGCCGGTGCACATCCGATTCCCAGCCTGGATATCAATGCGGCAATTTCTTATGCTAAAGCCGACGAGATACCGGGTGGTTGGGCCGGCAGCTCCTATGGCTGGGAACTTGACATTACCGGTACTTACAAAATTACCAATAACCTGTCTTATATGGTGGGTGCCGGTTACTGGTGGGTAGGTGATTATTACAAAGGCCTGGCATCGGAGCAAAACGACGTCAGAGATGAATACATGTTCATAAATAAACTGACGCTGACTTTCTAAGAACTTTTTTGTTTATTTACCAGTTTAAATCCCCGGGATACTCTAAAGCCCGGGGATTTTTTATTTTATGAAAGAAGGTTAAAAATTAATTTTTTTCTGGATGCCGTATGGAGTGAAAAATCTTTTATTTATTTTGATCCATCATAGCCGAAGAAAGCTTGACCACCTTTTGCACTTTCTTCATGACGAGTTTATCCACATAAGAATCAGGCAATATTTTTATCATTTGATACTCTAATTTATTCTCCGCTACAATGTAACGCAATTTGGGATTTGCCGCAATCAAGACATGACATACTGATTTAGCAACTTCTATCGGAGCCAAGCCGGTTGTTTTTCCTTTGCGGATGGAATACTCCCCAAGCGCTTTGGCTTCTTTCCAAAACATGGAATGCGTATATTTCGAGTCGGTTAAAATCTTTTCCCCTTTATCCCAGATAGCCGTGACGATGCGTCCGGGTTCAATGAGAATAACTTTCACGCCGTATGGAGCAATTTCCCTGCGCAGGGAATCGGAATATCCTTCCAGGGCAAATTTACTGGAACAATAAGGTCCGACAAAAGGAGTGGCAAAAAAACCGCTGTCCGAGCTCATCATCACAATTCTTCCTTTTGCCTGTAAGATGAAGGAAAAGAGCGCCTGTGTTATTTGATGAACGCCAAAGAGATTGACTTCAAACTGCTCATGCATGTCTTCCATGCTGACATCCATTAACGCGCCTGCTTTCGTGATTCCGGCATTATTTACCAATCCGAACAATCCCGTGCCTCTCTTTTCAATTATGCTCTTTACTTCAAGGATATCCGCCTTGCTTGTCACATCGAGCTTAACAGGAGTAACATTCAAATTTTTACTTAAGCCCTCCAGCGTGCGCGTATCTCTTGCTCCGGCATAAACATGGAATCCCTGATCTGCCAGATGCCCTGCTGTGGCCAGTCCGATGCCGCTGTTCGCGCCAGTGACCAGCACAGACTTTTGATGATTCGCTATCGATGACATTGAAAAAACCTTCCCTTGTTTAAAGATTTAAAATTTTTCAGATTTTAATTTAAAGCAAAAATATCGCCCCACGGAATCGGGGCAATGAATGGAATGGGACAAAAATATTTTCAGAATTCATCCTGAAAATTATTATCTGTAGCCGGAGCGGAATTTATTTTGCTCCGGCTACTTACATTTTTCTTGTATTTGCGCTCCTTGGCAGAGTACGTTCGCCCTACATGAAGCTTTCTTCAGGGATATCGATCGCACTGCGGTCGCCGAACTTCATCGATTTGAGATATCCGAAGATATCTGGAACATGATTCATGACATAGAACCGGGCCGTGGCAATTTTGCCCTTGTAGAAATCGGCGTCGATTGCGCCTTTCTCCTTCATCTTTGCCGACGCCAGAAGCGCCTGGTCCAGGAGAAGCATGCCGCAGTATACCCTGGCGCCTGCATGCAGGGTCCGGGTGGCGAAAAGTTGTTTCATCTGCTTGTCGCCCGTCGTCCAGGCGGCATTCATGTCGATGATCTCTTTGAAAGCCGCCATGGCTTCCGCCATCATCGCGAATTCCGACGCAAATTCGTCCGTCTTCCTGCCGGTGACGAAATCGTCGATTTCGGCAACCCACTTTTTGAACGGCGCGCCGTCCTTCATGGTGAACTTGCGGCCGGTATAATCCTGAGCCTGGATGAAGTTGGTTCCTTCCCAGATCCCATAAATCACAACATCCCGGTACAGTTCCGCCGGGGCGTACTCTTCGGTGAAGCCGTAGCCGCCGTGGCACTGGATGGCGTCACCAGTGGTAAGCCTCGCCATATCGGATGTATAGGCCTTGCACATGGGGTTATTGATCGCAAACATATCATCATAATATTCCCGCTCTTCCGGCGTGGCGGCGTCTACGGCCAGATCACGGTAGAGATAGGACTTGTAAATGAGTGCCCGGCAAGCCTCCAGAATGGACTTCTGGGACAAAAGCATGCGGCGGACATCTTCGTGTTCGATGATCCGGACGCTGGGTCCCTTGGGGTTGGTGGAATGTTTGCTCTGCACGCGCAGTTTGGTATAATCCAGAGAGGCGTAGTAGGCGGCACCGATGCATCCCAGGGAGAACAGGCCCGTGTTCAGGCGTTCCTCGTTCATATAAGCAAACATCTGCTTCATGCCGATGCCGCGTCCGTCTTTCACTTCCGCTTCTCCCACTATCCAGCCGTAGCAGTTGTCGTTTTCACCCATGGAGAGGGTGGCGGTCGTCGAGCCGTGAATGCCCAGCTTGTGCTCGATACCCATGGTGGTGACATCATTCCATGCGCCCAGCGATCCGTCATCGTTAACCCAGAACTTGGGCACGATGAAAAGCGATATGCCAGCGGTGCCTTCCTTGGCGCCCGGTGTCTTGGCCAACATCAGATGGATGATGTTTTCGGCCAGGTCATGGTCGCCTGAAGAGATGAAGCATTTTGTTCCGGTGAGCTTATACTTGCCGGGCGTGTCGGTAGGAAACGCCTTGCTCTGCACGGCGCCGACTTCGGAGCCTGCGCCCGGTTCGGTAAGCCCCATGGTGCCGCCCCATTCGCCGGTCCGCAGTTTGGGGATGAACAGATCCTGCTGTTTTTGAGTAGCAAATTCATGAAGCACGGTGATCGCACCCTGCGTCAGGCACCAGAACATGACGATCGACGGCGAAGCGGCGGACTGCATCTCCAGAATCGGCGCATACCAACACAGTGGTATTTTGCCTTCGCCGCGGTACCCGAACTGGGGTCCCAGTTCCGCATCCATTACAGTCTTATAAACATTTTTGAACGAATCCGGAGTCACAACCGCATGTTCATTGCCGCCCACAAATTTCGCGCCGGGTTCATCGGCGTCTTTGTTGGCCGGACACATCACATCGCGGCAGACCTTAAAGTTGACATCAAGAAAGCTGTTGATGTCGTCCATTCCGTAATATTCTTTGTAAGCATCAAGGCTCAAAAGCTTATCCACGCCGAGCCATTCTTTGATCTGGAACATGATGTCCTTTGTCTGATACAACCAATTACTGTGTGCCATATTGAATTCCTCCTGTTGAAAATTAAAGGCACAAAATGAAATGAATCTATTTACGTATAAGATTCTCAGCTCTCTTTTCCGATCCGTCTTCATGCCCGTCTTTTTTGAAGACCTTGATCCTTTTCAAGCCGCTGTTCATTTACTGCCATTCATACTCTTGTTTGTTTTTACCCGAAACAAACACGAATTATGACTATCAGTCTTTATCTAAATCGACGGCAACTGTCAAACTGATATTTTTGTCAAAAATAAGATTATTTTGATTTTTATAAGCGCATTCTTTGAAAATCTGCGACTGTATATCTACTCATCAAAATTATCGTTTATTTTCCTGTATTTGAGCTCGGCAAGTTTTCCTTTATTCCAACTGGAAATTCTACTGAAATATTTTGTAAGCCTCGCAATGCCTTCGACCTCTAAAGAGCCGCAATAAATACATTTTTTATTCAACCCTTTGGCAGTTTTTTCACACAATGAGCAGAATGTAAACTCCGGATTAAAATCAATTTGACGATTGCCGGATTCATAAAATACCATGTGGATAAACCTGCTTAGTTTTTCTTTGCCCGGATTTGAGCCCCCCAGCTGCAAATGCGTAAAAACTTCTCCATCCAGATACTGATGGAAAAGACCTTCCTGAATCACCCTCTGCAAAGGGGTGACATCCGCGGCGACATTGAGATGAGTCGAGTTTGTGTAATAAATCGCTCCTTCCGCGATGTCGCCTTTAACGTAACGTCCTGCGGCGGGAGAAAAATATTTTAAATCGAGCCTCGCAAAACGATACGCAGTAGTTTCCGCCAGCGACTGTCCCAGCACAAATTTCATGTTGAGCTCCCTGCTTAAACGCGTGACCTCGCGCCGCATATAATCCACAACTTTCAAGCCGAACTCAAGACTATCCGGCGATTCATGCAGTTCCCGGCCCTGATGGATTTGCGCGAGTTCATTCAATCCCACAATACCTATAATATAACTTGCCATGTTCATTCTTAAAAAAGGAAATCCGTCGTTGTTCATAGCCAGCACGGCCAGAGGTCCTTCTTCAGCATAGGAAAGAAGTTTCTCTAAAAAATCTTTTTTTTGCACATGAGCATTTACCGCTTTTTCTATGAATTCAGTAAGCAGGTCGAATAATTTCTTTTCATCCCCGCCTGCCTTATAGCCAAGACGCGGCAGATTCAAGGTCACGATTTGAATGGCGGCCGAACGCATCAGCCAGGGCTTATCCTGCCTGCCATCTCCCGGGGCAAAGGAAGATGTGTGTTCATCTCTATCAAAAATAAAACAAGTATTACCCTTTAAATCGGCCACATCACAGGCATAACGCAAAAATTCCCCGGCATTTTCATTCTTCCAGAAAGCCTCTGTTATATGAAGAAGCGGTCGGGGAAGAATAAACGGTTTTCCTTTGGCATCTCCTTTTTCAAATACTTCCAGTATAGCGCGGGCGAATCGCTGCGCGTCCGGAATATAATCTTTGTATGTTTTTCCCGTTGGTTTCCCTCCGGCTCCGATGGCGGAAAGATTCGCCCAATACGTGGGCATTTCATAATATATATGTATATCCGTGTACAGCGCCTGTCCTCCGCGCGTGGCGGCCAGCTGCGAAAATTCATAGATAAGCATTTGAGCGAATTGTTTTACTTCTTTGTCCGTCATGGAAGCAAGGTAAGGCGCAAACGAAATGTTAAGCGCGTCCCAACCGATCGTGCTGGCAAAATGTCCCTGTAATACCGAACTGAAACGCACCATGTGCGCCAGAAGAACTTCGGCATATTTCGCGGGATTCGCGGAATTGATCGCCTGCGGAAGATTTAATCCGTTTATTTTCAGATATTCCAGTGATTGACAGCAACTGTAAGGGCGATCAATGAAACCCAAACTGTGAATATGAATGTCGCCCGCGGCATGCGCTTCGCCGATATCGGCGGAAAAAACATCATGGAGAGAAAATTCCCTTTTAATGCCTTCGGCAAAGATAAGATTTGTGCCTTCGGGAGAATGGGGTATATTGGCATCCTGTTTGTTCTGGTGCAAAATCAATTGCCGCACGTCATAAAGGGGAAATCCTAAACGGCCGTGCAGTCTTCGTTCTTTCTCCAAACCCTTTTCAATGAGTCGGACATTAACCAATTCACGAATCAATGCCGTGGTGAGCACGCTGATTCCCGAAGAAATAATCTGTTTTTCCACTTCGATTGATATTTGGGCCGCCACCTGATAATCAATGTCTGCTTCGCGCATTAAAGCGTCCACAATCCGCTGGCGGTTCCAGAGGATAATTTCCTCACCGGTAGTGCGGACAAAAAGAGTCAAATCTGTCGTTTCGGGATTTTCAATCATATTAAATATTCGTCAGTGTTGATTTTTCCACGCCATCCAGAACTTTTTCCGCGGCAGCAGAAAGGTCTTCATCAAACCTGTGATTATGTGAAAACACCCGGAAGTGAACAACCCGCGCGGGAATGAAGCGGTATATATCCTGCAACGGTTTTAAGGACGTTATTCCCGTAACAGGATTAAAGATGTTAATTTTTTTATCCGGTTCCGCGATGGGATTGAGCGGACGCGGATCCTGAGTCGCTAGATCAACTTTAAAATGAATGTCTTTTTGCTTTCCTTGCAGTTGTTCCTTAATTCTTTTTTCGTAGTCACAAGCGCGGCCGAATCCTGTGCCGCGATGAATCTGATCAACGGAAATTTCCGTGGAAAATGACATTTTCCATTTAACTTCACGGGCGTTTAATTTTTTCCACTCACCGGCCAGTTTTTTCTTTTGTGAATCTTTTTCCTCCAGCCAATTTTGAACTTCATTGAATAAAAACCATTCATCACAGCGCAGATAGGTGTTCAGGTTTTTCAGAGGATTCCCGGGAAATATCAATTTCATGGTATCGTGAAATATTTCCTGCAGATGTAAATCAAGAGCGCGCGTTGTACGATGAAAGTAAACGTTGCTGTATAAATTTATACGGGCATTGAGAAAACGCCCGAGCGCCGATATGCCCGATTGATGCAAAGTAAGACCGTCCGAGGTAAAAAAAGTGTAGTAACGCAGGCGGGGAATATCAACCATATCCAGAGAAAAACCGGTCATGTACGCATCGCGCTGAACATAATCAAGATTATCAACCGTGTAAATTCCCGAAAATAATTGCCTCAATAACTGCAGCCAGCGCGGCGGCTTTTCTTTTTCACCATCTTCCGGTTTCCTGATTAAATACGCGATCTGCTCGGGATCAAAAACTTCGCCGCGCGCAAGCGCTCCGGAAGGGCCGCGCCTGATTCGGGAAATAATGTCTCCCAGCTTATTCACTATAATTTTCTGCCCGATTATTTCGTGCGTTAATCCCCAATCACTTAAAAAATGTTCATCAAAAAAATGCCCGTAAGGCCCATGACCGACGTCATGCAAAAGACCGGCCAAACGCAGCAATTCTTCTATATAATTGAAGGACGGAACATCACTGCAAACAGCCCTCAAACCGGGATAGAGATGCCCTGCAAACTCACCGGCGACATGCATTGTTCCGAGAGAATGCTGAAAGCGCGAATGTTCCGCCGCGGGATAAACCCAGCGCGCGCTTTGCAGTTGATAAATCCTCCTTAGCCTTTGCATCCAGGGGGAATCAATAAGGGATTTTTCAGTTATTTCATTTTCAGACTTATCCTCCGGCACGGTAAAGAGGATATATTGATGAATAGGATCGGCAATCAAAGCCATTCCGTTATAAACATTCTGATGGGCGGGATCGGTCTTCTTCATATTGGGTTATTTATAATATACAGCGCAAAAAATCAATTTTAATCATTCGCGCTAATTCGCCTTTCCAGTCTAATTTTATTGGCAGCGTCGCAGGCTTTTCAGAACGAATGTAAATTGCTGCAACGTTATCCATTGAAAGTAAAATGGTATATTTATGCTTGACTATTGATTTACCCTCCCTTATTATTTTTATGTTTGAAAAATTTTTAATTCCACTGATTCATATGTCTTTATATCTTCATGTCTTCAGGAAGGAGAGCGGGTTAATATGGGAACAAACAATGTAATATTTTTAGAAGTGATCGAATGGTTTGATGAATCGGGAAAAGAAATTGTGCACAGAATTCCGCCGGAAGGTTCCGGCGACATTAAATTCGGCGCCCAGTTGACGGTAAGAGAAAGCCAGAGCGCTGTCTTTTTTTACAACGGCAAAGCCTATGACGCCTTCGGTCCGGGACGCCATACTTTACAGACAGCCAACATTCCCCTGCTGACGAAAGTTTTATCCCTGCCCTGGGGTATGACAAGCCCCCTGCGCGCGGAAGTTTATTTTGTCAACATGAAGGTTTTCCCTGATTTAAAATGGGGCACGCGTGATCCGGTCGCTTTCCGCGACAAGGAACTGGGACTGATTCGCCTGCGGGCATTCGGCGTTTTCAATCTCCGTGTAGTTCAGCCGCTCCTGCTGATCAACACACTCGTGGGAACCCAGGGAATTTTTAGCACCGAAGAAATCTCAGAATATCTGAACCGTGTTATCGTTTCGCGTTTCAACGATTATATGGGTGATAAGGTTGATACCATCTTCAATCTTCCGGGTAAATATAACGAGTTTTCCGAAGGCCTGAAAACGATGCTTCAGGATGACTTCAGCAAGTTCGGCCTTGGTTTGACGGATCTCTATATCAATTCCATCACGCCTCCCCCGGAAGTACAACAGGCGATAGACGATAAAAGCCGGCTGGGTGTCTTTGACGATCTCAACAAACTTTTGGAAATGAAAACGGCGATGGCGGTGGAAACAGCGGCCCAGACGCAATCCACGGCCGGTTCCGGTCTGGGAATGGGAATGGGCTTTATGATGCCCGGCATGCTGGCTGGCGCATTTAAAGGGCCTTCTTCTCCGGCTACGCCCTCGGAAGAAGTATACACCTGCCCGGATTGCAAACAAACAGTTCCGAAAGACGCTCGCTTTTGCCCCGCCTGCGGGCATCAGATGCTGATTGTAAATAAGTGCGCTCACTGCGGAAGAAATTTGCCCGTTAACGCCAATTTCTGTGTTAACTGCGGTACGGCGGTAACCGTAAAACCGGCAACCAAGACATGCGCCAAGTGCGGATTTGAAAATTTACCTGACTCTATTTATTGTAATAAATGCGGTGAACGGCTCTAACTTTCAGATTGAACAACAATGTCCTCAATGCGGAGCTCCGATAATTCTCGACGAAGCCGATCGTATTCTTTCGTGCAAATTCTGCCGCACGCGGGTATATCTGGCAACGGAAGATATTTTCCATTTTTATATTCCGCCTTCGGATGGTATTTCCGGGACTATTTACTTCATTCCTTACTGGCGCATCAAGGGCCTTTCTTACACGATTAAAGAAACAGATATTTCTTTTACCTATCTGGACACCAATTTTTTATCCTTCGATTCTAAATTGTTCCCATTTTCTTTAGGCCTGAGGCCGCAGGCAATGAAGTTAAAATTTGTGGGAAGTAAAGAAAACGAGGGTATATTTCTTACATCTTCCAGCAAAACACGGGAAACTATCATAAAGAATCGTCAAAAAAATATTGGTAATGGTCATCAGGAAGTGCTTGTTGGTGAACTTGACAGCGTCATTTACACCCCGGTTTATCTCGTAAGTGGCCGCACATATGATGGCGTTTTGAAAAAACCGATTGATCTTCTTCAAAATGAAGATGGGGAAGCCCAGCAGACTCTTTCTTCAGCGCCTGCTGAAAAATGGCACGTGGAATTTATCCCGATGCTTTGTCCTGATTGCGGCGCCGATCTGCCGGGTGAAAAGGACGTATCGATTGCTTTTTGTTCGAACTGCAATTCAGCCTGGAATCTATCCAATAAGAATTTCACTAAAATTAATTATTTTACGTGGCAGGAAAAAAGTGATGATGTTTTTTATCTTCCTTTCTGGCAAATGAAGGCGAAGGTCAGCGGCGTTCAACTCGAATCATATGCCGACCTGATCAAAGTGGCGAACCTGCCCAAAGCTCCTTCGGAAGAATGGACAAAAACTCCTTTTTACTTTTGCGCGCCTGCTTTCAAACTTAATCCCGCTTTATTTTTACGCTGGTGCAGACAATTAACCGCGGCATCCCCACCAACGGATTTAATCAACGAATTACCGGCAAAGAAAATTTATCCGGCAACGCTTCCCGTAAACGACGCATTGGGAAGTTGCCTGCTCACTCTCGCCAGCTTAATACCTAATAAAAGATACCTTGGGGAAATACTGCCGTCTCTTAATTTCACGCTCGAAGATTATTCACTGGTTCTTCATCCCTTCAAAACCAATGCGGGAGAACTGATTCACACAAAGATTGGATACGGCATGGAAGTAAGCGCGTTGAATATGGGCGCGTACCTATGATACCAATTAGCCTTCTTCGGCTAACTTTGTTGGCTGCGTCGTCGGCTTCCTCGACGTATCATTAATACGACTGCGGAGCCTCCTCCTTGCCGCCGCGTTATCCTTTGAAGTCTAATCGGTATAATGGATTTTCTTGTTTCATCCGTTCGCAGATTATGTAGGCAGACCATGCTAATAAAGATAGCGCTTTAATTAAGTAGTGCTAAGCGTTATTTAGGAGGCATTCTTAAGGCTCCATCCAGCCTGATGCAACTTCCATTGAGCATAATATTGTCAATAATGTGCAGGACAAGTTTGGCAAATTCAATGGGCTTGCCCAGACGCCGTGGAAAAGGAACGGTTTTCGCCATATCTTCCTTAACGGCCACCGGCAAACCGGCCATCATGGGCGTCTCAAAAATTCCCGGGGCTATTGCCATAACTCTTATTCCGTAATCGGAGGTTTCGCGCGCGATAGGCAGCGTCATTCCCACGATACCGGCTTTAGAAGCGCTGTAGGCCGCCTGACCTATTTGTCCCTCAAAAGCGGCAATTGACGCGCAATTAATGATGACACCCTTCTCGCCTTCTTCATCAGGCGTGTTATTCATCATCTGCTCCACCGCCAACCTGATAACATTGAGCGTTCCCACAAGATTAAGCTGCACAACTTTATTGAACGACTCCAGCGGCAGGGGCCCTTTCCTGCCTATAAGCTTTCCGGGATTGACTATCCCCGCGCAATTAACGACCACGTTTATTTTTCCAAAAGTGTCAACCGTCTTTTGTATGGCCAGCCGGACATCCGTTTCGCTGGTCACATCTGTTTTTACAAATATCGCACTTTCTCCGATTGAGGCCGCAAGCCGTTCCCCCTTGTCAGAATCAACATCAATAATGACGACTCGCGCGCCTTTTTTTACCAGTTCCATAACAGTGGTTTCGCCCAATCCGGAAGATCCGCCGGTCACGGCCGCCACAACATCTTTAGTATTCATAACTCCCCCTTGTTGTAATCAAAATAGTTCTTCAATATCTTTTGTCATTCAGATCTTTGTATAGCATTGGCACAGGGCTTAATCATTTCTTTTTTCATTCTTTTTATAAACTCCCGCCGAAATGCCGGGATCTTCGTAAGCATCACCAGAAGGCTGTTAATCATCCGCCATTTATAATGCTTTTGAGGGAAATTATACATCCCATGCTTCTTGTAATATCTGTGATCGGCCTGAAAAACCGTGCGGAGTCTGCCAAAAACGGCGTCGCGAAACAGCTTTGCTCCCGCGACCTGATAAAACGTGGGCGGGGAAATGTAGTTTAATTTACACTGCAGTACCGCATTTGAGGCCATGGTTTGCAGGGCGGCATTAATTTGATCGGAACTCCCCATGTCATCGCTGACAAAACCAGCCAGACCGCAATGCATCATTTCAACAATTCCCTTAAAAATCTCCCGCAAATTGGAAATTTGATTAAAAGGCCCGGTAATGACAAAGCCGACCTGTCTTCCCTCAAGCGCCGGCGTGTGGCCGTTGAAAAAGCTGCGGTCAAAAAAACATTTCCACAGAGATGAAAGATAACGGTCATGAATAGCGCCTGCCATAAATATAATATCGGCTGACTTCACTTTATGATTGAAGAATTCTTTATATCCATCCTTTTCATCGTAAACGCAAATATTATCAAAACCGCACTGCATGCATCCCAGGCATCCGCCTTTGATGTCAACATCCTTCAACTGTATTAATTCGGCAGGGGGATAAAAAGTCTGCCGCAATCTCTCCACCATCTTTTGAAGGTTGATATTTTCAGCGAGATTATCGGCGACAATCAAAATCTTTTTGCCTCCGGCATCCATGGGCTTTATATTTTGAGTTTCAAAAACAACGTCCGGCGCCGCCAAAGGTTGGTTGTTTCTTATCGCTGGCGCGCCCTCTTGAATCGCTTTCATAAATAATTCGCCAAAAGATTTCAGCCGGCGGCGTTCTTTTGCTTTGAGAAGATCGTTCATTTCCGCCGAATAGGAGCCGAAATAATTCATTTCCAGATCATCGCAGACGGCGTTAATGTAATTTTGAGCCGTGTGGTCGAAAAAGTTGATGGAAGTTGTCAGGCAGGCGGCGGGTTTTCCGCGAAAAGCCCGGATTGCATTTTTTTCAAAAATCAATTCTATAAATCTTTTATATTGAGAACAAACGGTCAGAAAATAAAGGGGGAAAGCCCAGAGCACCGCGTCCGCGGCCGATATCCCGGCGATAACTTCCCCAAAGGCCTTGTCGTCTTTTTCCAGCTTCTTGATTTTCAGCGCGACATCGAAAAATTTAAATTCAGCTTCCGGAAATCTCTGCTCCAGAAAATGAACATACTGCATGGTCACGCTTGTCTCACCTTTCGGCGAACCATTCAAAACAGCTATTTTCATAATCATCACCCGTAACTTTTAATCTTTTTCGAAGATATTATTATCATAAGAAAAATATCACAACAAGCATTATGGTCTTAATATAAATATGAGTAAGCCACAAAACGGCCATCATGGCTTAAGCTAATATCGATATCGGTTTCTTTGCCGCCAACATAAACTTGCGGCTTAAGAAGTCTGCCATTTATTTTTGTTCTTTTAATGATTATATCATGAAAATTCAGTGAAAAGTTACGAGCCAATTTTTTTCCAAGGCGCTCACGTAAAAACAGCGATGGATTAATTTCTTTTTCCGGCAGCATTTCAACGCTCCAGATTAATTTATCCAAAACGGCGGGACTATCAGCGCCAACACAATGAACATATTGAAGATTGGAATAAAGACGGATATGGACAATGCCCCCCTCCGGAATAATAACTTTGCCGTCAGTATAGTCTTTTTGTGGCTTGTTGAAAACGACCTGCCACCGTCGCGGAATGAACGGGATGCCGGGAAAAGATTTACTTTTCACTTTATAAGCGGCTTCTTTGCTCGCCCAGAGCGACCAGAGCGCAACTTCAGGCCTTATTGCATTCTTAATAAATTCAGTTTCAGTATCTGTGAGGATTTTTTTCAGAAAACGCGGTTCTGAGCTTTTTCCCGCGATAGCCGGTTCTTTTAAATCCACCACATCATTTCCGACGCAGGGCAAAATAAGCATCCTCCATTCGCGCGAGCCGATCAATGATTTGAGTGGCGTATTCCCGCTGCGCCCTGAGTTCACTTCCCTCCACGCGCCGTGGCGTGAAAATTTCTATCTGAACTGAAAATTTATCACCCCAGGCCGGAATCACACTGTAATGATCCTGCTTATCTCCGCGCAGATACATGCACATGACCTTGCAATTTTCCACATTTTTAACAAAGCGCCCCACCCCGTAAGAGAAACCTTCTTTGTCCACTCTTCCCGTGCGGGAACGTTTGCCTTCAGGAAAAATCATGATGGTTTCTCCGCTCTTCAACAGGTAAGAGCATTTATCCAGCGCTTCTTTCATCTTTTCACGTGAGCCGCCCCGGTTGATGGGAATACACTTGGAAAGGTAGCACAATACCGTAAGAATAATATTGTCTTTGTAGTTATTTCTTTCCGGCAAATTCCAGGGCAGTTTTTTGAAACTGATGATGTGCTGACTTAAACTAAAAATTGCGTAACTCAAAATAAAAGAATCAATCATTGTCAAATGATTGGAACAAATAATCCATCCCCCTTTATGCCTGGCAAATTCAGCGGCACAGCGGCGGCGGATTTCTTTTAAATCTTTTACCCGGTAAAAGAAAATCCTGAAAATAAGATAATATAAAGGCGCAAGGATTAATATTGCCATGCGACCTATAAAATTTTGCAGATGCAGAAATAATTTGGATTTCCTGTTCAATTTATTATCCGAGTTTTTGCTTGATAATCCTGACTGCGTCGCCGATGGTGCGGATTTTATCCGCTTCGTCATCATCCACAGTGATGTTATAAACATCTTCACATTTGATGATGACATCCACCAGGCGGGCGGAATTTACTTTCAGATCATTTAAAATGTGCGTGTCCATCGTCGCCGTCTCCAGAAGATCCTGATTTTTGGCGAATGGTCTTAAAATATTGATCATTTCCTTAAAAATATCCTTTTCATCCATAAAGCATGCGCTCTCCTTCACAAGAATTATTTTTCTTCCCACTTCTTAAATATGATGCAGCTGTTGACATCGCCAAAACCAAAACCGGCTTTGGCCATAATTTTCAGTTGAGGAAATTCAAGACATTTTTGCGGAATCTTTTGCGCAAACATCTCGATATCCGGATGCACATCTTCGCAATTCATTGACGGATGCAGGAATCCTTTATAAATCTGCAGCACGACGGCCGCGCATTCTATGGCGCCGGCGGCTCCCAAACAATGACCGATCATTGATTTTGTGGACTGAATGTAGGGGAAGTTTTCGGTATTCCGGTCAAGAGCCTCCGCCCAATTTCTTACTTCATGAGGATCGGCATACGTCGCTGTTAAATGTCCGTTGATGGCGTCAATCTCCGCCGGATTAATACCCGCGTCAGCCACGGCGCCGCGGATGCATCTTTTTACACCTTCAGGATTAGGCGCTGTCATGGAGCCGCCCATTCTCTGTCCCCCGCAATTAACATAGCCGCCGATTATTTCCGCGTAGATTCTGGCCCCTCTGGCTAGAGCGGTTTCCAACTCTTCCAGAACAAGCATCGCGCCGCCCGAACCGGGCACAAATCCGCAAGCCGTAGCGCTCATCGGGCGGGAACCCGCCGCCGGGTTATCATTATATTTACGGCAAAGGACGCGCATGGCATCAAAGCCTCCCCAGATGTAGGGCGTCGCTCCTTCTGAACCGCCGGCCACCATTCGTTTGGCCAGACCCGTCCTGATCCTCCAGAGAGCGTCGATGATCGCTTCATTGCCGGTGCTGCAGGCGGCAGAATTGGATGTGACCTTATTA
The DNA here is from genome assembly GCA_035524255.1 of Smithella sp. GTDB lineage: Bacteria > Desulfobacterota > Syntrophia > Syntrophales > Smithellaceae > Smithella. The sequence goes on along the minus strand of DATKPG010000039.1, from coordinate 171,446 downwards.
CCCGCGCCCAGTAACGCGGAAATGCGGGCGCTGGTTCCGCTGCTCATCACCTGTTCAACAACACGACTGCCCAATCGCCTTACCTTTCCTTCATTAATCACGGGAACGATAATATTGGCTATCGTATCCATGCCGCCGATTCCGGATCCGGCAATGACACCGGTATCCCAATCCACCGTATCGTCGTCATCGCTGTTTATGTTAAACCCCGCATCCTTCCAGGCATCCACCGCCGAAACCGAAGCATAACCGATATTATCATTTATGGACAAAAGCTTTTCTCTGTCAAAATAACTTTTCCGGATCTCATCGAAATTTTCCTGAACTGCGGCAATCTGGCAACCGAAATTCAATTCCTGCAACCTGGGAATAAAATGAATTCCCGACACGCCGTCTCTGAGCGCCTGTTCAAAATTATCCAGACCATGCGCGTTTGGAGCGGCCACTCCCATTCCTGTAACAACTACTCTTTTGTTCATTTATTCACTCCCACTCCGGATAAATTCCCAAAGCAAATTACTTGACCATTTTCTCTTTCCATGACAACACTCGCTTTCATGATATTTTTGCGAAAATAAACTTTTTTCCCCTTAACAATAACTCTCTGGCCCGGTAATACAATTTGTTTAAATTCCACTCCGTCCGCCACAGAAAACAAACTCAAAGGCATATCCATTTGAGCGGGGCGCATATTTTCCCGGCGGGACAAAAGGTATATCCCGAAAGCGACCACTCCAACCTGCGCCATCGTTTCAATAAGAATCACACCCGGCGTAACGGGATTGCCGGGAAAATGCCCTCGATAAAAATATTCGTCTTCGCGAAAACGGTAAGCACCGGTTATCTGTTCATCATCAAGGCTGATAATTTCGTCAATAAAACGAAAAGGCTCTTGTTGCGGAACGAGTTGTAGAACCTCCTGTTTCAGACCGGCATCAGCCTCCATAAAGCCCTCCGTTGACATGGATCACCGAGCCGTTAATGTAACTTCCCTTTTTAGCCAGAAATGCCACGACTTCCGCGACTTCCTCAGGTCGGCCTATGCGTCCCAAAAGAATTTCCTCCGTGGCTTTATCTTTTATTTCTTCCGGCAGTTCTTTGGTCATCTCCGTGTCAATAAAACCGGGCGCGACGGAATTAACCAGAATATTTCTGCCCTTCAATTCCCGCGCCAGAGACCTGGTAAAGGCATCCAGTGCTGCTTTTTCCATGGTGTAGGGAATCTGACCGGCGTTGCCTGTATGACCGACAACACTGGAAATATTGATGATGCGGCCGGACTGACTGCGCATCATGAACTGCCGGAGAATCCTTTTGGTCAGATACCAGACACCGCGTGTCAGCGCGCGCTGCTCATCAAATTGCTCTATTTTCATGGAAATAATATCCGCATTAATAGAACGACCGGCGTTATTGACCAGAACATCAACGCGTCCGGCAGTATCCTTTAGCTTACCGATCATCGCGTCCACCTGCACGACGTCGGAAAGATCGGCCTGCATTAAAAAACCATCGTTTATCTCGGCAAGCAACTGCTCTGCATTATCCACGCTTTGATGATAATGAATGCCAATATAAAATCCTTCAGCCGCGAGAGCACGACAGCAGGCGGCGCCTATCCCTTTTGCGCCCCCCGTAACCAATGCCACCGGTTTTTCAATCATCGTTTATCCTCCGCAGATTAAAATTTTTGTTTTTGGGATATCGTCAAGAGGCAAAGCCGTCAGGCGGCATTGAATATAGGCATGTTCCATCATCCATTCGTTCGCGGCGCCGGTATCCGGTTCTGCCGGAAATCTATCGGAAATAATATTTGCCGGATTAAAATGCCTCATAAAGTGAAAATGAAGCATTTCAAACTATCTCCCGTCCTATAATCATATTCTGCACTTCGCGGACACCCTCGTAAATGTCAATAATGTGAGCGTCACGCGCGAGTTTGGAAATCTCATATTCGGTTGTGAAACCGTAACCGCCATGCAGATGAAGGCCTTCGGTCGAACAAAAGACAGCGGCCTCTGCTGCCGTGTTCTTAGCCAGCGATGCATAAATTCCGGCATCCTTCGCTTTTTCCTGAATTTTAAAAATCGCCTTAAAAAGAGCCATTTCTGCCAATTCCACTTTTTTCCACATGGTCGTCAGCATTTCTCTGGCCACGGGCAGATCGCAAATTCTACTGCCAAATTGCCTGCGTTCCCGCGTATATTCCAGGGTAACCGCAAACGCCCTTTTAGCCAGACCAAGGCCAATCGCGGCAACCATCGGCCGGGCATAATCCAGAACATCAACAATATATTTAAAGCCCAAACGCCTGTCGCCGATAATCTGATTCGGATGAATAATAACATCCTCAAAAGTTACGCTGGCCGTATTGGAAAGTCTTTGCCCCAATTTATCCTCCGGCTTGCCGATGATTATCTTTCCGCCGGCCGGAACATTTATTTCTCTTATAGAATTGCCAATATTGGGAATATCATCGGAGGTGACGGGTTCCACCGGTATAATAACGCAAGCCATGAAATTGCCGTTCGGTTTTCCCGTCTTGCACAAAACGGTATATTGAGAAGCATAAGAAGCATTGGTGATAAAACATTTGGAACCGTTCAAAACATAATTGCCGTCATCCCTCTTGGCAATAAAGCTGGTCATCATTGAATTATCAGAACCGGCATTGGGTTCCGTTAAACAAAAAGAAGCAAGAATCGGTTGATCGACAAAAGGTCCGAGAAATAATTTTTTTTGTTCATCCGTGCCATGCAAACCAACAACAACATTGGCTAAATCATTGCACATCGCCGATGTGGAGATGCCCGTGTCGCCGTAGGACAGTTCTTCGATAATTAGGGCTGAAGTAAACGCGTCAATTTCATAACCTTTAACAGATTCAGGAATACTCAAATTTATAATGCCGGTTTTCCATGCCTTGTTAATGATGTCCCACGGGAAAACATGATTTTTTTCCATCTCCAGAATATTCGGAGTTATTTCATTTTTTACGAATTTGCGAACAGTATCAAGGTACGATAATTGATTTTCATTAAGACTGAAATCCATAAACCAAACCTTTCTTTTTCATTAATTTTTTTAAAAAATTTATACAACAACTCCTTTTTACGAATATCTTCAAAAAGGAGTTGTTGATACAGTTTTTACGCGGCAGCGCCTTTTATGTGAGGATTTTTTCCTACCGCCTCTGTTGGCGATTCAATTCCATATTTCGTTTGCAAAAATTTCATCATGGTTGCGGGATATAAAATATATGCCAACACATCTTCATCGTTTCGGGCAAGGTCGCCAAGACTCATCCTTGCGTCTTCGATTTCCGGTGCAAGATAATCAGCAGGTCTTCCTTTTAAAGGCTCTTGTCCGCGCTTGTAATTTTTCAGGATCTTTTTAGTTAATTCCGCGTCAATCGGCATGGGCGTTTTACCGTACAAGCCTAAAACCAGATCCTTTAACTGGTTTGAGACTCTTACATAACGGCCGAAAAGCACATTCAATACGGCCTGCGCGCCGATGATTTGCGATACGGGAGTCACCAGAGGCGGAGAGCCCATATCTTTGCGTGTTTGAATCACTTCTATGTAAATTTCCGCCAATCTGTCCAGCGCGTTCATCTCTTTCAACTGACCGGTCAAATTGGAAATCATACCGCCGGGAATCTGATGGGCCAAAACTCCGTTATCAATGATGGATAGTTTATGGGTGGCTAGATGGCTATTATATTTCGGGGCAATCTTTTCCAGGTGTTCACCCAGCACCAGAAGTTTATGTAAATCCATTCCGGTCTCGCGTGATGTTCCCCGAAGGGCGGCAACCAGCGGTTCGATGGCGGGCATTGACGTTCTCAGCGCGAAAGGCGCAAGACACGTGTCCACAACATCAACTCCGGCTTCGATCGCTTTTAAATAGGTCATGGAGGCCATTCCGCTTGTGTAATGGGAATGCAAATGCAGCGGCACTTTAATTTCCTTTTTTATGGCGGAAACCAGATCATACGCGTCATAGGGCGAAAGGATACCCCCCATGTCTTTAATACAAATCGCGTCCGCGCCCATTTGCTCCAGTTCTTTCGTTTTTTTTACAAAATATTCAAGATTATAAACGTCTCCGCCCAAGCGGACATCCGTCAGCGAATAACAAACGGCTCCCTGAAACTGCTTGCCGTTGGCCTTAATTCTTTCCGCGCATGATTCCATATTACGGAAATCATTTAAAGCGTCAAAACAGCGGAAAATATCAATGCCGATTTCGCAGGCCTTGTCCACAAAAGCGCGAACGACATCATCAGCGTAGTGGCGATAGCCCACCAGGTTTTGACCGCGTATCAACATGGCAAAAGGTGTTTTCGTGATATATTTCTTTAAAATTTTCGGCCGCATCCAGGGATCTTCACCCAGAAATCTGTGCATGGTATCGAAGGTCGCGCCACCCCAAACCTCCATCGCATGAAAACCGCAACTATCCATCTCTTCAGCAATAGGAATCATGTCTTCCGTTCTCATTCTTGTGGCATAAATCGACTGATGCCCGTCGCGAAAAGTATTATCCTGAATCTTCAGAGGATTATTTTTAATAGTTTCTGCTTTGTTCAAAATCTTTGCTCCTTTGCGAAATCACATCGCTTCTTTTTTGTTGATTAACTTGTCACATTAAAAATTTTATCAGCAGCGTTAAGCCCGGTAATGGACTGACAAGCAACCCCTATCGTTTTAAAAAAATCGCGCAGAGGACGTCCCGGCCCGACCTCATAAATTTCCTGTGTCTTTGACGCCAGGCTCTGCATGTTTTTTCGCCAGTGCACAGTATGGCTAAGTTGATTCACAAGATTTTTTCTTATAACTGAAGTATCACTCAAATGGAAACTGCCGGTAAAATTCGAGGTTACGCAAGTGGCATTTTGCGGATCTGAATTCTTACCGAATTTCGCCAAAGTGTCAGAAAAACTTTTTTCTATTGATTTCATCAGGCGGCTGTGAAACGGAGCGCTGACATTCAGGCGGACAAATCTGAATGATTTTTCTTGAGGGAAAACTTGCGTTAGTCTTTTTTCCGTTTCGTCAAGCGCGGGAATCTCACCGCTTATAACGACCTGGTTAGCGGAATTAATGTTGGCGACATCCGCCATAAGACCCTGCATCGCTTTTTCCAGCATATCAATATCTATATTTTCAGAGATCACCGCCGCCATACCGCCAACACCCAGAGGCACTGCTTCCTGCATCAATTTTCCGCGTGTTTGAACTATTTTCAAAGTTTCCGCTAAAGGCATCACGGAGGCGGCGACAAGCGCTGTAAATTCACCCAGAGAATGACCGCCGAAATAATCAGGCGAAAAACCATAGCGATCGGTCAATCCACGCAACATGCATATTTCCGTCGTTACAATGCAGGGCTGTGTGTATTCGGTAAGATTCAGCCTCTCATCTTCTCCAAAACACATGGCCGACACATCAAAGCCCAGAGTATCGGCAGCTTCTTCATAGGTTTGCCGGCATACAGGAATCTGTTCATAAAAGTCTTTACCCATCCCCGGTCTTTGTGAACCCTGCCCGGGAAATACAACGGCTATATTCTTATCATTTTTCATTTAGTCATATCTTCCATTCAATGATTATCCAATCTTAGGACATATATATAACAATAAAAAATTTATCAAGCAAAAGCACAATCCATTTCTTAAAGCTAAAACATATTATGATATTGAAGATGTTTATTTTAATTGTGTTTTTTGAAACATTCCTTGAAAATGATGCTAAGCGAAACCTGCCGATATGGGTTAAAACTATCACACAGTGTATACGATTATCTCCGATTAATGGACGTTCAAATAAAAACACACGCAATATGAATCTATTCGGCTTTGTAACTTCTAAGGTCGAATTGCCATTGAGATAAAAGCTTAAACTAAATACAATATTGATCCTTTTTCGCTTGACAGTTAATCCTTCCATTACCTATACTCCGCATACTTGAAGAAGAATTGCCCCTCTGATAAAGGGCATTATTATCAAATAAAATAGCAACAAGGAGAGTCCCTATGAAATTTGAAGATGTGAAAAAAATCGCAATGATTGGCGCGGGAGCTATGGGGAACGGAATAGCCACCTGCGGTCTCATGGCAGGCTATACGGTAGTTCTGCGGGATATTGAGCAGAAATTTGTTGACAGCGGCGTTGCCGGTGTTAAGAGCAGCCTGGCCAAATTCAAAGAAAAAGGGAAAATAACACCGGAGGCTCATGACGCGGCGCTGTCACGTCTGATTCCCATCGTCGATCTTCAGGAAGCCGTTAAAGATGCGGATTTCATTATTGAAGCTGTTCCCGAAAAGCTGGAAATCAAACAGGCCGTCATGGCTGAGCTTGACAAATACGCTCCGAAACACGCTATTCTGGCATCCAATACCTCTAACATCAGTATAACCGAAATAGCCAAAGCGACCGGCAGGCCGGATAAGGTTATCGGCTATCACTTCTTCAACCCGGCCGTTTTGATGAAGCTGGTGGAAATCACCAAAGGCGCCAAGTCATCCGACGAAGCCGTTGATATCGGTTTTGAACTGGCCAAGAAAATGAAGAAAGTACCGGTTATCGTGCACAAAGATTCTCCGGGTTTCATTTTCAACCGTGTCAATGAACCTTCAACGCTGTTATTGTCGCTGATTCTGCAGGACGGCAAACCTACTCCTGAAGAATTCGACGCCGCGATGAAACCCCTTATGCCCATGACACCTTTCGAGTTAATGGACTATGTGGGAATAGACATCGCTTATCACAGCCTTGAGTATTTCGCGAAAGTTTTATCTCCCGAATATAAACCCTCTGCGGCTATGGACGCTTTAATGAAAGCGGGCACATTAGGCAAAAAGACCGGAAAAGGCATTTACGACTGGTCTGCCGGAAGACCTGCTATCGATCTTTCCAAAGCAACTAAGATGTATGATATCAATCATCTAATCGCTACGCAGGTTAACGAAGCTACAAAGGTTCTGGCTGAAGGTGTCGCGGCAAGCCCCGCAGAAGTGGACCTGGCCTTAGCCAACGGCGGCGGATCTCCTTTCGGTCCCTTCACTCTGGCACAGAATATCGGATATCCGGTGTTGGTGGCAAAACTCGAGGAACTCTACAATAAATTCAAACTGGAAGTATTCAAACCGACAGAAATGATGAAAAAAGGCGATATCAAAGTCTGATAACTCCTGAAGTGTTCTTAATAAATAAAGCACGGCTCTGCACGCAAAAGAGCCGTGCTTTTTTGCGAGGCTCAAATTCTCACAATAAATCGTATTAAAACCTGTAAGCCGGACAAGCCCGCATAAGCGGGGTTTAGCGCCTTTGATGATTATCTTTGACAAAATCAATTTCAATCTGATATGTCCATAAAAAATCTATGACTAAAGAGGGCTGAATATGACCGATCAATTAAAGTACAAGGAAGTATATTCTCAATCCATTAATCAACCGGATACTTTCTGGGGAGAGGCGGCTCAAGATGTCATCTGGAATAAAAAATGGAACAAGGTTCTTGACGACAGCAAAAAACCTTTTTACCGCTGGTTTACCGGAGGGGAATTAAATACCTGCTACAACGCTCTTGATTATCATGTTGAATCCGGGCGAGGCGAACAGGCGGCAGTTATTTATGACAGCCCGGTAACCAGTACGGTTGAAAAAATTTCTTATAGGGAATTGCTTAGCCGGGTATCAAAATTTGCCGGTGTCTTAAGCACGCTGGGCGTCAAAAAGGGCGATACCGTCATTATCTATATGCCCATGATACCTGAAGCCCTGGTCTCCGTACTTGCCTGCGCCCGCATCGGCGCGATTCATTCGGTTGTATTTGGCGGGTTTGCTCCCAACGAACTCGCTATCCGCATTGATGATGCCAAGCCCAAAGTTATGATTTCCGCGTCCTGCGGCATCGAAGGGAAAAAGACCATTCCCTACAAACCGCTTCTGGACGAAGCCATTAAACTGGCCGATCACAAACCTCAAAAATGCGTTATTTATCAACGGCCGCAGGTACAAGCGGCGCTGGATGGCTCGCGCGATCTGGATTGGAGCACCTTGATGAAAGACGCAAAGGCTGTGCCCTGCGTATCCGTCGCCGCGACAGACCCTCTTTATATCCTCTACACCTCAGGAACAACGGGCAAACCCAAAGGTGTCATGAGGGATAACGGGGGGCATGCCGTAGCCCTTAAATGGTCCATGAAAAATATTTATGATGTGAAACCGGGCGAAGTTTTCTGGGCCGCATCCGATGTCGGCTGGGTTGTCGGGCATTCCTATATCGTCTATGCTCCTCTGCTTTACGGCTGCACTACTATTATCTATGAAGGCAAACCGATCGGTACGCCGGACCCGGGCGCTTTCTGGCGTGTTATTTCACAACATGGCGTTTCCGTTCTTTTCACAGCGCCCACGGCATTCCGTGCCATCAAAAAAGAAGACCCCAAAGGCGATTATCTGAAAAAATATAATATCGGATGTCTGAGATACCTCTTTCTGGCCGGCGAGCGCCTTGACCCCGACACCTATCACTGGGCAAGCGACATGCTGAAGATTCCAGTGGTGGATCACTGGTGGCAGACGGAAACCGGCTGGCCAATCGCCGCCAACTGCATGGGTATCGAACCGTTTCCCATCAAAGCGGGTTCACCGACAAAGCCTGTTCCGGGTTATAATGTGCAGATACTCGATTCTGACGGAAATCAGCTTCCCAATGGAGAAGAAGGATCCGTAGTTATCAAGCTTCCACTACCTCCGGGATGTCTGCCCACATTGTGGCAGGATGATAAACGTTATTTGGAATACGTCACGGAAAGGCCGGGATTTTACGTAACCGGCGACGGCGGACGCTTCGATGAAGATGGTTACATCTTTATTATGGGACGTATTGACGATGTTATTAACGTCGCGGGACATCGTTTGTCGACCGGCGCCATGGAAGAAATCGTCTCCAAGCACAAGGATGTCGCGGAATGCGCTGTTTTCGGCGCGGAGGATCAACTAAAGGGTCAGGTTCCCGTGGGATTTGTTGTATTGAAAGCGGGTGTGAACCGTGAGCCCAAAGACATTATTAATGAACTTGTCCAGATGGTTCGTTCGGAACTCGGAGCCCTGGCATGTTTCAAGGAAGCCGCCATCGTTAAGGCTCTGCCAAAAACGCGCTCAGGAAAAACCCTTAGAAGCACCATGCGCAAAATAGTTGACGGCAAAGATTATGTCGTGCCGTCCACGATTGACGATCCTTCTGTCCTGGATGCCATTGCCGAATCGGCAAGATCCATCGGTTACGGAAAAAAATAAATCCTCAAATAAAATTTCTCAAAAGATAATCAATAGAACCCTTGTTCAAGGGTTCTATTGATCTATTTTCATCAGATATTCAATGCGTTCCATAAGCGGGGGATGAGAATAATAAAACCATACATACATTGGATGGGGATGCAGATTGGACAGGTTGTCTTTGGCCAGACGCTTGAGGGCGCTAATCATGGGCTTAGATGTTCCCACCAATTCTACGGCCATTTTATCGGCCTGACGTTCATATCGGCGCATGATCGCCGCACCCACGGGACTTATGAAAAATCCGATACAACTCAAATAAAGCGAAATCAGCAATAAACCGGCGTAAACAGGCGTGTATTTCAATCCGAACGCATAATATAGAGGCGGCCAGTTCACCACCCAATAAATAAAATAGAAACCGGCCAGTGACACGGCGATCATAAATATCAATTGTTTCAGGATATGTTTCTTTTTCCAATGGCCTATTTCATGGGCGAGCACCGCCAGTATTTCTTCATGAGAATGCGAAGCAAGTAACGTGTCAAACAGTACAATACGCTTTGTTCTACCGATGCCCGTAAAATAGGCGTTTGTGTGTTTGGAACGTTTACCCTCATCGACCTGATAAATTCCTTTTGCCTTTAATCCGACTTTCATAAGCAGTGATGTGATTTTTTCTTTAAGAAGCTCGTCTTTTATCGGTTCATATTTATTAAAGAGCGGCGCGATTATCACAGGATAAAGCCACATGAGCAATATCTCGAATGAAGTAAAAAATATCCAGGCCCAAAACCACCAGCTTTTAGGCAGGTAAAGAATAAAAGCCATAAATGCGGAAAGCATTAATCCCATTAAAACAGCAGAAATAAGCACGGACTTTATCAGATCGGTCAGCCAGAGTTTCCATGTAATTGTGGAAAAACCGTATTTCTTTTCCAAAACAAAAGTGTGGTAAATATCGAAGGGGATTCCGGCGGCACCGCCGATTGCCGACAGCACTCCGAAAAAAATCAGCGCCTGCCAGATGATGTGTATAGGCAATCCAGCCATTTTAGCAACAAGTGCAGGCAGAACAAGAAATAATATGGCAAGTTCCAGAATATCCTCCGCTAAATTTTCCTTAGTCTCCAAACGTGAATTATCATAAGTATAATCCACCATTTTCGTCAGAGTCGTTTCATCAATAATGCCCTGAAAAACGGGCGGAATTTCTTTGCCGTGATAACGCAGATGCCTGATATTGAGCTTTTGTAAAATAAATCGCCAGATTATTCTGCCCAGAAATAAAATCAAAAATAGAAATAAAAGCGTCTTTTCCATAAACCATCCATCTTAAAAAAATTTTTCAATGCACATAATCATACTTCGCGGCCAATGCGCAAACTATATTTATGACTACGGTTTTGCCATGTAAGTTTAGAAAACCGCTGACTTTTTCCACATCATTAAAATTACTTGACACAAAATATTTTTCGTCTATATTGTGCCAGTTAACGTAAGGTGGCATTAAAATAGAAAATGCTTGTAATATTGAAAATATATCTCCGCTGCCATCCTTACGTAAAATGGAATTTTATTGCAGGTTTTAATCATAAGAAATCAGATCCTGGGAGGTTTTGAGATGTCAGAATTTGTTAATAAAACGATAGGGCAGCTAGTCAAAGACACAGCCGCGCGTCATCCGGAGAATATGGCTATTGTTTCTTCGGAGTACGGTATCCGGCAGACTTACCGCGAATTTTACGAAACATGCCGGGATATTGCCAGGGGACTCATGGCAATGGGCATAAAGCGTGGCGATCACATCGCCGTCTGGACGACCAATGTTCCCGAATGGGTTTATCTGCAGTCGGCTCTGGGAATGGTCGGCGGCGTACTGGTGACGATCAACACAAATTATCAAACTCATGAACTGGAATATATTATGAAGCAGTCTGATTCCACGAGTTTGTTTCTCATCGATACTTACCGGGACACCAGCTTTTACGATACTGTCCGTAAGGTCGCCCCCGAGCTTAATTCCTGCAAAGCGGGTTCTCTGGTATCGGAAAAACTGCCGCTTTTAAAAAACGTGATCTATATCGGCAAAAAAGAAAACACACCCGGCATGTTCAAATTTTCCGATTTAATCAAGATGGGAGAGAAAATAACAGGGCAGGAACTGGATGACCGGATGAATTCTCTTTCCGATGATGATGTGATCAACATGCAATATACATCAGGCACCACAGGTTTTCCGAAAGGTGTCATGCTGACCCATCACAATATTGTCAACAACGCCCGGATGGTCGGAGATGTCATGGGCATGACTCAAAAAGACAGCCTGCTGATTCAGGTGCCGATGTTTCACTGTTTCGGATGTGTGATGAGCACGCTTAACTGCATTTACCATGGTTCAACCATGGTCATATTGGAATCTTTTGACGCGCTCAAAGCGCTTCAATTTATCGCCGCGGAGCGTTGCACCGCCGTCAACGGCGTGCCGACAATGTTTGTGACGATGCTGAATCATCCCGATTTTGAAAAATATGACATGAGTTCTCTGCGCACGGGCATTATGGCCGGAGCCCCCTGTCCGGAGGAGTCGATGAATCAGGTGCGCACGAAAATGCACTGTTCCGAAATCGTCATTGCCTTCGGTCAGACGGAATCTTCTCCCGTCATGACCATGACGCGGCGCGATGATCCTGTGAAGCTGCGCGTGGCATCCGTCGGCCGGCTCCTGCCCGATATCGAAGGCAAGATCATTGATCCGGAAACGGGCGAAGACACGCCCACAAATGTGCAGGGTGAGATCGTAACAAGAAGCGCCTGCGTCATGAAGGGCTATTATAAAATGCCGGAGGCAACAGCAGAAACCATCGACAAGGAAGGCTGGCTCCATACGGGAGATTTGGGAACGGTTGATGAACAGGGATATTTCAAAGTGACCGGGCGAATCAAGGATATGATCATCCGCGGCGGTGAAAACATATATCCCCGCGAACTGGAGGAATTTCTCTATAAAAATCCCAAAGTAATGAATGTGCAGGTTATCGGCATTGCCGATAAAAAATATGGCGAACAGGTGCTGGCCGCCATTCAGCTAAAGAGCGGACAAACGGCAACGGCCGAAGAGCTCATTGAATTTTGCAAAGGGAAAATAGCCCGTCACAAGATTCCCAAATACTGGGAGTTCGTCGAGGGCTACCCGATGACAGCCAGCGGCAAGATTCAGAAATTTAAAATGAAGGAAATATTCGAAAAAAAATATCAATCTTAAAGATACAAGGAACTGAAAGGTTAAAACATATGAGCAACATCATCAATCGCGATACCATCGGAGATATGGCCCGCAGGGCGGCAACGAAATATGGTGACAAGACGGCCATTATCTTCCGTGACTTGAAACTTTCATTCTATGATCTCGAGCGGGAAGCAAGGCGTTTTGCCAATCTCATGACAAGCTGCGGGATTAAAAAAGGCGACAGGGTGGCGGTCTACGCATACAACTCCCATCTTTATCCCATCAGCATGATGGGCCTGGCCAAAATCGGCGCCATTCAGGTCCCTATCAACTACATGCTCAATGCCGAGGAAATAGCTTATATCATCAATCATTCCGGTTCGCGAATATTCATTGTAGAAGACACACTGTATCCGATTATCGCTCAAAGCCAGAATAAATTCTCTTCCGTAGAAAAGTGGGGCTTCATCCCCTTGGGGGATTCCATCATCCCCGAAGGCTTCTTCAACCTGATCACGGAAATGTTAAACATGCCCTTCGATGAACCTCAGGTGGAGGTCAGCGCGGAAGATATCGTGCAAATTCCTTATACCAGCGGTACAGAGTCAAAACCTAAAGGTGCCATGCTCTCGCACAGGGCGCTCATGTCGGAGTATCACAGCTGTATCTTTGATGGCCAGTACGAAACCGACGATGTAAGCCTCCACGCCCTGCCCCTCTTCCATTGCGCCCAGCTCCACTGCTTCCTTATGCCCTATCTGTATATCGGAGCCACCAATGTGATCATGCACAAAGCGGATCCTCTGGAAATGATTAAGCTCATAGAAAAGTACCAGATCACGCATATGTTTGCCCCGCCGACTGTATGGATCGGAATTTTGAACCACCCGGAATTCAGGAATTACAACCACGCCAGTCTGAAAAAGGCTGCCTACGGCGCCAGTATCATGCCGGTGGAAATAATCAAACAGTTGTCCGTTACCTTCCATGGTCTGAAGCTTTGGAATTATTACGGCCAGACGGAAATGGGGCCGGTGGCCACCATCTTAAAACCTGAAGACCAGCTTTTGAAGCCGGGATCCGCGGGCAAACCGGTGCTCAACGTGGAAACACGCCTCATGGACGATGACGGCAAGTTTGTCCCCCTGGGAGAGGTTGGAGAAATTGTACACCGGTCCGGCCATGTCATGACCGGATATCTGAATGACCCGGAAAAAACGGCCGAAGCTTTTCAATTCGGCTGGTTCCATAGCGGCGATCTTGGATGTTTCGATAGTGACGGTTATCTGTCAGTAGTCGACCGCAAGAAGGACATGATCAAAACCGGAGGCGAGAACGTGGCATCGCGTGAAGTCGAGGAAGTGCTGTACCGGCATCCGGCCATCGAAGAGGTGGCGGTGATTGGCCTGCCCGACCCCAAGTGGATAGAGATTGTCGCGGTTGTAGCCGTGCCGAAGAAGGGCTCTTCACTCAATGAGAAGGCGATTGTCGCCTACTGCAAGGAACATCTGGCAGGATTTAAATGCCCCAAAAAAGTATTCATCGCCGATAAACTGCCCAAAAATCCGTCAGGAAAAATTTTAAAGCGAGAGTTGAAAGAACAGTACAACTCATAATCCAAAGAGGAATCAAAAAACATGGAAGACGCAAACGAGCCATTCACCACCATTGGTGAAATAGCCCAAAAACTGGACATGAGCCAGCGTACCATTCGCTATTACGAAGAAATTGGCCTGCTCAATTCCATCAAGCGTATGGAAGGCGGACGCCGGGTTTATACCGACATGGATCTGCGGCGCCTGAAACTGATCAAACGCCTGAAAATAATGGGCATGACCTTATCGGAAATGCAGGAACTCGAAGCGATGTGGACAATTGAAAAATCTAATGATAAGGTCCTGGGGCGACTGCTGGAATTAATGGGCAATCAATTGCGAAGGCTTGATGACCGCATCGCCGATCTTAACATTTTGAGAAACGAAATTATTGAATACCAGAACCGTATTCAATCAAAAATAGGCAAATAATTTCCCTGCGATTTTGCATGATCTGTTGAATTGCCTATAAATGGTGGGGTGAGAAAGGATTAAAATAACAAATGGAAAAGTTTTTCTATCCGCGCAGCATGGTCGTCATCGGAGCATCCGTAAAGAAAATCAATTTGGGACACATCATCGTGCTGAACAACCGGCGGAAAGGATATGAAGGAAATATTTACGGCGTCAGCCGGGAAGAAGGAGATATCGCCGGCGCGCATGTTTATGACAGCGTCGATAAAATTCCCGAGATTCCCGATGTCGCCATTATCATTTCTCCGGCGCAGACCGTTCCCGATTATATGGAGGCCTGCGGAAGAAAAGGCATTAAACGGATTGTCATCGAATCGGGGGGCTTTAGCGAATACTCTGAAGGACAGAATATTCTGGAAAAAAAGGTGTTGGATATTGCCGAACGATACGACATCCGCTTCATTGGCCCCAATTGCATCGGAACGCTGAATTTCGATATTAAAATGATGATGCCCTTTGCTTTCTTTGCTGAAACACCCCCCGGCGGACGTGTGGCCATGATTGCCCAGAGCGGAGGGGTCGGCGGTTCCTACCTTGGAGATTTCGGCGACAATGCCATTATCCCCGGCAAATTCGCGGCTGTCGGCAACAAATTACAGATCGACGAAGTGGATGTTCTCGATTACCTGATCAAAGATGAAAAAACCGATATTATTACCATGTATTTGGAAGGATTTAAACGCGGCAGGGCTTTTTTTGATCTTGCCCTACGGTCGGATAAACCTATCATCGTCCAAAAATCCAATCGCAGCAATCTCACCGCCAGGATCGCCCAATCCCACACGACCGCCCTTTCCGCAGACGATGCGGTGGTCGACGGCTGTTTCAGGCAAGCCGCGATCATCCGCGCGGAGGATGGCATCGACTTTATCAACGCGGTGAAAATTATCCGGCTTCCTCTGATGAAAAGCAGACGTGTCGCCATCCTCTCCCGTTCCGGCGGACATGCTGTACTGACCGTAGATGCCTGCGCCAAATTCGGCTTTTCTCTGGTTGAGTTTCCCCCGGCTTTTATCGATACGGTAAAAACAATTTATCACACGCGGGTCATTGCCCATCAAAACCCTCTGGATCTTGGAGAAATTTTTGATTACACCATCTTTACCAGAATTCTGGAAGAGGCATTGAAACTTCCGGATGTCGACGGCGTTTTGTTCAATCATCTTTATATATCCAGTTACGAAGCGGAAATGTCGCGCGATTTCTTAAGTAATGTCAGCAGACTGGTGGAAAAATATCAAAAACCGGTTGCCGTAACCGTGGGCACCGACGCTCCTGAAATGCTCAGTATCTCGAAAGACCAGGGATATCCGGTCTTTTCAACACCATTGATGGCGGCCAAGGCGCTTAATGTGTCAGCCACCTATTACGAAGAAAAAACAGCAAGGGATACCAGGGAGGGAAGTGTTTTTTCTTCTATCGACCTTAACGCAATCCATAAAATTAAAAACCTCTGCCTTGCTGAAAAACGTATTCCCCTGACAAATGAATCCCTGCAAATTACCGAGGCCGCGGACATTCGATGCGTAGACGGCGTTACCGTCAAGTCAGCAAAAGAAGCCGGTAAATGCAAACTTGATTTCCCCGTCGCCGTAAAGCTTCTTTCCCGCGACGCGTCCCATAAATCCGACGTGGGCGGCGTGCGATTGAATATTAATAATCATAAGGAACTTGAAAGAGCCATTTCCGGCATGAACGACGCTTTCAAAAAAATTAAGCCGCAGCCGGCCATTGACGGCTTCCTGATTCAGAAAATGGCGGAAGATGGTGTGGAATGTTTCGTCGGCGGACGCCAGGATCCGGTTTTCGGGCCAATTGTCATAGCCGGCCTGGGTGGCATTTTTCTCGAAATTTTCAAGGACACGTCCATTCGCCTCGCTCCGGTGACAAGAAGCGAAGCGATGGACATGCTCAAAAAACTACGCGCTTATCCGGTGCTGCAAGGGGCAAGAGGAAAAATGACAGCTGACATAGACGCCTTTTGCGACGTCATCTGCCGCGTATCACAGCTTTTGGCAACGGTGCCGGATATCGCCGAGATAGATCTGAATCCGGTTATCGTCCACGAAAAGAGCAAGGACGTATCTATTGTTGATAGCCGGGTATTCTTTAAATGATATCCTTGAAAACCCATTCGGTTATTATTCGTAAATAATTTTCCGGTGATTCCCCAGGGCTTCGGGGAGCGGGATGGAAATAATCAGTGTTTTATCTCTTTCATGAATTAAATCAATACATTCGATCTCCAATGGATTATTGCAATTGAAAAATAACTGTATTCTAATATAAAATATGTTAGAAGTATTTGGAGTTCGGGCGGGTCATGGCACCTTTATCAGGCCACTATAATCTTCCCTTGAATGACAAAAAAGTTACTGGCAAAAGGGAAGCATCATGAGCATAAAAAAACAGGAATCTTTTAATTTCTATTCACATTTGGCCGGCGCCGTCGCGGCGGCGGTGGGTACTGTATTTTTAGCGCTGGTCGCGAGATATTCGGCATCAGCGTTGATTACGGCCCTGATCTATGGGGGTTCGATAGTTTTTCTTTTTTTGGCAAGCACATTATACCACGCCTTTAAGAAAGAAGAAAATGAGAAGTCTCTCTGGCGGAGAATGGATCGCCTCGCCATCTTTTGCATGATCGCCGGAACTTTTACTCCTATTTGTTATATGTATCTGAACGGTACGTGGCGCTGGTCCATCCTGGCTATTCAGTGGGGATTGGTGGGATTGGGAATTATCTCTCAACTTTTTTTCCCGCGTGCGCCCAGAGTTCTCTATGCCGTTATCTATCTGGTCATGGGCTGGATCGCCCTCATTCCTCTTAAACAAATACTTTCATATATGAACCTCGCGCAGGGAATTTTGCTGTTTGCCGGCGGAATGTTTTTTACGCTGGGCGGCATAATCTACGCGACGAAGAAACCGAAGCTTATCCCAGGAATCTTCAGCTTTCACGAGCTTTTTCATATCATGGTGCTGATCGGCGGCGGGCTTCACTACGCGATGATTTATATCGTCTATTTCCAAAAGGCCGTCTAATGGCATTAAAGATATTTAACAAACCGGCCCCTTCGGCCATCAGGGCGTGATACTTCAAAACTATGTCAATCTCGGACGAATGTAAGCAACTGATGCAGCAGGAATCCCTGCTTTTTGAAAGGGATTATAAAAAACACTTTCTGGAAGGCGAAACAAAACCCCGTCACATCGGAGAGCCCTACCTTCTGCATCATCCGGAAACAAATCGCGGCGTGCTTCTGATCCACGGTCTCATGGCCGCGCCGGAGGAAGTCCGTGAGTGGGCGGATTTTTTATATTCACAGGGATACACTGTCTACGCGCCAAGACTTGCGGGACACGGAACTTCCGCGCTGGATCTGGCGGAGCAAAGCTTTTATGATTGGGTGGATTCCGTGAACCGGGGACACAACATTCTGAAAGCCTGCTGCGAACAAATCGTTGTGGCCGGTTTTTCAACCGGCGCGGGACTAGCGCTTCATCAGGCCGTCACCAAGCCTGGGGCGTTCAAGGCTGTGATCTCCATCAGCGCTCCGCTTAAGTTCAAAAGTTTTTCTTCCAGATTTGCGGAACAGCTCGACCGGTGGAATTTGTTTCTTTCCGCCATGAATATCAAACGCCTGCACAGGGATTTTGTCGTAAACCACCCCGACAACCCGGATATCAACTATCACCGTTGTCCCGTACGGAGCATCGTGCAGGTCAAGGCGCTGATGAAAAAAGTATACGCGGCGCTCCCCACTCTTTTCATCCCCGCGCTGATTATTCAGGCGGACAATGACCCCAAAGTAGAGGGAAAAAGCGGCAGGAATATTTATAAGTGCATTTCGTCTCCCGATAAAACATACCGGGAGGTTCATTTTCATCTTCATGGCATCATCAGAGGAGAAATCACCCGTAATGTTTTTCCGGAAGTGGCGGATTTTTTAAATCGGTTGACGTGGCGATAATAATTTTTCCCGTCAACATCAGGGGATTTCAATCCTGTAACATTTGCAAAACACCTTCACCGAATCGGTTACCAACATTGATTTTTTTAAAATGTGTTCATTTATTGCTTGCAATATGATTAAGAACTTGTATTATTAGCCTCAAATTATTTTCAAAATATCTATGCGGCGGCGTGATCAAGTAATGCTTATGCTTTATGATCTGCTTCCGGGCTTGCACGTCATAAAATCAAAATAAGAAAGCGAGGATATTTTATGGATTCTGTTTCTGACGCATTGAATCAAAACCGATGTTCTGTATGCGGTATAGCCTTCCCTGACAGCGACCTTGTTCAATATGGTGATGCTAAAATTTGTGCCTCCTGCAAACCGGCCTTTTTTCAGCGGTTAAAGGAAGGCGCAGACTTATCCATTGAAATGAACTATGCCGGTTTTTGGATAAGAGCCGGTGCAGCTTTTGTTGACGGCATTATTATGTGGATTTTTACGATGGCGTTGTTTTTTGCTTTCGGATTTGATTTTTTTCCCAAAAAACAACCGGCATTTTTTGATCCTTCAAGGATGGTTTTTACATTTGTGCAATATGCATTTGTTATTACCTACTATACTTTTTTTATCGGAAAATTCGGCGCAACTCCCGGTAAAATGGTGAGCGGGATAAAAGTAATCAATGCCGATGGCGGAAAGGTCTCTTATTTAAAGGCCTTTGGACGCTACTTTGCTCATATGTTAAGTGGTATTATTCTGGGAATAGGCTACCTGATGGTGGCTTTTGACGACGAAAAAAGAGCTCTCCACGATCGGATTTGCAATACGCGCGTGATCATAAAAAAGAAAGTTTAATATGGATAGCCGTACGATTAATTGTTCCAAATGCAAAATGCCTTTGCCTCGGGAGATCTTCAACGGGGCGGATTTTTCACAATGCCCTTCCTGTAAGGCTGAGCTTTTAATCAAAACATTTTCTGCTCTGAACAGAGAGATTGTAAAGCGGCCTGCGGAAAGTTTAATCATGGAGGAGGCCGGCTGTTTTTTTCATCCGCAGAAGAAAGCTGTTATACACTGCGATTCTTGCGGTCGTTTTTTATGCTCCTTGTGTGATGTGGAATTTGATGGCGGGCATTTCTGCCCTTCCTGCCTGGAGGCGGGAAAGAAAAAAAATAAAATGAAAAATCTGGAGACACACCGGACGCTTTACGATAGTATCGCACTTTATATCGCGATACTTCCTTTGCTGATCTTTTGGATAACAATTATCACCGCGCCCGTCAGTATTTACGTCGCCATTCGTTACTGGAAGGCGCCGGGCAGCATCATTCCCCGAACAAAAGCGCGTTTCATCGCCGCGATGGTTATATCCGGTTTCCAAATCGCAGGATGGGCATTCGTTTTGGGTAAATTTATATAATCTAAAGTGATGAGTTATGCGGGAAAAAGAATATAAAAAACTACCCGGGCGAGGCCCCAAACATATAAGTTTCTTTGATGTCTCCAGAATATGGGTAAAACTCTGGCTGGGCAAAGATCATCTCCTCTGCATATATTACACAGGAGCTACCGAGGATTACAAAAGATTTTATTATGAAGATATCCAGGCGATAATGATCCGCAAAACTATCCGGTTCTTGGTTTGGAACATCGTATTCTTTTTTCTTTTACTGGTTTGTGCAATTCTGGGTTATAAATTTAAGTTTATGGCGCTGCCTTGCTATGTAGCTGCTTTATTTATTATTATCTTTTTTCTGATCAATCTGGCTATGGGACCTACTTGTGTTTGCCACCTTTACACAATGGTCAGTGAAGAGGAATTATATTCTTTAAGACGTCTGAGCACGGCAAAAAAAGTCATCGATATTATTACCCCGTTGATTCAAGAGAAACAGCTCTTTGGTATCGGCGAAGAAGCTGAAGTGCCGAAGGATAAATTATGACCGATTTATCTGCGCGGCGCTGCTTTAATCATATTGAGCGGGAAGCAGCGGTTCTATGCCCGGAATGTAAAAAATATTTCTGCCGGGAATGTGTAACCGAACATGATGACAGAATGCTTTGCGCGCAGTGTCTGCAAAACCTTCTGAAAATTCCTTTTATCAAACGTTTTCGCCTGCGCTACCTGAAAAGAATAACTCTTGTTGGGCTGGGGATCTTAATGGCTTGGCTTTTTTTCTATTATCTGGGTGAAATATTGCTTTCTATTCCCACTTCCTTTCACGAAGGAACAATCTGGAAAAGCATAAACAAATGAAACGAAAAAATGATCTTACACAGGGGAAGGATGCTATTGATATCATCGAAGAAGCAACGCACCTTTTGCGTATTTTACCCAAAGATGCCTACGCATTATATTATTTGGGAAGCCTGCCCTTTATCCTCGCTTTTCTCTATTTTTGGGCGGATATGAGCCGCAGCACCTTTGCTGAAACGTATCTCGCCGAATCCGCTTTATCGCTGACATTTCTTTATATCTGGATGAAATGCTGGCAGGCGGTATTTTCCGCCCGCCTGCGGGCAAAATTGCTGGGAGAAGAACCGCCCCCTTGGACCTTTCGCAGAATCCTGCGTTTAATCACCGTACAGTCAGCCATCCAGCCGACAGCCTTATTCGTTTTGCCCGTATCCATGGTTTTAACCCTGCCTTTTGCCTGGGTATATGCTTTTTACAATAATGTTTCTGTCACCGGAAATGGGAAAACGGGTGATGTAAAAGAGGTGTACCTGACCGCATTAAAACAGGCCAATATTTCCGTCGCGCAAAATCATATTTTCATTATGATTTATTCGCTTTTCACCATTTTTGTTTTTATCAATCTGGCCATCATCATTTTGATCTGCCCCACCGTTTTAAGCACATTTTTCGGTGTGGAGACCTCTTTTTCCCGCGCAACATGGGGAATGTTTAACACCACGTTACTGGCGGTGACAGTCAGCGCTACTTATCTGGCAGTGAATCCGCTGGTCAAAGCAGTCTATGTGTTGCGATGTTTCTATGGCGATTCAATGAAAACCGGCGAAGATCTGCACGTTGAGCTTAGTAAATTCTCCACTGCCGCCAAATCGATTCTCGCCATTATTATTTTTCTGGGCGCTATGAACTTATGCCTGCCGTTTAATTCAGTTTACGCCGCTGAAGGCGCGCCTTCTCAAACAAACGACCAATCCGTTGATAAAACCATTTCCGCCTCTGAACTTGACCATTCCATAAGTGATGTCATCAGTCAGCGTGAATATAGTTGGCGAATGCCGAAGGAAAAAATCACTAAAAAGGAAGGTGACAGCATTATTGGCAAGCTCATTACAGGTATGATCGATTCCATAAAATACTGGTTAAAACCATTTAAAAAATGGCTGAAAAAAATTTTTAAATGGATTGTAGATTATCTGTCAAGCTGGACGCAGCCATCCTCAGCAACAACGCCGACATACGGTAAATGGATGCAAGCAATACGCATGCTGATTTACGGGCTGATTGGAATCGCCGTTTTAATTCTGGCATTTGTTTTATGGCACATTTATAAAAATTATCTGTCAAATTCTCAGGATTTATCTTTAAAACCAATAATTTCCAAGCCGGACATATCCCGGGAAGATACGCAGGCCGATGAGTTGCCGGCTGACGGCTGGTTTAAAATAGCTGAAGATTTAATAAAACAGGGCGATTTGCGTTCCGCACTGCGGGCATTGTACCTGGCGAGCCTGGCGCAGCTTGCCCTGCAAAAAGTAATAATCATTGCCCGGTTTAAATCCAACAAAGAATATGAGCATGAATTGAACCGCAAGGCGCACGACGTACCGGAACTACTGGCGGCCTTTTCCGGTAACATGCACATTTATGAAGGCGTGTGGTATGGAATGCACGAAGTTACTGATGATAATTTCCGCAGATTTAAAGAAAATCAGACAAGGATAACCGCAATTGCGAATAAATTATAAAACCAAAATAATCCTGCTGCTGATCATTTTTACCGCTTTTATCATTGGGACAATGCAACTCTTTGTCCTGAGCTTTGAAGCGGGCGATGTTTATCCTGCCTAT
Organism: Smithella sp.; assembly: GCA_035524255.1. GTDB lineage: Bacteria > Desulfobacterota > Syntrophia > Syntrophales > Smithellaceae > Smithella. The sequence continues at coordinate 148,851 of DATKPG010000039.1, read as the reverse complement.
TCATCGCTGCGCACTGATCCACTGGGTGCGAAAGCGCTTTATGAAAGCTTTGGTGCACTGAGCGGCCTGAATGTACAGCGCAATTATGGTCAGGAAGACAAAATCACCGATGCCAATAAATCAACTTTTTTCTATTTTGGCGTAGATGAACATTTATTGAGCTCCATGCCGGAAAATGATGTAAAAAAGCTGGAACGCATTGTCTCAAATGGCGGGCGTATTGTTATTACGCTTATGCCTCAGACCTTTTCATCTCCGGTGACAGATAAAAAAGAAACAACCGAAAAAAAAGAACCTGATAAAAAAGAGAAATCAGATGAGAGGCCATGCTTTATTTCGCTTGCCCAGCGTTGGCAATTTAGCCTTGCGGAGGACAAAGAAGGTTCCGCAAAGTCGATGGCGGTTCTTTCGTCCGGCGCAGCAGAATTACTCCCCCCTAATATTTCCTGGCATGCAATAACTTACTTTGAAAATACCGGATCTGACTGGATTAGCCAGTATACTGTATCGGGACATCCCGTTATGATGGAGAGAAGATTCGGGCGCGGCAGCATCGTACTGGCTACTGATTCCTATTTTATCAGCAACGAAGCTATGCTCAAGGAACGCTACCCCACTTTGCTGACGTGGCTTGCCGGTCCTCACAATAAAATTATTTTTGATGAAACGCATCTCGGAGTTAATGAAAATCCCGGCATCGCTTCACTCTTTGGCAAATATCATCTCCGGGGGTTATTGATCAGTATTATTATTTTAGGCATACTTTTTATATGGAAAAATTCTTCCAGCCTCGTTCCGGCAAAGGATGATGAAAATGACCGGCCGAGCAATATTGACTCTAGCAAAGATTACATATCCGGATTTGTGAACATGCTGCGGCGTTCGATTTTCCGCGAATCCCTTTTGAGAGTCTGTCTTGCAGAATGGGAAAAGACTGCTAACTTCAGCCGTAAAAATACGGCCCCCCGGCGGGAAAGAATAGAAAATCTTATTTTGGCGCAAAAAGAACATTTTATAAAAGAAAATACTATTATCAAAATATACAATGAAGCAATTAAAATCTTGACAGAGAGGAACTACAAATGAAGAACACTGAACAAATTCTGGGTATTCTATCTGCGGCAAAGGCGGAGATTTCCAAAGTCATTATCGGGCAGAATGATGCCGTAAACAAATCTCTTATTGCCATATTTACCGGGCAGCATGCCCTGGTAGAAGGAGTACCGGGCATAGCAAAAACGCTGCTGGTGAGAACACTGGCGCATGTGCTTGGGTGCGAATTCAACCGAATTCAGTTTACGCCGGATCTGATGCCGGCTGATATCACCGGTACCAATGTTTTTAACATGCAGAAAAATGAATTTTTGCTGGCCAAAGGTCCTCTCTTTACGACTTTACTACTGGCAGACGAAATCAACAGGGCGCCCGCAAAAACTCAGTCTGCGCTTTTGCAGGCCATGCAGGAAAGAATGGTTACCATTGATCGGGAAACCTATCATCTTTCACCCAACTTCACGGTCTTTGCCACACAAAATCCAATTGAATATGAAGGAACATATCCTTTACCCGAAGCTCAAAAAGACCGATTTATGTTAAAAATCGTCATGGATTATCCGACGAAGGAAGATGAGCTTTCTCTAGCCCGGCGTATGACAGGGCAAGAATCACCCGAAAACATTCTGGCACAGGGCGGCGTAAAAAAAGTTATTTCCGAAGAAGATTTGGCAGCGCTGCGAACGGCTCTGGAAACAATCGTCATTCGAGAGGAATTGATCAACTATATCGTCGAAGTTATCCGTGAAACACGCCAGCATGAAAGCGTTATGGTCGGTTCCGGTCCCCGTGCCACTCAGGCGCTTCTTCTGGCCTGCCGTGCCTTTGCCGCCATAGAAGGCCGGGATTTCGTCACCCCCGATGATGTCAAATATATGGCTATTCCTGTTATGGAGCATCGCTTGATTTTAAGACCGGAGTACGAAATTGAAGGATTGACCATTAAGGAAGTCATTCAAAATGTCCTGACCAAAGTAGGCGTTCCCCGATGATTACTCCGCGCAACAAATTACTCTTCTGGTTTGCCCTGATCATTTTGCCTTTTATGATTATTGGTGCAATCTTCACGGCAGCCGAAGAATCGTCTTACGGCATAATTGCCTTGTTTGTATTTCTGGCGGCTATCGATGCAACTCTGGCTAAACTGCGTTTTACCGGCATCAGCGTTGAATTCCCGCCGATAGTGCGTCTATCAAGCCAAAAAAAAGGAGCCATTGAATTTAAAATAAGAACTTCGCGGGCTAAAGCGATAATGATCCGCCTCGGACTGGCTTTTCCGGAAGAACTTTCTGTCGAGAATGAATATTTTTTAGCTAGAATAACTGCGGAAAATGAATTGTCGCTTTTTTCCTGGCCGTGCACCGGCCAAAGGCGCGGCAATTTTAAATTAAAACAATGTTACATGGAAGTTTCTTCCCCCTTCGGATTATGGTCTTGCCGCAAAGCGCAAAGTATTAATATGGAAGTACGTGTATATCCAAATCTTGCAAGGGAAAGAAAATCTTTAGCTGCTCTTTTTCTGAACCGGGGCATGTTCGGCATTCATGCGCAACGTCAAGTGGGCCAGGGACGTGAATTTGAAAAATTACGCGAATATGTTTACGGCGACAGTTATGATTACATCCATTGGAAAGCAACCGCGAGGCGAGGCCGCCCGGTGACCAAGGTTTTCCAGGTTGAAAAGACGCAGGAAGTATACATTGTTTTAGATGCATCCCGTCTCAGCGCCCGCAATGCCAACAACTTGACCGCACAGCATCGTATGGCTGATGATATTTATCCGGCAACCATGCTGGAACGTTTTATTACGGCTTCTTTAATTACGGGGCTTGTTGCCGAAAAACAGGGAGATATTTTCGGCCTGCTGGCATTCAACGACCGCGTGCGTTCCTTTGTTAAAGCTAAAAACGGAGCGGCACATTTCAATGTTTACCGTGATTCTCTCTATAATTTACAATCGCAGATCGTTAATCCTGATTTTGATGATCTATTTATGTTTATTGGACAAAAACTGCGACGGCGTGCCTTGCTCATATTTCTTACCAGCCTTGATGACCCGGTGTTAGCGGAAAGTTTTATAAAAAATGTGGAGTTGATCAGCCGAAAGCATCTGATTTTAGTTAATATGATGAAACCGCGGGGGATAAAAAATCTCTTTTCGCCACCCGCTGTTGATTCACTGGATGCTATATATCAGGATTTGGGCGGTCACATCATGTTGCATAACCTCCTGGAAATTAAAAAAGTTTTGCGACTGAGAGGTATCAATTTTTCCATTTTGGAAAACGAAAATATGTGTACACAAATTGTATCTCAATATATTAACGTAAAACAGAGGCAGCTCATATGATTATTGACCTGCAGAAATTTTTACAAGAGGAAGAGACTTTCTGGAAGGAATTGGAATCCGGTCTGAATAAAATCGAGAGCGAACCGGAAATAAAAATGACTCTGGATGAAGTCAAACGCTTTCAATATCTTTACCAGCGCGCAGCAGCAGACTTGGCCAAGATAACAACTTTTTCCGCCCAACCGGAAATCCGTCATTATCTGGAATCACTGGTTGCGAGGTCTTACGGTGAAGTTCATGAAAATCGGGAAAAGCCGCATCGCTTTTCACCACTCAAATGGTTTTTTGTCATTTTTCCGCAGACATTTCGCCGCCATATTCAGGCTTTATTACTAGCGTTGGCAATCATCATGGCCGGGTGCATTTTCGGCGGTGCGGCTATCACCATCGATCCCGATGCCAAGGCGATCCTTATACCTTTTTCTCATTTACAGGATTCACCAACCAAACGTGTAATGGAAGAAGAAACAAATAAAGAAGATCGACTGCAAAACACAAAAATGCGCGGTACGGCTTTTTATATGACCCATAATACACATGTCAGCATTTTTATGATCGCTCTCGGAGCTACTTATGGTATTGGAACGGTTTTATTACTTTTCTATAATGGCGTTATGCTGGGCGCTGTTGTTCTTGATTACATTTTAGCTTCGCAAACAACATTCGTTGTTGCCTGGCTCTCTCCGCACGGTGTAATAGAGATCCCGGCTTTATTACTGGCCGGCCAGACCGGCCTGGTTCTGGCTTCGGCAATGATCGGCTGGGGAGAACGCGTGCCGCTGAAAAGCCGGCTGAGAAAAGTATCCGGAGACATTGTCACTTTAATTTTTGGCATCGCATTGATGCTGACATGGGCGGGATTTATTGAAGCTTTCATATCGCAATACCATGAGCCCATTATTCCTTACGCTCTTAAAACGGGATTCGCAATAGTTGAATTTATTGCGCTAGTATTATTTTTGGGACTTTCAGGAACGAAGAGAAACAGCCATGGACAGTAATAAAACCAATAAACTCTTAATCAGGACACCGGAAGGCATTCTCTTTTCTTTAACTCTGGCCGGCCCCATAATCCGCGCTCTGGCATGGACGGTAGATATAGGCTGTATTCTCACTCTGACAATGGTTATAAGATCATTGCTGAAATTTTTTCAGATCGTTAGTGTTGATTTAAGCAGCGCTTTGTATATCATAGCCTATTTTATTATTTCCATTGGTTATGCTATTGTTTTGGAATGGTACTGGCGCGGACAAACGCTGGGTAAAAAATTGCTGCGGCTTCGTGTCATGGATGTGCAGGGTTTGCGTCTGCAGGCAAGTCAGATTGTAATTCGCAACATTATGCGTCTTATAGACAACCTGCCCGCATTGTATGCTGTGGGAGGCTTAGCCTGCTTAGTCAGCGGCCGGGCGCAGCGGCTCGGAGACTTTGCCGCCAATACCATTGTTGTCAGAAATCCGGAGCTGGCTGAACCGGACGTCAGTAAATTAGTGGCTGGTAAATTTAATTCGTTGCGTTCCTACCCGCATCTGTGTGCCCGCCTGCGCCAGCTTGTTACTCCGCAGGAAGCAGCCGTCGCCGTTCAGGCTATGCTCAGACGCGATGAACTCAACCCGGACGCGCGTGTAAAACTTTTTAATGATATTGCCGGTCATTTTCGCTCTGTAACGCCATTTCCGGAGGAAGTTACTTACGGCATTACAGATGAGCAATACGTCCGCAACGTTGTAGATATTTTATTTTCACCAAAACTTTAATTCTAAGAGCATGTTTATACTACAGCATGGATGAAAAGTTAGCCGAAGACCGGATAATGGCATTCCGCAGGAGTATGCATGATAAATATTACCTTACAGGAAATCCAGTCATTGGCAGGATATTCCATGCGGCCCAGTACAATATTGTTTGTCGGTAACTCCCATCTTAAACGGCATCCACGATGTAAAGTCTAAACCAATGGTTTTCAGAACGGCCGTTTTCATGGGAACGATTTTCGATTTTCCAATCTGGATCGAAATAGCAAGCTCAATAATATGACCATTGCTCCAGATGCAGGCAGCAATGATCCACAAAATCTTTATAGTTTCATTCTGAATCGGGAATAATCATCTGATTAAATGAAATAAATCAGCCGGGGAAGCTCGCCTCGCTTCATGCAAAAATACCGGAACATTTTTTATTTAAGCACATGTGCCTTACTTGCCATGTTTTTAACGGCGCGCAAAAAATAATCCAAGAGCGACAAACACAGGCGTGCTGACATTGATTATTACGTTTTTAATCATAAACGGGATGAGACAGGAAACATCATCGGCGTGGCGCATGACGCCGCGCATCACCGGAACAGCCATAATCAGTGTAACCAGGCCCATAAGAGCTCCCGAAGGAAGCAATTTCAACAGGCATCCGGCAATAATCGACACATAAGTCAAAATTAAAAATGCAATATACACGATGGCGCTTAAGGGGCGTCCTATTCGTATGGGCAGATGGTCTCTGCCAAATTGCCTGTCAGCTTCAACATCGGGGAATTGATTAAGGAGCAGCAGATCACTGACCAGAAAAAACGGCACCAGTGAAGCCCATGCGGCCATCCAGGAATAATGGCCGGTCAGCATGAAATCAGTGCCCATTACCATTAATGGCCCGAATCCAAGCCCCGGGGCAATCAGACACAAAATCGGATGACGCGTAATGAATGGTGTATAAGAATATATAATGATAATCCCAAGAATGCCGACAGGCAATAGCCACGGCCCGCGCTCCATCAGAAAATAGACACCGATACTGGCCGTAAGGATAAGGCTGACTAAACCGGTAATCAACGCAAGGTGAGCCTTTTGGGGGTTCTCAGGTAGACTTTTTGTCCCGCCTGAAAATGGTGTTTTCACGGTGATAAGATCGAGTCCGCTCTTGAAATCTTGGTATTCATTGAGCGCGTTGACACTGGTATGCGCCATAAGAGCGCCTGCTAAAATAAGAATAATATATAACGGATTAAGAGAAGCTCCCGACCAAAAGGCAGTAGCGATTCCCAGCAGCACGCAGGCGGGGGTTAAAATCAGAAAGTTAGGCCGCATGGGACCAATCAAAGCATTACTCATAAAAAAATCTCCCTTAAATTTTACCAAGTTTAAATCAAAGCGCCATCTTTACGTTGCTCGACCTATATGAAGAATGATTTTATGTCAATCAGATATTGATCATAAAAGATAGCGAACGGCATCCATATTTGTTCATGGGCATTGATGATTAGTTTCGTCTATTAGCGATATAAATCCCGCTATTTTATGACGATTGATGATTTATGGATAATAAGCGGAAGAATTGATAAATTAGAAAAAATAAAGCAAAATCTTTATGTAACTGCTTATGGTAACCTTATAAATACATCATTACAAGGAAATCCTCAGACATTGCAGCCCCATATCATTGCGTCTCTTACAGCAACAAAGAACGTGCCGTAAAAATATAATTGTGTTAAAAGAAAAAACATTATTCAAACAGGAGAATTTATGCGAACAAGAATCAGAGCAATCGGTTACATTGCGGTGATTTTTATGATTGTCTGTTTCGCTGTTAATGTTTATTCTGCGTAATGGCAGATAGGCAAAAAGAAATAATCGCAAACGCGCGCGTGGGCTGTTTCAAAATAAATTATTTTAAAGGAGTTGTCAAAACCAATTTTCCCCGTTCTCCATTAAATACAACAATCCGTCTTACACCTACGCGGTTCTGAGGCGGATTCCATTTTCAAAGTCATAATGAGGAGGTCTCTATGAAGAAGCCCAAAAGCCAGGCAATTTTCGACGAAAGCGATTTCCCGATCAGTATTGTAAGACGATACATTTTTATGGGCACTGGCGTGGACATCAAGGAAGCATCGGTTAAACCCATTATAGGGATAGCCAATTCCTTTACCGAAATCAACCCCGGTCATATGCACTTAAACACGATCGCCCAGCGTGTCAAGGAAGGGATTCATGCCGCGGGCGGATTGCCGTTCGAATTCAATGTGCCCGCGCCGTGCGACGGCATGACCGAGGGGCATGAAGGCATGCGCTTTGTTCTGGCCCAGCGTGATCTCATTGCCGATATCATCGAAACCCATGTCCGAAGCATGCGCTACGATGCTCTGGTCTTTATCGCGAGTTGCGACAAGATCATACCGGGCATGATCATGGCGGCAGCCCGGCTGAACATGCCGGTCATTTTTGTCACGGGCGGCCCCAATTCATGGGATATCCGCTTCAAGCCCGGTAAAAATGAAGCGGCAGACCATAAATATTATACCGACCCGCTCGACAAACTGGCCACATGCACAGCCGCCACATGCGGATCGTGCGAGGTCATGGGCACGGCCAACACCATGCAATGTCTGACCGAGGCCATGGGATTGGCGCTACCCGGCTCGGCCAACATTCCGGCTTTTCACGCAGGCAGGCTGGCAGTGGCGCGCGCGGCAGGCAAGCGGATCGTGGAACTGGTTGATGAAGATCTGACCGCCGCAAAAATTATCACGCCGCAGGCGCTGGAAAATGCCCTGATGGTAAATTTAGCGATCGGGGGTTCAACCAACGCCACCCTGCATCTGCCGGCAATCGCCCATGAACTGGGTCTGGAATTGCCCCTTGAGCGCTTCAACGAAATGGGCCTCAAGATTCCGACCCTGTGCGGAATCTCTCCCAGCGGCCCCTACGGGTTAATTGATTTTTATATGGCGGGCGGTGTCCCGGCGGTTATGAAACGACTGGCTAATGATCTGCACATGGATGCCTTGAATGTGGCAGGCGTCACGGTTGAGAAGATAATCGCCGAAGCGGCTATCATCAATGAAACAGTCATCCCGGACAAAGCCCATCCCTTTCAGGCCGAAGGCGGCACGGTCATTCTCTTTGGCAACCTGGCTCCCGAAGGATCGGTAGTCAAAGCCTCGGCCGTCTCCTCTGAAATGCGGGTTTTTAAGGGTCCGGCGCAGGTGTTCGATGGAGAAAAAGCGACGCTTGCAGCCATTCGCGGGGGTACCATTCGTGAAGGTTCGGTTATCGTAATCCGCTATGAAGGCCCCAAAGGAGGCCCGGGCATGCCTGAGACGCTTGCGGTCACTATGGGGTTGGAGTTATACGGCATCAAGAATGTGGCGCTCATTACCGACGGCCGTTTTTCAGGCGCCACGGCGGGGCCGTGCATCGGCCATGTATCGCCTGAGGCCCATGTGGGCGGTCCGATGGCGGCGCTCATCGATGGTGACGAAATTATGATCGATATCCCGGCGCGCTCGCTTAGCGTGGCCATAAGTGATAATGAAATGCGGGAACGCTTAAGCAAATGGATCGCACCCAAGCGTGATATCCCTGCCGGATACATGCGGCGATACGTTAAACTGGTCGGTTCCGCCGCAAAAGGAGCGGTCTTGAGTTAGGAACGGATGGCTTTATATTCTTGCCAAAAGAGGTTGAAATGACATCGGGGCAATTATGATTTTGTAATTAAATCGTGCTATTCCGCGAGAAATATGGTATCCGTTAAACCTACACGGAGGATAAGATGGCAGATAAATCAAAGATAGGAATGGAATTACCCGCCTATACTTTTAAAGTAGAGAAAGATAAAATTATCGAGTTTGCCATTGCCATTTCTCAAAAAGGAAGGAAGGAAGAAATCAATCCTATATATTATGATGAGGAAGCCGCGAAAAAAGCCGGTTATAAAGGAATTGTCGCTCCGCCGACCTTCGCGACAAGTTCCTTTTTCTGGACAGGCGGCGGACTGATGGGCGCCATCAAAATTCTGGGTATGGACCTCAACAGGCTTTTAGACAGAGAAGAAGAATATGAATATTTTGACAACATTTATGCCGGCGATGTCATTACCCGTAAAATGAAAGTTGTAGAGATGTATACAAAAGGAAAAGGAAGAAGAACCATTGATGTTACCATCCTGGAGACTGAACTGATAAATCAGCAGGGCGAACTGTTAATGAAATACCGCTCAACCTTAATGGAAATATAGGAAGATATGGTCGTAAATTATAACGATATTGAAATTGGAAACGAAATGCCCGTTTATACTTCCGCGCCCATTACCAGAACTGATATTGTCCGTTATGCCGGGGCTTCCGGTGATTTTAATCCTCTGCATCATGATCAAACTTTCATCAAACTGATCGGCATGAAAAATGTTATTGCCCACGGCATGTTAATTATGGGTATCGTTAGCGAAGCCGTGACGTCCTGGATTGAAAACAAGTATTTAAGAAAATTTAGCGCCCGTTTTTTGAGTATGACAGAACCGGTTGATTGGGATGACGAAGAAAACACAAAAGGCAGGGCAACCATCATTGTGAGCGGTAAAATAGTCAAAAAGTTCGAAGAAAACGGCGAAAAAAGATTTCAATGTGAAATAATTGCTCAAAATGCTTTAGGCAGCAAAAAGCTCTCGGGATTTTTTATTGCGACCCTGCCTTAATAATCTTCTTTTCTTTATTTAATTGTTTTTATCAGAAAAACAGGATTTATTATAAGAAACAGGTTAATTTTATGAAAAAACATATTTTAGTGATTGACGATGATGAAGTTGCTTGCGAATTTTTGCAGGAGGTTCTGCGTCTCGACGGCTATGATGTGACAACTTATACCTCCGCTCAGGAAGCTCTTGCGCAGGATCTTTCATCCTATGATTTACTCATGTCTGATATCCGCATGCCTAAAATGGATGGTCTGCAGTTCCTGGGCGAAGTGCAGAAGAAATGGCCGGATTTACCGGTTATTCTCATGACCGCTTACGGTTCTTTGGAGACAACCATGGAGGCTATAAGTCTGGGCGCGTGGGATTATATCAGCAAACCTTTTTCTCCTGAAGACTGTCGTACTATTGTAAGAAAAGTGCTTGATGTGCGGGAACTTCGGGAAAAGCGCATGAAACTGCAAACGCAGGTGGCTGAAGAGCCGAAATTGATCGGTTCATCGGCCATGATGGTTGAATTCTACAAACAAATTGCGCGTATTGCCGATGCTTCAGCCAGTGTTTTAATCGAGGGGGAAAGCGGAACGGGCAAAGAATTGACCGCCCGTTCATTGCACAGCATGTCATCACGCAGAGATAAACCTTTTGTCGTAGTCCATTGCGGGGCCATTCCCGATAATTTATTGGAATCGGAACTGTTCGGATACGAAAAAGGATCCTTTACCGGCGCGTCTCATCAGTATACCGGATTACTGGAATCAGCGGCAGGCGGAACAGTTCTTCTTGATGAAATTACGGAAATGTCAACCGCCCTGCAAGGTAAGTTTTTGCGGTTTATGCAAAACGGCGAAGTAAGAAGAATCGGCAGCCATGAAGTTCACCACGTGGCGGTGCGCGTGCTGGCGGCAGCCAACAAAAATATTGATGAAGAAGTAAGCAACGGCCGCTTTCGTCTGGATTTACTATACAGATTTATCGTGCGCCTGCGGGTTCCGCCGCTCAGAGAACACAAAGAGGACATCCCTTTGCTGATTGAATCATTGCTGAAAAAATTCGGTTACCCTAATGTGCGCATTTCAGTAAAAGCGATGGAGTTGCTTATGGCATACAGCTGGCCGGGCAATGTCCGGGAAATGGAAAATGTTCTGCAACAGACTTTGCTGCTTTCGCCTTTCGAGGTAATCCTTCCGGAAAACCTGCCGGAGCAGTTCCAGCAGCAAAAAGAAAAAAAAGAAGAGGTCACCCCATTGAATTTATCACCGCTGGAGTCGGCAGAACGGGACAAGATTTTACAAATGCTGAAAGAAACTTCCTGGAATCAATCCAAAACCGCGCAGCTTTTATGTATCGACCGGAAAACATTACGTCAGAAAATTCGCCGTTATGGCCTGATGGATGAAAAATTATCAGCGGATAACTGATCTTCACCTTCAACAAAATAAAAATCATCCAAAACTTTGAACAATACCCGCCGGATATTAACGGCGTCTTCTCAATTCTGCCTTGAAGCAGGTTTTTGCTGGTCGTGCTCCGGATTATACGATAACGGCAGGTAAAGAATAATGGTGGTTCCCTCCTGGGGCGAGCTTTTTATTTCCATGGTGCCGCGATGCACTTTGATGATGTCGCGGACAATTGCCAATCCCAGGCCGCGCAGGCCTTCATCCCGCCTTGTGCTGAAAAACGGTTCACACACTTTTTCAACGATATCCGGCGTCATTCCCGCACCCGTATCACTGATTGTTATCGACTCAAAATTCAGGGGGGAAAGATTTTGCGCCGATATATTTATTTCTCCTCCCCGCGGCATTGCCTCCAGAGCGTTTTGGATGATATTCATGAGCGCCGTCTGAATACGATAACGATCCACGTATAAAGGTTTGACATTTTCATCAATGCTCACTTTCATTTCCACGTTATTTTTTTGCATGAACGGTTCGACAAGAGGCAGCGTCTCACTTAATATTTGCCCAATGGTCAACATTTCAAAATGAGGTTCCGGAAGGCGTGTAGCCCTGCGAACATTTTGAATGACGTTATCCAATCGTTGCGTTTGCTGAACAATCAGATTAAGTTTATGGGCGACATCCGGCGGCCATCCCCCTCGCTCCAGAAGAAGGTTGGCCAGACCGCCAATGGAATGGAGCGGCGTGCCTAAATCATGGGCAAGATTGGCCGTCAATTGTCCTAAAGCCGTTAATTGTTTAAGATCGGTAACTTGTTTTTGCAACTGAACCACCTTAAGCGTCTCTTCACGGACACGGTCTTCCAGATGCCTGTTAAGTTCCAGATTTCTCTTCATGACATCCTGAATCTCATCAGCCATGATATTAAAGTGATGAGATATCTGTCCCCATTCATCCAGATGCACGATGGGTATCCGGTTTACATATTCTCCTGTTTGAAATTCATCAATGGTCTGAATGATCAGCTTCAAGGGTCTGTCAATGATCCATCGATAACTTAATCCTAATACCAGCAGAATGAACATTAATAATCCGACACTGCTGAAAATCAGTAATTGCTGGGCTCTGCTTATAATTTCTGCATTCGCCCGTGAAAAACTAATGATGCCCACAACAATATGCGAACCTTTTGTCTCACCGGAAGCGGGATAAAGCAGACCCAGCGCGGGTCCGTTCTCTGTCTCTAGTTTGATATAACGCGGTTTATTCTTGTCTCTTGTGGAAGCAACAATAGTATCCGGCCATTCATATTGGACCCGGCTGGCTCCTGCCACATAATCAACATCATTATGGCTGGTATCAAAGATATCAATTCTTGCCAGACGCACATCGGATTGAATGAAATCTTTAAGAGCTGAATCAAGGGCCAGGAGGCCTCGTTTTGTCGGAAAAAATTGATAAAATGTGCTGATTGTATCGGCCACGCCTTCAAGTCTTTTTGCCTGCTGGTCGACCAGTATCCTGTCCAGAGCGGTAATCTGAATAAAGCCCCAGATGGCCATCGTTAAGGCAAGGCCGACAACAGTCAGCGCAATCAGCCTTACACGCACCGTAAGATTATCATTGTAAGTGGCTATCTTCTTGAAGACTTTCCTGAACATATTCTTGAACATATTGTTTATATATCAAAAATAGAAATAATTGACTAGTAATACCATTACTAAATTAAAGATGATATTGAGGCGGTAGGCTTAAGGCGACGAGGCGTATTTGTGATCTACGCCATCATGGCGCGGATCATCGGTAAGGAAATGATCTATTCATATTGTGTCCCCTTCGGGGACACTCCCGTATTCATACGTTGAGGAAGCCGACTTTGAGCCAAAAAAATAGCGCTTTAATTTAGAAATGGTATAGTAGACAAAAAAGAGGGGACAGGTAATGCCCGTCCCCTCTTTAAAACCTTATATAATTTTTACAACCTTATTTTGCTGCGGGAGCCGCATCAACTTTATCGGCTGCTTTCTTTTCGGCTTTGGCTTTCTTTGCGTCGGCTTTCTTTTCAGCTTTGACTGCTTTTGCGTCGGCTTTCTTTTCAGCTTTGACTGCCTTTGCGTCGGCTTTCTTTTCGGCTTTGGCTGCCTTTACGTCGGCTTTCTTTTCAACTTTGACGGCCTTTGCGTCGTCTTTCACTGCGGCCTGATCGACTGCCATTGCGGTGGTGGCAAACGCGAATACTAATGCTACTACCAGTAATACGAAACGCTTCATCTTAAAACCCTCCTTGTTAAATCACTTTTTATTTTAATATACTCAAAATTAAAGGACAGGTAAAACCTGTCCCTTAATTCGAACCCAATAAAGTTTTTTTACAACCTTATTTTGCTGCGGGAGCTGCTTCTTCAGCTTTCTTCTCGTCAGCTTTCTTTGCTTTCTTTGCTTTCTTTACTTTCTTGGCTTTCTTTACTTTTTCAGCTTTTGCGGGAGCAGCTTTCTCAGCCGCGGGAGCAGCAGCGGGTGCGGCAGCAGGCTCAGCCGCCATAACGGTGGTGCAAAATGCGAAAACCAATGCGATAACAAACAATCCTAAACGCTTCATCTTAAAACCCTCCTTGTTAAATTACTTTTTAATTTTAATAATACCCCTTAAAATTAAGGGACTCCAACTAACTACAACTATTTTTTATCTGAGGCTGGTTTTGCTTCAGACGGTTTAACTTCTTTTTTCTTCAAAACTACTTTAGCCACTCTTGACGCTGTCAGTTTGCCATCTTTTTCCGTGTAGTCTATTTTCACGGAATCATTTACCGCGATACCGGCAGATGGCTTCTCTAAATTAAACTCCATATTTTCTATAGCGCCTTTTACGGTACGTTCAATCTTAATAGACTCATCGGAAATTTCGACAACTTTTCCGGTAGCATGCATCCTGGCGGCCTTTACAACATTTGCCTTAACTGGAGAAGCGGTTTTATCAGCGGCGAAAGCTAACGTTGACAAAAGAAAAATCGCGCCAACCATATACAACAAAGCTTTCTTCATGATAAACTACCTCCACATTATTTCTGACATGCACTAAAGCAACTTGTATGCCAATAAATAAATACTAATTTATATTTCCTATATATTTGAAATTAATAACAAATATATTTTCAGGTTAAACGCCTGTTTTTTTTTATTCAAAAAATGGGGAATGATTACCCTATAGTGGGGAATTATTCATCATATGTATCGAATATATTCATTGAAATCCGCAAATAATCTTCTATTGTTATGGCAAATTTTAACTCTGTAATCGCTTGCTGACCCCCTATGTAAGTTCCCTGTGCGTTTGCTGCCGAATGGAAGCTTTCCGCGGCAAGCCGCGGAAAATCTTCGATTCTTAGGGAAAATTATAATTCTCTATTCGCTCACTTACCCCACAGCAAGCTGTGGGGTGCGTTTGCTGCCGAATTGACTGATTGACCGGTAATATCCTTTCATGTTAAGCCCATAGGGGAACACGGAGGCGTAAATATATGAATACAAAAGAAAAAATAGATAGCGATATTATTGTTGTCGGCGGCGGGGCGGCTGGTCTTATGGCAGCGGGCCGTGCCGGAGAACTGGGCGCTTCGGTGTTACTGCTTGAAAAAACAGATAGTTGCGGAAAAAAAATTCTGGTTAGCGGAAAAACGCGTTGCAATTTAACCAATTCGGCGGAACTGAAGGATTTTATTTCCATGTATGGAGAGAACGGCCGTTTCCTTTTCAGCGCTTTTCATAATTTTTTCCGTCCGGAGTTGCTCGACTTCTTTAATAATCTCGGTCTTGCCACCAAGGTGGAACGCGGCGGCAGAATATTTCCTGTCTCTGACGACGCTCATGATGTTGTGCGTGTTTTAAAAAAATATCTATCTCAAAATAACGTCCGTGTAAAATTGAATACAAAAGTTACCGGGATAATCGTAAAAAACAATGCCGCTTGTGGTGTCAGGACACCGGAAGGAGAACATTTCTCTAAAGCGGTCATACTGGCAACGGGCGGCGCAACCTGGCCATCTACCGGCTCCACGGGCGACGGCTACAAAATCAGCGCCGCGCTGGGTCACAACATTGTAAAACTAAAACCGGCATTAGTGCCTCTGATCGTTCATGAACAAAAACTTGCTCAATCCATGCAGGGGGTGAGCCTGCGCAATGTCCGCGCGACGGCTTTTCAGGGCAGGGCGGACTCAATAGATTCGACACTCACGCCTGATTGCGTCTATGGGCGCGGAGAAAAAAAATCACCACGGCATCCGGTTATCGAAAGCCGTTTCGGGGAAATGCTTTTCACTCATTTCGGATTAGGCGGACCGATTATTTTGCTGATGAGCCTGTCTGTCGTTGAAGCTTTGGAGAAGGGTCCTGTATCTTTGTTGATCGATTTAAAACCGGCCTTAACCCCGGAACAATTGCACAAGCGCCTGCAGCGGGATATGGATAAGTCCAGTAAAAGAAAATTAAGCGGCATCATGAAAGAATATCTGCCCGCCAAGATGATTGAACCGGTAATCGAGTTGACCGGCATTGATCAAGAAAAACTGGCCCATCAGATCACTGCACCCGAAAGAGGGAAAATTGTTGATACCCTCAAAGCGCTCCGATTTAATGTCAAATCGCCTTTATCGCTTGAGCGGGCGATCGTCACGGCAGGCGGCGTTTCCCTGGCCCAGATTGATCAGCGCACAATGGCTTCAAGATTAATTGCCGGATTGTACTTTTGCGGTGAGGTTATGGACATTGACGCGGATACCGGAGGCTATAATTTGCAGGCCGCTTTCTCCACCGGATACATAGCAGGCGAAAAATCAGCCGGGTATGTAAAGTCATTCTCCGGTTAGGGCTTGGTACTATATTTCAGGGGCGATTGACGGCACCATACAAGCCAGAATCAAGAGTTCCTTGCCTGTATTTCTAACCTGATGTTCTTCATTAGGAGGCATGAAAACAACGTTTCCGGGACCTATCGGATTCCACTTGCCGCTGGCGTAAATTTCTCCGGCGCCGGAATGAATAAACATTTCATGTTCCCAGGGATGAGCGTGTTTTGGCGTATGCCCTCCCGGCGCAATCTCGAAAATCCGCATACAAAAATTATTCGCGCCGTCAGCCTTGCCCACAGCCACACGGCCGGCAACACCGCTCGCCGCATCATTATCAAAATAAACCGGTGTAACGGCTTTATAATTAATTAATTTCATTATAGACTCCTGTATCATTAATTTTTTGTTTAATCGCAAAGTGACGCAAATATTTCACTCAACGTCGGATGCGGCAGCACCCATGACCGCATCTGTTTTTTGGTCAACCCATTACAAACAGCCAGATTCAAAGGCGCAATTAAATCAGCTGCATCCTCGCCGACAATCGTCGCTCCAATCAGTTTATCCTGATGGAAGATGGCTTTTGCAAAGCCCTGCCCCATCAATTCCGCGCGCGCGATAATGTTGGCGCCGTAATTGGATTTAACAACTTCTATGGAAAGACCTTCGTCTTCGGCACGTTTTTGAGTATAGCCCACGCGCGCGATTTGCGGATGGCTGTATACAACAGAAGGAATAAAGTTTTCGTTATACAAAAAATCATCTTGCCCGCAGATATGGCCTGCCGCGACTTTTGCCTGCTGCATCGCCCGATGAGCCAGCATCATGCCGCCGGTTACATCGCCTATCGCGTAAATACCGGCTACATTCGTCATCATATTTTTATCTATTTTTATTCCGGTCCTGTTATATTCGATCCCCAGTCTGTCTAATTCCCCGATATGCAATAAAGGCTTTCTGCCCGTGCAAAGAAGCGCGTAATCGGCGCTCACATCCAATGGATTGCCATCCTTTTGGGCCTGCATTACAACACCGTTGCCTGTATCCTGCAGTGCTTCCAGTTTCGTCGATGTGTTAATGGCAACGCCCAAGCGGATCAATTCCTGATTCAGCATGTCCGCGCATTCCTGATCCTCCAGAGGAATGATTCTGTCTAATATTTCCACGATGGTTACTTTCGCTCCCAATTCTGCGAAAAAGGTGGCAAATTCCACACCGATGACACTGCCGCCGATAATGATTATGCTCGATGGAAGTAAACCCAAATTAAGGATGCCATCCGATGTCAGAATTCTTTCGGAGAGATTAATTCCCGGGAGAATTTGCGGCACGGAACCCCAGGCAATCATGATATTTAGAGTTGAGATATTTTCGCTTTTTCCCGATGCATCGGTAAAACGAACTTCGGACGGTGAAATAATCTCGCCTGTGCCCTGCCTGATTTCCACCGAGGCATCGGCAAGAACTTTTTGCGCGCCCAAAGCGGAAAC
Source organism: Smithella sp. (assembly GCA_035524255.1). GTDB lineage: Bacteria > Desulfobacterota > Syntrophia > Syntrophales > Smithellaceae > Smithella. Next base: position 131,239 of record DATKPG010000039.1, on the reverse strand, counting down.
CTTAACAATTTGCTGCTGATGTTTTTTAATGGCGGAGAAATCAATGGAAGCATTCGTTACATTGATTCCAATTCTTTTTAGCTTTTTTAAATCCGCGTAATATTTACTACAGCAAAGAAGCGCTTTGGTGGGGATGCAGCCCCGGTGCGTGCATGTGCCGCCCCAGCCGTCTTTTTCAATAATGAGGACTCGTTTTTTCCTTGCCGCGGTAAGTTCCGCGGCGGCAAGGCCGCCCGGCCCCCCTCCGATTATAACAAGATCATAACTTTGAGACATATTCATACCTCATCATTTCCAAGATAACGTCATTATATAAAAAAACGCCCTCTAAAATGCCCGTGCCGCGTGATAAGAACTGCGCACCAGCGGCCCCGCTTCCACGTATTTAAAACCTTTCTGATAAGCTATCTCCTCGAATCCGGCAAATTCATCAGGGTGATAGTATTTAGCCACCGGCCAGTGTTTCCGCGTCGGCTGCTGATATTGCCCGATGGTCAGGCGCGCGCAATCAACCGACGCCAGATCATCAATCAGCCGCAGGATATCCTCGCGGCCCTCTCCGAAACCTATCATGAAACCGCTTTTGGAAATAACTGAGGACGAACTTATTTGTTTGATCAGATTAAGTGACACATCGTAATGACCCCGCGGCCTCAATCGCGCAAACATGGGTCTCACAACTTCCATATTGTGATTGATTACATCCGGCTTCGCTTGAATCACTTTTTCCAGTGCATCCTGATTCCCCTCGAAATCGGGAATTAAAACTTCTATCCGGCAGGCAGGCAATGCCCTCCGTAATTCAACAATGCAGTGAGCAAAGACCGAAGCTCCGCCATCCGGCAGATCATCGCGGGTTACTGAGGTTATTACGGCATATCCCAGTTTCATCTTATTCGCGGCGTCTATTAAATGGTGAATTTCATTTTCGTCAATTGCCGCGGGCCTGCCGTGCTCGACATTGCAATACTTACAGTCGCGCGTGCAGATGTTTCCCATAATCAGGAATGTTGCCGTGCCATTGGCAAAGCATTCGGCCATATTGGGACAGGCCGCCTCCTGACAAACCGTGTGCAGTTGAAGACCCGCAAGAGTTGATTTTATCTCGCGGCACTCTCCGGAATAGGCAGGACGAACTTTTAACCATGACGGCTTGCGCAGGATTTGTGATTTTTCGTTTAATGGATTCATAGATTATTCTGCATGATTCGATCATCACGAATAGAAACTAAATAGCCATCCACAAACAGGTCGGGGGCAGGCCATGCGCAAGGCACTCCCCGCGATGGCCGACACTTACGGTTTTTTCCAGCACACATCCGGTTTGCGCGCGGCGAGTACTTCATCGAGCCTTGTAACCGGAGTGGTCTGCGGCGCGTTTTTTACGCCGTCAGGATTTTCTTTGGCCTCGCGGGCTATAGCAATCATGGCCTCACAGAAGGTGTCCAGAGTTTCTTTGCTTTCCGTCTCCGTCGGCTCTACCATCATCGCTTCCGGCACAATCAGCGGGAAATAAATCGTCGGCGGATGATAACCATAATCGATCAGCCTTTTGGCAATATCCGTTGTGTGCACGCCATTTTCGGCAACTTGTCTTTTACCGGAAAAAACGCACTCATGCATACAACCCCGATCATAAGGCAAATCATAATAGGGTTTTAGTCTTTCTTTGACATAGTTGGCATTGAGCACAGCCATTTCGGTGGCACGCTTTAATCCTTCAGCGCCTAAAGAGCGAATATAGGTATAGGCTTTCACAATCACATTGAAATTTCCGTAAAAAGAGCGAACGCGGCCTATGGTATCGGGGAATTTTTCCGACCAACTGTAATTGTCGCCGGTTTTAACTATGCGGGGCACAGGCAGAAAATCCATAAGCGCTTTGCTCACGCCGACGGGACCGCTGCCGGGTCCTCCGCCGCCATGCGGTGTGGAAAAAGTTTTATGCAGGTTGAGTTGAATAACGTCGAAGCCCAGATCGCCCGGCCTTGTTTTGCCCATAAAAGCATTGGCATTAGCGCCGTCGCCATAGAGCAAACCGCCTTGGTCGTGAATGATTTGCGCCACCTGTTCGATATTGCGTTCAAACAATCCCAGTGTGTTGGGATTCGTCAGCATCAAAGCCGCCACATCCTCCGTCATCAGGGATTTCAGATGTTCGATATCAACCCCGCCCTCTGAGTTTGAACGAAGCTCCATGACTTCAAATCCGCAAAGCGCGCTGGATGCCGGATTTGTTCCGTGAGCGGCATCCGGTATCAAAATAACGCGGCGCTTCAAGCCTTTTTTTTCAAAATATTTTTTAATCATCATGACGCCTGTAAGTTCGCCATGCGCGCCCGCCGCCGGCTGCAGGGTAAATTCCGCCATGCCGAAAATGCCGCATAAATATTTTTGCATTTCATAAATCAGTTGCAGATTCCCTTGTGCAAAATCGGCATCAACATAGGGATGCAATCCGGTGAAGCCGGGCAGTGCGGCGACATTTTCATTAACCTTGGGGTTATATTTCATCGTGCAGGATCCCAGTGGATAGAACCCCAGATCAACGCCGAAATTACGCCGTGATAAATTTGTGTAATGCCGGATTAAATCAATTTCGGCAACTTCCGGCAAATCAAGCTCATTACGAAGATATTTTTTGCCGATTGCGTCGTCAATATTAATAACGGGCACATCGCTTTTGGAAATATCCGTAGCGCTGCGTCCCGGTTTGCTTATTTCAAATATCAGTTCCATTCGAGTTCCTCAGGTATTCATTAAATGCGAGATTGCTTCGCTTATGCCAATGGCAGACCCCCCTCGTATTAATAAAAGGCCGATTATTTAATTATTTCTGTCACGATATCCATATCGTTTTTAGAAATCATTTCTGTGGCGCAAAAGAGCAAGGAATTTTTAAGTTCAGGATAATCTTTTTGCAGTTCATAGCCGCCAATGATTCCCACATTTTTCAGTTTTTCGTTTACCTTTTTGGCATCGGGACAACTCAAGACAAATTCGTTATAAACTGGCGCGGAAAATACCTCCCGCCAGCCCGCAAGCTCCAGGAGCTTATTTTTCAAATATTGTGTTTTGTAAATATTAAGTTCGGCAAGTTTGCGTAAATTTTTGCCCAGAGCGGCAAGATACACGCCTGCGGCCAACGCGCAGAGCGCTTCGTTGGAGCAAATATTGGAAGTCGCCTTTTCCCTGCGAATGTGCTGCTCGCGGGTTTGCAAAGTCAGCACAAATCCGCGCCGGCCCAATTTATCCTCCGTCGCGCCTACAAGTCTGCCGGGTATCCGGCGCATAAATTTTTCGCGGGCGGCAAAAATTCCCAGATAAGGACCGCCGTAGTTAAGAGGATTGCCGAAACTCTGGCCTTCGCCCACGACAAAATCCGCTCCTGCCGCTCCCGCAGGCCTCAGGATTCCCAGGCTTGTGCTATCGGTGAAACCGGCGACAAGCAACGCACCTTTTTTATGCGCGGCATCGGCAACGGAAGAAATATCTTCGATGATACCGAAGAAGTTGGGGCTTTGCACCAACACGGCGGCAACCTGATCGTCAAGCTCATTTTGCAAAGCATTCAGATCAATCTGACCGGAGGGATCGTATGCCAGTTCAACCACTGTATAACCGTTTGCCCGGCAATAGGTCTGTAAAACCTGCCGGTATTCGGGATGCACAGACCGGGCAGCTATAATTTTAGTTTTGCCGGACATTTTCGCGCAGAGGATTGCGGCCTCAGTCATCGCGGAAGCTCCGTCATACATGGAAGCGTTGGCAATTTCGGTGCCGGTAAGACGGGCAATCATGGTCTGGTATTCGTAAATCGCCTGAAGAAGCCCCTGGCTGATCTCCGCCTGGTAAGGGGTATAGGCTGAATAAAATTCCGTTCGCCCCACAATATGCCCGACAACCGCCGGAATAAAATGATGATAAGCTCCAGCTCCGGTCATACTGAACCGCGGCAGTCTATTTTTTCGGGCCAGGTCGCTCATGACAGAGACAGTTTCCTGTTCGGATAAGGCGGAAGGGATATCCGGTATTTGTTTCAATCTGAATTTTTGTGGAATATCGGCAAAAAGTTCATCAATGCCGGCAACGCCGATTGCCGCCTGCATTTGTTTGATATCATCCTGAGTGTGAGGGCAATAATCCATCTCTATTTCTTTTCCTCTTTGAGCATTTCTTCATAATCTGCGGCGCTAAGCAGCATCTTGAGTTCGCCCACGTCGGACATTCGCATTTTGACGATCCAACCCTCTCCGTAAGCGTCCTGATTAATCAGTTCAGGTGTATCTTCCAGCATTTTATTGACATCGATTACTTCTCCTCCCACCGGAGAGTAAATATCGGATACAGACTTTACCGATTCGACAACAGCCACCGTAGCTTTTTGAACAACTTTCCTTCCGATTTCCGGCAAGTCAACAAACACAATGTCTGTAAGCATTTCCTGCGCGTAATCAGTTATGCCGATGATTACGGTTGAGTCTCCATTATCTATCACCCATTCATGATCGCGGGAATACAGCCTGTCTTGGGGGTTTTGTTTGGACATTATGTTCCTCCTTAATATTGTTTTTAACCATTTATAAAAAAAGCCCCGATATACGCCGATTGGGCAGTGTCTGATTTTACCGCACGGATGAATATCCTTTACAGTTTATAGTTTTCCCCGTTTATAAAATGGGAGTTTCACAATTTTTGCCGGAATTATTGTATCGCGGATGGCAATTTCTATTTCCGTATCCGGCGCGCTGAAGTTAATATCTATAAATGCCAAACCTATCGCTTTATTCAATGTTGGCGAAAAAGTTCCGGATGTCACAACGCCGATTTCCCGCGTATTATGAAAAACCTTGTAACCATGGCGGGCTATTCCGCGTCCGGTCATTTCCAATCCTACCAGCTTTTTTTTAATTCCGGAGATTTGTTTAGCTTTGAGCGCGGCAGAGCCGATAAATTCTTTATGTGCGTCAACGATCCAGCTATAAGGCACTTCCAGCGGACTTACCGATTCGTCCATATCCTGACCGTTGAGCATCATGCCCCCTTCCAAACGCAATGTGTCGCGAGCACCCAAACCCGCCGGTTTTAGACCAAAAACAGCGCCTGTCTCCATCAGCTTATCCCATATTTCGCCAATAACATTACTTGCGGCATAAATTTCAAATCCATCTTCTCCCGTGTAGCCGCTGCGGGAAATAATTGCCTCAAATCCCGCAACACGGGATTCGCAAAAATGATAGAAACGCAGGGTTTTCAAATTAGCGTCTGTTAGTTTTTGTAAAATTTCTTCGGAGCGCGGACCCTGCAAATCCAGTTTCCCCGTATTATCGCTGATATCTTTTAAATCGCAATCAAATAATTTAGACTGTTTAATTGATTGTATCCATTGCCAGTCACGTTCCTTGGGTGTGGCGTTGGTCACCAGCATGTAGAAATTTTCATTTAATTTATAAACGGTTAAATCATCAATAACACCGCCATCTTCATTAAGCAGAGCGGATAGTTTAACCTGTCCTATGGCTTGATCTGCCAAATTTCTGGTTAAAACCAATTGTAAAAAATCAAGCGCCTGCGGACCTTTCACTTCAATCTCCCCCATGTGGCAGATGTCAAAAAGACCGGCGGCGCTTCTGGTTGCCTTATGCTCGTCAATGACATTGGTGTATTGCACAGGCATGGCCCAGCCGCCAAAATCAATTATTTTGGCCTTTAGGGCGACATGCTTTTCGTATAATGGTGTTTTTTTCAATTTTATATCACTCCGTATTTGCAATAAGCGATAGCCAAAAAAGAACAGGCATATCGCCGCAAAAAGTAACTTTTCAGGAAAAATTATTCCCCAATACATTACGATCGTAATGAAGGTATTGGATTTTTTTAAAATGAAGCCGGCTTCTCCGGGGGGATTTAATTCGCGGGAAATATCTTCATGCCCCGGCATTTATTACCGGCTTGAGGACTACTACAACTCAGAAGAGATTTCAAGATTTAATCCAAAATTTTCAGCGGACTAATATTTAAAAAGTTTTTCAAAGAATTCTTGTTTGCCTTTGGGATAATACATGTCGCCTCCGTAATCAACAATGAGCTTGCCGTCCAAATGGTCAATTTCATGTTGAATAACGCGGGCGACAAAATCTTCATATCTTTTATTAATTTTTTCCCCTTTGGCGTCCAGGGCGCGCACTTTAATTTCAGGGAAGCGGCCAACTTCAATCTGAATTTCAGGACACGACAGACAACCTTCGGGCATCGTTACTTTTTCACCACGCGCCTGATTGATCCGCGGATTGACCATAACTTCGATGTCGCCGGCATTTTTTATCTTGCCCTTTTCTTCAAATCCTTTGTTGCGGAAAACAATTACTCTTTTATTAATGCCTATTTGCGGCGCGGCCAATCCCACGGCCTCATCTTTTTTCTCCAAAAAAGAATCTATTAGAGTCTGAATGATTTCGCGCGATTCTTTATCCAGAGGCACGGGCAATTCAACGGATTTCTTTCTCAGGACAGAAGTATCCTTCGGGTTTTCCCCCTCATCAGTCCATAGTGTTAAAATTCTTTTGGATGACATAAAACAACACTTAAAAAAATTATTTTGGAGCCATTTACCACCTATTCATCATTATTTCAAGGAATTGTAGCTTGCAATTATCATAACTCTTTTGCTAAACAATACTATAGACCCAATTTTATGAAAATCTGTTTTGTAAGGATATGTCTTTGATTAATCAAATTGTTACCCGCATGGCGAAACGGGAGTTTTCCCGTTCGTTAAAATTTGAAGAGGGAGCGTTGCCGGAATTACCCTCCTGTATCGATGAAAAGCAGCGGCTCCTCTATATTCACATTCCCTTTTGTGAAGAACTGTGCCCCTATTGTTCCTTTCACAGGATAACCTTTGAAGAAACATTAACTAAAAGATATTTTAAAGCACTGCGCCGCGAAATTAAAATTTATCACGAAAAAGGCTATAAATTCAATGGCATATATGTGGGCGGCGGCACCCCGACCGTACTGATTGATGAACTGGCGGAAACGCTGAAGATGGCGCGAGAGGTTTTTTCTATAACAGACATATCCGTGGAAACAAATCCTAATCACTTAAATTCAGAAAATATTGAAATTTTGCAGCAAAGCGGCGTCAAAAGACTTTCCGTGGGGGTGCAGACATTCAATGACGATTTACTTAAAATAATCGGGCGCTATGACAAATACGGTTCGGGCGAGACTATTGTAGATAAGCTAAAAAATACGCAAGGCTGTTTTGATACCTTAAATGCCGATATGATTTTTAACTTTCCCGGACAGACAGCCGAAATGCTCGACGCGGATTTAGCAATTCTGTTAAGTATGAACATGGATCAGGTTACCTTCTATCCCTTGATGATTTCCGCCTTAACTCAGGAGATAATGGAAAAAACCATGGGAAATGTTAATTTTGGAGGCGAAGAAAAGTTATACAAACTGATCGTCAGACGTCTGGAAAAAAATTATGATTTTTCTTCGGCCTGGTGCTTTTCCCGCAAAAAATCTCTGATTGACGAATATGTTGTGGACTACGACGAATATGCCGGTTTAGGAAGCGGCGCCATAGGCTATCTGCGCGGAACATGTTATTCTAATTCTTTCGACATAGCGAAATATATTGCTTCTCTGGAGGCGGGGAAACTGCCCCTGCAGGCTTCCCGCGAGTTTGATCTTCACGATCAAATGAGTTATGATTTTATGATGAAATTATTCAGCACAAAATTGGATATCACGGCTCTGCAGGATAAATATAACGGCAAGTTTATAAATACTTTGTGGAAGGAAATAGCAGCCTTTGAAATCGTCAGGGCTTTTCGTTATTTTCCCCCTTATTTGCGTTTAACGCCTCGCGGCCGTTATCTCTGGGTAATAATGATGCGGGAATTTTTCATCGCTGTAAATAATTTCCGCGATTATTGCCGCAAACAGGCCGGCATTGAATAACTTCTGCCAAGCGGAGGAATAACTTGTTCATGTCAAACGATAAGTCTAAAAAAATAAGTGTTACGATAGACAGAAGCCAGATCGGCCAGAGGCTTGATATCTTTCTTGCGCAAAGCGACGTGGACATTTCCCGTTCGCATGTCAAACAGGTTATCGAAGAAGGCGATGTGCTGGTTAACAACAAAGCGCCGAAAGTCAGCCAACGCCTTAAAGAAGGCGATGTCATCATCCTGACTCTAAGACCGCCTGCGGAGGCCCGGGCCATTCCGCAGGAAATGCCTCTTGATATTATTTATGAAGACGAGGCCATTATTGTGATCAACAAACCGGCGGGGATGGTTGTGCACCCGGCTCCGGGCAATCCTGAAAATACCCTGGTTAATGCCCTGCTCTTTCATTGCCGCGATTTATCGGGAATCGGCGGAGTCCTCAGGCCGGGTATAGTGCACAGACTGGATAAAGACACATCCGGCCTGATTGTGGCGGCAAAATCGGATGAGGCGCATCGTCATCTTTCCTGTCAGTTTGAAAAGCATGAAGTGCAAAAAAAATATCTGGCGCTCGTCTGGGGCAACGTGAAAGATAATCAGGGAGAAATTGTAAAACCTGTGGGCAGGCATACGGTTGATCGCAAAAAGATGTCTACAAAAACCAAGCGGGGTAAAGACGCGCTCACCTTTTGGAAAGTTGCCGAACGTTACGGCGCGGCTACTCTGCTTACGGTCGAAATTAAAACCGGACGCACTCATCAAATTCGTGTACACCTGTCCGATCTCGGTTATCCGGTTGTCGGTGATGCCGTTTACGGTAACGCCTCCAAAATCCGCGCCATTGCCGATCCCCTGCTTAGGGCCCGGCTGAAAGAATTTAACAGGCAGGCTCTGCATGCGGCGCATCTTTCTTTTATCCATCCGGTAAACGGCAAACGGATGGTGTTTGAAACGGACATGCCGCGGGATATGGCTGATTTGTGCGCGCAGCTGCGTTTAAATATTAATTCCATGAATGCCACCCCTACTAACGGAAAAGTTAAATCGAGGTAGAAAAAATGTTTTATCTGAAAAAACAACATTCCATACAGTATTATGAATCTTCATTTTTAAGCGGACGCGATTTTTTAACGCATGCCTTCTGTACCAGACTTGGCGGTGTGTCGGAAGGAGATTACGCTTCCCTGAACATGAGCTTCAGGGAAGGTGATCTGGAAAGCTCGGTTTTACAGAACTGGGGTCGTCTGGCCATGGCATTTGGCATACCGCTTGATCAGTTTATCACACTGAATCAGGTTCATGGCGATGACATTTTTGTCATTAAACCGTATGGCGAGTATTTACCCGTGGATGGCATTCTGAATTATGATGCCATTGTCACCGCGCGCCAGAATCTGGCCATCTGTATCAAAACAGCCGATTGCGTACCGGTATTTATTGTTGACCGGGTAAAAAAAATCATTGCCGCGGTTCACGCGGGCTGGAAGGGCACCGCGCTGGAAATCACCGCGAAAGTTATCCGCCTGCTTTATGAAAAATACGGTTCACATCCATGGGATATTCTGGCGGCGATAGGACCGGCTATCGGCCCATGCTGTTTCGAACTTGATGAAGAATTAACTTATCCTTTTCTCAACCAGAAAGATCATAAGGCTTTTCTATCTGCAGGGGAGAGACTGAACAAATGCATAGTGGATTTGCCTGAAGCTAACCGCAGGCAAATGATGAATTGCGGTGTTCCGGAGGAAAATATAGATGTTTCTAATTTATGCACATCCAGCCGCCAGGATTTATTTTTCTCTTATCGGGGCTCGGGCGGAATCACGGGAAGACAGATTAATTTTATAATGATTAAGGGAGATATCCCCTGCCGCGTTTTAACCGTCGGTAACGAATCTCCCTGGATTCAATAAACAAAGGGTGGAAAAGATTTTAGAGTAATTCAAATTTTATGGGTTGTTTTGAAAACAACGGTATATTTTCTTTATTGACAGTAATTACTTTTAGGTATTACTTAAGGCCGTCGCATAAAAAATAGAGGAGCAAAGCAAATGATTATCGTTACAGGTGGCGCGGGATTTATCGGCAGCGCTTTTGTCTGGAAGCTTAATCAGGAAGGCATCGACGATATCGTAATCGTCGACCGTCTGGGAAAGACTGATAAATGGAAAAATCTGGTCAATCTCCGCTTCGTTAATTACATCCATAAAGATGACTTTTATGACTCGATTTATAACGACACGTTATCTTTTGAAGTCGAAGCGATCATTCATATGGGGGCCTGTTCATCCACGACGGAACGCGATGCCGATTATCTGTGGCAAAACAATTTTGTTTATACAGGATTGCTTGCCGAATGGGCCATTGACCGCAACATTCGTTTTATTTACGCAAGCTCCGCCGCGACATACGGCAACGGCATGCAGGGCTTTTCCGATGACCATGGCAAAATAAATGAACTCAAACCCATCAATATGTATGGTTATTCAAAGCAGGTTTTTGATTTAAGAGTCCTGAGACACTCATGGGAAAACAAAATCGCCGGAATCAAATTTTTCAATGTCTTCGGTCCGAATGAATATCACAAAGGCGATATGACCAGCGTAATTTTCAAAGCGTTTAATCAAATCAAAGAAACGGGCAAGGTCCGCCTCTTTAAATCCTACAAACCGGAATATGGAGACGGCGGACAAATGCGTGATTTTGTATATGTCAAAGATTGTATCGATGTTTTATGGTGGCTTTTCAAGAATCCGGATGTCAACGGCATTTTTAATCTGGGAACGGGAAAGGCCAGAACATGGAATGATTTGATCAGTGCTGTTTTTGACGCCATGAGAACCATACAGAAAATTGAATATATTGAAATGCCCGAACCTCTGCGCAATCAATATCAGTATTTTACGCAGGCGGAAATGGATAAGCTGCGCTTGGTCGGATGTCCGGCAACTTTTTCTTCTCTGGAAGATTCCGTGCGGGATTATGTCGTGAACTATTTACAGAACGACGATCAGCATTTGGGAAAATAAAATGGACTTTTTACGGTGTCTTTCATGAGAAAAATTGTTTGCATCATCCCCTCGCGATATGAATCCAGCCGCTTTCCCGGCAAGCCTCTGGCCGACCTGTGCGGCAAGCCGATGATTCAGCATGTTTATGAACGCGTGGCAAAAGCCAAAGCCGTCCCCTATGTGGCCGTAGCGACTGACGATAAGCGAATATTTGATGCTGTAAATAAATTCGGCGGTAACGCCGTGATGACGGCAACCACGCATCGCTCCGGCACGGATAGAATCTCCGAAGCGGTAAAATCGCTTAATTTAGCGTCTGACGCGATTGTCGTCAATATTCAAGGCGATCAGCCGATCTTTGAACCGGTGCAGGTGGATGAAGTCATTAAGCCATTGGTTGAAGACCCGTCAATTGTTATGTCCACACTGATTTATAAAATTCTTCTTGAAGAAGAAATAACCCATCCGCACGCGGTTAAAGTTGTACTGGATCATGAGAACTTCGCCCTTTATTTTTCCCGGGCGACGATTCCTTACGTGCGCGACAAATCCCTGAAAGCAGATTACTATAAACATCATGGTATTTACGCCTACCGTCGTGATTTTCTCGACGTCTTCACCAAACTCCCTGAGGGAAAGCTCGAAAAGCTCGAAGCCCTCGAACAGCTTCGCGCTCTGGAATACGGATATAAAATTAAAGTTGTCATCACGCCTCATGATTCCGTGGAAGTGGATAATCAGCAGGAATTGGAAAGAGTCCGCCAAATACTTTCGGCAAGAAAATAGAAAAACAACAAAGAATGACTATAATAGAATTCTAAAAATCAGGTAAAGTATAGAATAACACTTCAGAGATATTATTGCTCCCGCAGGGGACAGCCATAAATGTCCCCTGCTGGAGCAATATATTAGCCTTGTTGATTAGTTGAGGACAGCGAATTCTTAAAATGCGTTATAAAATCTGTAACCGTCACCTCTGAGGCGAATTTATATTCCTCTTTAAGCAATTTGAAATTGTCGGCTTTTAAGCTTTCGTAATTTTTCCCGCGCGAAAAATTGTTAGGATCGTATACATAGCCTTTTTCCCAAACCACATTATTGTCTTTATCCGTCATTTTTATTGTAGTTTGAATACTCAAACCGGTCGTTGTTTCGATTTTAATCTCATCAACTTTTATTTCCAGGACGTAGCAGTCCTTAGCATCTGCGGAAACACTACTTTTACTATAATTTTCGTAAACAGTATCGACTGGTGTATCTTCAATTGTCATTGAGGGCCAATGGGGAATTTCTTTCGGCGCCCTTTTAACAAACTGATCCGTTACTAACTTACCGTAATCGGGAAGTTCAGGATTGCTGGGTTGAACGGATGCCGCATTATGTATGGCATATCCAAGCCCCGCACCAACTACTCCAAGAAGGACACCGGATGCAACAATTGTAAGGGTCATGCCGACATTAGAATAAACACGATGGTTAGGTGTTACAAGACGAGTCACCTTGAGAGGCGAGGCTTCAGATGCGTTTTTTTCACATACGGTTGATTGGCTACAGTACAGCCCTGCAAAACTAAACTGGTAATAAAAACAAAAGATAACATTAAAACAAAATACTTTTTCATTGTTTTCCCCCTCTTGTTTTTTATGGATAAAAAGCAGATGTGCTTTCAATAATGAAAGAAGATGTTATTGTCAAGTTAAAACTTGGCTTTCTATAATCTCCGGTTGTAAATTCGCAAAAATACACCGCCAAGCCTATATTGATATACGCTAAGCGGTGCGATCTTCAGTAATATAATCTAGCAATTACTTCTTATTTCATTTCGATCTCAAATTAAAGATTACTATATATACCTTTTTGATTTCAAAGGATAACGCGGCGCCTAGGAGTCTGCCCCACGGTCGTATTCAAAATATCAGGGCTGTTCAAAAATGCTCAGATGCAAGGCACGCAAAAAACGCGCCGTGCGGCGTATAATTCAATACGTTGAACGGCGCGTTTTGAAGCGTAACACAGCAGATGAGTGTTTTTCAACAGCCCAATCAGTCTTTGAAGATTGCGCCCGTTGATGCCGACGTCACCAACTTCGCGTATCTCGCCAGATAGCCAGACGTTATCGCCGATTTAAACGGCTTCAAATTCTTTCTTCTCTTAGCCAGTTCCTGATTGCTTACTTTCAAATTCAGCAATTTAGCCGGAATATCAATGGCAATCATGTCGCCTTCTTTAACCAGCGCGATCGGACCGCCTTCCGCGGCTTCGGGCGATATATGGCCAATAGCCGCGCCCTGTGTGCCGCCGCTGAAACGACCGTCCGTCAAAAGCGCCACGGTCTTATCCAGCCCCATACCCACGATCGCTGAAGTGGGCGATAGCATTTCTCTCATACCGGGACCGCCTTTGGGTCCTTCATAGCGAATAACCACAATATCGCCGCCTTTGATTTTGCCGCCCAGGATTGCCGCGATGGCTTCATCCTCGCAATCAAACACACGGGCTCTGCCTTCGTTTATCTGCATCGCCGGCGCCACCGCGGATTGTTTCACCACCGCTCCGTCCGGCGCGAGATTCCCCCGCAAAATCGCAATACCGCCCTGCTGTGAATAGGCATTTTTCAAAGTTCTGATGATATCCGTATTCAAAACACGGGCGTTTTTTAAATTGGCTCCGACCGATTTGCCGGTTACGGTAATTGCCTTTTCATCAATAACGCCCAGAGCGCTGATGACTTTCATGACGGCCTGAATGCCTCCCGCGGCATCCAGATCTTCAATATGATGATATCCGGCGGGACTGAGCTTACAGAGATTGGGCGTTTTCCCGCTGATTTTATTGAAAAGGTCTAAATCGAGCTTAATTCCCGCTTCATGCGCGACGGCGGGAATATGTAAAACGGTATTGGTGGAACAGCCAAGCGCCATATCCACGGCAATGGCATTTTTAAAAGCGGAAAGCGTACAGATATCACGCGGCCTTACGTTGCGCTTAAGTAAATCCATTATTTTCATCCCGGCATGTTTGGCCAGCCGGTGACGGGAGGCCAGCACCGCGGGAATAGTTCCATGGCCGGGCAACCCGAGACCTAAAGCTTCCGTGACACAGTTCATGGAATTGGCTGTGTACATGCCGGAGCAGGAACCGCATCCCGGGCAGGCACAATCTTCAAGTTGCTTCAACGAGGCGGCTGTCATCTTTTTTGCTTTAACCGCTCCCACGCCTTCAAAAACGCTGATAAGGTCAATGCCTTTGCCCTGAAGTTTTCCCGCAAGCATCGGACCGCCGCTGATAAAAATCGCCGGAATGTTCAGGCGCAGCGCCGCCATGAGCATACCGGGTATAATTTTGTCGCAATTGGGAATGAAAACGAGAGCGTCAAAAGGATGAGCATTGGCCATAATCTCGATGGAATCGGCAATCAATTCGCGGCTGGCAAGCGAATATTTCATGCCGGCATGTCCCATTGCGATACCGTCACAAACGCCGATGACCGGAAATTCCACCGGTGTGCCGCCGGATATGCGGATTCCCGCTTTAACATCCTGAGCGATTAAATCCAGATGGATGTGCCCGGGAATAATTTCATTGGCGGAATTGACAACACCGATTAACGGCCGCGCAATTTCCTCATCTGTATAACCCATCGCCTTAAAAAGTGAACGATGCGGCGCCCGTTCCAGGCCCTTCTTCATGAGATCGCTTCTCATTGTTTTTCTCCCTTTTAATTTAACAAATTTCAAATATTTTAAAATCGCCGCGCGGCGCCCGAGGACATAGCCTCAAAATACCGCGCGGATGGACTTCTTACGGAACCGATTGTTATTTTTTCCGTTTTTCCGGTCTCAATTTGCGAACGGCGGCTCCCGCTTTCCACATTTCCGAATCACGCATTTCTTTGAGTTCTTTTTCCAGCTTCACTTTATAATCAGGAGCGCTGTTGACCCGCAATACAATTTCCGTTTCTTTGCCGGTCGCTACGGATTTATAAAGTTCGGCAAATACCGGCGCTACCGCCTTGCGGAACTTATGGCGCCAGTCCAGAGCTCCGCGCTGAGCCGTGGCTGAGCAATTGGCGTACATCCAATCCATACCGTTTTCCGCGACCAGCCGGATAAGGCTTTGCGTAAGCTCTTCAACGGTTTCGTTGAAAGCTTCGCTGGGAGTGTGAGCATGCTTGCGCAGTTCATTGTACTGCGCCTCCATCATGCCGGCCAGCGCGCCCATGAGCACGCCGCGTTCGCCGGTTAAATCACTGTAAACTTCCTTCTGGAAAGTGGTCGGGAACAAAAACCCCGAGCCAATGGCAATACCCAGAGCCAGAGTTCTTTCCATGGCGCGGCCGGTAAAATCCTGATGCACGGCAAAGCTGGAATTTATACCGCTGCCGTCCAGAAAATTTCTGCGGACGCTGGTCCCCGACCCTTTAGGCGCGACCATGATAACATCTACAAAAGCAGGCGGAACAACGCCGGTCTGCTTTTTGTATACAACGGAAAAACCATGCGAGAAATAAAGGGCGTCGCCTTTTTTCAGATTGGCCTTGACCTTGGGCCAGAGAATTTTTTGCGCGGCGTCGGACACAAGATACTGAATAATCGTGCCTCGCTGAACCGCTTCTTCGATGGGAAAAAGCGTTTTGCCGGGCACCCAGCCATCAATGATAGCCTTTTTCCAGTATCTTTTATCTTCCTTTGCCTGACCGATGATTACATTGATACCGTTATCTCTCATATTAAAAGCCTGTGCAGGCCCCTGTACGCCGTAACCCAGCACCGCCACTACTTCATTTTTCAAAACTTTCTGTGCCTTCTTCAAAGGAAATTCTTTCGATGTGATGACATCTTCCATAACGCCGCCAAAATTAATTTTTGCCATGATAACCCCCTGTAATTAAATATTGATAATTTGTATTAGTTTTCCAAGTTTAACGCTATTATTCCCGTTCTTGTTATATCCGCGATACCAAGCGGCTCCAGACGCGCCAAAGCAAAACCAATCTGCGATTGATCTCCCGTTATTTCTAAAATTATATATGTATCGGCGGACACTATTACTTTCCATTTATTGGTGTCAACCGCTTTCTTGATCTGCTCTTTTTTGTCACTTGTTAAATTCAGGCGGACCAGAATAAGCTCCCGGTGAATTGATTCCACATTGGTTAAATCATCAACTTGTACAACATCGACAAGCCTCTGCAATTGATTTTCAATACGGGTAACCGTTTCCTGGGTGCCCACGGTGGTCATAACTATTTTTGATATTTCATATTGCGTGGTCGAATTCACGCTGAGGCTTTCAATGTTATAGCCTTTACCGCCCAGCGTTCCGGCAATTCTGGCCAGCACGTCAGGCTTGTTGTGAACAAGTATTGAAATGATGTGTTCCTTTTTTTCCATTTTTTAACCTCGTCATTACTCATTATTTATTTAAAGGCTTCGTCAAAAGTTCCGGCTACGAGACGCGCAACCTATTTGTCTTGCAGGGCATAGGCCGGGGCTCGGGCCATACCGGAGACTTTTCACGAAGTCTTTAGTTAATCATCTCTCTGCTACCCAGCGACATATTGGCAATGGAGTCGCCGGGATGCACCATGGGATAAACACCTTCTTCACGCGACACCCGGAAATCCATCAATACCGGTTTGTCCAGGGAAAGCCCCTTTTGGAGAACGGCTTCCACTTCTTCCGGTTTACTGGCGCGCAGACCGACAACGCCAAAGGCCTCCGCTAATTTCACAAAGTCAGGGGCGTAAGTCATATCGGTATGCGAATAGCGTTTCTCATAAAACAATTCCTGCCATTGACGCACCATTCCCAGGTAGCCATTATTCAACAGGACTATTTTCACGTTAATTTTGTACTGCGCGGCGGTAGCCAATTCCTGAATATTCATCTGGATGCTGCCGTCACCGGCAATGTCCACAACCTGCTTATCCGGAAAGGCGCATTTGATGCCGATAGCCGCGGGCAGGCCGAAACCCATCGTCCCCAATCCACCCGAAGAAATAAAAGTGTTGGGCTTATCAAAAGAGAAAAACTGCGCAGTCCACATCTGATTTTGACCGACTTCCGTCGTGATAATCGCGTCGCCTTTAGTCAATTTATACAGGCTTTCAATGACAAACTGCGGCTTAATGGCCTTGCCGTTTTGGCAATACCTCAGAGGCACTTTTTCTTTCCATTCGGCAATCTGGCCCAGCCATTCCTGCCGCCTTGCTGCTTCATAGGTATAATTATGTTCATCCAGGAATTTAAGCAAATCGTTAAGGACTGCTTTAGTATCGCCGATGATCGGCAAATCGACAGTGACATTTTTATTAATGGAGGATGGGTCAATATCGATCTGGACAATTTTAGCGTTGGCGGCGAATGTCTCAATGGTGCCGGTAACCCTGTCGTCAAATCTAACGCCCACGGCAAGAAGCAAATCGCAGTGGCTTATGGCCATATTCGCGTAGTATGTGCCGTGCATCCCCAGCATTCCCAGCCACAACGGATCGCTCCCGGGAAAAGAGCCAAGCCCCATCAAAGTGCCGGTAACCGGAATCTGATATCTTCTGGCCAACTCCGTCAACAGCGCGGAGGCCTTCCCGAGAATAACACCGCCGCCGGTCATAATCAGAGGTCTTTTCGCCACAGTCAGCATTTCAAAAAAATTGGCCATTTTCTTGGGAGCCGGTTTGTATGATGCTTCATAATTTCTGATTTTTATATTGGCGGGATCATATTCTGTTTCCGCCGCCATCACATTTTTGGGCAAATCAACAAGAACAGGACCAGGTCTTCCCGAACGCGCGATATGAAACGCTTCTTTAATCGTCGAAGCAAGTTCATCGATATTGCGCACCAGAAAATTATGTTTAGTGCAGGGACGTGTTATTCCTGTGATATCGCATTCCTGAAAAGCGTCATTGCCGATAAGTCCCGTAGGCACCTGTCCCGTAAAAATGACAAGAGGTATGGAATCCATATTCGCCGTGGCGATGCCGGTAACGGTATTGGTGGCTCCGGGTCCTGACGTAACGAGGCACACTCCCACTTTTCCCGTGGAGCGGGCATAACCGTCGGCGGCATGCACAGCGCCCTGCTCATGCCGGACTAAAATATGTTTCGTATTGCTTTTATAAAGCTGATCGTAGATATCAAGAACGGCGCCTCCGGGATACCCGAAAATAATATCAACCTTTTCTTCCTCGAGCGCCTTCAGCAGTATTTGTGTGCCTTTCAGCCTCATTTTATATCTCCCTCAAATGTAATATAAACGTAAATTCATTAAAACTAAAAAAGCCGCCAGTTTCTTTTCGAAAAAGCGGCTTTTTGCCTGAAACAACAAAGCCGCGGGCTTCAGGAGCCTGCGGCTTGTATCTTTATTTTTTATTTCCTAAAGATACAGAGCGGCAGACCCCGTAAGTACGACTACTACGAGGACCAATACTTTTTTCAGTATCGGGATAATACCGCTATCTATAACTTTAAGAAACATAAACCTTCATTCCGTTAAATTTACTTGCTCAATTAATAACGAAAAATAAAAAGTTTGTCAACCACATTTTTTATCTCGTGTTATAGGTCAAGTTCAGCATGCTTAAAGCATCGCGTAAGCTATAGCGGAACGTTTTGAGATGTAGAGGTCCGGCAAACGCCCGCTGAAGTATCGTTTTTCGGCTTCCTCATTTGAAAGAAACGCTATATTTTTAAATCCCGCGTCACGCAATTTGCTCTCGATTGCCTCCGGCATAAAATAACTGACAAATGGCTCTCCGGCACGGGTAACAATTCTGGAAAGCGAAGAATGGAAATTGCGTTCCATCCCTGATAATAAATCCGGAGGCTGGGTGAAGGTGAATACGATTTCACTTTGAACCGGAAATCCGGCAACTGTCCTAAGAACGGTATTAATCGCCTCTTCCTGAATATACATGGTAACGCCAAGCCAGGAGAAAAATGTCGGCACGGTCATGGAAATACCATGCCTGATAAGCCCGTCATGCAGTGATTCACGTTCAAAATCGATATCGGCAAATCGCAGGTTTGGCAAATTAGCCATGCCCGCGGCAGATAACCTTGCGCGTTTCTGAGCCTGTGTTGCCGACTGATCGATTTCGAAGATTTTTAAATTCCTTGCCCATGGGGGCTGTCGATAAGCAAAGGTATCAAAGCCCGCGCCAAGAATTATATATTGCGCAATTCCCCGCCCAACCGCTCCGGCAAGGCGGTCTTCGGTGAAACGCGAACGCAGGACAACATGAGCGCGCAACGCACGTGCTTCCAGTGTACGATGGTGTTCATGGCTTTCCTTAATTTGCCGCACAGCATCTTCCCCAAGCAGGGTGAGGGCGGCAGGATCGTCAAGGATTAAAGGACGCGCGTCCAGCAACTGATGCGCTGCCCGCATGTATAATGTTCCCAGGGCTGTGCTGCTGGCGCTGCGATCTGACATTTTTTAAAGTCTCCTTTTCGCCGTAAAGAGAATTATCAAAAACCTTTTTAAAAAAATTATCGCGAATTATTAAGTTTATGAAACAACACTCCATTTCCCGCAGTATTTTTCCGCTGTCATTTTAAGATTAAACGGTGCGTTGTTGTTCCGGATCGATCATCAGGTGGTTTTTGAAGTTCACAAAACAGTCATGCCGGCAAGGTTTAATTTTATCGGAACAGATCTTCTTTTTCTTCACTCGCGCCACCGGCTCTTTCCTTTGGCGCAGCGCCTTCCAGGAAGGCTTCGGAAATGGTTCCCGGTCCGCCGCCAGACGGCTTTCCTGTCTGGGAATTAACTTTGACAAACACAATGCCCTGCGGCACAGGAAATGATTCCACCGGCGTTTTTTGCAGGGCCTTTTCCATAAAATAGAGCCATATGGGAGCCGCCGTTTTCCCGCCTACCTCCTGTTTCCCGAGAGTCATTTCCTGATCAAAACCAACCCAAACTCCGGTAATCAAGGAGGGGGTGGCGCCGATAAACCAGGCATCACGATTGTCATTTGTTGTTCCGGTCTTCGCGGCGACAGGCCTTCCTATGCTTCTGACAAACGTGCCGGTGCCCCTTGTCACGACATCCTGCATAACATAGGTTGTTATAAAAGCGATACGGGGGTCAATAACCTGTTCCGACTGCACTTTTGTCTCTTCAAAAACATTTCCGGTGCGATCAACGATCTTTTTGATGAAATAAGGCGTTACTTTTTTACCCTGATTAGCCAAAACACCATAGGCTTGGACGAGTTCCTGCAGTGTCACGCCGGATACGCCCAACGCCAATGATAATGTCCGTACCAGCGGTGAAGTGATGCCCATATTTGCGGCGTATGATACCACGTAATCCACGCCGATTTCCTGCAGAATTTTAACGGTGACAACATTGCGGGAAAGAATTAGCGCGGTTCTCATGGTAATCGGCCCCATGAATTTCTCGTCAAAGTTTTTCGGTTTCCAGACACCGCCTTCCTGAGACGGATCTTCCAGAGAAATAGGAGAATCAACAAAGACCGTTGCCGGAGTCAGGCCCTTATCAAAAGCCGCTGTGTATATAATAGGTTTAAAAGCTGAACCGGGTTGCCTGCGGGATTGTGTCGCGCGGTTGAATTCGCTTTTATTGAAATCACGTCCCCCGACCATCGCGCGAATAGCGCCTGTCCTCACATCCATGCAAAAAAGCGCGCCCTGAACAAGACCGGGTTGATACTTCTCCCTTTCTTCCAATTCCTTCAAACCTTTTTCCATGGCTTCGCTTGCGTATTTTTGGTCGTTCAAATCCAATGTCGTGTAAATGGAAAGACCTTCCTTGTACAAAACATCGGCGCCATATTTTTCCTGCACATAACGGCGGACGTTTTCCACAAAATAAGCGGCAATTTTATCTTTGGGTTTTATGGGCCGCAATTTCAACGGCGCGGCGGACGCTTTTTCCATTTCTTCCTTGGATATGTATCCGTCTTCCATCATACGCGTAAGAACATAAATTTGTCTTTGTTTGGCTTTTTCGTAATGAAGAAACGGCGAGTATGTGCTGGGAGCTTTAGGTAAGCCAGCCAAGAGGGCTGCCTCGTTCAGCTTCAGATCCTTTGCGCTTTTGCCAAAGTAACCCCAAGACGCCGATTCTATTCCGTAAGTTCCATGACCCAGATAAATCTGGTTCAGATATAAATTCATAATTTCATCTTTATTCAGGTACTTATCGATTTTATAAGCGAGAATCGCTTCCTTAAGCTTGCGAGTATATTTTTTTTCAGGTGAAAGATACATCATCTTGGCTACCTGTTGCGTAATCGTGCTGCCGCCCTGAATGATATGCCCTGCTTCAAAATTTTTAAATATGGCTCTGGTAATTCCGAGCAGATCAACACCCTTGTGCTCATAAAAACGTGAATCTTCCGCGGCAACAAATGCATGGACCACCATCTTCGGAATTTCGTTGATCCGGACAAGTTTTCTGTCTTCCAGAAAAAATTCATCGATTAACTGGTTGTTATCATCAAAAACACGGGATGCAATGCTGGGACGATAGTCTTTAAGAGCGTCAATTCCGGGTAAATCCAGGGTAAAAGCATAGAAGGCGACCGTCCCGCCAACCGTCACCAGTAAAACAACAACAATCACACTCAGTAAGATAGTAAAAAGGGAAGATAGTTTTTTAACCTCTCCGTTACCGTCTCTTTCAAAATTTTTATTTGACCTTCTTTGGCGCAGCGGCATAATTTTTACCAACCATTATTCTTTATTTTCGGATTCCTCTTTCTTCTTTCCGGCAAATCGGGAAACAAATATACTCACTTCATACAAAAACATCAAGGGAATTGCCATTAATATCTGGCTTAAAGCATCCGGTGAAGGCGTTAAAATGGCGGCAACTATAAAAATGATTAGTATGGCATATCTCCGTTGTTTGGAAAGCATTGCGGCATTGACGATCCCCAGTTTTGTCAGAAAGAAAACAAACACCGGCAACTCAAAAGATACGCCAAACCCCAGTAGAAATGTTACAAAGAGAGACAAATAATCCTTAAAGGACAGCATTGCCTGCAAATATTGATTATTAAAACTGACAAAAAATTTAAAGGCAGGCGGCAGGGCAACAAAATATCCAAATAAAACACCGCTTATAAAAAGCGAAGAAGAAGAAATCACAAAGGGAATGACATATTTTTTCTCTCTGGTATGAAGGGCCGGCGCTACAAATTTCCATATCTGATAAAGTACATACGGGCATGTAATGATGAGAGAAGCAAAAAAAGCCACTTTCATGTATGTAAAGAAGGCTTCCGTTAATCCGGTATAGATCAGATAGCTGTTCTTTGGCAATACCTGGGTGAGTGGCCTGGTTACGATATCGAATATGAAGTCTTTATAATAATAACAGACACAAAAACCGAGACAAATGGCTATGATAGACCGTGTAAGGCTATTGCGCAGTTCTATTAAATGTTCGGTCAAAGACATTTTCCTGTCTTCGCTGTTGTCGTTATCTTTTTGATCCTCGTTATTTCCCATAATTTAACATTTCGTTTATTTTTGATTTGCAATCCGGAAAATTTATTTTGGAATCTACTGTTTGCAGGAAATTTTATTGAATGAATCCGGTCCGGATTCTTCGACATCGCTTTGTTTCAGCATAGGCGATTCTTTCTGTCCATTGTCCTTATGTGTTTCGTACTTTGGCTTTCCCTCGTCTTGTAATGTTTGTTTAAAATCATCGGTTACTCCATCTTGAGCTTCGCGGAATTAATTGAATCCCCTGCCGGGAGATCCGGCCAAACCGGGCAATTTTTTTGGACCGATGAGAATAAGCGCGATCACAGAAATTATCATAAGCTTCAGCACTCCCACGCCAAACGTTTATCATTAATCCCCTGTTTCCATATTTGACGTATACCTATATATTGATTGCTGTTTTTGTCAATGTTTTTTGTGATCTGCCTTTATCGGAATTTATCGAATTTCTTTTACAAAAATTAATAAAAGCCTAAAATGTTATCAAAAAACAGGGGAAATGCTTTGCTCTTTGAAGCCATTTGTGATAAATGAACCAAAATTTAATTGATCGTTATAAAAGAAGGATCACTTGTCCAGAAAAACAGGTATTGTCAAGGATACAAGGTATTTACAGCATTCGGCTGGATTTGCTCATCCGGAAAGTCCGGAAAGGCTCGCGGCAATTTATGAAATGCTGGATAATCCGCTGGAATCCTGGAAATTCATTCATATAGAGCCTCGTCCCGCCACCCACAAAGAGATTGAAACTATTCATTCTCCTTCCTACGTGGAATTTATAGCGAGCACCGCGGGAAAGCGCAGCGTGTATCTTGATCCTGATACCGCCACCTCTCCCGAAACTTACGAAATAGCGAAACTGGCTGTTGGCGGAGTTTGTAATGCCATTGACAGCGTAATGGATGGTAAAGTGGATAACGCTTTTGCATTTGTACGGCCTCCGGGACATCACGCGGAAAAGGATTCCGCCGCCGGTTTCTGCGTTTTTAATAATATCGCCATCGGGGCAATGCATGCCATTTCAAAGTATAATTTAAAAAGAATATTAATCGTGGACTGGGATTTACATCATGGCAACGGCACCCAGCATAGTTTTTATGGCGATAAGCGTATTTTATACTTTTCCACGCACCAGTATCCCTATTACCCGGGAACGGGAGATTTGCAGGAAATCGGCCGGGGTCAGGGAGAATATTATACCATCAATGTCCCTTTATGCATGGGAGCGGGTGATTCCTCCTTCGTAAGAATATTTCACAAGATTCTGCAGCCGGTAGCCGAGGAATTTAAACCGGAACTGATATTATTATCCGCCGGCTTCGATACTTATTTCCAGGATCCGCTGGGCGGCATGCGCGTTACACCGAGAGGTTTTGCCGCCATGACGCGCATATTACTTAATATTGCCGATAAGAGCTGTCAGGGACGTTTAGTTGCCGTGCTTGAAGGCGGTTATCATGTTGTCGGATTAACCAAATCGGTAAAGGCCGTTCTGGAAGAAATGCTGGATGAAACTCATTTTTCGGAAGAAAAACTGTCTGTGCTGGAGAGCGAGGCCGATGGAGAAACCGATTTGATCATCAATAAAGTTATTTCCAGAATTAGTCCCTGCTGGAAAGTGTTTTAAGGAGGATATGCTTTGAAAATAAGCTCCGGAGAAGTTGAATATGTGGCAAACCTGGCGCGTCTGGACGTAACGGACAAGGAAAAAGAAAAATTTACCGCTCAGCTTAACGATATACTTCTCTACATCGATAAGTTAAACGAGCTGGATACCAAAGGCGTGGAGCCGATGAGCCACGCGATTGCCACAACGAACGCTTTTCGCGAAGATAAAATACTGGATTCAATCGGCACGGAACAAACACTTGCCAACGCGCCGGACGCACGCGGCGAATTTTTCCGCGTGCCAAAAGTTATAGACTGATGAAGCAGTAAAAAATTCATCTGCAGCGTTTAGCCGCAACCTTCGTCGCAAGCGACGGACGAAAAAAATACGCCTTGTTCCGCAGGCTTTGCGCGCCTTGCATCTGAAGATTTTTTTCAACGTCGCCGAAGCATTACAAAATTGATATTTTAAAGTATTCATCAATGAAATAGAAGGATTTAGAGGAGACTATGGAGTTACATCAGTTAACCATTCACGAATTGCAGGAAAAAATTAAAAACGGCAGCGTGTCGGCGACACAGATTACCGAGTCCGTTTTTTCACGCATTGACGCCGTGGAAGAACGGGTGCATTCCTACATTCGATTAATGAAGGAAGAAGCTTTTGCCGCGGCGGCAAAAGCCGACGAGAATATTAAGAACGGCCATCTAAAACCATTGTCCGGAATTCCCATCGCCTTAAAAGACATTGTCTGCACGAAGGGCATCACCACAACCTGCGGTTCACACATATTGCATAATTTTGTTCCCCCGTATAACGCGACGGTCGTGGAAAAACTGACGGATGCCGGAGCCATATTTGTCGGCAAAACGAATATGGATGAATTTGCCATGGGCTCTTCCACGGAAACTTCATATTTCGGCTATACACGCAATCCGTGGGATTTGGAGAGAATTCCCGGCGGCTCCAGCGGAGGCTCAGCCACATCAGTCGCCGCCGATGAATGTATCGCTTCCATTGGATCCGACACGGGCGGTTCCATCCGCCAGCCCGCGGCGCTTTGCGGCATTGTCGGCATGAAACCGACTTATGGCAGAGTATCCCGCTTTGGTCTTATCGCGTTCGCGTCATCGCTTGATCAAATCGGCCCTTTTACCAAAGACGTGGAAGACTGCGCCATTATGATGAATGTCCTGGCAGGTTACGATCCCAAAGAATCAACTTCCGTGCCCGCAGAAGTACCCGATTACCGGCAGTTTACCGGGCGGGATATCAAAGGCTGGCGAGTAGGCATTCCTAAAGAATATTTTGTGGAAGGCATTGATCCGGAAGTGAACGCCGCCATTCAAAAAGCGATCTCGGTTATCGAACAAAGCGGCGGACAATGCGTGGATATATCGCTTCCGCACACGCAATATTGTCTGGCTGTCTATTATATTATCGCTCCGGCAGAGGCCTCCTCCAATCTGGCGCGTTACGACGGCGTCAGGTATGGTCTTAGGGCAACGGATGTCCGCGATCTTTTGGACATGTACAAAAAGACGCGCATGCAGGGATTCGGCGCGGAAGTTAAAAGAAGAATCATGATCGGCACCTATGCTTTGTCCGCCGGCTATTATGACGCCTACTATAAGAAAGCTTCCCAGGTACGGGCGCTAATCAAGCGGGATTTTGAAGAGGCCTTTAAGAATTGCGATGCTATTCTTACGCCAACCACGCCGACGCCGGCTTTTAAAATAGGAGAAAAAACGGACGATCCTTTGCAGATGTATCTTTCAGATATTTTCACCATATCCACAAACCTTGCGGGAATTCCGGGAATTTCCGTCCCCTGTGGATTTACGTCAGGCGGCCTGCCGATAGGAATGCAGTTTTTGGCCAGCCATTTTGAGGAAGGAAAATTAATTCAAATCGCCTCTGCCTACGAGAAAAACGCTGAAATCGAAAAGAGGAGGCCTGCGTTATAATGGAATTTGAAACAGTCATCGGATTGGAAGTTCACGCTCAAATGTTAACGGACACAAAAATCTTTTGCGGATGTCCCACTAAATTCGGAGGAGCGCCTAACAGTCATACCTGCCCCGTTTGTCTGGGCATGCCCGGCGTTCTGCCCGTGTTAAATAAAAAAGTTGTGGAATACGCCATGAAGATGGCGCTGGCGACAAACTGCGAAATCAACAAATCATGCGAGTTCGCCCGCAAGAATTATTTTTATCCCGACTTGCCCAAGGGCTATCAGATATCTCAATACGCCAATCCGCTTGCGGAACACGGCCATGTTTTTCTGGATTTAAACGGAGAGCAAAAGAAAATAGGCATTACCAGAATTCACATGGAAGAAGATGCCGGCAAATTGATCCATGATGAACACAACCCGGTAAGCTACGTTGACTTGAACCGCACCGGTGTTCCTCTGATTGAAATTGTCAGCGAACCGGATCTGCGTTCAGCCGAAGAAGCAGCCGACTATCTCAAACGCCTGCACGAAATTCTGGTATATCTGGAAATTTGCGATGGAAACATGGAAGAAGGGTCGTTTCGCTGTGACGCCAATGTTTCTATTCGACCCAAAGGCCAGAAAGAATTCGGCACAAGGACGGAATTAAAAAACATGAATTCTTTCCGCAATGTGCAGCGCGCGCTGGAGTATGAAATCAAGCGACAACAATACATCGTGGAAAACGGCGGTAGTGTCGTTCAGGAAACGCGTCTGTGGGATGACGCGCAGGGCGCGACAAATTCCATGCGCAGTAAAGAAGAAGCCCATGATTACCGCTATTTCCCCGATCCGGATTTGGTGGTGATTTTAGTTGATAACGCATGGGTGGAAAAAATCAAAAAAGACCTTCCTGAATTGCCGCTTGCTAAACGGGAAAGATTTGTTAAAGATTATCAGATTCCCCCCTACGACGCGGGTGTGCTTACCGCCGATAAGGCGCTGGCTAATTACTACGAAGAAGTAGTGAAGCTCTGTTTACAGCCTAAAGCAGCCAGCAACTGGATCATGGGCGACGTTATGCGCTTTCTCAATGAAGAAAAGCGCGACATTCGTCAATGTCCCATCACGGCTAAATCTCTGGCCGATATGATTCAGTTGATTGACGAAGGCGCTATCAGCGGAAAAATGGCCAAAGAAATCGTTGAAGACATGTATAAAACCGGCAAGTCGCCGCAGGCAATTATCAAAGAAAAAGGCCTGGTGCAAATTACGGATGAAGACGAATTGATTAAATCAATCACTTTGATCATTGAGGCAAATCCCAGTCAGCTGGCTGATTATCGCGGCGGGAAGGAAAAGCTTTTCGGTTTTTTTGTCGGTCAGGTCATGAAGGCAACCCAGGGCAAAGCCAACCCTAAGCTCGTCAACGAACTTCTCAAAAAGATGCTTGCCGGATAATGATTAAAACAATTGTTTGGAAAAATAATACAGTAGTTTTAATTGATCAGAACGCACTGCCGCTTACCGAAAGATACGTTACGTGCAAATCCTATAAAGAAGTCATTTCCTGCATCAAAGATTTAACCGTCCGCGGCGCTCCCGCTATCGGCGTCGCCGCCGCGATGGGCGCGGCTTTGGGAGCCCTGCGGCTTCCGTCCGAGTCGCGGGAAAAATTCCGGCGGGATTTTTTCACTATTTGCGATGAAATCGCGAAGGCCAGGCCAACGGCGCGCAACCTCTTCTGGGCGCTTGCGCGCATGAAAGAACGCTTTAACCGGACAAAAAAAACAAATCAAAGCGATCAGGTTACAGAACTTATCCATGAAGCGAAGCGCATTTTTGCGGAAGATATAGAAATCAACAGGCATTTGGGAAAATACGGAAGTCTGCTTCTTGCCGATGGCGAAAATATCCTGACTCACTGCAATGCCGGCGCGCTGGCCACAGCCGGATATGGCACAGCGCTGGGTGTTATTCGCGCGGCCAGTAAGCAGGGTAAAAAACTGCATGTTTATGCCGACGAGACGAGGCCTGTTTTACAGGGAGCAAGACTCACCACTTGGGAATTAAAAAAAGAAAAAATCCCCTGTACACTGATTACGGATAATATGGCGGGATTTCTCATGCGGCAGGGAAAGATTGATAAAATCATTGTGGGAGCCGATAGAATCGCCGCCAACGGAGACACGGCCAATAAAATCGGCACCTATTCTCTGGCGGTTCTGGCACGGGCGCACCGCATTCCGTTTTACGTGGCCGCGCCACTTTCAACTATTGATGTTTCTTTAAAAACAGGCGACGCCATCCCGATTGAAGAAAGGAAAAGCGAAGAAGTGACACAGTTTAAAGGCGTTCCTTGCGCGCCCAACGGAACAAAAGTTTATAATCCGGCATTTGACGTAACGCCTTCGCGTTTTATCACGGGAATCGTCACGGAGATGGGCATTTTGAAAAAACCTTATCGCATATCCATCGCCCGTCTGCATAAAGGGGAAAAACGTTTATGAAGATGTTTCTTTTCGATTTTGACGGAGTTCTTGTTGACTCTCTGGCCGTTTATGAGAAAACCGTGATGGATAATCTTCAAAAAATACATCAACCCATCATACGAAACAGAGAAGAATTTTTAGAACTCTTTGACGATAATTTTTATGAATCTTTGAAAAATAGGGGCATAGACCTGGATATTTTCATGAAAGCCTCTGAAGATATTCTGGCACAGGTGAAAATTAAGGATATGAAACCTTTCCCCGAAGTCGCGCCGGTTATAGAAGAATTGCACAAAAACCATTGCCTCATTGTTGTTTCTTCCAATGATTGCGCATCCATTAAAGAATCTCTGGAATTTTTTAATTACGATGAATATTTTAAAGAAATTCTGGGGTCGGATTTTATGTTCAGCAAAAAAGAGAAAATACTGTACGCAGCAGGGAAATATGACGTGGCGCCGGAAAATATTTATTACATTGGCGATACAACCGGTGATATCAAGGAAGGCAGGGAGGCCGGGGTGAAAACTGTCGGTGTAACGTGGGGCTGGCACTCTAAAGAAAAAATGGCCGCGGCCAAACCCGACTATCTTTTTGATAATCCGAGGCAGCTGCTTATATTAAATTAGGATATTAGTCTACAGATGATGGATATTCTGGAATACATAGGATCTTGGTCTGTCCTTAAATGGGTCGTCCTGGTCCTCATTGCCGGCTTCATCGGCCAGTTCGGTAAAATGACGGCAGAGGCCGTCGCCAAAAAAATCCGGCAGCGCCGCGCGGGAAAACCGCAATTGCCCAATGAAGGCGCCCCGTCGCCAGATTTAAAAACCGGCGCGGTTCCGGATTATCCAAAATCAAAATCATCTTCCACCGGATCTGACCAAGCGGTGGGAAGCGATAAAAAAATTATCAAAGCAATGGCCAAAGCCAGGAAAAAAGAAGCGAAAAATAAATAAAGATTAATCTTCTAACGCCCTCAGATGCGTTTCCAAAAGACGATTTTCGTCAAAATCCTTAAGCTTGAGGTTCTGGGGGTTCGTTCCGGCAAAGGCGCATTTCGGCACTAGGCCGATTAATTCGGATTCTAATATTTCGACACCATGTTTGGCCGCCAGTTTTTCCACCTGATCATAAATAATTTTAAAAGGCGTTTCCTTGCAATTGACGAGATTTATGGATACCTGCGCCACACCGCGGTTTTTCAGGACGACTCCAATGGCCCGAACATGTTTCAATCCGCCGTTTTTTTCCCTGACTCGCGAAGCAATATTTCGCGCCAGACGCAAATCATCGGAATTTAGATTAATATTGTAAGCAACCAGCGGCTCACGCGCGCCTACAACAGTTGCGCCAGCCCGCGCGTTAAACTCGGGACTGCCAATATCGGGGGCTTCATCCGGATTAATCATTTTACTTTGCAGCGCTTCATAACCGCCGAGGCGAACATCGGCTAATTCCTTTCGTCCGGGAACGATTGCCGCGTGGCCGTAGAAATACACAGGGACACCAAAGCGCTCATATAATTGCCGTCCGAAAGCATGAGCTAAATCAACGGCATCTTTCATCTTCGCGCTACCCAACGGAATAAAAGGCACGACATCAACAGCGCCAAGGCGCGGGTGCACTCCGGCTTGTTCGCGCATATCAATTAACTCCACAGCTTTACCGCAAGCCATAAGCGCCGCTTCCAGCACATCTGCGGGCTTTCCCAAAAAAGTAAAAACACTCCGGTTATGATCGGCATCATAGCTGAAATCGGCCAGTCGCACATCAGGAAATGATTTAAAAACATGGGCAATCGCCTCGATATTTTTTCGATCGCGTCCTTCACTGAAATTCGGCACACATTCGATAATTTTCATATTTACGCCTGATAAATCTTTATTTTTGGCAGTTCCACGCAGGTGAGTGCTCCGCCGTAAACCGCTCCGGTATCTATTCCTATCATATATTTGTTGATTAAAGGGTTATTTAAAGGAGTATGGCCAAACACAACTGTTTTACCGAAGTCGTATTGCGCTTCTATGAACTCGTGCCGTATCCATAACAAATCATGCATGGTCTGTTCCTTAAGCGATAATCCCGGCCTCATGCCGGCATGAACAAATATGTAATCCTCCGTTTCATAATACGGCAAAAGCGATTCGAAAAATTTCCGGTGCCCCGCGGGAACTCTAAGTTTTCTTTTTTTAATATCATCCGAAAGAATAATTCCATAGGAATGAAGGGTATTCAAGCCGCCATTGTTCAAATACATATCTTCATCCACACCTTCCAAATAACGCTCAAACATGTCTTCATGATTACCCCTGAGACATACTACTTTTTTATATTCCCGCTGCAAACGGATGATATAATTAACAACTTCGGGGCTGAATAGTCCGCGATCAATATAATCGCCGATGAAGATTAATGTGTCATTTTGATGATCAATGCCGGTTTTCGGCATTAGCTCTTTGAGCTTGTCCAGGCAGCCGTGAATGTCTCCTATGGCAAAGATTTTATTCATCGTACCTTGCTGAAGTTTCGTAATCTTTTAATCCAAAAGAGCCTTTGTGAAATTATTACTGTCGAAAACGCGCAAATCATCCAATCCTTCACCGACTCCGATATATTGAACGGGCAGAGCAAGCTCGCTGACAATCCGTACCACTACGCCGCCTTTGGAGGTTCCATCGAGCTTGGTCAAAATAATGCCGGTCGCTCCGATTTCTTCTTTAAATATCTTCGCCTGAATAACGGCATTCTGGCCGGTTGTCGCGTCAAGCACCAGTAATATTTCCGGTGACAATCCCGGCAGTTCTTTGTTAATAATTTTTTTTATCTTCTTTAACTCTTCCATCAGATTGACCCGGGTATGCAAACGCCCGGCCGTATCCACAATAACGACGCCGTTGAAACCCGCTTTAATTTTTGCCATAGCGTCAAAGACAACTGCCGCCGGATCAGCATTCGTTTTGTGTTTGATAACCGGCGCGCCCACGCGTGTTCCCCACACCTCCAACTGTTCGACAGCCGCCGCCCGGAAAGTGTCGGCGGCAACCAGCATAATCTCGTGGCCGTTACTTTTCAGTAAACTGGCTAATTTGCCAATGGTCGTCGTTTTGCCGCTGCCATTGACACCGATTGCCATAATGATAAAGGGCTTCCCCTGGGGAATGGTCATGGGCCTGTCCATCTTTTGCAAAAT
Organism: Smithella sp.; assembly: GCA_035524255.1. Taxonomy (GTDB): domain Bacteria; phylum Desulfobacterota; class Syntrophia; order Syntrophales; family Smithellaceae; genus Smithella. The sequence goes on along the minus strand of DATKPG010000039.1, from coordinate 99,548 downwards.
AGCCGTCATCCGTTCCTGTAAAACATTTTTTATTTCCTGAGCGTTTTTCAGTTCATGACGGCTGACCCGCTGTTTGACATCATCAATTAAGTCGTAAGTAAATTGGGGCCCCATATCCGCAGAAATAAGAAGTTCTTCAAGCTCCTCAAAAAGCTCTTTGTCTATGACCCTCTTACCGAAAATAAGATTATCCAGATTTTTTGTCAGAGCATCCCGCGTTTTGGTCAGCCCTGTTTTTAATTTTTCAAAAAAGCTTATCTTTCCCATGGAACAATACCTTTCCTGTGTGATGATTAATTCATAACTATTTTTTAGACAGAAGTAAAGATTTCTATTATGCCATTTCCAGAAGATGTTTCCGTCATATTCGCGAAAATTCCCGGTAACGCAAGGTCCTAATTATTACGCGCTCCCCGAAGGGAGAGCGCATCCGGTCAAAAATGATATTGCGGCGACAAGGCGCATGTATACAAACGTTTCGGGAAGCCGACAATGATGCCCATAAAAAAAACGTATTGATTCAGGAAGGAACTTAATTGAGATTGACGGAAACCAGTGTTGATATCCCCTGTTTTTGCATGGTGACGCCAAAAAGCGTATCGGCAACTTCCATGGTGCTCTTATTGTGCGTAATCATAACCACCTGGGATTTTTGGGCGACATCTTTAATCAACCGGTTAAAGAGATTCGTGTTGGCGTCATCCAGAGCGGCGTCAACTTCGTCCAAAATCAAAAACGGCGACGGACGGTACTTTAAAATGGCGAAAATCAGAGCGACGGCAACCAGCGATTTTTCACCGCCGGATAGCAGATTAACATTCTGTCTTCTTTTGCCGGGAACCTGAATATCAATATCCACTCCCGTTTCCAGCAAGTCATTTTCATCAGTCAGCAGCAATTCTCCCCGGCCTCCAGGGAATATCTGCGCGAATACTTCTTTGAAACAGGCATTAACTGCTTCAAAGGTTTCGGCAAACCGGGCGCGGGAGATTTTATTAATGCGCGTAATCGTTCTTTGCAGAACATTGAGAGAAGAACTCAAATCGGCTACCTGCTCTGATAAGAAGCTGAAACGCTTATCAAGCTCCTCATATTCATTGAGGGCCAGTAAGTTCACCTCGCCGAATTCATCGATTATTTGTTTATTCTTTTCCAGTAAGGCGATAAGTTCGGCCAGTTTTTCTTCTTCAATCTTTTCAAATCCCGCAGCCATGCTATCCAGATCGACATCGTGCTTCTCGGCAATTACTCTTTTCAGATTTTCGCTGTTTAAGGCCACTTCCCTGCATTGAATTTCCATTTCATTCAGTTGCTGGCGCAATTCATCAAGTTTCTTTTTTATTTCCCTGATTTCATTTTCTTTTACTTTCAGTTGCGCGTCTTCACGATTTTGTCCCGCTTTCATTTCCGCCAGAATCGTTTCCTGCGCTGCGAAGCCCTGATAAAGTTCTTTTAGCACCTCCTGCTCATTTTCGATGGTTTGAGTTAATTCCACAATCTGTTTTTCGCACGAGATAATCTCCTCGCCCTTCACGTTATTTTCAGCGGCTATGGCGATGATGTCATTTTGCAACCGTGATATTGTCCGCAGATTACCCTCTTTTTTCTCTTCCAGGGAAGCCATCTCTATTTTCTTGCCCGTTAAATAACGTTCCTGTTCGTCAATTTCCGCCCGGGACTGTTCTCTCTTTCCGTTGAAAACGGAAATGACTTCATTGATTTCTTTTTCCTCTTCATCCTTGCGTAAAACATCGGCGTTGAATATTTGCAATTTTTCTTCAGCTTCGGATTTTTCCGCGTTAAGATTTTGCCGGTTAAATTCCAAAACGGCAATTCTCTGTTTTAATCTGTTGGTTTCGGCGTCAAACCGTTCGTGATCTTTATTTCTGCCATTTACGGTAATTTCCAGCGAATGAATATCCGTCTTTATCTGGCTGAGTTCTTCTTCCCACCGTGAAATAGCGGAAATAAGATTATTTTTTTGACTTGTTTTTACTTCCAGATCGGAGGCAAGCGCCAATACTTCTGTTTCCAGTTCGCTAATTTCTCTTTTTGTCGCCAGGAGGCTTTTCTCTACAGCTGAGCCGCTGCCGCCGGTCAAGACGCCATGAGGACTTATGATATCTCCCGCCGGTGTGACAAAAGTGCCTCTGAAACCATTTTTCTTCCAGAGAGAAATGCCATTTTCAATGGTTGGTATGAGCAAAACGTCGCCAAGCAGGCAATCGGCAATTTGTTTATAATCTTCATCGACTTTAACTTTCTGCAACAGCGGTTGAGCTTCCTGAAGGTGTTCCTCGCCGTATGTTTTCGCGTTATTGTTTCTCAAATCCACCGAGACAAAACTGCCCCTGCCCAACTGGTAGTTTTTTAAATAATCAATCGCGCGCACGCCGTCTTCCTGGCTTTTTACCACGACATATTGTAATTTTTCTCCCAAAACAGCCTCAACAGCTGCTTCATATTCCCGGGGCACACTGATATGATCGGCCACAACTCCGTAAAATTTGTCGCTGTGTTCCTTATTTTCGATTATTTTTTTGACACCTTCATTGCACCATTTAGACGCTTCCTGAAACTCTTTTAAGGAAATTAACCGGGAGGACTTGACGCTGTTTTCTTCCTTGATTTTAGCGACATCCTCCTCGTTTGATTGTAAATCGGATTTGGACCGTTCAAGCTCGGATAAAGCTATCGCTTTTTTTTCTTCCAGTTTAATGATTTGAACTTGATCGCGTTTTAATTCTTCACTGACCAACTCCAGTTTGCTTACCAAATCAGCAAACATATTTTTATCTTCGTCAAGCTCGTGTGTTTCTCTTTCTTCGCGTTTTATTAAATCTTCAATATTTTTAGTCAGGCTGAAAACCATGTTTTTGAGCTTGGCTTTTTCTGTTACGACATCAATATACAAAATCTTCTTTTCTTCCAGTTGATTAATTATTTCTTTATTGGCACTGATTAGCTCCTGGACCTTTTGCTGGCCTTCTTCATGCTCTGCTTTAAGAACGGCAATTTTGTTTTCGGCCATGCCCGCGTCTTTTTGCAGATTTTCAATTTCGGCAATTAAATCGTCTTTCTTTGTCTGCAACAACTGAATTTCCGCTAAATCTTTTTGCTTGCGTTCTGAAGTATCAATGATTTGACGGCGGGCAAATTCGATGCTTTTCTCTTTAATGCTTATCGTGTTTTTAATTTCGTAGAGTTCATGCTGGCTTTTGGCTATTAATTCTTCATTCTCCAAAAGCTTCACTTTAAGCTCATCTATTGCCGATTCCCTGGCTTCGATATTCGCGTGAATGACGGCATCCTGATTTTGCAGATCCGCGCGCCCGGCCCCAAGCGATGACCCTTTTTCGGCAAGTTCAATATAACTTTGCAGCGCGATCGTTAATTCCGTTTCCCTGCATTGTTGTTTAATGTTTTTATATTGCTCCGCTCTCTTGGCCTGTCTGGAGATGGCATTGAGCTGGGATTTCACTTCCTTAAGAATGTCATTGAGCCGGACCATGTTTTGCTTTGTCGCTTCCATTTTGCGGACAGCGGCTTCCTTCCGGCTTTTGTATTTGGATACTCCGGCGGCATCTTCTATAAACAATCTTCTATCTTCCGGTTTGGCTTCGACAAGATTGGACACGTGTCCCTGTTCGACCAGAGAATAAGTTCTGGCGCCGACACCGGTGCCCATGAAGAATTCTTTGACATCAAGAAGACGGCAGGGAACCCTGTTGATGTAGTACTCGCTCTCACCCTCAAGAACAACCTTACGGGAAATTGATATTTCATTCAGATCCGAATAAGCGCCGGGGAAATTATTTCCATTGGCAATGAGTGTCATTGTAATTTCCGCCATACTTACCGGCGCGGAGTCCTGACTGCCGTTGAATACAACATCATCCATCTTTTTCCCGCGCAGAGCCTTAACCCTTTGCTCGCCCATTACCCACCGGATAGCGTCAACAATATTGGACTTTCCGCAACCGTTGGGACCGACAATCCCGGTTGTGCCGCTGGAAAAATCAAGGACAACCTTGTCGCGAAACGATTTAAAACCGGATATTTCTAACCTTTTTAAATTCATAAAAGCATCTTTATAGTATTTGTAATAATTTGTGAAAGCGTAACAAAAGATTTACCCTTTGTAAAGAAAAAAACACCATAAAATGTGGTGTCGTCATATTTATACCACAATATGTAGTGCTTTGATCTATTTAAGCTTTTTGGACAATCTTCATTATTACAAGATTATTTACAGCAAATATTTATGCCAAAGACAAATTTGGTAATATAAAGGGCAGGGTTATAATGACCCTGCCCTGAAAAATCAAGATGTATATGACGTTATCCTGAAAATTAATATCTTCCCGCGATATAATTGCTCAGGTGATCAATCAATAGATCCTTCTCGGAAATAGTTGATTTAACGACATCTCCTATGGAAATGAGCCCGACAAATTTGTTGCCGTCAAAAACGGGCAAGTGTCTTATATGTTTACCCGTCATCAGTACCATACAATCCTCTATGGGAGTATCAGGATTTACCGTAAACATTTTACTCGAAGGCGTCATAATTTCTTTAACAAGAGTTTTTGGAGAAGTCTTTCCTTTCAGAACAATCTTTCTGGCATAATCGCGTTCCGTAATAATACCGGAAACCTTGCCCTTTTTATCAACGACCATTAATGCCCCGATTTCTTTTTCCGCCATAAGCTTTAAAGCATCAAATACCGAAGCGTCCGGCAGAATCGTCCACAATTCTTTCGCCTTGCTCTTCAAAAGATCGCTTGTTCTCTGCATAACCAAACACCTCCTGTTTAATCTATGTTTCATATTCATTTTAAAAGAAAAACATGAATATGGCAAGCACTTATAAAAAGCCTATATCTCTTCGGCTGCCTTATGACCTTCGTGAATGGCCTCCAGAATGCGGCGAGGGCTTTTCGCGTCACCGACAATCCGATAGGGAATGGCCAGATCCTTCAGCACATCTTCCAGAGCATTCTCCGACCTGGCGCCCATGGCGGTTACAATCACGGCCGCATTCTCCACCTTTTCGGTATCCATCTGCCGATAGTGCACAGCGCCGCCTTCAATAGCCGACACCCTGGCGCCAAAGAGTAACCTGCCGCCGGCATCCTTGATGCGCTTGTGCAGCCAGTATCCATGAGCTGATAGCTTGCCCACGGGCGGAAAAGCCTGCATTTCCAAAACCGTAACCGCAATACCTTTAGCCAGCAGATAATCGGCGGTTTCCATACCGACATAGCCTGCTCCCAGTATCACGACCGGACTTACGGGCTCTACTTTTCCCGTCAGCACGTCACGGGCATCCGCCACCGTTTTGGAATCGAGACCGGGGATCGGAAACACAACAGGATAAGCGCCGCAGGCCATGATCACGGCATCGGGCCGCTGGCGCCTTATATCATCGGCTGTCACTGTTTTACCGTTGCGGATCTCAATGGAGGCCTTCTTCAGACATCTGAGCGACCATGTAACCCAATCCATGAAGGCCGCCTTGTGCGGCGGCCGGCTTGCCGATAACAACTGCCCTCCGGGCTGCGCTTCCCTATCAAAAACTTCCACCTTATGCCCTCTTGCGGACGCCGCCATGGCGGCAGATAAACCGGCGGGTCCCGCGCCTATAACCCACACGCGTTTGGGCGGATCGGCTTTGGGCGCCGGCCCCTTATATTCACGGCCGCATTCGGGATTGAAACTGCAGGTAGCAGACTTCATCTCAAAACTCAGGCGTTCGATACAGCCCTGATTGCAGGCCGTGCACCAGCGGATATCATCCACTGCTCCATCGCGGGCCTTGTTGAGGAAATCCGGATCGGTCAAATGCTGGCGACCGAAACTGATCAAATCGGCATCGCCTCTCGCAATGGCCTGATCGGCCAAATCGGGGTTATTGATACGGCCCACGCCTATAACCGGCACATCCACAACCTCCTTGAGCGCTCGCGCCCTGAACAGGTTGAAGCCGGGATCGGTGTCCATGGACGCGATAGCCAGATTTCCGGGCGTGGAGTAGACTCCGACCGAACAGTGGATGGCATCAATTCCGGCCGCGACCATTCGGGGAGCGAACTTCCGCATAAAAGACAGGTCATAGCCCCCGCGTACCAGTTCATCGGCCGATACGCGAATCCAGACAGGGAAATCCCGTCCCACAATTTTGCGCACCGCCGCGATAATTTCCAAAATGAAGCGCATGCGATTTTCATCGCTCCCGCCGTATCGATCATCGCGCTGATTCGAAAAAGGGGAAAGAAATTGATTCAATAAATATCCATGCGCTCCGTGAAGCTCCACGGCATCGAAACCCGCCTGACGGGCGCGCGCGGCTCCCCGGGCAAAGGCTTGAATCACCTCGGCAATACGTTCTTCAGACATAGCCTCGCAGGGTTGACCCAAAATAACACTGGGTATGGCCGAAGGCGCCTCTGGCATGGCACCGGCCGCAGCCTCAAAGGTTTCGCGGCCGGCATGATGCAATTGCAGCGCCGCCTTGGCCCCAAAGCGATGCAAGGCCTCGGGAATGCGCTTAAGTCCCGGAATAAATTCGTCGTTCCAGACGCCAATCTCGTTGGGAAAACCCTTCCCGCGCGGAGCGATCGCGCATACCTCTGTGATGATAAGCCCGGTGCCGCCTTGAGCCCGTCGTGCCAGATAACTCACCAAACGGTCGCTGACCGTGCTGTCGGCATTGCCATATCCCGTGCCCATAGGCGGCATAACCGCCCGGTTTTTTAAAGTCATACCGTTAATGGTAACCGGTGAAAAAAGATGCTGCAATGGCATATATCCTCCTTAATTCATATACGAACTTCTTAAAACTATGGAAATTTTCCTTAAAATATTCCTTCCAGTTCCGTCCCGCATTTTGGACATTTATTTCCTTTCAGGTTCAAGCTGATGATTTTATACCCGAAACGTTCAATCAAAAGATTGCCGCAATTAAAACATTGTGTACTTTCGCCTTCATCACCGGGGACGTTGCCGCTGTATACGTATTTTAATCCCGCCTGTTTTCCAATCTCTGCTGCCAGGTGCAATGATGACCGCGAAGTTATCGGCAGATTCCGCATTTTGAATTGCGGATAAAAGCGGCTTATGTGCCAGGGAGTCTCGACGCCTAATCCCGCGATAAATTGCGCGATGTCGCTTAGTTCTGCTTTGCTGTCATTGAGCGTAGGAACAAGTAATGTTGTTATTTCAACCCAGATTCCCATTTCTTTCATTTTCTTCAAACTCATAAGAACCGGATTCAATCGGGCTCCGCACTGTTTTTTATAAAACTCATCTCGAAAGGATTTTAAATCTACATTAGCTGCGGCCAAATACGGGGCTATCATTTCAATAGCTTCAATGGTCATAAAACCGTTGGTGACAAATATGTTTTTCAAACCGTTCTCGATGGCTATTTTCGCTGTGTCGAAGGCCAATTCAAAATAGATAGTCGGTTCAGTGTAAGTATAGGCGATTGTCTTTGCGCCGCTTTTTTTCGCCCGGGCGACAATTTCCGCAGGCGGTAAATCAACGCCTGCTATCATTCTTGTTAAACGAGGTGTCTGAGAAATTTCATGGTTCTGGCAAAATTCACAACTGAAATTGCATCCTGTCGCGGCGATGGAATAGGATTTGGAGGATGGATAAATATGAAAGAATGGCTTTTTTTCGACAGGATCGATACTTTCGGCAATAAGCGTTCCATAAACCAAAGAATATAGAACGCCTTCCCTGTTTTCCCTGACTCCGCAGACGCCCCGTCTATCAGGTTTGAGCACGCATCTGTGCGCGCATAAGTTGCAGCGCACGCCCCTGTCCTCAAGTTTTTCGTAAAGCATCGCTTCTTTCATCATTTACAGGTATGCCTCAACATATCCCGCACAACTTCCGGAGCTGTGCCAGGGGCTTCTGTTTTTAATTTAAATGAATTCATAATCGGGCTTTGCGCTGTCCGGTAAATGTATTTCACAGGAAAGGTCAGGCCAATAAAAGCGCCGAATGGATTGTTTCTGAAAGGAAACACTTCTTCCGGCTCCTCAAATATATCGTAAACAAAACGGGGGAAATAAATGACACTGCCCCATTTGATGACTGTATCACCTGCTAAACTTTTCACCATATTTCTGATTTCAGGAAAACTGAAAAAGCGCATTTCCTGAGAAAGCGGAAACCCGAATATTTCTTTTAACCGTTGTCTGGATCCGGCTAAAGAATAGTTATTTAAGAATCCGATAAAAACACGCCCGCGGCAGACTCTGATCGCTTCTTCAACGACCCTTCGGGGATCATCCGCGATTTCCAGAAAATTAATGATGGTGACAATATCAAATTCATCGTCAGAAAAGGGAATGTCCTGAGCTTGACCTGAAATTAATTCGACGCGGCCGCCATATTTTTTCGGGGATATTTCCGGCTTAACGCCTGAGAAATCAAGTCCCGTTAAAGAACACTTCTTCCCATCAAAAAATTTCAAATGATTACCCGTGCCGCATCCTATATCAAGGATTCTTTCTCCGGCTTGCGGGGCCACTAAATCCAGAATTAATTCTTTCTGCCGCGAAAGGATGTAACGGCTTCGCGGTGATTTTAATTCTTCACCTGAAAATCCTTCCGCTTTTTGATCGAAAGACATTTAAATTATCCCCGGCTACGCTTTCAAATTTTATCCATGATAAATTTATTGAGAATTCGCCGCCTCGCGATTACTCCGCAGTCTCCACTTCCTGTTCACTAATATAATAACGCCATATTTTTTAAAAATATATCCATTTGATTACGGTTTTTCAACCGCCAATCTCAGACATAATCCGGTAACATTTTTTCAAACTATTTTCCGTGCAGATCAGATCATGCTGCCGGGGCTTTAATAATACAGCGTCCCGGATAAGCTTTTCCAGTTCCGTATCGCTGCAATTTTCCCGCAGGGCCTTCTTTAAATCAACTTCCGCATCCTTGAGCAGGCAAACCCTTAATTTTCCATCGGAAGTAAGACGCAAGCGATTACAGGTTGAACAAAAATGGTCGCTCATCGGATTAATAAAACCTATTTCACCAAGCCCGCCTTTTATCTTATAAATCCTGGCCGGACCGTCTGATTTGTTTTTCCCGTTATTTATCTGCGCAAGTTCAAATCTTTCGCTGATTTTTTTAATGACTTGCGATGCCGGCATATAATCTACGCCATGATCCAACTTTGCCTGCCCAACCGGCATCAACTCAATAAATCGTATCTGAAATGATTTATTTAAGGTTAACTCCGCAAATGCCAGAATTTCATCATCATTGAAACCCTTAATGGCAACCGTGTTGATTTTTATCGGAGAAAAGCCGACTTCGTAAGCCATGGCAATCCCGCGCAAAACGGCCTCTAAATTTCCGCCGCGGGTGATGCGAAAATACTTATCTTTATTGAGTGAATCAAGGCTGACGTTGATGCGGCCTATACCGGTATTAAAAATATCCCGGGCGAATTCTTCCAGAAGAATACCATTCGTTGTAAGACTGATATCCTGCAAGCCGCCGATTTTTTTCAGCCTGGCAATAAAATCAATAAAACCCCGGCGCACAAGCGGCTCGCCTCCTGTTATCCGTACCTTGATTAATCCCATTTTCACGGCGATGGAAACAATGCGGATTATTTCTTCATAACGTAAAATATCGTCATGTCCCTTTAAAGAAATTCCTTCTTTGGGCCGGCAATAAGTGCAATGCAAATTGCATCTGTCAGTGATGGAAACGCGCAAGTAATTTATTTCTCTGTTGAATTGATCAAGCATCATTTCTAAAAACCTTAATATTCATCATGATTTTAATAGCATAATTAGTAAAACAGAGCCATTAAATGTTTCTGTTAAATGTTTCTTGACAGTGTACTTATTCTCTACTAAACAAAGCAAGTAAAGCAATTATCCTGCCCGTAGTTTTGAACAAATCACGTCAGGACGCAGCAAAATAACCTGGAGTTACTATGGAAAAAATACCTATTACCAAAGCTGGTTTTGAAAAATTGAAAAAGGACATCGAAATATTAAAGAATGTGTCTATTCCTGAAAATGTTCGCGATATTGAAGTCGCGCGCGCGCATGGCGACATTTCTGAAAACGCCGAATATTCCGCCGCCAAAGAAAGACAGTCTTTTCTCTATGGAAGGAAGCAGGATCTGGAAAATCAGCTCGCCCGGGCCAACGTTATTAATTTAAAAGGGTTGACGACCGACAAAGTGGTTTTCGGCTGTTCCGTCAGCCTGGAAGACACTGATAACGGCGAAAAGATAAAATATCAACTGCTCGGCCCTTATGAGTCCGACATCAATAAAAACAAAATTTCCGTGACATCTCCTATCGGCAAAGCCCTGATCGGCAAACGTATCGGCAGTGAAATCAGCGTGCAAACACCGGGCGGCACGCGCAACTTTGAAGTCATTGACATTACCATCGAAGAAGAAGAATAGTTTTTTGATTTAAACCTTTGCCGAATATGATTCAATGGCCTGCTGAATTTCTTCCAAAACGATGCCCTTGCTTTCTTTGAGAAATTCTTCCAGCGCCGCCCTTGCTTCTGGATTGCCTATGCGGCCCAAAGCCCAGGCGATCATGCTTTTAACACGCTCATCAGAATTTTCCTTAAACGCCCGGATAAGATCCGCGACATAAACCGGATTAAGACTATTGCCCATTGCGCGGGCGACATTCATCTTCCAACGCCAGATATCATCAGAGGACATATAAAACATATGCGGCCAGATTTTCTGCTCAAAATACGATTTATCCATATGCAGCAGACGGGAGAGGCCGAAATCCGCGGATTTGGCCAAGACACGGGGATTTAAGGGTTTTTCCTCTGTTATCCTATTTATATTGCGTGGGCAGACATTTTGACAGCGATCACATCCATAAACATACATGCCCATCGGTTCGCGTAGCTTTAGCGGAGTCAGTCCTTCGCCATAATACGTTAAATAAGATATACAGCGGCGCGGATCAATCTTTCCATCCCTTTTAAGAGCGCGCGTGGGACATGCCGCCACACAGGCGTTACGGCACCAATCCGGACAGCCAATGGCAATATCCGGTTCATCCGCGTCAAATTCATGGTCGACAACAAGTGCAATGGGAAAAACAAACGAACTTTCGCGGGCCGCGCGACGTGAATAAAAAAGACTATTTTTGCCAAAAGTTCCCAATCCGGCGCGGGCGGCCGAAAGCCTGTGCGGCAAATTAAAGGGCACCCTGGAATCGACACCGTTTGCCTGGAGAAACTTCCTGAAAGCCTTGATTTTAATCGCCAGACGATCTTTAGTAACCCGGTCATCATCAAGATAACACCGGCCAAAATGACGCTCCATTGGCAGCGGAAAAGATTCTTCAAAATAAGATTCCAACACCACGATGATGGATTTAGCGCCGGGAAGAATATTGCGGGGATCCGTCCCCGCAAGCAAACCCAAACCGGCTATCTCTGCCCAGCCATACTCTTCCTGATGGGCCAGCAGATATTCCTTTTGAGACGCGAAAGGCTCAGCGCTCGTGAAACCGATATCGGCAAATTTCAGGCGTCTTGCTTCCGCGATGATATCTTGTTTAGTCAGCATAATATACCTCTTTATTGTTAACCGCTTTGTTTCAGATATTTTTTTCTATTGAACATAAAATCTTTATACAGGCGGTAATGGCCGGTTTGTTCGTATTGAATCCGCTGAATCGGGGACTGATCAAACGTGTAAATTGTTGCCCGCGGACAGGCAAGTAGTAGCGGCGAATGTGTGGCGATAATAAATTGCGCGTGACCGGCGACACTCATATTTTCCAAAAGATGCAGAAGCTCTATCTGTGAACGCGGCGACAGTGCTGTTTCCGGCTCGTCCAGAAGATACAATCCTTTGATCTGATAGCGGCTGCGAAAAAAGGACATCAAAGACTGCCCGTGCGATTGGGTGGTCAACGACTTCCCGCCGAAATAATTTAACTGGCCCCGATCCGCTGCCGCCCATTCATCGAGCAACTCGGCAAAGTGCTGGAACACTCTTGATCCGAAAAAAGATCCCGGTACGCGGCCATTTGACCACACAACGGATAAATACTTATGAAATTTATCCTCGTGGGGATTATAATCCGGCCTGCTTGTCGCCGTGTTTCGCCAAATGTGAATATTGCAGGCGGCGGCAAGCGCCTCAAGCAAGGTTGATTTACCGGTGCCATTTTCGCCGGCGAATAATGTAACCGGCGAATCAAATGTTATTTGTTTTGTTTCATGAAAAAGCGGCAGATTGAAAGGATAGCAATCACTTGCAGGATATTTATCTGAATGAAATATAACTTCTTTTAAATGCATTGGTTTATCTCAACATCATAATAATTGATCCTACGGGTTTATACATTAACCTCAAAGTGATTACAAGAATATCCATTACTGGGTTAAACGGGAGAAATTTGGTCCGAAAAGATTTGACAATATAGTTTATTGTCTAGTAAAAACATTCAAGTTGGTGCTGATTAAAATAACCTATAAGGGAAGACAAATAAACTCAGTAATGAATTTAAGCAAAATGAAGCTGGGATACCAGCTCATCATCCTCTCTTTAGCCTTCACATTTTGGGGCTGTGCGTCCTACAATGAGCAGGTGAATAGAATTCCGGAGTCAGTTCCGGACACCCGTGTATCGGCTAAGATTAAAGAACTGAAGAAGGCGCTTATCGCAAACGGAGTGCCCGGAGAGTGGTTCGATAAACAGATTCAAAATGAAACTTTCCAGATTTACCCCAACATAGACCAATATTTTCAAAAATCAGCGGAAAAGCAGACCGATCATGACAAGAAACATGACATATCATGGTATTTTGCGCGAATGGGCGTTGATGCTAAAATCAAAAAGGGGAAACCTTTCATTGAAGACCGCATCTTAATATTTAATCGAGCAGAAGAAAAACACGGAATACATAAGGAATTGATCGCCGCTATCATTGGCGTCGAAACTAATTTCGCCGATCATCAGCAGCGCGGCAGATTTTACGCGTTCAATTCTTTAGTGTCTCAGTACCTATTTACAAACCGGACAAAATTTGCCGTTCGTGAAATCACCGCTCTTTACAAATTTTCACGAATAACCAAGCGTCCGCCGCAATATTTTACAAGTTCATACGCGGGCGCAATCGGCTGGGGTCAGTTTATTCCTTCATCCCTGCTGGCATTTTTCATCGATTCAAATGGAATTGATAATGACGTTGACCCCTTTTCCATAGAAGATACAATCTTTAGTGTGGAAAACTACCTCTACAAGCATAATCTGTCAGGAGCAACCATCGGCGATGACAATATAAAGTACAGGGCCGTTTTTTCTTACAACCACAGCGATGTTTACGTTAAGGCCGTTCTTTACATCTATGACGGTTTGCGGGATTCTTTTTATCCGGCAGAAACAGACGTTCGCGCAGAGCAGCCGTCTAATAATTAATATCCTGGAATTCCTTTTTATCCCTGCGATATGCGAGATAGCTGTGCAGGAACCATCCGATAACAAAACCGATTAGCAGGGTAAAAAAAATAAGCACCGCGCGTGACATCGATATTTCCCACGATAAAAAACTCACGGTGACGATTTGTGTATTCTGAGCCAGAAAGATCAGACAAATACCGGCAAGAATCATGATCAGTATGATTTTGAAGTTCATCTTTTTTATCTTCCACCTGGCAGACCAGAGTCAAATAGATTGAGATTTTGCTACCCCTGTTTATTTAATTCCCATTTTATCAAAACCGGCCAGCGAGAATTTAAATAAAAATCTGGTGTCGTCAGAAGTCTGGGTGAAATCCAATCCCATGCTCCAGCATTGTTTGTGATAAACAAACCCCAGTGTATTTTCTATGGTTTGGGAATTATAAAGATCGTGTCTCGAAATAAATGTGGCATCAATATTTCTGGCAATGACCGCTTTTATACTAAAGTCCAGTTCTTCAACAGAAAACACGGTATAACGGTAACCGACTGTCAACGAATCGCCGCGTTCATCCTTGACGTTTAGATCATAATTCGTTTGTTGCCAGCCATCATAGACATTGTATATATCGCGCGCCGTAAATGAGAAATATTTATGAGGCGTAAAATCAAATTCCATCCCGAAATCGGATAAAGGCCTTCTTTCCGTAGTAATACCTTCCATCCCTTTATTGGCTTCAGTGATGTCATAAGTCTGAAACAATTTAAGCCGGAGAAACTCCAGATAGCTGTATGCGCCTGCTGAGTCCTTTACCTTGGCCGTAAGAGTGTTTGAAAGTGACCAGGCAACGGCGTTTTGTCCCTCCAAACCGTATGAAGTCGTTGTGACAGGAAACGAAGAAAAAGTGCCGACAATGCCCTGAAAAGCTTTACCGGATGCGGTTGTGATGGGAGTTGTTCCCGGCAGCATAAATGGCGAGAGGGATGGCATATAATAATTAGGCAGGTTGCCCTGAGATACATTGGGAACATAAGAATAGATTATTTCCGGTTTTATTTCATGTCGTATTTTTTCCCAGTTTATGATGTTGATATCGAACACCCGGGAGGCCTGACTGCTTAAGGATAATGACGCATTGTAGATTGTTGTATCACCCGTTCTACTGTTTGAACCGATTTGATTGTCATCGCGGTCCCAAAGTGTCTCTTTGAGAGTAAACTGCGGAGTTACTTTAAGATAGCCAAAGATATTAAAAGGCATTGATACGGTCGGTGAAAAATCAATGTAGTGTCCCTTTTGTCCTTCTTTGCTATAAAGATAATCATAAGTTCCGGCTAATTCATAATATAACGGCGTATTCATAAATTGCTGTTTACTGCCGTTAAAAACCAGTTCCGGATATCGTTGCAAAGTTTGATCATTATTGACGGCATTAAAATCATCAGTCGTGTTTATCAAACCCGTCAAACTGTAATTAGACCATCCTTTAAACACGCGGGCCGTTGATTCCAGATAACGAAGAGTCTGGTCGCCCCTGAAAGGAACATTTTTAAAATTGTCTCCTGTCGTATCGGCGTAATGATCAAGATAATAACTGCGGGACGAAAAATCCTGAAAATACCATTTATCGGACACATTTATAATATCGGTCCTTACATAAAATTTCGAATCAAAATTTGTTTGACTATTTAAATAATAAGACCAGCGCTTATGCATGTCCTGCCAGTCGCGGCTTGTTGCCATATCGGTTGTATCGGTGAAATGCTTCGTGTCCTCCATGTAATCGCCGTAAAAAGTGCCAAAGGAATTATTCCCCATATAGTATCTGAATTCCCCGCCCTCTTGAAATCCTCTTTTTTCGATGTAATGCTGGTAAAAAGTCGCATCCATCCGGGGAGAAATAGCCCAAAAATAAGGAACCTCTATATCCAGGCCATCATCTCTGGAATAAGAGAGATATGGAATGAGAAATCCCGACTGGCGTACAGTTTTCGCGGGAAAAGGGATGATGGGTGAATAGAACACCGGCAAACCTTCGGCAAGGAAGCGGGCATCTTTCATCATACCATAACCTTCAACCGTCACCTTCATTTCACTGCCGGCGATTTCCCAATCAGGCTTGTCGCCATCACAAGTTGTGGCAACAGGTTGTTTGATGAAATAGGTATTCTCGCCGGTTTTTTCAATTTTATCGCCCTTCACATAAAAATTATTCCTCGCGTAAAAGGCATGGGCTTCATAAGCCGCGCCTGTTTTGTTTTCAATATTTAAAACAATTTTTTCGCCCCGCAGAGTATCTTCCCCCATTTTAAGAAACGCGTTACCCTGAGCCGTGGCAATATTATTTTTATTATCCAACTGCACGTCATCGGCCCAAAGAGCGGCTCCGTCATAAATAATACTTACTTTCCCTTTAGCGTGATACACATCGCTCACGTTGTCGTAATCCATGCTGTCTGCTTCAATATTCACATGATTATCATGACTTGCGTCACCAGAATTTTTTACAAGAGTATTCTCTTGAGCGGAAGCGGCATCTTTTTTACCATCTAATTCATCGTCACCGGCGAAACCGGCATCACCTCTGTAAATTATGGTTACCCTACCCTGAACACGGCTCTCATCGCTTAAATTGTCGTGGTTCGCGCTGCCTAAATCAACAGCAAAAGCTGCGGGAGATAAAAATAAAATTATTATCGCCATCAGAAAGGCAATCGCTAAATTTAATTTTAATATATAGTATATAATTTTGTTTTCTGATTTTGGATTTCTATGCCCGCTTATATTCATCATTTTACCTTTGTTCGATAAGGGCCTCTTTTTCTTACCTGTTTTTCATTACCATATAAGGTTATTTTATGAAATGGGATTGTTTAAAGCTCGACGATTATTGATTGTTCAAAAATGTTCACATGCAAAATTAGCAATGACCGGATCGCGAGGTGTATATGGATATACATGAGGTAGTGCGCTTTGCGGCATGGCAACACAGACGAGCGTTTTGTAGATCTGCGGCTTTTAAATGAATGCCTGTTTTACTTCACCGGCTAAATAAAAAGAACCTGTCGCGCATATCAGGTCCTGCTTTTTTGCCAAAGCCAGCGCCCGCCCAATTGCCTGATTCACATTGTCGGTAGCCATTGCGGTATAGCCCATTTTTTTCACGGTTTTCATCATTTCGTTTACCGGCATGGCCCGCGCGGTTTCTATTTGCGTTAATATGATTATTGAGGCGAGGGGAACTATTTTTTGCAGCATTCGCCGATAGTCTTTATCGGCAAGAGCCCCGAAGATCAAAATCAAACGGCGATCGGAATAGTCTTTTTTTAAAGACCGGCATAAAGCGTCAATACCCGCGGGATTATGAGCTCCGTCGAGAAGAAAAAGTGGCCGGTCTTGTAAAATTTCCATCCTCGCTTCCCAATGCGTATTTTTAAGTCCCGAATAAATCGCCGTATCATCAATATGAAAACCTTTTTTCGCGCAAAGTTCAATTGCCGCCAGAGCCAAAGCGGCATTGGATAATTGATGTTCTCCCCTCAAAGGGATTGTCAGATTTCTCAAATTACGAAACAATCCTCTATAGGTAAAAGAACCACCTTCCTGTTTTTTAATCTTTATATCACGCCTCAGACAGTAAAGTATAGCCTTGCGGCGCAGGCAGACGCGCTCCAGAATATCCAGAACTTTTTTTTGTTTTGCCGCTGTAATACAGATGCCTTTCTTTTTGATGATTCCAGCTTTTTCGCGTGTGATTGATTCCAGTGTATTCCCCAGATAGTCCGTATGATCAAATGCAATATTCGTGATGACCGAAATAAGCGGCCGGCAAACGTTTGTCGCGTCGAGTCTGCCCCCTAAACCAACTTCCAGCACGGCAATATCCACTTTCCGGGTTTGAAAATACACAAAGGCAACGGCGGTCAAAAGTTCAAAATAAGTTACCGGCTGTTCCATTTTATCTTTTACAGTCGAGATAGTCCGGTTAAACTCCTTCAGGGAGATTTTCTTGCCGTTTACGACAATTCTCTCCCGGACATCAACCAGATGCGGGGACGTGTAAAGACCAACCTTATAACCGGCACCGCACAAAATCGAAGCAATTATTGCCGCGGTTGATCCCTTTCCGTTGGTGCCGGCAATTAATATTGTCTTATAGGAATCCTGCGGATTCCCCAAACTCAAAAGCAGATGTGTAATCGCCTTAAGCCCAAAATGCATCCGGTCGGCATTTAAACGGGTAAGATATTCGGATGGTTTAAAATTTTTCATTGACCTGTCGTTTTAAATTGTGAATTGCCTGGCAATCGTTAGTATCATTTGTTCCGGCAATAGTGTCGTAAACTAGCACACCTTATCCACTCAGACAACGAATTTGTAAAGTGACAGGAAAGATGACAAAACGGAACCTATGACGCAAAGAGACTGGGCAAGGGAAGCACCTGATCTTTTATTTATTTCATGTTTATTTAAATTTATAAATTGGAATTCTTCAGAACATGATATCAATAAATGCAATAAGACTTCCCATATCCATTCGATGTGAGAAGTCTTATTTAGTGAAATCAATAATTCTCTTACAGCTACCGGAGATTGTTTCATCTCCTCATCGTTAGTCGATAAAACAATTCCATGTTTTATTTCATTTTGCGTTTCTGGTTGATCGGAACTATTTTTTACCAATTCCTTTTTCGTGTGTCCCTTAAGAAAAAATAAAAATTAATCCAAGCACAGCCATAGTAATTGCAAAAATTATTTTTTCTTTAAACGTCTTCATTTCATGTTTGTCAGGCATTATTTTAGTCAACAAACCCTTATCAAACACTAAGAAAGCTTATTGCCAATAGAAGCGAAGACTCGATAAAACCATACTGTCGTTGGCCTGAGGACCACTAACAGCAGCAGTACCACTATAGTTAGTGCCGCTAAAGTACGTGTTCTTTGTGTAGGAATATTGCAAACCTGCCTGCATATATCCCAACTTGCCCTGTAAAAATTTATACCATGCTCCGATAGTAAACTGATCGATCGAATTGATCTGGCCATTAAATGCTTTGCCTATGGTGGTGCCGGGCAAATCTATCTGAACATCATCTAAATTACTGCCATAACCATAGGCTTTACCACCGGATGCCAGGTCTCTGCGCTCAGCGTTTTCCCAGCCGTAATAACCGTAGATGGTTAGAGAACTCGTGGGAGCCCAGTTTACACCGGCAAGTAGCTGTACCTCTCGAATAGGAGTGATGTCGCCGTTCGCGTATTGACAGACGTCAGGCAATTGACCGGACCCATAACGCCCGATACCTTCACCATACATACCGCTTAACTGCAGATTCAATTGTTTCGAAAGCAGCGGAAGAATAACGCCACCGCCTATGGCAGTGGTCGTAGTCTCATTACCAATGACGTTGCCGCTCGCGTCTTGCAAAGTTGACTTGAAGGTGCGGGTTAAGTCAAAGACTTCAAAATGTCCCCAACTTGGGTCGTATGACGCCTTTATGACCAAATCAGGGTAGGTGTTCGCGGATACATTGACGTTGGTGAGACTGCCTCCGCCGGATTGACTAAGCGACGAATTGGTTCCCACCGTGTTTGGCGGGGTTGCGGCAACGGTTTGGGGAGCTTCGACTGAAACCGCCAGCCAAAATGTCTTGTTCCAGTCTTTTACAAGGCGTAACTGGGGTTGCCGCGCCCAGGAAAATCCTGGTACGTACTGGGCGTCAATCGTCAGCGGAATATCTTCTTGTCGCGGGGTGATCCCATGATTATTCATCGTGACCAGCGACCATGTTTGGCCGCCCAATAAATGCAGGCCGAAGTTATCCCAATCAATCGTTGAGTACAGATGGCGAATCCGGGGGTTATAGGAGTTACTTTCCTGGGAATTGGCAGTAGAGGCCGCGCCCAAAAAGTCCATCTCATAGAATCCGGCCAGGTGAATCGCAGGGCTGTAATCACCCTGTGCCAGGATAGAAAATCTGGACTGCCTCGCGCTGAATCTCGTTTCGTCCTGGTAATAGCCTGCCTGATTCGGCAGTGGAATTGATTGAAACTTCGACGAAATATCGGAATTTTCATTTCTGGAGCGGTAAACACCTTCCGCCGCAAGGAAACCGCCTAATTTGACATTGACCCCCATCATTTTCAGGGCTATGCCTGTATCCGCAGCTGCCGCCGGTTGACTGTTTGCCGGTGCGGGATCTGCTGATTGATTATCCGCAAGTGCCGGCGTTGCCAGCAGTATTAATGCGGCAATTAATATAAATGCTTTTTTCATTCTTTTCCTCCTGAATTAAATTATTTTTTCACCTAATTACCGGGGAAATCTACATGTTTTGTGTTACAGAATGATGACGATCCAGTTAAGGTATAAAGAAAATAATGTTAAAGATTACGGGCAGGGGTTTTAACGGCCATGATGAGAAACGCCACATCATGAGGCGATTTCCTGTAAAAGAATAATATTTCACAAAAGGTGAATTGTTTTATAACAATGGTTTTATAAGTCTGTTTAATGATTTTGTTACGGGGATCGGAAGATTATATATTTAAAATACGCCTCGCTTATTTATTATCATTTTGTCATCGTCCCTAACTCTGCCGATTTCAAGAAAGAGAAAGGGACTTTTATTCAAACCCTGGAAATTTAAAAAGTGTTCAATAGGTTTCGATCTTTGTCATCAAAAGGAATCGCCATGCGAGGATTAGGTCTAATGACAGATATGGCATTTATTTTCTTTTCTTTGTATACGGGGCCCACAAACAAACTCTTCGATGGTTTACCGGTTTGCAGTGCCTGGTCTGAATGTTCTGAACCGTTAAGCTTAAAGCTGGCCACCATGCTGAGCATTTCTTTGGACTGAGAAGACAACTCCTCGGCAGAACTTGCGGATTCCTCGGCATTAGCAACAGCCTTCTGGGTAAGCCCGTTTAGCTGTTCTACTGCCTTGTTCACCTGACTTATTCCATGATTCTGCTGTTCCGATGCTACCGCTATCTCCGCCACTACATGACTCACCTCGTTGGCCTTCTCGCTAATCTCCCGGAATTTCTTTAATACCTCGGCATTGATATTCACTCCGTTTTCCGAGTTCTTGACCGCTTCCTCAATTAAACCGGCTGTGTTTCTGGCTGCCTCCGCGCTTCGCATGGCCAGATTCCTTACTTCCTCCGCTACGACCGCGAATCCCTTGCCGGCATCTCCGGCACGGGCTGCTTCCACTGCGGCATTCAGCGCCAGTAAATTGGTCTGGAACGCGATCTCATCAATGGTCTTCACAATCCTGGCTGTGGCATCCGATGAGGTCTTGATCTTGTTGATGGCCGATGACATCCGGTTCATGCTCTCCACGCCCTTATCGGCGCTGGTCCTGGCAGCATCAGCCACACATTTTGCTTCACCGGCGTAAACCGCGTTTTGTTTTGTCATCGACGATATCTCCTGTAAATTGCCGGATATTTCTTCCAGAGCACTGGCCTGCTCACTTGCCCCCTGTGACAGGGATTGCCCCCCGGTGCTTACCTGAAGACTCGCCTGCGTTACCTGCTCGGCGCCGATGGCCACCTGCTGCAGAGCATTATCCAGATTCTCCACCGCCAGATTGAGAAATTCTTTGATTCTGGCATGATCGCCCTTGTAATCTCCCCTGACACGCGCGGTCATGTTCTTGTTGGCCACTTCAATGAGAACATCTGAAGACTCTTTGATGGGACCCATCAACGCATCCAAAGTTTTATTGACACCCTGAACAATGTCCTTGTAGACGCCTTTAAACTCCTGATCATTGCCGCGGACATCCAGCACGCCTTGCGTTGCCGATTCGGCGAGAAAATTCATCTCTTTGACCAGCTTGCCCAGGTTTTCAACCATGACTTTTATAGCCGGACCGATTTCATCTTTTTCATTGATGACAGGCGTTTCAATATCGATATTGCCTTCCGATATCTGTTGCATCCCTTTTACGACGTACTTTTGAAGATCTTTAGCTAGCTGATCAGTGGTTTTGGCCAACACACCGATCTCGTCACTGCGGTTTACATTCAACCGGTTGGAAACGTTTCCCCTGCCCAGTTCCTGGACTCCCCGGATAATATTTTCCATCGGCTGTAATGACCGCCAAACGACTCCCGCGATAACGGATGCGATACAGACAATCAGGCCCATCATCGCCAGGAAGATCCAAAGAATGGAGGTTCCGAAGATTTTGTCGATCATCACAACGACTTCACTTCTGGGAATTCCCGCATATAGAATTCCTATCACTGCCCCTTTGCTGTCTTGCAGGGGCTTGTAATAGGTAAGATATGATTTACCGAGAATAGTCGCCTCTCCCATATAACTGCGGCCATTGATTACATTTTGGTAAGCCTTGCTGTCCGTCCCCAGTTTGGTTCCGACAGCCGGTGTGCCGTCATCTTTTTTTATGGTAGTGACTACCCTTGTAAAGTCGTTGCCGTCGTTGTCGCGTACAAAAATGGTAGCCGTACTGGAAAAGCGTTTGGATATCCGCTCTACCACATCAGAGTTGGTGACATAATCGACCAGCATGGCGCCACGCATATCATTCCAGCCATAATTACTCGTCACCTCGTCATTGAAGGTTTCCATTTCTACTGAAAGCTTCTGCTCCAGAACATGATTTGCTACTGATGTCGCGGTCGACCTTAGCTGCGAATCAACGATGTAAAGAACCACGGCTGTACAAAACACTATTGGAATCACGCAAAACAAAATAATCTTAAAACCTAAACGCATAATTTGTCCCTTCGTGGAATAGTTTCCTTCTTGCTCCACTCAATTTTTTCTTAATGGATAGTTGCCTGTTATTAGTTTTTTATATCCCGGATTCGATTTCAGCCCCATTGTTTTCCGGGCCTGCGGCTTTTTTGATATTGATCATGCCGGCGCCGGTTATTATCTTTTCGATATCCAGAAGCAGCCTTATTCGTCCGGCCGTCTTACCCACACCCAAAAGATATTCCGGATTCACATCCGTTCCAAAGGTTGGGGTACCCTCAATGTCCTCGAAAGACATTTTGGTCACTTCGGAGACTTTATCCACTAAAATTCCAACCATTTGGCTGGTTGTCTTTATAACAATAATGCAGGTCTCCCCGGTGATGGCGGTTTGTTTCATGCCGAACTTTACCCGCAGGTCCATAATAGGATGGATCTTGCCCCGCAGATTGATGACACCCCGAATATACCCGGACGCAAGCGGTACACGTGTGATCGGCATCCGGTAAATGATCTCTTGAACTTTAAGTATATCCACCCCGTATTCCTCACTGGCCAGAAAAAAAATCAGATATTTTCTCGCACGTGGATCAACATTTATAAAATGATCTTCTTTAAGTGCAGTTACGTTGTTCATTTTTTACCTCCTGAAGGAAATAATTGACTCGTCTGGGACTTTTGTTTTGCTTCTAATTTACCGAATATCGCATAAATCCAATTGCTGCACATCTCCATGAATCAAACTGCCCTATTATAAGTTGGGATAGATTATAGAATAACTTTGTTAGTTCGATATAACGGTTTCATTAAATTCTGATGACAAGAATAAACAGACACCCGGGGATGACGCGGGCCAAAGCGAGGCAAAGGTAACCATAAAAAAATTCATTCATTCCATAATGATTACTTTTTGCAGATTGGATATCTGTAAAATTTTTCTGAAGTTTTTTTACAGATAAAAGAGAGGAAGCGCCAAAAATAGTCGAATCGACAGATTTGGAAAGATTATGCTTTATGGATCGGAAAGAATAAAGACACTTTAGTGCCTCGACCCAGCTGGCTTTCGATCTCCATCCTTCCGCCGTGAGCTATCATCAGATGCTTTACGATGGACAAACCTAAACCTGTGCCGCCCAAATCACGTGAACGAGAGCGGTCCACCCGATAGAACCGCTCACCCAAACGCTGGACTTCTTCCTTGGATATACCGATACCCGTGTCGGTTATTGACAAAACAGCGTTGTTATCTTTTTGGACGGCCTCAAGATATACATCTCCGGCTTCCGATGTAAATTTAACGGCGTTGTCTAAAACATTTACGAGGATCTGGGCAAACCTGTCTCTGTCAGCGCGAATGTGCGGCATATTCTCCCCAACGTCGTCATGTATATTAATCTTTTTTAACCGGGCTTTCGCTTCCACCAGGGGAATGACACCCTCCAAAGCATCACGCAAAGATATTTCTTCAAATCGGAATTGAAGTTCACCCAGTTCAATTTTCGATATGACCAGCAAATCTTCAAGCAGGCGATTCAATCGTTGGGCTTGTTTCAAACTGATATCGATAAATCGTTTCGCATCATTATTATTAACGGTCGTGCCGGATTTAATCGTTTCCAGATAACCAATAATTGCTGTGAGCGGGGTTTTGATTTCATGCGTGACATTGGCCACAAAATCAACCCGAATCTGTTCGAGTTTTTTAAGCCGTGTCACATCGTGAAAAACAATCATCGTTTTTTCTTCTTCCGGATAACCATGAACCGCGGAGATACTGACACTTAAAATGACCGGTTCTATATTACCAAGAGTAATTTCGCAGGATACATTGATTCGCGTTTGCTTAAAGTCCAGAAAAGCTTTTTGCAGATCAACGTTCCGGAAGGCTTCCATAAGTGTTTTACCGTTTATATCTCCATACTGCTCTGAGAATATATTACTCAACGCCTGATTGACAAATTCGATTTTATCTTCCGCGTTGAGAATCAAAATTCCCTCGGTCATACTGGTAAATGCCGTCATCAATTTACTCTTTTCTTCATTGGCCAATCTGATCTGGCTTTGCAGTTCTTCCACCAGATAGTTGATGTTATCGGCCAGCTTTTTTGTTTCGTCCGCTGTCTCTAATAAAATGGTCCCGACCGGATGTCCCTGACGCAGTTTCTCCGTGAATCTTTCCATCGCCAGAATAGGCGTCGCCAGACTGTAAGAAAAGATCAGCGCGATGACAAGCGCCATAAATCCGACAATGATCATTGCCAGGAAAAAAGATTGATAAACTCTTTCGATAACGTTTTGCACATCGCGCAAAGAACGCGCCAGCCTGACATAACCGGTGATTTCCCGTCCATCTTTGACGGCAACGGCTACATAGAGCATATCGATGCCGATAGAGCTGCTGTAACGAACGGACTTGCCCGTCCCTTTGAGCCTGGCTTCCTGCACTTCCGGCCGGTTTAAATGATTTTCCATTACCGCGGCATCTTTTTCCGAATCGGCAAGGACCTTTCCCCGCGCATCAATCAGAGTAACCCTGGCGTTCGATATCTTTGCAAGTTGATTTAGTTGTTTGGCAATTTTCTCGGAAGAATTCAGCTCAATGAGCTGAGCATAAGAAAACAACTCCGTTTCAATTTTGGAAGTGAGAAGATTCTTTACTTCATCACGAACAAACAGGTCTAAAAAGAAAAATGACAGACATATGATGACAAGATAGCCAAAAAATATTTTGTAAAAAATATTCTTTTTCACGCCGGCTCCTTCGCGCTGTCATCTCTGGTCTGATGCCGAACGTTTTCACCCGTCACCATGTAAGTTACCATGTCCGCAATTCCCTTGGCATGATCGGCAATGCGCTCCAGGTTCTTGGATACGTGCATGATCAGCAAAGCCCTGTGGATGCATTTGGTATTTTCCATCATAAAAGTTAAAAGCTCACGGAAAATTTGTTCATTGAGGTCATCTGTAATCTGTTCTGTTTGACGGACTTTTTCGGCAACATTCAAATCATTTCTGATAAAACTATCCAGCGAATTGTTAACCATCTCGACAACAAGGTCGGCCATGCGGGGCAAATCAATATAAGGTTTGAGTTTTGGCTCTTCATTTAACTGAATAACTTTCTCGGCAATATTCACCGCCATATCGCCGATTCTTTCCAGATGGCCGGTGACTTTGATCGCCGTGGTAATAAATCTAAGATCGATGGCGGTCGGCTGACGCAGCGCCAGAAGGCGAATGCAGTGTTCCTCCATCTCCGCATCGAGTTTATCGATTTCATCATCGTCCGTAATCACCTTATGCGCCATCTCGGAGTTTCTCTCCGAAAGAGATTTCATAGCGTTCTGAATGGCCTTCTCGGTAAGCGCGCCAATGTAGATAAGTCCGTTTTTTATTTCCTGCAGTTCTATTTCATAATGCGAACTGGTGTGTCTTTTTTCTTCCATCATGATTCCTCCAACGGATTTTCAGCCGAACCTGCCTGTTATATAATCCTCTGTTTGCTTTACATCCGGATTGGTAAATATTTTATCCGTTTTATTATATTCGACAAGATTTCCCAGATAAAAGAACGCCGTCTCATCGGAAATCCTGGCGGCCTGCTGCATGTTATGCGTCACGATAATAATAGTATAGTCCTTTTTCAACTCTTCAATCAACTCTTCAATTTTCGCCGTGGAAATGGGATCCAGCGCGGAAGTCGGCTCATCCATCAAAAGGACATCCGGCTTCATGGCCAGCGCGCGCGCGATGCAAAGCCTCTGCTGTTGTCCTCCGGAGAGAGTCATCGCCGATTTATTCAATAAATCTTTTACTTCATCCCACAAAACAGCCTGTTTGAGACTTTGTTCCACGAGAGTGTCAAGATCACTATTTCCCAATCCATTTAGCTTAGGACCGTAAGAGATATTATTATAAATAGTTTTCGGAAAAGGATTGGGCTTTTGAAATACCATTCCAATCTTGCGGCGAATTTCCACCGGATCAATGTGATCGGCATAAATATCTTTTCCTTCGAAAACGACTTTTCCCTCTACCCGTGTCCCGATAATAAGATCATTCATCCGATTCAACAGCCTCAGCAATGTAGATTTACCGCAACCTGACGGACCGATAAGCGCCGTCACCTTCTTTTCAGAAAAATCCATGGAGATGTCGTTCAAAGCGCGTGACTGGCCATAGTAAAAATTTACATTTTGCAGACTGATTATCATGTTCACATCCATACTTACCACCTTTTATTCCTTCTCATGCGGCTGCGGATAATAATGGCTAACAAATCGATCCCCAGAACAACGGCAATTAAAACAAGCACGGTTCCAAATTGCATCGGTCTGGTTTCCTCAATGTGAGTGCCCGCCGTAGCCAGAACGTATATATGATATGGCAGAGCCATAACTTCATCAAAAATGGAACCCGGTAATTTTGCGGTAAAAAAAGCCGCCGCCGTAAACATAATGGGCGCGGTCTCTCCGGCAGCGCGTCCGACGCCCAGAATAGAGCCTGTCAAAATACCGGGCAGGGCGTTAGGCAAAACAATCCGGAAAATCGTCTGCCACTTGGAAACGCCCAGCGCCAGAGACGCCTCGCGGAATGTCTGCGGCACGGCTTTGAGCGCCTCTTCGGCAGCGCCAATGATCGTCGGCAGAATGAGAAATCCGAGGGTCAGCGAACCGGCCAGAATGCTCGAACCAAATTTCAGCATGACGACAAACAAACCAAGACCGAACAATCCGAAAACAACGGAGGGTACTCCCGCCAGACAATTTATGCCTATCTTGATTATTCTGATCACCCTGCCTTGTACGGCATATTCCGTTAAATATATTGCCGAAGCGACACCCAGCGGTAAACCAACGCAGATCGCTCCGACCGTTAAATATATCGTGCCCACGATAGCCGGCATGATTCCGCCTTTTGTCATGGAATCCGTGGGCATTTTGGTGATGAAATCCCAGCTGATGACGCCTATACCATTTATTGTAATATATAATAAAAGTCCGCCCAAAGAAAGAGCAATGATCAAAAAAGATAATCGCACAATGCCGAAGAAGAGTGTTTGTTTTAAATATCGCCACTTCATTGAACTGCTCATTGATTCATTCATATATTAACCCGATCAAAGCGTTGCCGAACCCGATTGATGAAATTTATGAGAAAGATAATCGGCAATCAAATTAAACGCCATTGTCAGAAAAAACAAAACGATGCCGATAGCAAACAAAGCATGATAATGGGCGCTTCGAAAAGGCGCCTCTCCCATTTCCGCGGCGATGCTGGCCGGCATCGGCCGAACCGAATCAAAAATACTTCCGGGAATGGCCGCGGCTCCGCCCGCGACCATCAAAACAACCATTGTTTCACCAATCGCTCTGGATATCCCCAGTATAACCGCGGTGGAAATACCCGATAGCGCGGAAGGTACGATCACTTTGGCAACGGTTTCAAATCTGGTCGCGCCCAGAGCATAGGATGCTTCCTTAAACTCATTGGGAACGGCATAGAGAGCGTCTTCCGAGATGCTGGATATGGTTGGTATTGCCATAATGGCCAGTATCACAGCGGCGTTAATAATGTTCAGACCGGTGGGCAAATCAAAAGTCTCCTGCATCCATGGGGCTACAATAACCATGCCGAAAAAACCTAAAACGACGGAAGGTATTCCGGCTAAAAGCTCAATAATCGATTTAAGGATCTCTTTAATTGACACCGGCGCGATTTCCGCGATGTAGATCGCCGAAAGAACTCCCAGAGGAACGGCGATTGAAATGGCCAGGAAAGTTACAATGACCGATCCCACGATCAGGGAGAAAATGCCGAAAGACGGAGGATCGGATGTCGGATACCAATCTTTTCCTAAAATAAAATTACTTAAGGAAACTAATTTGAATATGGGCATGCCTTCGCGGAAAAGAGAAAGAACAATCAGGCCCAGCACAATAACTGACACCAGCGCAAAAGAAAAAAAGATATATTTGATAATATTTTCCCTGGTTCTTCTCTTCATTTTTTTCCTTTAAACCCTATTTACCTAAATATTCGTTTTTTGGGGAAAACACCATTTCTACTTAAATTTTCATTCGATTTACTTTTTTATTTTATCATGAATTTTTCAAATTTCTTCAATAATATCTTCAGGTAATCCATGGTCCCTCAGATATTCTTTTGCCAATATAAGCGGCAACCCCATTATTTCATGGGGTTGCCTGATTTAAGCTATTTTCTGAAAAATTATTTTTTAGCTTTTTTGCTGTCTTTGGAGGCTGTAAGCGGCACAAACCCTTCTTTTTTTACAATTTCCTGTCCTTTGGGACTTTTAATAAAAGCGATAAACTTGGCAACTTCACCTTTGGGTTCGCCGTTCGTGTACATGTAAAGCTCCCGGGACAATGGATATCGTTTGGATAACGCGGTCTGGGCAGAACCTGTTACACCATTTACCTGCAGCCCCTTAACGCTCTTATTCACATAACCCATGCCGAGATAGCCGATAGCATATTTATTTTTAGAAACCGCTGTGACGACTGCTCCGTTGGATGCCAGCATCTGCGCGGTGGGGGCAACTCTGGCTTTTTTCAAAACAAAGTTATCCCATGTGTCAAATGTGCCGGAGGAAGAATCTCTGGAGATAACGACAATTTTTAAATCAGGACCGCCCACTTCCTTCCAGTTGGTAATTTTTCCCTGATATATCTGGCTCAACTGATCAATTGATAAACCTTGAACATTATTTTTCGGATTTACAACCGGAATAATTGCATCATAGGCTATAACATGGGAAACAGGTTTGACGCCCTTGGATTCTGCCAGTTCGATTTCTTCTTTTTTAATCTCTCTGGAGGAATCGGCTATATCCGTGGATTGATCGATCAATGCTTTGATCCCCTCACCGGAACCTCCGCCCGATAAAGAAATCTGGACGCCTGGATTTGCTTTCATATAGGCTTCAAGCGCAGCCTGCGCGATGGGTAAAACGGTTGTCGATCCTTTAATGACTATAGGATCAGCGGCTACGGCAAGGCCGCCCATAACAGTTATTAAAACCATGCCGAAAATTATTTTCTTAATAATATTAATCATTTCTGTTCCTCCTTGAGTTTAATTTCAACGGATTATATATGCTTAATGTTACAATTTGATGACAAAACGATAAATAAATGAAAATAACTTATGACTGCTTTGACAATATGAATGATTTTGTCTGTCCTGAAATAGACACTAAATATTTTTCTCTACGATTTGTATATTTATTGAAGAGCAGGTTACGCTGCTCTTGCCAGCCCAGACAAAGGAAACTCCCCATAAAATCACCAGGAAAACAATGATGCCGGGGTTCCAGAGTGAGATGACACCGTTTAAGAGATTCGGAGAGGCGTAATCCGGTTCTTTGATCAGTGTAACGATTACAAGAGTATAACAAATCGCAATCAATGTCATAATCTGGTAAACGGAAATTAAACCATGCCCCCGATAATCTGCTCGTAGAAATTCAGAAGCAAAACGCCAGAGCTGTGTCACCATAAGAGTGATTATCAAAGCCGCGTTTGAAAAACCGTTCAGAAAAAGATAGAAGCTTAAAAGTCCCACTCCCGTGTAAATAACGGCTGTGAGCGCCTGGATAGGAACAACCGCTTGACCTTCGAGTTGCTGGGCATAAGAAATTTTTTTCGTTTTTCCCCAAAACACTAAATTCCACTTATGAAAAATTCTTTGAATTAACGGATGACATACTGCTACAGGTTTCCCGTAACAGCAGCCAAAACTGATACAGGCAAGCCGCCCCGTCCCTTCGCCGAAGGCATAAGCAATAAATATTGCCGACAGTGTTTTTAAAACCGGTAAATGAAACCCAAGCGTCTCGCCTAATATCATATTGACCAGCAAAGTGATCCACGGTGCAATCAGGATACCGGCAAAAGAAGCTCCTCCCACAGAAAACGTGAAGCGCTTTTTTTCTACCAGGCGGGCAATCAGGCGCGAAGCCAGCATACAGATCGCCAGAAAAGGCACGGCAAGCAAAATCGTATCGGCAACCCTGATGTTTTGCGAACCCATCATGATCAGGAACATGACAACTGCAAACAGATAGGCCAGAGCATTAAAAAATCCATAGTAGGTTAAATTAATGCCTTGCCACATTCCATCTTGCCCCTTGCGCGTAGGTAAACAGGCAAGAACCTGCCAATTTTCTTTGGGCAGCGCTCTGAACGCCCATGAAAACAAAACGGCTATGATTACCGCAAGAGCCAGTGTGAACATTTCATTATACATGATGATAGGATATATTCCTTACGGCCAATCGTCTTTTCTTTTGTTTATTATAAATCTCGCTCTCCTCCTGGCATTCAACGCACAATTTGCTCATCGGTTCGATTAACAGCCTTTTTTCATGAATGACCCTGCCGCAGTGGTCGCAAATACCGAACAAGCCCCTGTCAATACGCATAATCGTTTCTTTGATGTCGAGCATTAATTCTCTTTCTCTGTCCCTGCATGCCAATTCAACAAACTTATTGGTCTCGATTGCAGCCTGGTCAAAGGGATCGGCAAAGTTGCCTTCCGTATTTTTCATTTTAGAAATTGTATTGTCCGCGCTCGTCCAGAGTTCTTCCATCTTTTTTACCAGAGCGTTTCTGATAAACTGTATTTTTTCCTGCCTCATGACGATTACCTCCATCTCTTGATAAAAATAATTTCCTTCCATCTTAATGACTACGGGAAGTGGCAATAAATGATCTAACCTTAACATCAGTCTCGACAAGCGATTTACCGAAACCACTGCTGAAAATACTTTCGGCGGAAGGGCTTAACATGTTGGCTGAAATATCATCTGCGAATCGCGCTCTATCTTTTTGAAATATCAGAACCACGGTGGAACTCCCGGGACGGAACAGGCTTTTGGGAACACCTTTGTTCACAAACATTCCCGTTCCAATAGGACTGGGACTCTCATATTTCTTTTCGCTATAGCACTGAACGATATCGCCGATCATTAGCGCTACGACTTCAATCATGGCCACCAAACCAGCCCCGGTCCCGCCTTCTACATCCGTATCAATAATGGTAACAAAGCGCTTGTTTTTGGAATAAGGCGTCACCACGGAAACAACGGCATTAGGATTACAGGCGTGATAAGTGCCTGAGATTTGGTAAAAGTCGATAATTTTCCCGGCAACGGGCGTATGGTTGTAATGATATTTTTCCGGTGTCAGCCTGAATGCGGCAAAGTCGCCATCCTGAAAGGCTGCAAGCCACGTGCGTTTATCACAGCCAAACATCTCCTCATAATCAAAAAACTTTCCCTTAATAAACAAACCCGATTCTTCCAAAAATGATCCCAGCAGCATCCGGGAATCAGCCGGTGACACAATAGCGCGCGGGTCATTGGGTATGGGACGGCATTCCCAATAACGAATTTTTCGTTCGAATATTTTTCTCAGAGTATCCAAACGTTCCGGCGCATCCAGGCATTCCTGAGGTTCGATATTCAAGTGTTTGTGTATATCAAGATAATGCTTCATCCTGGCGGCAAGGATTCCATCGTAATTCATATAACTGAGCACGCGCGAAACTCTGGCGCTTGTTAATTGGCGAAAGAGCCAGGAAGATCGTTCCCGGATGTCGGCATACAAAAATTGAACAGCCTGATCGCCGTAAAATTGTTCTTTTTTGATTTGGCGGGTATCCCGCTCGATATAATTATGCTGCATAGTTTTTTTCCCGATCATTCATATTTTGAAATTTATGGTTAAGTTCAGTCTTATAATAAATATGCACTAAAATAATGCCGGCCAGTTTTTCCAGCGTCTCTTTTGACGCGGTCTCTTCAATAATTTCCCGTTCGGCCTGATTTATAAATTTTGTTATATTCATTTCTTTCAAAACGGTATGGAGCAAACTTCTGATGTCCTGCCGTAAACTATCAGATACATGATTTAACTTGATCATATCTTCGCCAAGGAGCTCGAAAGCTTCCCGGATATGCCGATTGCGCAGATCCGTCCGGTAATATGTCTCTGCCGCCTGATTAAATTTATCGGCAGTTAAATCCAGCGGGGATCCGGCGTCAGCCGTTTTAAGAATGTCTCTTGTCATCCTTCCGTAAGCAGAATTAAGTTCCGGCTCATTAAGACGGAATTCAAGCTCGTCGATGCTCTCTCTCATGGATAGCATTTCAATAAGATCTTCGGCATCTTCACGTAAAATTTTCAAAAGCGCCCGCCTGTATTCGATGTTGTAAACGCGAACGTATCCCGGATAGCGCCGGCTGGAACGCACGCGGTTTGTCTTACCGATAATCTTTTTTATGAAGGTATTGCTGGTGTTGTTATGAACAAAGAAAGTCGGAATACCTATGGCCGAGCCGAAAATGATCTGCCTTCTTTCGCTTTCAACGGAAGGATCATCCGGAATATTCTCATGACTTATCTGTCCTGAGAAAATGTATTTAAACGCCAGTAGATAAAGAAGATTCTGCAGGGTTACAGCCTGACCCATATCTTCGGAAAAACGTTCAAAGAGGCTGTAATGGCGCCCTTCAAAACCGGAGAAGCCCATGACTTTATACTCGCGAAGTTTCTCGAGAAGATAAAGCGACATCTGCGTGTCAAATACGCCAAGATCGGCAAGGTCTTCTTTCAGGGGCTGACTGTTATACAACTTGCCGTTTAAGGCAGGACTCCTGTCCGTGCTCATTAAGACGATCAGATAATCTATCAGCCGGAAGTCGGGGATAAAATCTCCTTTTAATCTGAAAACCAAACTGATTAAGTTGTCTATCCATGGGGGACCGAAAGGCGTGATGGATTTGCCCAACATAGTCAGATTGGCTTTTTTCTGCCAACGCCGCCAGAGCATTCGTAAATGAGTGTAGTCCAACTCATGCGGAAGAAAGCCCAGGGCCTTCTCCGGATGGAAATCGGAAAAATCCATACGATAAGGCGCGGCGCTGTAGGTACCGACAAAAAGCGGCAAAAAATGCTCTACAATTTTAACGACCAGGTCACCGATATTTTTTTCGTCTTTTACGGAAAACCCTGAGGAAGTATCCTGCAACATAAGGCTGATTTTCCGGCTTCCCAGACTCACATGTGTCCCGTTATTGGCGAGGCTGATATTGGATAAATTAGGCAGCGATACCAGATTGCTGGTAATGATTCCCGCTTCCCGGAGTTTCAGGACGGCGTTGAATTGGCTTCGGCTCAAAACACGGTGACACAAATGCATGTATTCATGCTTTTCTTCTCCTTTATCCCAACCGGAGAGGCAGGGGTTCATAAACAATTCCCGATAAAAGGCGTCTGAAACACAATTGCTTAAAATTTTCTGTCTTACCGGCGGGTGCGGTGATGAAAATATCATTGCTTTTTGTCCGGTTTCCTCCAGGTCGTATTTTTTATTGGCATACATGATCAGCAACTGGCTTAATAAAAAGCGGACTGCCGTCTCCTTGGCCGCGACACGCCCCATACCGGTCTCCGACTGCATAGACGCAACATAGAAAGATGAAGTTTCCGGAGATGTATTATCATTTAAAAAATATTGCATGATGTTCAATCCGGTCCTGCTGATTAGAGGATGTACTTTTCGCTGCGGATCAATTATCTCCGCCAGAGCCAGCTTCAGGAGATAACTGATCGGAACCCGGATATATTCAAGATCGTTTTTTAGGAAAATGAATCTGTTTAAATCCGATCTAAGGCCTGCAGACTGATTTCTCTTGTCCGCCAGAATATCTTGTTGAAAAATATTCTCG
Organism: Smithella sp.; assembly: GCA_035524255.1. Classification (GTDB taxonomy): domain Bacteria; phylum Desulfobacterota; class Syntrophia; order Syntrophales; family Smithellaceae; genus Smithella. Next base: position 65,608 of record DATKPG010000039.1, on the reverse strand, counting down.
GCAAGTTTTCCCATTTTATTCCGGGGAAAACGAACCCGGCTGTTTTCCCAGACACCTTCCGTATTCGTATTCAAATATTTTTCCAGATCGGTCATTACTTTTGGGGAAGTATCTCCGGACTTTGCCCGTCTTTTCGTGTTGGCAAAATAGTTGGATTGTTCTATGAAAAGGGGAAGATCAACGTTGTCTCTACCGCCAACCACCACCGTCTGCATTTCCGATTCACTGCCCGCGGTAGTGTCCGAAGGCGCAAAAGGAAGTGTCGCGGCATCTAAACCCAAATAATCGTATTTAACGCCGATCAATTCCGCTATCTCTTTTACGGATTTGGGAACAATATGATCCATCCTTGCCGCACAATTAAATGTGGCTGAGTTGATGTTGCTCAAATAATATCTCCTTCTAATATATTCCTTTAGTTTTGCGGGGAGATAATAACTTTTCAATGTTTCATTATGATGAAGGACTGGATAAGATTTGAATACACCTAAGAATAAGGCTTACATAAAAGACAGTTTCTCGTGGAATTAGTTTTAAAATTCAAATATTTAGAAAGTTTGTGCCCGTTTTCTGTTATGAGATAATATGGTCACTTAACTGAAGATGTTCATGACTTTGAAATAATGATACGATCGCGGGTGAACCGGACATAATTTCGAGGCATTGTGCTTCATTTTATTTCGGCAAATTTATAACCGAATCCCCGAATCGTTAAAATATAACGCGGATTTTCCACATCTTTCTCAATCTGGCTGCGCAGGCGGCGAATATGAACATCCACCGCGCGGTCGGTGATAAATGTATCATCGCCCCAAACCTGATCAAGTAGTTGATTTCTCGAAAAAACTCTGCCAGGATTACGGGAAAAAAAGAACAGAAGTTTGAGTTCCGTGGGACTTAATGTTACCGGTTTGCCGTCAATCTTCACGGAACAGGAGGCGTAAATGATGGTAAGCCCTTTATAGCTAAACTGTTCCTGCAAGGCGGTTTTTGGCTTATCCTGCATGCGCCTCAGAACGGTTCTTACGCGGGCGACCAATTCTTTGACGCTGAAAGGTTTTGTTATATAATCATCGGCGCCGATTTCCAGCCCTATGACCTTATCTAATTCATCGCCCTTGGCCGTAAGCATGATGATGGGCAAATCAGCAGTTGCCGGATTGGCACGAACCTTCTTACAGATATCCAACCCGTTCATGCCGGGCAACAGCAAATCCAGAATCAGCAGGTCAGGTTTTTTCGTCGCGATTATATCGAAAACAGAGATGCCATCATAGGCTTTTACAGTAGAGAATCCTTCTTTCTCCAAATTGTAGGAGATGAGTTCCACAATGTCTTTTTCATCATCAACAATAAGAATTTTAGACATAAAAAATTTAATCCATTGGCAGAAGATGTGATAAATATTTCATTTTAAGTAAACCATCCCTTTAATCTTTTGCAAAAATGAATTTGCAAAAGTCAGATAAACTTAAAAGGGATGAAAATTAATCCGGTATTATTTTAAACACCTCGTCGCCCGGCCGAACGCGATCGGAAACCTTGACGCCGATGAAATCGCCGGCCACAGCTTTTTGCACGGATTTATTTTCGACTTCCATGGAGCCGATGATATCCGTAAAATCAGTGGTATGTCCTGAAAATTTAATGCTGTCGCCGACATTTAATTCACCATCCGTTACTTTTACAGCTGCTACGGAAGGCTTCGAAAAATACTTCATGACTTCGCCAATTTTCTTTTCTGCCATAATCAGACCTCCACCGTTATGATGCTTGTAAATTAATGCTTCAATAAAACAATTCATAGAAATGGCAATGACTGTATGCCTTTTGAAGTTAAATACATTTTTTAATGCCAAAAAACAACAATAAAAAAGACAGGATTTCCCCCTGCCATTTTTTTGTCTGTGATTTTATCGACAAGCTGTTCGCTGTCTTTGATTTCGCTCGTGGTTTTAACCTTAAAACGAACTTGTGTTATTCACTTCTGCGGTCGCGCACGTACAAGCTTCCGGGCATTGATTTTGCGTATTGCTTTAACTTCGCCCCACGGCTTGATATATCTTTCATATCCTTTCCGGTATCATCGACGCAGTCAAGCACAGCCAGCGAAACGGAAACAAATGGAAACCATCTCTCCTGTCCTGAGCGGTCAGTGGCCATAATGCCGCCTGCTTGTCTGTCTTCAAGACTATATAAATCCTTAATACCGGCATCGAATTTTTCTATCAAATAACTGCACAATGAATCAATGGTATCATCTGTTGTAAAAATAATAAAATCATCTCCTCCTATGTGTCCGAGGAAACTATAATTTTTACAGCATTTCTCCAGTCCCTTTTTCAGGATATCCGCTGTATAAATAAGAACCTCATCACCTTTTTCAAATCCGTATTTGTCATTATAGGATTTAAAATTATCGAGATCGATAAAAATAACGCTAAAAGGCTTGTCATTCCTTGCGCATCTGGAATGCTCCTGCTCTATGGCAATATTGCCGGGCAGACCCGTCAGCGGATTGGCTCCTTTGGCTAATTCCAACCTGATTCTCGTCATGGTGTCCAGAATGGTTTGAACACTGACAACGCCATGCAACAATTCATCTCTGGTCACAACGATACTGTCATAAAGATTCATTTTATTACGGTTCATGGCGATCTGAGACACAAGCTCGATCGGTGTAATGTCGGCCACAATGAGCGGATTCTTATTCATAATCTTGGAAATAGGTTTTTCATAATAAAGTGCATATCCGTATTTTCTTCCAAGATGTTTGTCCAGATGCTGGCGCATGACCAGGCCACAGGGTTTGTTGTTTTCAACAACGACAACTCCCGTTAGTGCCGTGTTTGCTTCAAATATTGTTTTCACATTTTTAACGACTGTTTGTTCGTCAATGCTGACGGCTTTATCGACCAGGTCGCCTATGGGAAATGCCTGTTTGAAAAGGTTATGACGTCCATTCGTAACAAAATGAAGCGTTTTCAAATAGGATTCTTCCGGGGTGATTTGCTTGGGGTAAGCCGGTCTGCCGAAGAAATATCCCTGGCCATAATGAACACCGATGTTGACCAATGCGGCCATCTCTTCCTCTTCTTCTACGCCTTCGGCAATGATTTCAGTGCCGATCTTTTCGGCAAAGGTGACAAAGGTTTCCATCAAAGCTTTCTTGACACCGTCTTTATGAATTCCTCTGACCAAAGACATATCAATCTTGATATAATCAGGACGGATTTCAGCGATAGACTGAAGATTGGAGAAACCGCATCCCAGATCATCCACAGCGATCAGAAACCCCTGATCACGATAGTGCGTCAGTGTTCTGTTTAATGATATAAAATCATCAATATGATGCCTTTCCGTGATTTCAAAAACAACATTTTTAGTTTTGATGTGAAGATCCTGGATGATTTTGATAGTTTCTCCTTCTGTAAAAGCGGGATCATAAATGGTCTTTGGATGGACGTTTACAAATATCTTCTGGTCCGATCCAAGTTCTCCAAGATTATTAAAAGACGATTCCCGGCATATTTTTTCCAGGGGGAACAGGAGGCCTTCCGTCTCGGCAAACGAAAATATATTATCGGGCCTTTGGAAATAACTATTTTCAGGCCCCCTGATCAGGGCTTCCCATCCCAGGATGACGGCAGAACGAATGGATATAATGGGTTGGTACACTGAGTATAATTTCTTACGGTTGAGGATGTCTTTAAATTCGGGAAGATACTTAACAGATTGCATGTTAATAAATCCTTTTGCTATGCCGAAGGCTTTCTTGATGGCGTTGTAAAGCTGCGCCTCCGCGTTAGGAGCGCTCTCAGTAATGATTGAGTAACCGATATGCACATCCATATCCCGTCCCGTGAGACGCAGGACTTCTTTGTTCATTCGTTCTTTAATTTGTTTGCGGTAAGCGCTAGAAAGGTATTCCAAAGTTGCCAGCGTCGGAAATTTGATAGTCTCGGCAAAGACAATGAAATCATCTCCCCATAGACTTTCAGCAGCCAATATACGAATCTTTTTCTTGTATAACTCCGTTAAGCCGTGAGCCAGCGTTTTGTTAAACAGATCAATTACATATCTGGCGCTTTCAAAACCGGCAATTTGCTCAATTTCATGAAATCGGGCAATATCGAAATAGAAAAGGACGACACATTTTCCGTCCTGAAGGCTATCGCAGACCTTCGATAAAAGCTCAGGATGTTGACTTATTTGATTTATGCTCCCTTTTTTTACAACGTAGCGGCTATTTTCATTTCGCACGAACTCAAGTTGGTCAACAGAATTCAATTTGTAATCCTCCGATCAGCGCATATTAATGTATAGTCAAAAATATATATACACATTTGATGATACGGGCGTATTACAGTTATCTTAATTTTATGTTAAAGTATTTTTCGAATTTTTTTGCGTTCTGAAAATAAAACCATGATTACAGGCGGGGGATTCGTTAATAACATTAAAAACATTTACAATAAAAAAGGCAGGGTTACAACCCTGCCTTTTTTTATGATTTATTGTATGAACAAGCTATTCAGCCGTTTTATCTTTTGCCTTTGATTTCGCTTTAGTCTTTGGCTTTGCTTTTTCCTTTTTTTTCTCATCAGGAATAAATTCTAAAATGGAAACAGGAGCGTTATCACCAAAACGATAACCCGCTTTGACAATTCTTGTGTATCCACCTTCACGGTTCCGGAAACGTTCGGTAAGCTCTCCAAAAAGTTTACCCACTAAAGTTTCATCCCGGACAACGGCCAGGGCCTGGCGGCGCGCATGCAAAGTGCCTTTTTTGCCCAACGTAACCATCTTATCGGCTATTTTTCGTAACTCTTTAGCCTTCATGTCCGTCGTACGAATACGTTCATGTTTTATAACAGAAGTCACCATATTACGAAGCATCGCTTCCTTATGGCTGGAAGTTCTGCCTAATTTACTGCCCGCTTTACCATGATGCATCGCTGATATCTTCCTTTCCTAACTGATTAAATTTAAAAATAAATTCCCGACGTCACTATTATGCTGATCTGTTATTTTAATTTTCGGGATTAATATCCATCCCGAAAGTAAGATCATATTCGTTGAGAATATCTTTTATTTCACTTAACGATTTACGCCCAAAATTCTTTGTTTTGAGCATCTCCGCCTCCGTTTTTTTAACCAACTCGCCTATGGTATTGATTCCCGCGTTCTTCAGGCAGTTAGCTGAACGGACAGACAGCTCTAAATCTTCCACAGAACGCAACAAGACCTTATTGACATTATCCTGTTCATCCAGTTTTTCCGGAATAATTTCTTCCTCAATTTCTTCAAAGTTAATAAACACGTCTAATTGTTGTTTTAATATCTTCGCGGAATAGGCAATGGCATCTTCAGGTCTTACGCTGCCATCCGTCCAAACTTCCAGTGTGAGTTTGTCATAATCGGCAACTTGACCTACGCGAGCGTAGGAAACGATATAATTCACTTTTTTAATCGGTGAAAAAATAGCGTCAATATTTATCGTTCCTTTAGGTTGGTCGGGATCCAGTTCCTTTTTGGCCGGCACATAACCCTTGCCCATTTTAACGATCAATTTTGCCTTAAAAGAACCGCTGGATAGTGTGGCAATATGATGATCCGGATTCAATACCTCGATATTACTGTCCGTGATAATATCTGCCGCTGTTACAGTTCCGACACGTGTTACGTCAATACTAACCTCTTTCGTGCTCGACTGTCCCATTTTAAAGCGCACACCCTTTAAGTTCAAAATAATATCTGTTACATCTTCTTTAACTCCAGGCACCGTTGAAAACTCGTGCAACACGCCTTCAATTCTGGCTGAAACGATAGCACAACCCTGAACAGAAGAAAGAAGCACTCTCCTTAACGCGTTACCTAACGTAATACCAAAACCTCTTTCCAGGGGCTGAATGGTAAATTCTCCGTATAAATTCGTATGAGTCGCTTCATCAACATCGATACGCTTGGGACGAATCAAACTTGACCAGTTCCTTTGCATAATTAAACCCATCCTTTAGTAGCTGGTTTATGAAAATAATTTATTTTTTACTTCGAATAAAGTTCGACAACAAGTTGTTCCTGTACCGGCATTGTTAAATCTTCACGCACAGGTAACATTTTAATGGAGGCCTTGAAGTTATCTTTATCCAATTCCAGCCAATGAGGCACGCCACGTCTTGCCACCGTTTCAAGCGCTCCCATGATGCGAGTCACCTTACGGCTGCCTTCTTTAACGCAAACCTCATCTCCGGCTTTAAGCAAATGCGATGGAATATTAAACGGCTTGCCATTAATTAAAAAATGACCATGACTGATTAATTGCCTTGCCTCTATTCTGGAATTAGCAAATCCCATACGAAACACCATATTGTCCGTTCTTCGCTCCAGAAGCACAAGCAAGTTCGTACCCGTAATGCCCTTTTGCTTATCGGCCTTTTCAAAATAACCTCTAAACTGCTTTTCCAAAAGCCCGTACATTCTCTTGAGCTTTTGCTTTTCACGTAATTGTACGCCATAATCAGAACGCTGCTTTTTATGCGCCTGACCATGGTCTCCCGGAACATAATCCCTTCTTTCAAAGGAACATTTTTCCGAATAGCATCTGTCGCCTTTAGAAAATAATTTTAATCCTTCACGTCGACACATTCTGCATGAGGAATCTGTGTATCTTGCCAAAAAAAGCCTCCCTTATTGTCTAAAATATTATTCGTAATTTACGATTCTGCTACACTCTGCGACGTTTCGGGGGTCTGCATCCATTATGCGGAACCGGCGTCACATCGCGGATCAGGGTAATGGTAAGCCCGGCAAGCTGTAATGACCGCAATGCCGATTCTCTCCCCGATCCGGGCCCTTTTATATATACTTGCACCCTGCGCATTCCCTGCTCCTTGGCTTTACGCACAACATCTTCCGCAGCCATTTGCGCGGCAAAAGGAGTGCTTTTACGCGAACCCTTAAAGCCCTGTAATCCGGATGAGGACCACGCAATGACATTACCACTTAAATCCGTTATGGTGACAATCGTGTTATTAAAAGTGGATTGAATGTGCGCGATGCCATCGGTAATATTTTTCTTTTCCTTTTTTTTGCCGGTTTTTCTGACTGCCTTAACCATTATGCCTCCAAATTACTTTTTCTTGCCTGCAATAGCGCGCCGCGGACCTTTTCTAGTTCTTGCGTTGGTATGTGTTCTCTGTCCATTGACGGGAAGTCCCTTGCGATGCCGCAATCCCCGGTAAGCGCCAATATCCATCAATCGTTTGATCGACATGGATACTTCCCGTCGCAGATCGCCCTCCACCTTGCCCTCTTTATCAATAATGCTTCTAATCGCCGATATTTCGGAGTCGGCCAGTTCGTCAGTCTTTGTATCCGGGCTAACACCCGAATCTTTCAGGATTTGCTTTGCCCTTGTTTTGCCGATACCATAAATATAAGTTAAAGCAACTTCCATTCTTTTATTTTTCGGTAAATCAACACCTGAAATTCGTGCCACCTATAAACCTCCTGAATGTTAAAAACTAGCCCTGACGCTGCTTATGCTTGGGGTTTTCACAGATCACCCGCAAAACTCCCTTGCGTTTGACTATCTTGCATTTCTCACATATTTTTTTCACTGACGATCTTACTTTCACGATTTTAACTCCTTATTTTCAGTAAAAAAATATTTTTACTTAGTTCTATAAGTAATTCTGCCCCGGGTTAAATCATAAGGGGAAAGTTCTACAGTCACTTTATCCCCCGGCAATATTTTGATAAAATGCATGCGCATTTTACCGGATATATGAGCTAATACTTTATGCCCGTTTTCCAGCTCCACCCTGAACATTGCATTGGGTAGGGGCTCAATAACCCGACCTTCAACCTCTATTGCTTCCTCTTTGGCCATATTTTTTATCTGTCTTACTTAAATAATTTTACCTTTCAAATCAAGAAAACATCAATTCAATTTACTTAATATGTCCGGTCCGTTATCAGTAATTGCTACCGAGTGCTCAAAATGAGCCGATAAACTTCCATCCTCCGTAATCACAGTCCAGCCATCCGGTAAAACCTTCACTTTATATTCCCCGGCATTTACCATCGGCTCAATGGCCAAAATCATACCTCTTTTCAGTTCGATTCCTCGTCCTTTTTTCCCAAAATTAGGAATCTGCGGATCTTCATGCAGATTTTTACCTATTCCATGACCGACAAAATCTCTAACTACCGAATAACCGGCGTCTTCCACGACAACTTGAACAGCAGCTGATATATCGCCCAGTCTATTACCATCCCGGGCTTGTTCTATACCCGCGTAGAGACTCTGTTCGGTAACCTGAATAAGCCTTAAAGCTTTTGGGGTTACTTGACCCACCGGCAACGTTATGGTCGCATCGCCGAAAAAACCCTGATAATAAACACCAAAGTCAAGCCCTACAATATCGCCTTCTTTCAATACACTCTCTTGGGAAGGCATCCCGTGTACTACAACTTCATTTACCGATATACAAAGGGAATAAGGATAACCGTGATAGCCTTTAAATGCCGGCCTGGCTCCTCTCTTCCGGGAAATTTCCTCGGCAAATTTATCCAGGTCCCTTGTCCTGACACCCGGCTTTACTTTTTCCCTGAGCTTGCTTAAAACCTCTGCAACAATACGATTACTTGCTCTCGCTTTTTCAATTTCGTCCGGAAGTTTCAAAATTACCATTATCAATAACCGACAATCTTCCGTTATCTCCTGCGGACAATATGTCCCTTTTTCATGAATCCTTCGTATTGCCTTGTCAGTAAATGCGATTCAATTTGACTGGCCGTATCCATTGCCACACCAACAACAATCAGGAGCGCCGTTCCACCAAAATAAAAAGGAACATTCAGTTTAGCTATCAGAACACTGGGCAGCACACATACGATGGAAACGTAAATGGCCCCGCTAAAAGTTAGTCGCTCCAATACGTTCTCAATATATTCAGCTGTTTTTTTGCCAGGTCTTATACCCGGCACATAACCACCGAATTTTTTCATATTGTCGGCAACATCATCGGGTTTAAAGGTAACCGCCGTATAAAAGAAACAGAAGAAAAAGATAAAAGCCACATAAAGAATTTCATAAACAAGCTGACCGGGTTTCAAATGTCCGGCAATAGTTTGCATAAAGCCCTGCGGCGCAAAATTGGCAATGGTAGCCGGAAACATAATCACCGATGACGCAAAAATCGGGGGAATAACTCCTGAAGTATTTACCTTCAGGGGCAGATGTGTGGTTTGACCACCATACATTTTACGCCCCACTATTCTTTTAGCATATTGCACGGGAATGCGGCGTTGACCGCCTTCGACAAAAACAATCGCGCCTATTACCAATACCATTAATAGGGTTACAAATAAAATAACCAGTACGCCCAGTTCACCGGCTGCAGCCAGTCTGAATGTAGAGCCAACTGCCGCAGGTATTCTACAGATAATGCCCGCAAAAATAATCAGCGATATGCCGTTGCCAATGCCTTTTTCCGTAATGGTCTCGCCAAGCCACATAATAAAGGCTGTGCCGGACGTTAAGGTGATTACTGTCAGGATTATAAATGACCAGCCGGACTGTAAAACAATCGGAGCGCCCGACGGCCCGGTCATTTGCTGCAAACCAAAAGCAATGCCAAAACCCTGAATCATACTTAAGAGAACTGTTCCATAACGGGTGTATTGCGTAATTTTACGCCGGCCATTTTCGCCTTCTTTGGAAAGCCTTTCCAGATGAGGAACAGCAATCGTTAATAACTGTAAAATAATCGACGAACTAATATAGGGCATGATGCCCAAAGCAAAAATGGAGAAATGACTGAAAGCTCCGCCGGCAAACATATCCATCAAACCGAATAAGGAACCTTTCGCGTGTTCAAAATAAGCCAATAAGGCCACGTTATCAATTCCCGGAGTCGGAATATACACACCGATCCGATAAACACCCAAAAGAAGGATCGAGAATAAAATCCTTCTTTGCAGTTCCGGAATTTTTGTCGCGCTGCCCAGCCCTTCTAACAAATTATATTACCTCTTCTATCGAACCGCCGGCGGCGGCAATTTTGTTTTTCGCGGCTTGACTGATTTTAGCCAGTTTTAAGGTGACGGGAAAATCAATTTCTCCCTTAGCCAAAATTTTAATGTTGTTGCCTTTTTTCTTTACGATGCCGCTTTGCAAAAGAGCAGCTTCATCAATAACCGCTCCTTTACTGAATTTCCGGCATAAGTCTAAAATGTTTACCGCAACGAATTTTTCACGGAAAGGATTACGGAAGCCCCGTTTTGGCAGGCGGCGGGCCATCGGCATTTGTCCGCCTTCAAATCCGGATCTTACCTTTCCGCCTGAGCGAGCCTTTTGTCCCTTATCACCTTTGCCGGATGTTCCGCCATGACCGGAAGCATCACCACGTCCAACGCGCTTCCGTTTTTTTGTCGCACCGGCAGGAGATTTCAACGAACCCAAATCCATATACTACTCCTTTGACTCTTCCACAGAAACTAAATGAATAACTTTATTTATCATGCCGCGTACCTGCGGAGTATCAGCTAAAGTTACAGTGCTGTTTAATTTATTCAGTCCCAATCCCCTTAAAACTTTTCTATGCTTTTCGGGACGACCGATCTCACTTTTTATTTTTCTAATTTTCAACATCTTAGCCACTTAAATCCACCTCATCGTATGATTGACAAGACTATTTGCCTCTTTGCGCCGCAATTTCCTCCGGATTTTTCAACTGACAAAGGCCTTCAAGAGTGGCTTTCACCAGATTATGCGGATTATGGGATCCCAGGCATTTCGTTAAAATATTGTGGACGCCGGCAACTTCCAATACGGCCCTGACAGCCCCGCCCGCGATCAAACCTGTTCCTTCGGATGCCGGTTTTAACAGAACTTTACCCGCGCCGGCGCGGCCAATGACTTCATAAGGAATCGTTCTTCCCAAAATGGCAACTTTCACCATATTTTTTTTGGCCATGTCCATGCCCTTGCGAATAGCTTCCGGCACTTCGTGAGCTTTACCCAGTCCCGTCCCGATCATACCTTTACCATCGCCTATAACAACAATGGCGCTGAAACGAAAACGCCTGCCGCCCTTGACTACTTTCGCCGTTCTATTAATGGCAACAACCCTGTCAAGGAATTCCACATCTTTCATTTCTTTCTTATCCAAAGATTCTTCCTTTATTATCGATTATTATTTAATAAATTAAAATTTCAGACCACTTTCCCTTGCGGCATCCGCTAATGCCTTTACGCGGCCATGATAGAGAAATCTCCCTCTATCAAAAACCACCTTATCAATTCCAATGGCTTTTAATCGCTCTGCGATTAATTTGCCTACTTCTCTGGCTATATCCACCTTTTTCTTGTCTTTAATCTTTTCAGCTAATTCTTTACACAGAGTAGACGCCGTTGCCAAAGTGCTCGCCTTTGCATCATTGATGGCTTGAGCATAAATATGCTTATCACTGCGAAACACGGAAAGACGCGGCTTTTCCTGTGTCCCGACAAGTTTTACCCTCGTTCTTTTTTCTCTCTTTTCTCTGATCTTTAATGTCTTTTTGGAAGCCAATGTTCTACCTCTTTACGGGTATATATTTTTTTATTCATTAAGCGCTTGCCGACTTGCCGGCTTTACGCTTAATATATTCGTCAGCATATTTAATGCCTTTGCCCTTGTATGGCTCAGGTTTTTTCAACGCTCTGATTTCCGAAGCAACTCTGCCGACTAATTCTTTATCAATACCGGAAACGACAATGTTTACCTGTTTGTCCACTTTAACATCTATTCCCTTGGGAATATCGTACTGCACGGGACTGGAATAACCTAAAATAAACTTTAAGGACTTATCAGCGAATTCAGCGCGATAACCGACACCGGATATTTCCAGCTTTTTTTCAAAACCGGTCGTAACACCCGTTACCATGTTCCCCACCAGCGTTCTCGTTAAGCCGTGGTAAGACCGCACACGTAATTCATCGGATGTTCTTTCAACCACCAGGCTGCCGTCGCCTATTTTAATCGTAATTCCCTCCGGCAATTTAGAAGACAATGTCCCCTTGGGACCTTCCACTTTAACCAAGCCAGCACTCTGGCTGATTTTAACATTCTTGGAAAAAGTTATCGGTTTTTTACCTATTCTCGACATGAACTGGCGCTCCTGCTTAATATCATTTTTTAAAATTACCAAACGTTACAAAGAATTTCACCGCCAACGTTTAATTCCCTGGCTTCCGCATCAGTAATAACTCCTTTAGAAGTCGAGAGAATGGAAATTCCCAAACCATTCAAAACTTTAGGAATGCTGTCAGAGGCGACATAAACCCTGCGGCCCGGCTTACTGATTCTTTTAATATTAGTAATCACCGTACGTTTGGCATCCGGATACTTAAGAATGATTTCCAACATCTGCTGGCCTTTTTCATTTTTCACATTATCATAATTACTGACATAGCCAGTCTTCTTCAATACTTTGGCGATATTAACATTCATCCGGGACATATTAATATTTACCGTTTTGAAACGAGCCTTATTCGCGTTTCTGATTCTTGTTAACATATCGGCAATAGGATCAGTCATTCCCATGCTTTTTCTCCTTAGACTAAAGTTACCAACTCGATTTTATTACCCCGGGAAGTTCTCCCTGAAGGGCAAGTTTACGTAAACAAATTCTGCACATATCAAATTTTCTGTAATATGCTCGCGGCCTTCCGCAAAGCGGGCACCGGTTATATTCCCTAACCGAAAATTTCATATCCCTCTTCGCTTTTACAATTAATGACTTCTTTGCCACAACAAATTCCTCCGGAGCTTCACTAAATTATTGTTTAAAAGGAACCCCCATCAACTTCAGTAAAAACCTGGCTTCCGCATCAGTTTTTGCCGTAGTCACGATGGTAATATTCATTCCTCTGACTTTATCCACTTTATCATATTCGATTTCGGGGAAAATAATTTGTTCCTGTAAGCCAATGGAAAAATTTCCCCTGCCGTCAAACGCATTGGGTGATATACCTCGAAAATCTCTTACTTTGGGCAGCGCGGCATTGACCAGGCGGTCAAAAAATTCGTACATATTGCTTTTTCTTAAGATAACCGAACAACCAATGGGCATGCCCTGTCTCAACTTAAAGGTCGCTATGGATTTCTTTGCTTTGTTGATTACCGGTTTTTGTCCGGTAATAGCAGCCAATTCCTGCACGGCGCCATCGATAATCTTTACGTTCTGAATGGCTTCGCCAAGACCCATGTTGATGACAATCTTCTCCATTTTCGGCACCTGCATCGGATTTTTATACTTAAACTCCTTTGTCAGAGCCGGAACCACTTTTTCCAGATAATAATCTTTTAGTCTTGCCATTTTTATTTAACCTGCATTAATTACGTCGTTGCATTTACTGCAAATGCGTACCTTCTTCCCGTCATCGAGCTTTTTGCTCTTTATCCTGACTGCGGCATTGCATTTATTACAAAACAACCCGGCTTTGGAAATATGAATCGCCCCTTCTTTTTCCACGATGCCGCCTTTGCTTTTCTGATCCGGTCTTTTATGCTTCTTAATTAAATTGACTTTTTCTATTACTATTTTGTTTTTTTCGGGAATAACCGTTAATACTTTACCCGTCTTGCCTTTATCTTTGCCGGCAAGAACTTTAACCATATCCCCTTTTTTCAATTTGCTTAAACTCATTTTTTCCCTCTGCAAAGCATTTTTACAAAACTTCTGGCGCTAGAGATATAATTTTCATGAACTGTTTCGCTCTTAGTTCACGAGCAACCGGTCCAAAAATTCTTGTTCCAACTGGTTCCATCTGATTAGAAATCAAGACCGCCGAGTTATCATCAAATTTCAGATAAGAGCCGTCCGGTCTTTTTACTTCCTTAACGGTTCGGACGATAACTGCTTTGATCACGTCGCCTTTTTTTACCTTCGAATTCGGAATGGCTTCCTTGACCGAAACCACAATAACATCACCCAAACTTGCGTAACGACGCTTCGATCCGCCCAGCACTTTAATACAGGCAACTTTTTTGGCGCCGGAATTATCCGCAACATTTAATACGGTCTGCATCTGAATCATAAAGAAATCCTCATCAAACTACTTGTCCAAACAAGTCAATCAATCTATTTTGCCTTATCTAATATTTCCAGCATACGCCAGCGTTTTTCCTTGCTTAACGGTCTGGATTCAATGATCAAAACCGTATCTCCCAGCTTGCTCTGATTATTTTCATCATGAGCCTTATATTTCAAGTGCTTACGAACATACTTGTGAAAAACAGGATGTTTTACCAAGCGCTCTGCTCTAACGACTATAGTCTTATCCATCTTGTTACTTACAACGACGCCTTTGATCGTGCGTTTATTACCTCTCTCAGCCATGCGTTATTCTGCAGCCTCCTTTTCCTTCAACACGGTGTTGACACGGGCAATATCTTTGCGGAAGCGCGCAAGCATCACTGTTGATTCCAATTGCCCTGATGAATGTCTAATCTTTAACCGAAAAAGTTCTTCACTTAAGTCTGCGATTTTTTGTTTGAGCCCGCTTACGTCGAGAGCTCTGATTTCATCAATTTTCATCAGATATCTCCCTGGATAAAAATTTAGTTGCTATGGATAATTTATGCGCTGCCAGACGGAAAGCTTCTTTGGCGACGTCTCTCGTTACGCCTTCCATTTCATATAGAACCGAACCGGGCTTAACCACAGCCACCCATCCTTCGGGAGCGCCCTTTCCTTTACCCATACGAGTTTCAGCAGGCTTGCTCGTCACTGATTTATGAGGAAATATTCTTATCCAAATCCTTCCGCCACGCTTAACATGACGGGTCATGGCAACGCGCGCTGCTTCGATTTGTCTTGCAGTAATCCAGCCGCATTCTGCAGCCTGCAATCCGTATTCACCAAAAGCAATGGAACTTCCCCTGGTCGCTTTGCCGCCCATGCGGCCTTTTTGCAACTTTCTATATTTTACCCTTTTCGGCATTAACATAAGCTAAACTCCCGTGATTCCTATCACCATCATTCCTTGCCCGGCATGATTCACAGCTATAAACCGGCAGGGAAGACAAACCTTACTTTTTATTTTTTGTCGGTAAAACTTCTCCGTGGAAAATAAAAACCTTAACTCCTATCAATCCGTAAGCCGTGCTGGCCTCGGTAAATCCATAATCGATATCAGCGCGCAGGGTATGCAACGGCACACGTCCTTCCCGATACCATTCCGATCGCGACATTTCCGCGCCGCCTAATCTTCCGGAGCAGGCTATTTTTATTCCCTTGGCGCCAAATTTTAAGGCGTAACCCACACATTTCTTCATTGCACGGCGAAAGGCGACTCTCTTCTCCAGTTGCATAGCCACGTTTTCCGCGACAAGCTGGGCATCGACTTCCGGTTTCCGTATTTCTAAAATATTGATGATAATTTCAGACGGCGTAAATTTTTCCACTTCCGATTTCAGTTTTTCGATTTCGGAACCTTTTTTACCGATGATGACACCGGGCCTGGCCGAGTAAATATTTACCTTGGCTTTATTGGCCGCCCTTTCAATCTCAATCTTAGAAATTCCTGCATGATACAGTTTCTTCTTGAGGTACTTTCTGATCTGTAAATCCTCATGCAATACGTCGCTATATTTTTTATCGGCGAACCATACTGATTGCCACTTCTTAATGTAGCCTAATCGTAATCCTACCGGGTTAACCTTCTGACCCAATATCGTACCTCCTTACATTTCATCCAATATAACTGTAATATGTGAACTTCTCTTTTTTATGCCTGCCGCTCTTCCTTGCGCTCTTGCCCGCCAGCGTTTTAATGACGGCCCCTGATCCACGAAGATTTCCTTTACATAAAGAATATTTTCATCAATGTTTGGATTTTGGGCGGCATTGGCAACAGCGGATTTCAGCACATTAGCAACGATACCTGCCGCATATTTTCTGGTGTAAAGAAGGATATTGCGCGCTTCCTGCACCTTTTTCCCTCTTATGAGATCAACCACAAGTCTGACTTTTTGTGATGACATTCTTATATGTTTTGCTACTGCTTTTGCTTCCATATTTATCCTCTGTATCTTCGGAAATCTATGCGTGAACTTTCGTCTTTCGATCACCTGAATGCGAATAAAAAATTCTTGTCGGCGCGAATTCACCAAGTTTGTGTCCCACCATATTTTCTGTCACATAAACCGGGATGAACTTTTTCCCATTATGGACGGCAAAAGTATAACCGATCAGTTCCGGTGTTATGGTTGAACGCCGCGACCAAGTCTTTATGACATTCTTGTTGCCTTCGGCTTCCATCTTTCTGGTTTTAGCCAGCAACCTTTCTTCAATGTATGGACCTTTTTTGACCGAACGTGCCACGCTTTTTAACCTCTTCTCTTAATAATATATTTATCAGTTCTCTTGTTTTTTCTCGTTTTGTGACCCTTTGTAGGAATACCCCACGGCGTACATGGATGCCTGCCACCGGAGGACTTACCTTCACCGCCGCCCATCGGATGATCAACCGGATTCATGACG
Organism: Smithella sp.; assembly: GCA_035524255.1. Taxonomy (GTDB): domain Bacteria; phylum Desulfobacterota; class Syntrophia; order Syntrophales; family Smithellaceae; genus Smithella. Next base: position 49,069 of record DATKPG010000039.1, on the reverse strand, counting down.
ACGCCGCGATTATGCGGTTTTTTACCCAGCCAGCGCTTTCTTCCGGCTTTACCGATACTAATATTTTCATGCTCATTGTTTCCCACTTGTCCAATGGTCGCCATGCAATCAATAAATACCTTGCGCACTTCGCCTGAGGGAAGACGGACCTGAGCATAATTTTCTTCTTTTGCCATCAGCTGACCGTAAGCTCCTGCGGACCTTATTAATTGTCCGCCGCGGCCAACCTTTAATTCCACATTATGAATCAAGGATCCCAAAGGAATGTTTTTTAACGGCACCGCGTTGCCCGGTTTAATATCGGATTTATCACCGCTGAATAAAACATCTCCGACATTAACCTGCGCCGGCGCGACAATATACCTTTTTTCGCCATCGCGATAATTGAGCAGAGCAATTCGTGCCGTTCTGTTCGGATCGTATTGAATCGCGGCAACGGTAGCCGGGATATCGGCCTTGTTGCGGCAAAAATCTATCACCCTGTATTTTTGTTTATGACCGCCGCCAATAAATCGGGCTGTAATTCTACCGTAGGAATTACGGCCGCCTTTCTTCTTTAATGGCCTCAGCAGCCGCTTCACCGGCTCGGATGAAGTAATTTCCGCAAAATCAGAAACGCTTTGAAATCGTCTGCCCGGTGATGTTGGTTTATACTTAATAATTCCCATCAGTCCAATCCTTCGTCTAATCCTTAAACCAATTCCTATACGCCTTCAGCAAATTCGATACTGCTGCCGGCATTTAAAGTCACTATCGCTTTTTTCCAGGAACTCTTGTGACCCATAACTCTGCCCATTCTCTTCTTTTTTCCTAAAACGTGCATAACACGAACGTCAACAACCTGAACTTTAAAAAGCTTTTCCACTGCGTTAGTTATTTCAACTTTATTGGCCTTGCGATCGACTTCAAAGAAATATTTATTCGATGTCTCCCGAGCAGCTGTGCTTTTTTCTGTAACGAGTATTTTCTTAATAACTTTATTAATTTCCATTATACCAGCAATGCCCCCTCAATCTTTTTTACAGAGGGTTCAAGAAGGATTAAATGCTCATGGTTTAAAATATCGTAAACATTAATTCCCTCTGACCTGACCATCTTGACATTTTTTATATTTCGCGATGACTTTAATAAAACTTCGTTGTTATCATCCAGAACAAAAAGCGCTTTTTTAAGGCTGAAAAGATCAAATACGCCTTTAAAAACGCGCGTACTGATTTTATCCATCGGAAAATCTTTCAGGATCACCATTTTGTTTTCTTTAAATTTCATACTCAAAGCGGATATCAAAGCTTTCTTCCGCACTTTCTTGGGTATGCTGTAGGCGTAATCCCGGGGATGCGGACCAAAAACAGTTCCACCCGTTCTCCAGATAGGTGATCTCGACGTTCCGGATCTGGCCCGGCCGGTTCCTTTTTGACGCCAGGGTTTTTTCCCGCCGCCGCTGACATCGCTTCTCGTTTTCGTTGATGCAGTGCCGGAACGGCGCGAGGCCAATTGCATTTTCACCACATCGTATATGATAGCTTCATTGACCTCAGCTGCAAACACAGCATCATTCAAATCGACCTCAGCGACTTTCTTCTTTTCAATATCAAAAACATCCGCAACTGCCATGTCTATAACTCCAGATGTGACTTAAGCACTCTTTTTCTTAGCTTTTTTAATTAATACAAATCCGTTTTCGCTGCCAGGAACAGAACCCTTTAACAAAATCAGGTTTCTATCGGAACGAACTTGCCAGACTTCTAAATTCTGAACAGTTTTACGAACATTGCCCATTTGACCCGGCAATCTGGTTCCTTTAAAAACACGCGATGGATCCGCGCTTGCGCCAATAGAACCCGGTGCCCGATGGAACATGGATCCGTGCGTTGCCCGGCCTCCGCCAAAGCCATGCCTTTTCATAACGCCCTGAAAGCCTTTGCCTTTAGAGGTTCCGGTAATATCGACATAATCGCCGATCTTGAATATATCAGCGGTAATTTCCTGTCCCACCTCATATTTTTCAGATTGCGCGGGGAATTCTTTCACAAAACGGAAGAATCCTTTATTGGCCTTATTAAAATGACCCTGCAGAGGTTTGGAAACATTTTTCTGCTTGATACGGCCGTAACCAATCTGAATGGCATCGTAACCATCCTTCTCTTTTGTTTTTACCTGCAAAACAACGGACGGTTCAACCTCAATCGCGGTGACACCAACCGCAGCTCCGTCTTCGGCAAACACCTGAGCCATTCCTAATTTTTTTCCAATAATTCCATTACTCATCTGATATTCCAGTATTCCAACTTTTAAATAAATTAAGTCAATAATATTCCATTTGAAGAATGGCTATTCCAATGCCATTTTCCAAAAATCCAGTGCTCGCCTACGCCTTTATTTCCACATCAACTCCAGCGGAGAGATCCAGCTTCATCAAAGCGTCCACTGTGGCTTGAGTAGGCCCAACGATATCAACCAATCTTTTATGTGTTCTTATTTCGAACTGCTCGCGAGATTTTTTATCCACATGAGGTGAGCGATTTACACAAAACTTATTGATTTCCGTAGGAATAGGAATAGGACCGGCAACACGTGCACCCGTTTTCTTTGCGGTTTCCACTATTTCCTCAACAGAACGATCCAATAATTTATAATCGTAAGCCTTGAGACGAATTCTAATCTTTTGCTCTTTCATTAATCCAATAACCTATTCCCTGTTTCTATTCAATAACTCTGCTTACGACTCCGGCGCCTACTGTTCTTCCACCCTCGCGAATAGCGAATCTTAACTGCTGTTCCATGGCGATGGGCATAATTAACTCGATGGTCATTTTGACGTTATCACCGGGCATAACCATTTCCACTCCTTCAGGAAGCGTGGCGATTCCCGTCACGTCGGTTGTCCGGAAATAAAACTGAGGACGATAACCGGAGAAGAACGGGGTATGACGGCCGCCTTCTTCTTTGGTCAGAACGTAAACAGCCGCTTCAAATTTGGTATGAGGAGTTATGGAACCGGGTTTGGCCACAACCTGACCTCTTTCCACTTCTTCGCGTTTGATTCCACGAATCAGTAAACCGACGTCATCACCGGCTCGGCCTTCATCCAGGGTCTTGCGGAACATTTCAACACCGGTAACAACCGTTTTGATGGTCGGTCTGATTCCGATGATTTCAACTTCCTCACCAACCTTGATAATGCCTCTGTCCACTCTGCCTGTAACAACCGTGCCACGTCCGGAAATCGTGAAAACGTCACCGACAGGCATAAGGAAAGGTTTGTCGGTATCGCGCTTGGGTTCGGGAATGTAATTATCGACAGCGTCCATCAGTTCTTCGATGCTTTTCACATCGGGAGAATTAATATCGTCGGCTTCCAATGCTTTTAGCGCGGAACCGCGAATGATGGGAATGGTGTCACCGGGGAATTCATACTGAGTCAAGAGTTCGCGCAATTCCAATTCAACCAGATCCAGGAGTTCAGGATCGTCAACCAGATCAACTTTATTGAGATAAACGACAATATAAGGAACCTGCACCTGACGGGCAAGGAGAATATGTTCACGGGTCTGAGGCATGGGACCGTCGGAAGCGGCAACAACCAGAATTGTTCCGTCCATATGGGCGGCGCCGGAAATCATATTTTTGATATAGTCGGCGTGGCCGGGGCAGTCAACGTGAGCGTAATGTCTTTTTGCTGTCTCGTATTCCACGTGGCAAATATTGATGGTAACACCGCGTTCTTTTTCTTCCGGAGCGTTATCAATCGAATCAAAAGCACGAAATTCCGCCAAACCCTTCTTTGCCAGATATTTTGTGATTGCGGCCGTTAATGTGGTTTTACCGTGATCAACGTGACCGATTGTTCCTATATTTAAATGCGGCTTAGTCCTTTCAAATTTTTTCTTTGCCATCTCACCTTTCCTCCTTAACTTTGTATGGTTGGTTTCCCTGTCGTTTAAAGTAATTTATTAAAATTTATAATGGGCAAAAGCTTTATTGGCTTCGGCCATCTTATGCACAGCTTCTTTTTTCTTGATCGCTCCACCGCGGTTGTTTGCGGCATCAATTAATTCACCGGCCAGTTTTTCACGCATTGCTTTTTCCGTGCGTTCCTGAGCATTGGATATCAGCCAGCGAATGGCCAGCGCGGTGCGCCGGGACGGAACAACTTCCGTCGGCACCTGATAAGTAGAGCCGCCGACACGTCTCGATTTTACCTCAATAACCGGCTTTACGTTATTTAAAGCCTTTTCGAAAAGTTCAACCGGCTGCTCTTTTAATCTCTTTTCGATAATATCAAAAGCCCCGTAAAGAATACTTTCCGCAACGCTTTTTTTACCTTGCTTCAATAAAGAATTAACAAATTTTGCTACCAGTTTATTATTAAACTTGGGATCGGGCAAAATATCTCTTTTTTCAACTTCCCGTCTTCTCGGCATTTAATTATCTCCGTTTAATTTAGCTTGGCTTTTTTGCACCGTACTTTGATCTGCCCTGTTTGCGGTCCTGCACTCCAACGGTATCCAGCGTACCTCTGATAACGTGATACCTTACACCCGGCAAATCCTTAACCCTGCCTCCGCGCACCAGAACAACAGAATGTTCCTGCAGATTGTGACCAATACCCGGAATGTAGGAAGTAACCTCATAACCGCTGGTGAGACGCACCCTGGCGACTTTCCGCAAAGCTGAATTCGGCTTTTTGGGCGTCGTCGTATAAACTCTGACACAAACCCCGCGACGCTGCGGCGAACCCGAAAGCGCAGGCGTATTTGTTTTCTTTTCCACTTTGATCCGGCCCTTCCGAATCAACTGACTGATTGTCGGCATTTTCCTCCTAAAACAAATCGCTGCTCTTTAAATTACTATTTGCAGCAGCGAACCGGTGGTACGTACCAGTTCAAATTTTATATGTCAAGCTTTTTCTTAATAAATTTTATTTATTCGGCATTGGCCTGCGCTTCTTCTTCAGCCGTCTTAATGCCCAGCTTCCGGTACATCACCAAACCGGTGCCCGCCGTGATCAATCTGCCCATAATAACGTTTTCTTTCAGCCCTCTTAAGTAATCGGTTTTACCCGAAAGGGCGGCTTCCGTAAGCACCTTGGTGGTTTCCTGGAACGATGCCGCGGAAATAAAACTCTGGGTGGAAAGAGACGCTTTGGTAATCCCCAAAAGCATCGGCTCTCCTATGGCAGGACGGCCGCCCTGAGCGATAACCTTTTCGTTTTCTTCCTGAAAACGGTAACGCTCGATTTTTTCATCGGCGATAAATGTCGTATCGCCCGGATCAATGACCTTGACCCTGCGCAACATCTGTCGAACAATGACTTCCATGTGCTTATCGTTGATCTTGACGCCCTGTAAACGGTAGACTTCCTGCACTTCATCAACCAGATATCTGGCCAGTTCTTTTTCGCCCTTTATGGACAGAAGATCATGAGGATTATTTACGCCGGACATCAGAGCATCGCCCGGTATAACCTGATCGCCTTCCTGAACACTGATATGCTTGCCTTTAGCAATAAGGTATTCTTTTTCTTCGCCAACCTCCGGGGTGATGATGATCTTACGCTTCCCCTTGGCATCTTTGCCGTAGGAAACAACACCGCTGATTTCGCTGATCACAGCAAAATCCTTGGGTTTGCGGGCTTCAAAAAGTTCGGCGACTCTTGGCAAACCGCCTGTAATATCCTTTGTTTTTGTCGTTTCGCGTGGAATCTTCGCAATAATATCTCCCGCCTTGACCTCGTCACCTTCAGAAACAACCAGATTTACGCCGACAGACAGGAGATAACGGGCCACAGCATTCGAATCCGGCAGCTTAGCGGTTTTGCCCTTGCTGTCTCTGATGGAAACACGCGGCCTTAAATCTCCACCTTTAAATTCGACAATGATTTTACGGGACAGACCGGTAACTTCATCCACCTGTTCCTGCATCGTTTTTCCTTCGATAATATCGTCAAATTTAATAGTTCCGTCAACTTCAGCTAAAATCGGTATGGAGAAGGGATCCCATTCGGCGATCAACTGACCTTTTTTAATATTACTATTCTCATTCACTTTCAGGTGGGCGCCATAAGACACCATATACTTGCCGCGGCTGCGTTTCTGCTCATCCAGAACATGGACCTCACCATGACGTTTCATCACCACCAGATCACCTTCTCTGGTTTTTACCGTACTTAAGTTAACAAACTTAATCATGCCGTCATGATGAGCTTCCAGTGTGGAATGTTCGTCAAATTTCGCCGTACCGCCGATATGAAAAGTTCTCATGGTCAACTGCGTGCCCGGCTCACCAATGGACTGAGCCGCCACGATGCCAACCGCTTCACCGATATTAACCAGATGCCCGTGAGCCAGATCGCGTCCATAGCACTTGGCGCAAACGCCATGTTTGGAACGGCAGGTTAAAACCGATCTGATGTTAACCTGTTCAATGCCGGCATGGTCGATCTTTTCAACCAGGGCCTCATCAATATCTTCATTGGCTTTAACGATGACTTCACCGGTAAACGGATCTTTAATTTCATGCAGGGCAACCCTACCCAGAACACGTTCGCCGGCAGTTTCGATGATTTCTCCGCCTTCCATCAGCGCCGAGACATACACACCGTCAACCGTCTCGCAATCATGCTCTGTAATGATGCAGTCCTGCGCCACATCCACCAGTCTTCTGGTCAGATAACCGGAATTAGCTGTTTTCAACGCCGTATCGGCCAATCCTTTACGGGCGCCGTGCGTGGAGATAAAATACTGAAGAACAGTAAGCCCTTCACGGAAATTAGCCGTGATCGGCGTCTCGATAATTTCACCGGATGGTTTGGCCATCAGACCGCGCATACCGGCCAATTGCCGCAGCTGCTGCCCTGAACCGCGGGCGCCCGAATCGGCCATCATGTAAATCGGATTAAAACTTTCAATTCTGCGTTTTTTCCCGTCGGATGAGCAGACTTCTTCCGTACTGATGTCTTTCATCATTTCGGAAGCTATTTTCTCTGTAGCCTGCGCCCAGATGTCCACGACCTTATTATAACGCTCGCCATCGGTAATCAAACCGTCCATATACTGTTTTTGGATTTTCAAAACATCTTTATCGGCCTGTGAAACAATGCGTTTTTTGTTTTCGGGAATGATCATATTGCTGATCGCAAAAGAAATTCCGGAAACCGTGGCGTATTTAAAGCCCATATCTTTAAGTTTATCGGCTAAAATAATCGTTGCCTTGTCTCCGCACAAACGATAACAATGATCAATCAAATTGGTCAGTTCCTTTTTATTCATCAATTTATTGATCATATCAAAATTAATCGGCTCGGGTACTATTTCTGAAAGGATAATTCTTCCCGCTGTTGTTTCTTTTAATTCCGAGTTAATGCGTACTTTAATGCGCGCGTGCAGATCGATTACACCGGCGTCAACAGCCGAGCGCACCTCTTCGGGACCCGAGAAAGTCATTCCTTCACCCTTGGATTCCGTCTTCATTCTTGTCAGATAATAAATACCCAAAACGATATCCTGACTGGGAATGATGATCGGACTTCCGTTGGCCGGAGAGAGAATATTATTGGTAGACATCATGAGGACGCGGGCTTCCGTCTGCGCCTCAATGGACAGAGGAATATGAACAGCCATTTGATCTCCGTCAAAGTCCGCGTTGAAAGCCGTACATACCAGAGGATGAAGTTGAATGGCCTTGCCTTCAATTAAAACCGGTTCAAAAGCCTGTATACCCAAACGATGCAGAGTCGGCGCGCGATTCAGGATAACCGGATATTCGCGAACCACTTCATCCAGCGCGTCCCAAACTTCGGCCGTTTCCTTTTCCACCATTTTCTTGGCGCTTTTTACAGTCGTTACATATCCTTTTTCCAGCAAGCGATTGTAAATAAACGGTTTAAAAAGTTCGATCGCCATTTTCTTGGGCAAACCGCACTGATGCAGCCTTAAATCAGGCCCGACGGTTACGACCGACCGGCCGGAATAGTCAACTCTCTTACCCAATAAATTCTGGCGGAAACGGCCCTGCTTGCCTTTGAGCATATCGGATAAGGAACGCAGGGGCCTCTTATTGGTTCCGGTAATCGCCCTGCCGCGACGGCCGTTATCAAAAAGAACATCCACCGCTTCCTGCAACATGCGTTTTTCATTGCGGATAATTATTTCCGGGGCATTTAATTCCTGCAGGCGTTTCAAACGATTATTTCTGTTGATAACCCGCCGGTATAAATCATTTAAATCTGATGTGGCAAAACGTCCTCCATCCAGAGGAACAAGCGGCCGCAGGTCAGGGGGAATAACGGGAAGCACCGTCAAAATCATCCATTCCGGCTTATTTCTGGATTTACGCAACGCTTCCACGACCTTCAACCTTTTAACCAGTTTCTTTTTCTTGGTATCGGAAACGGCGCTCACAATTTCCGCGCGCAGTTCTTCGTAGAGCTTTTCCAGATCAATTTCTTCCAGCAACTGCCTTATGGCTTCGGCGCCGATTCCCGCGACGAAGCTGTCCTGGCCATATTGATCTCTCGCTTCATCGTATTCTTCATCCGTGAGCAGATCTCTTTTCTTTAAGGGAGTGTTTTTAGGATCGAGGACAATCCATGATTCAAAATAAAGCACCTTCTCCAGTTCTTTTAATGACAAGTCTACGGCATTGCCGATACGGCTCGGAAGGCTCTTTAAAAACCAGATATGAGACACCGGCGTCGCCAAAGTAATATGTCCCATTCTTTCCCGGCGAACCTTGGATTGAATAACTTCCACACCGCACTTTTCGCAGACAACCCCGCGGTGTTTCATTCTCTTGTAACGTCCGCAAAGACATTCATAATCCTTCACCGGACCAAAAATCTTCGCGCAAAAGAGTCCGTCTTTTTCCGGTTTAAATGTCCGGTAATTGATCGTTTCCGGTTTCTTGACTTCGCCGCGCGACCAGGAAAGGATTTTCTCCGGCGAAGCAATGGAAATTTTCATTGCATTAAATTTTACTTGATTTTTCGGTTTTTCAAAATAACTGAAGACATCTTCCACAGATTTTCTCCTGTACTAATAAAGCTTAAGTGAAATTTTTGAGTTACTTATATCCACTCGTCTCCCGCCGGCTGTCAGCTTACGCTGTCAGCCTCCTCAATTAATTCCACGTCTAACCCGAGTCCCTGGAGTTCTTTAACAAGCACGTTAAAGGATTCCGGCAGACCCGACTCAAATGTATGCTCGCCTTTTACAATAGATTCGTAAATTCTGGTTCTCCCCGCCACATCATCGGATTTGACCGTGAGAAACTCCTGCAACGCGTAAGCCGCGCCATAGGCTTCCATCGCCCAGACTTCCATTTCTCCCAGCCTCTGTCCGCCGAATTGAGCCTTGCCGCCTAACGGCTGCTGTGTCACCAGTGAATAAGGACCTATAGAACGCGCATGAATTTTATTATCAACCAGATGGTGCAACTTCATCATGTAAATAACGCCCACGGTTACTTCCTGATCAAAGGGTTCACCCGTTCTGCCGTCAAAAAGAACGGATTGACCTGTCTGAGGCAAATCAGCCCTTCTTAACATTTCTCTGATTTGATCTTCAGGACATCCGTCAAAGACAGGACTGGCTACCAGCATCCCTTTCTTTAAACGTCCCATAAATCTTCTGATATCTTCCGCGGAAGCCTGATCAATAAATTTATCAAAATCCGGGGAAGAATAAGTTTTTTTCAATTCATTTTTAATATTATTTAAATTGGAGTTCTTTTCCCACAGTTCGTTTAAACTCTCGCCGATCGATCTTGCCGCCCAGCCCAGATGCGTTTCCAGAATCTGCCCGACATTCATTCGCGAAGGAACGCCCAGGGGGTTCAATACGATGTCAACCGTTGAGCCGTCAGCGAAACACGGCATGTCTTCTTCCGGTAAAATGCGCGATAAAACACCTTTGTTTCCATGACGGCCGGCCATCTTATCGCCCACGGAGAGTTTTCGTTTAATGGCGATATAAACCTTGACCATTTTTATAACACCGGGAGGCAGTTCATCGCTGGCTTTAATCTTTTCCAGTTTCTCTTCAAAATGAGCATTGACAAAATCAATTTTCCGCTCAAGGGAGGCAATCAGGTTATTGATCTTTTCTTCCGTGCTGTCATTTTCAGCAATGGTAATGTCCTTCCAGGAGGAGAAAGGCAAATCGTTCCAAATCTCTTTTGTGATTTTATCGCCTTTCTTTAAAACCGTTTTCTTTTTAGCATCCACTATTTTGGTGGCTGCTGTTTTTCCGATAATAAGTTTTGTAATATCTTTCTTGATGGTTTCAGTCAGGATACGGATTTCATCATCCCGGTCTTCAGTGATTTGTTCAATGGCTTCGCTTTCGATGGCTTGCGAACGCAGATCACTTTCCGCGCCTTTTCTCGTAAAGATTTTAGCGTCAATGACCGTGCCTTCAACGCCGGGAGGAACGCGCAGGGACGTGTCCCGCACATCGCTGGCTTTTTCTCCGAATATCGCCCGCAGGAGTTTTTCTTCGGCAGATAACTGGGTTTCACCTTTAGGGGTTATCTTACCGACAAGAACATCGCCGGCCTTTACTGAAACGCCAACGCAAATAATGCCGCTTTCATCTAAATTTTTCAGGACTTCTTCGCCGACATTGGGAATGTCGCGCGTAATTTCTTCCTTGCCCAATTTAGTATCACGGGACATCGTTTCAAATTCTTCAATGTGAATGGATGTAAAAATGTCTTCTTTGACGATTCTTTCACTCACCAGAATGGAGTCTTCGTAGTCATAGCCGCCCCAGGACATGAAGGCCACCATAACATTTCTGCCCAGCGCTAATTCACCGTTGTCAATTGCCGGACCGTCGGCCAGTATATCTTTTTTATGAACGCGCTGACCGGCGTTAACGATCGGTTTCTGATTAAAGCAGGTATCCTGATTAGATCTCTGGTATTTGGCTAAATTATAAATATCAACACCGCTGTCAATGCCGTCTTCCTCTATACGGTCCGCCCGGACAATGATTCGCGAAGCATCAACGCTTTCCACGACGCCGGCTCTTCTTGAGGCGACAACGGCGCCTGAATCACGGGCAACAATAGATTCCACACCCGTGCCCACTACGGGAACTTCCGGCCTCATTAACGGAACCGATTGCCTCTGCATGTTCGATCCCATCAGAGCACGGTTGGCATCATCATGTTCCAGAAACGGGATCAATGCCGCCGCGATACTGACAAGTTGGGTAGGGGATACATCCATCATTTTAATGTCTTCCGGCACGACAGAAATATAACTGCCGCCTTTTCTGACGGATATCAACTCTTCAACAAATTTGTCCTGCTTATTCAAAGGACGATCTGCTGAAGCAATTATTTTATTTTCTTCTTCAATGGCTGTTACAAAACGAACCTCATCGGAAACGCGGCCATTTTCCACCATCCGGTAGGGTGTTTCAATAAAACCAAATTCGTTAACCCTCGCGTAAGTGCTCAGAGATACGATCAAACCGATATTAGGTCCTTCCGGCGTTTCTATGGGGCATATACGGCCGTAGTGGGTGGGATGAACGTCCCGGACTTCGAATCCGGCCCGCTCCCTGGTCAAACCGCCAGGCCCTAATGCCGACAGCCTTCTTTTGTGCGTAATTTCAGATAAGGGATTGGTCTGATCCATAAACTGAGAAAGCTGGCTGGAATTAAAGAATTCGTTAACAACAGCGGAAACGGGCTTGGCGTTAATCAGGTCGTGCGGCATCATTGTTTCGATATCCTGCAGGCTCATTTTTTCCTTAATCGCCCGCTCCATGCGCACCAGGCCAATGCGGTACTGATTTTCAATCAGTTCACCGACCGATCTCACTCTGCGGTTCCCCAAATGATCGATATCATCAACATTGCAGTCTCCGACGCCGTTCTTCAGGTCAATCAAATATTTAACCGCGGACAAAATATCTTCATTGCGCAATACCGTAATATCGGTCGGCACATTCATGTGTAATTTGTAATTCATTTTGGCGCGGCCGACATTGGACAAATCATAAGTTCCCGGTTCAAAGAAAAGGCTTTTGAAAAATTTATCTCCCGTTTCCGGAGTGGGAGGATTGCTGGGCCGCAGACGGCGATAAATTTCCATGATCGCGTCTTCGGTGGTCTCAATTTTATCCAGAAGCAGTGTATCCCTGATGGAAGCATTATCCATATCTTCGTCGATATGGATAAGTTTCAATTCTTTGACACCTTTTTCCCTGATAATTTCCAGACAATTTAATGGCAATTCCTCGTTGCAGCGGAAAATAATCTCATGGGTTTCCGGATCGCGAATATCCTGGGAAGGAATTTTACCGGCAAGTTCATTCTCGTTAATCGCGACACGCTTAATTCCGGCATCAACCACTCTTTTCAAGAGAGGTTTGGTTAGCTTGCGCCCTTTTTTGATAATGACTTCAGAGCCTTTGGGATCTTTGATATCTTCGGGCGCTTTTTGACCGATAAGAGCATCATCCACGGTAAAATAAACTTTCTTATTTTCGATGATAACCGTATTGACGCTGTAAAAGTAATTTAAAATAAATTCTGTCGATTTACCCAAAGCCTTTAACAGGATAGTGACAGGCATTTTTCTGCGGCGGTCAATCCTTACGTAAAGGATGTCTTTAGAATCAAACTCTAAATCCAGCCAGGAACCTCTGATAGGAATAATTCGCGCCGAATAAATCAACTTGCCGCTGGCGACAATTTTACCTTTGTCGTGATCAAAAAAGATTCCCGGTGAACGATGCAGCTGGTTAACAATAACCCGCTCCGTTCCGTTGATGATGAAAGTGCCGTTTTCAGTCATCAGCGGAATTTCACCAAAGTAAACTTCCTGCTCTTTAATATCGCGAATCTGCTTTGCTTCAGTCCCTTCGCGGTTATTTTTGCCGTCAGACGGACGATCAACTTCAAAAACAACCAGCCTGACCACAATTTTCAGAGGAGCGGCATAAGTCATTCCCTTTTGAATACATTCCTTGACATCATACCGGATATCGCCAAGCTTATAACTTACAAATTCCAGGGAACATTTCCCGCTAAAGTCAGAAATGGGAAAAACACTCTTAAAAGCACCTTGCAAACCAAGATTGTCCCGCTTTGCCGGCGCTATTTCCCTCTGAAGGAATTTTTCATAAGATTGTGTCTGAATATCAATTAAATTAGGGATATCCAGTATCTTTTTTACCTGACCAAAATATTTTCTAAAGTCGCCCATAGCATCCTTAAATAAAGTTATATGTTGAAGATTGCGTTATTTAAGTTATTTAACTTCAACGGTTCCGCCAACTTCTTCGATCTTCTTCTTGATATCCGCGGCTTCATCTTTGGATACGCCTTCTTTGATAGGCTTGGGCACACCTTCCACCAAGTCTTTTGCTTCTTTAAGGCCCAGGTTGGTGATAGCGCGAACAACTTTAATGACCTGAATCTTTTCCGCGCCGAAGCCTGTGAGAATCGCGTCAAACTCTGTTTTTTCCTCAGCCGGAGCAGCGGCGGCAGCGCCGGGAGCGGCGGAAACAGCCATCATCGGAGCGGCAGCGGATACGCCGAATTTTTCTTCTAATTCCTTTACCAGAGCGGAAAGCTCTAATACCGTCATTCCTTCAATAAATTTGACTACATCTTCTTTCGTAATTTTATCTGACATTTTTTTATCCCTCTTTAGTATGTTTTATGAGTTTAAAGTTTTTTTCTTATCACAATAGGCATTGAGCACTTGCACAAGGCTTCTCGGAACGCCACTTAATACGGTCACGAACGATGTCGGTACCGCCGCCATTACCGAAACTAATTTGCCCAAAAGAACCTCTTTGCCGGGTAATTCCGCCAAAACAGTAATATCGCTCTTCGTTAAAAGCTTTTTATCCAGCACGCCGACTTTGATGTCCAATTCCGGGTTCTTCTTGGCGAAATCAACCAGGATCTTAGCCGGTGCCACAGGATCTTTATAGCTTAAAACAACCGCGACAGACCATTTGAAATGATCAGCAAGAATGCTAAAATCCGTGCCGTCTGAAGCGATTTTCAGAAGCGTGTTTTTTACTACTTTCCATTCAGCATTGGACTTGCGCAGCTCATTTCTCAAAGCTTCCATTTTCTCGACATTCATCCCGCTAAAACTGGTCAGAACACCCAGATTTGCTTCTTTGAGTTTCTTTTGCAGTTCGGATACAATTTGTTCTTTAGTTCTCCGATCCAATCTATCAGCCTCCTTTCAAATTATTTTATGTCTCGAGGCCGGAGATTCTAGCCACATACAGAACAAAAAAACGGTAACCATGCCTAAATCCGATTCCCGTTTCACAAAAATTGCTTACCTTCATAAAAAACAAAGTAATTATTTTCATTTTACGAGTCTCGGCAGGCCGTATTACGTTTAAACTTCTGTACCTGCTGTCTTCGACCTCATATTATTTCAAAAAACTCTCAATATCTTCAATTAAGCAGCTTTAATATCGAGAGGGTCAATTCTCACGCCCACACCCATTGTGCTGGAGATAGAAATGCTTTTAATGTAAATACCTTTACTTGATGCCGGCTTTAATTTAATAATTGTTTCCAATAAAGCACTGACATTTTCTCTTAATTTTTCAGGACCGAAAGATACTTTCCCCACGGGAGAGTGAACGATTCCCGCTTTTTCGACGCGGAATTCAACTTTGCCCGCTTTGAGTTCGTTTACCGCTTTAGCCACTTCAAAAGTTACCGTTCCGACCTTGGGATTGGGCATTAAACCGCGCGGGCCTAAAATTTTACCAATCTTTCCTACGGATCCCATCATATCCGGAGTGGCGATAACACGATCAAACTCCATCCAGCCGCCTTTAATTTTTTCAATAATATCATCATTACCGACTAAATCCGCACCGGCTTCCAGAGCTTCTTTTTCCTTTTCCCCTTTGGCAAATACTAAAATCCGCACCGTTTTTCCCAAACCATGGGGCAGGACCACGCTGCCGCGCACCATCTGATCGGCGTGTGCGGGATTAACACCCAGGCGAATGGCCGCATCCACAGTTTCATCAAATTTTGTTCCGGCCGTTGATGTAACAATTTCCGCAGCCTCTTTGAGTGTATATCGTTTGCCCGGTTCAACCTTAGCTTTCGCTGCCAATATACGTTTGCCTTTTTTTACCATGATAAAACCTCTTATTTATTATCCTGTAATTTCAATTCCCATTGACCTTGCCGTACCGGCAATTATGTTTATAGCGCCTTCAATATTAACAGCGTTTAAATCTTTATACTTTAATTCAGCTATTTCTTTCACCTGTCCGGCCGTAACGGTTCCGACTTTTTCCCGCTTCGGATCTGCGGCTCCTTTGGCAATTTTAGCCGCTTGTTTAAGCAACACGGATACCGGAGGCGTTTTTGTTATAAATGTAAACGATCTGTCGGCATAAACGGTAATCACCACAGGAATAATCGTTCCTTCCTGACTTTGCGTCATAGCGTTATAAGCTTTGCAGAATTCCATAATATTCACGCCGTGCTGTCCCAGCGCCGGACCGATGGGAGGCGAAGGAGTTGCCTTACCCGCTTTGATTTGTAATTTAATGTTCGCGATAATTTTTTTTGCCATGTTGAATCACCCTGATCTAAATATTTTTAAAGCTTATCTGTTTGGCCACTAAATATGTTAACCCTGAGTTACCTGAATAAAATCCAATTCCACCGGTGTCGGCCGGCCAAAAATACTTACGATAACTCTTAATTTACTTTTTTCCGGTTTTAGTTCGTCAATAATTCCATCAAAATTGGTAAAAGGCCCGTCAATAATTCTTACATGATCACCGATATCGAATTTGAACTTGGGTTTTGGTTTTAAAGTTCCTTCATCAATCCTGAATTTTAAATTTTCCACATCTTTATCAGGGATGGGAGAAGGTTTATCTTTGCTGCCGATGAAACCGGTAACTTTTGGAGTATCTTTTACAACGTGCCAGGCCTCATCATTCATATCCATCCGGACAAGAATATATCCCGGGAAAAACTTACGTTTGGAATTTTTCTTTTCCCCTGAAATCAATTCCACAACATCTTCTTCGGGGATAAGAATATCGGAAAAATAAGCCTGGGTGCCCGTTATCTCAATTCTCTCCTGGAGACTTATTTTTACCTTATTCTCATATCCGGAATAAGTATGAACAACGTACCATTTAAAAGCCATATTTCTAACCTAATATAAGTTTAACCGCCTTGGCGAGGACAAAATCAAAAATGCCCAGAATAACTGAAAGAATGAAAACTAAAATTATTACAACTGCCGTGGAAGCCATCGTTTGTTTCGGAGTCGGCCAGGTAACTTTCTTTAGTTCAACCCTGGCTTCTTTGATAAACTGAGTTATCTTTTGAACCGCTTCTTTGACTTTATCCATATTTAAAAATCCTTCAATAAAGAAAAATGGCAGGCCAGGAGGGACTTGAACCCCCAGCATCCGGATTTGGAGTCCGGCGCTCTATCCATTAGAGCTACTGGCCTATACCAAATTTACTACTTGGTTTCCCTGTGCAGTTTATGCCCTCTGCAAAACTTGCAATATTTTTTCATTTCCAGACGGTTCTGCATGGTCCGCTTGTTTTTTGTCGTTGTATAATTTCTTTGCTTGCATTCCGTGCAAGCTAAAATAATATTGTTTCGCATAATTCTCCTTAACTGGAGCCCACGACCAGGATTGAACTGGTGACCTCATCCTTACCAAGGATGTGCTCTACCAACTGAGCTACGTGGGCGCAAATTTTAATAAACCTTTGCCCGTATTCTATGAAATATCTGGAGCGGGAAACGGGATTCGAACCCGCGACCCTCAGCTTGGAAGGCTGACGCTCTAGCCACTGAGCTACTCCCGCTTATTTCAATTTCAAAAAATCCCTGGTGGAGGGGGGAGGATTCGAACCTCCGTAGGCTCCGCCGGCAGATTTACAGTCTGCTCCCTTTGGCCACTCGGGAACCCCTCCAGTATATAAATAATAGACAAACTGGAGCTGGCGATGGGACTCGAACCCGCAACCTGCTGATTACAAATCAGCTGCTCTACCGATTGAGCTACGCCAGCAAATCCCACCTAAATTTCTTTTAATATTAACAATTTACGCTTTAAGTGTAAAAAAGCATACAAATACACCCTCAAGCGAATTGTGGAATCTAATTTTTATAGATGTTTTTGTCAAGTAAATTTTTTAAAAATCTTATAGATAAACTTTAAATCCTGACAGATTGCTTGAATAGACAAAAACTTTCTTATGCAGTCAAATATTTACGTGAATCAAAAAAATATTTTGACAATAATTATTTTTTGCATTAGTATTCACCTAATTTTTAACAAAGGCTCAAAAAACGATGTCGAACAAAGCGAAAAATCAAATATCTGCAATCAATATCCTGCCCGGGCTTCTGGGACTCGCCTTGTTGCGCCTTATCCTTATACTTAAGGCCGCCTGCCCATCGTTTTTAGGTCATCACTAGCGCTATAAAATAACTGATTACCTAAAAGGCCGTGGGTGAAAAACCCACGGCCTTTTTTATTATAACGTCAGGAGGCATAAATCCCGGCAATTTTGGCTGCGGGATCAATTTAAACCGGAAAATATTATTATGACACACCAATAAGATCCGGGTTTTATAATAGAGGAGATGAATATATGAAGAAAGATAAAAATCGCGTTTATATTTTCGATACGACCCTGAGAGACGGCGAGCAATCACCAGGCTGCAGTATGAACACTGAAGAAAAACTGATTCTTGCAAGGCAACTCGAGCGGCTTGGCGTTGATATCATCGAGGCGGGTTTCCCCATCGCATCCGAAGGAGACTTTGAAGCGGTGCGGCTCATCGCCAGCCAGATCAAGAAATCTCAGGTCGCCGCTCTGGCCCGGGCCAACAAGCTTGACATTGACCGCGCCTGGCAGGCCATAAAAGACTCGGCTCATCCCCGCATCCATACTTTTATCTCTTCATCTGATATTCATTTAAAGTATCAGCTTAAAAAAAACCGCGGGCAGGTGCTCAAAGAAGCGATCGCCGCTGTCAAAATGGCTCGATTTTACACCCAAAACGTCGAATTCTCACCGATGGATGCCACCCGTTCGGACAAAGACTATCTTGTGGAAATGGTGTCGGCCGTTATTGATGCCGGAGCCCAAACGGTTAATATTCCCGATACGGTAGGTTATGCCACTCCGGAAGAATTCGGCAATCTGATTGCTTATCTTTTCGCCAACGTCAAAAATATGGGCGATACGATTATAGCCACTCATTGTCATAATGATTTAGGTCTGGCTGTGGCTAATTCCCTGGCCGGAATTAAAAATGGCGCGCGTCAGGTGGAATGCACGATCAACGGCATCGGCGAGCGGGCAGGCAATACGGCCATGGAAGAAGTTGTCATGGCGCTGCAAACGCGCAGGGACCGCTACGGTCTTTACACAAAAATTAAAACCGATCAGATTTATAAAACATCACGACTGTTGACACAAATAACCGGCATATCGGTGCAGCCCAATAAGGCCATTGTGGGAGCAAATGCTTTCGCGCATGAATCCGGCATCCATCAGGACGGTTTGATTAAAGAAAAAATAACTTACGAAATTATGACTCCGCAGTCCGTAGGCATAAGCGACACACATATTGTGCTGGGTAAACACTCCGGCCGTAACGCTATTTCGCATCATCTGAAAAGAATGGGTTATGTCCTGAATGATGAACAACTGGTCAAGGTCGCGGCAAAAGTAAAGGAACTGGCAGACATCAAGAAAGATATTTATGACGAAGACATCGAAGCGATTCTTTACGAAGAAATTTACCGGGGCGAAGACAAATACAATCTGGTTTACCTCAATGTGGTCAGCGGCAATGTTGCCATTCCCACGGCAACCATGGAAATGCAGGTCGGTAAAGAGGTTGTGCGGGAAGCCGGATTCGGCAACGGTCCGGTGGACGCCACTTTTGCGGCGATCCGTAACATCACCCGGACGAATTATCCGCTGATGAAATATATCGTCAACGCGATAACCGGAGGATCGGACGCGCAGGGTGAAGTTACCGTCCAGCTAAAATTCAACGGGCATTCAGTTGTCGGACGCGGCGCGCATCCGGATGTTATTGTCGCTTCCGCCAAGGCCTATATCAACGCGTTAAACCGTCTGGAATTTGTAAAGAACAGCGGTAAAAAGGTTAGAGTTGAATAAACTCGGGAAATAAGCTAAAAATCGTATCACTTATTATAAGGAGTATAAATCGTGGGCAACACTATTACGGAAAAGATTTTAATGGCACATACCGGACTGAAAAAAATTGTCGCCGGTCAGTTGATCAACGCCAGAGTGGATATTGCTTTAGGCAACGATGTCACCGCGCCTATCGCGATTAATGAATTCAAAAAAGCGGGCGGGAAAAAAGTCTTCAACAAAGACAAAGTTGCCCTGGTTTTAGATCACTTTACACCGAACAAAGACATTAATTCCGCCCAGCAATGCAAGGCTGTGCGCGAATTTGCCGCAAAACAGAAGATCACTCATTTTTATGAAGGAGGCCGGGTGGGCGTTGAACACGCGCTGCTGCCGGAACAGGGCATTGTCCTGCCCGGAGATCTGGTTATTGGCGCGGATAGTCATACCTGCACCTATGGGGCCCTGGGCGCGTTTGCCACCGGAGTGGGCAGCACGGATCTCGCGGCAGCCATGCTCACCGGTGAATTATGGCTTAAAGTGCCGTCATCCATGAAATTTATAATTTTTGGTTCCCTGCAAAAATGGGTTTCGGGCAAAGACTTGATTTTACATATCATCGGCCGCATCGGTGTTGACGGGGCTCTTTATAAAGCCATGGAATTTACCGGAGAAACCATCGGCAAATTGCCGATGGCCGGCAGACTTACCATGGCCAACATGGCCATTGAAGCGGGGGCAAAAAACGGTATTATTGCTCCCGATAAAATTACTAAAGAATTTATTAAAAAAAGAGCGAAACGCGATTATAAATTTTATGCGTCCGATACGGACGCCGTCTATTCGGATATCATCGAAATCAACGCCGGGAAAATTGAGCCGCAGGTGGCCTTCCCCCATTTGCCTTCCAATGTTAAAGGGATAAGCAAAGCGGGTAAAGTAAAAATTGACCAGTCGCTCATTGGCTCCTGCACTAACGGCCGGATTGAAGATTTGCGAATCGCCGCTCAGATTTTGAAAAACCGCAGGGCCGCTTCCAATGTCAGGCTGATTATTGTTCCGGCAACCCCGGAAATATACAGGCAGGCATTGAAGGAGGGACTGATTGAAATTTTCATGAAAGCCGCTGCCGTTATCAGCCCGCCTTCCTGCGGCGCATGTTTGGGCGGACACATGGGCATACTGGCGGAAGGAGAAAGAGCCGTCGCGACGACAAATCGAAATTTTGTCGGCCGTATGGGACATCCCAAAAGTGAAGTCTATCTGGCAAACCCCGCGGTCGCGGCCGCATCTGCTGTATTAGGAAGGATTGCTTCCCCTGAGGAACTGTAAAACCATGGGCATGCCGGGATTTTCCCCGCGGGATAAATCAATTTGACCTATCCCGATGTGCTTGATTTTCGGAATTGGAATTTTATGAATAAAAGGAAAGAGGATTTCTTGCAATGATATTCAAAGGAAAAGTATGGAAATTTGGAGATAATATAGACACCGACGCGATTATTCCGGCGCGTTACTTAACAACATCGGACCCGCGGGAGCTTGCCGCTCACTGCATGGAAGACGCCGATCCGGATTTTATAACCAGGATGAAGCCGGGCGATATTATACTGGGAGGAGAAAATTTCGGCTGCGGCTCTTCGCGCGAACACGCCCCCATCGCGATTAAAGCGGCCGGGGTTTCCTGCGTCATCGCCAAAAGTTTCGCCCGCATTTTTTACCGCAACGCTTTTAACACGGGACTCCCCATTTTTGAATCCGGAGAACTCGTAGACGCCATTGGCGAAGGAGAAAGAGTGTCTGTGGACAGCGCAAAGGGAACGATCACCATAATCAATTCAAATAAAATTTTCATCATTAATCCCATTCCGCCTTTTATGGAAAAACTCATTGCCGACGGCGGTTTGATGAAACATATTGCCCAAAAAAAGAGGAAATCATGAAACAGGATGATTTTAAGATAGCCGTATTTGCCGGTGATGGCATCGGGCCGGAAATCATGAAAGAAGCTTTAAAGATTTTAAAGATTATTTCTGAAAAGAAAGCCATTCATCTGCAACTTACCGAAGGACTTGCCGGAGGATGCGCCTATGATCATTTTGGAGTGCCCCTGCCGGATTCGAGCCTTACGCTTGCTTTGCAAAGCGACGCGGTTTTACTGGGAGCCGTGGGCGGTCCCAAGTGGGAGTCGATGGATTATAAATTCAGGCCGGAAAGAGCGCTTCTGGGCCTCAGAGGCGCGTTGGGTATCTTTGCTAATTTACGGCCGGTGGTTGCTTTCGACGAGCTTCTGGACGCCTCCCCGCTCAAGAGAGATATCGTTTCGGGAATCGATATTATGATTGTCCGCGAATTGACCGGCGATGTTTACTTTGGCAAGCCGCGCGGCGTGAAAAAGGGAAAAGACGGTAAACGCAGGGGCGTTAACACGATGGCTTACTCCGAGGATGAAATCCGCAGAATTGCCGTTCGCGCCTTTGAAATTGCCCGAACGCGTAAAAAGAATCTCCTTTCAGTAGACAAAGCTAATGTACTTGAAACATCCGAACTATGGCGCGATGTCGTAAGTGAGGTTGGCCGGAATTATCCTGACATTACCCTTGCGCACATGTATGTTGATAACTGCGCCCTGCAGCTCATTCGCAATCCCGCTCAGTTCGACGTGATTGTCACATCCAATTTATTCGGAGACATACTAAGCGATGAAGCGGCTATGCTGACCGGTTCCATCGGCATGCTTCCTTCAGCCAGTCTGGGCGAAAAAACCGCTCTATATGAACCCATTCATGGTTCAGCTCCGGATATAGCCGGAAAAAATATCGCCAATCCTCTGGCCACAATTCTGTCGGTGGCCATGATGCTGCGTTATTCTTTTTCCATGACGCGGGAAGCCATATTAATCGAAAAAGCCGTCGCTGAAACATTAAAAGAAGGCTTCCGGACGCAGGACATTCATCAACCTGACAAAAAACTTGTCGGCACCGGAGAAATGGGCGACAATGTCGCAAGAAATCTGCTTGCTCTCTTTCATTAATGAGCGTCTAATAAAAGCGGGTTTAATACTGATCCCGTGAGGATGAAAAAGATGGAATCTGTTGTTTTTCTTGAAAAGATATCAATCGATCCTCCTTACGATAAAATATATCGGCGGCTTGGCTACAAAAAAAGAACAACAGAAATCTCAGCCCGGCAAAAAGAAGAAACCGGACGTTTTATCCATGAAGCGGCTTCTTTTATTTCACTCAAAGGGATGTTTCTGCGTCTCGCTATTCATCATAACGATGGAGAAAAAATAATCCTGCCCGGGAATTTAACCTTTAGCAGTAAAAAGCTGTCCGCTTTCCTGCGCGGATGCAAAGAAGCTGTTCTTATGGGCGCCACGTCAGGCGACGCCATCATGGAAGCTATCAAAGAAAAAACCCGCCGGGACGATTTGGCCGCGGCGGTCGTTTATGATGCTACAGCCAGTGAAATCACAGACGCCGCCATGGACTGGATTATGGATTATTTTAATCAGCTCATTCGCCGCGAAGGGAAAATTCTTCTGTCGAAACGTTTTTCGGCAGGATATGCTGATTTTAACCTTGAAAACCAGAAAGCCATTTATGAAATGCTTCAAATGGAGAAATTTGGCGTAAAGATCACGTCCAACTTCATTCTCCTTCCGGAAAAGTCGGTTACCGCCATCGGCGGCATTTGCGGTTAACACAAAAAAGAAAGGAACACCATAAACATGAAGCGTAAAATCATCAAAATCTATGAAGAAAAATGTACCGGCTGCGGTTTGTGCGTGCCGCAATGCCACGAGGAGGCCATCAAAATAATCGATGGTAAAGCCAGACTTGTCAAAGACGCTTTTTGCGACGGCCTTGGAGCATGCCTGGGAGAGTGCCCCGAAGGAGCGCTTTCCATTGAAGAGCGTGACGCCGAATCTTTTGATGAATCTTTGGTCAAGGAAACCATTGAGAAACGCAAGCATGAAGAACTTCATTCTCATGGCAGTCGGCCTGCGCCTCAGAATCTTCATGTCATGAGTCACGCGGGTTCCTGCCCCGGATCCGCTCACACCGTATTTAAAAAAGACACGCCCTCTGCCGCGGGCGCATCTCCGGCGGGCACGCAGCCGTCGGAACTCTCACACTGGCCGGTTCAAATGCACCTTATAAATCCGGCGGCTGATTTCTTTCATGGGAAAGATATGGTGCTCGCGGCTGATTGCACGGCCTTCGCGGCGGGTGATTTTCACGCCAGATTCCTGAAAGGGAAAATCCTGGCGATTGGCTGTCCGAAACTGGATGAAGGACAGGAAGAATATATAGAGAAAATCCGCCGGCTGGCGGATGAGGCCAAAATAAATACACTGACGGTTGTCATCATGCAGGTTCCCTGCTGCCGCGGCCTGATACAGATTGCCCAGGCAGGCCTTAATAAGGCGACAAGAAAAGTGCCTCTCAAAGCCGTGATCGTCAGCATCAAAGGAGAGGTGGTTTCGGAAGAATGGGTGTAGGGTCGTGTTTCTTCAATCATCGGATAAGCCTTTTTTCCGCACAAGACAACATGTTTTACCCGTAAACAAAAAAAACACACACTTCTTGATTTAAAAATGTTATAAGAATGCCGTAAAATAAAAGACTGCTTATTGGTATTATACGAAATTTCGACGATTTTATATCTATTCTCATTTCTCTTTACCGTTATAAAAGCACGAAGGACAAAAACATGGGGGAAAATACCGCGTCGAAAATCAGCAATCAGCAATCCCTCCGGGTATTAATGATTGACGATTCGGAAAATGATGTATTGCTTATCATCCGCGAGCTTAAAAAGGGCGGATACCTTCCGGTATACGAACGGATAGAGACCGCCGCCGCGATGAATAAAGCCCTTAAAGAGAAGCCCTGGGACATTATTCTTTGCGATTATAAAATGCCTGATTTTAACGCTTTCTCAGCCATTGCCATCTTAAAGAAGGCAAATATCAATATTCCTCTTATCCTTATATCCGGAGCTGTTGGTGAAGAAACAGCCGTTGAGTGCATGCGTTTGGGCGCCCACGATTACATCATGAAGACTAATTTTTCCCGTCTCTGCCCGACCATAGCCAGAGAAATAGAAGAAACGGAAGTTAGAAAGAAAAAAAAGCGGGCGGAAGAGGAGCTGCTTTATAGCGAGGAAAAACATCGAACCATACTGGAAAATATCGAAGAAGGTTATTACGAAACTGATGCGAAGGGTCATATCACTTTTTTCAATGACTCCATGTGCCGAATCCTGGGATATACCCAGAAAGAATTGATGGGCATCAACTGCCGTCAGTTTACAGACAAAGAAAACGCGAAAAAACTTTTTAAAACATTTAATGAAGTCTATAAAACAGGGAAACCTGCCAAAGGATTCGATTGGCTGATCATCAGAAAAGATGGAACGCAAAGATATATTGAAGCGTCGGTGTCTCTGCTGAGGGATTCATCAGACAAACCGGCAGGATTTAGAGGAATCGCGCGTGACATGACCGAGCGCAGATTCATGAAAGATAAGTTGCGCCAGGAGGAACATCGTTTTCGGGCTTTCATAGAGCATTCATCCGATATAACGGTTGTCGTTGATCTGACGGGAACCATTATTTATATCAATCCCGCCATAGCGCATGTCCTGGGATTCAAGCCCGAAGAAAGAATCGGCCGCAAAGGATTTGAGCTTGTTCATCCGGATGACCAAAAGCTTTTAGTGGATTCGTTTATGACGTTGATCTCAAGTACAACCCCCCGTGTTATCAAGGATGAAATACATCTTCGTCATAAAAATGGAACCTACCGCACGCTGGAAGCCGTCGGAAGCAATCTCATTTATAATAATGTTGTTGAAGGTGTCGTTCTCAACTACCGCGACATCACCGAAAGCAAACGCACGGGAAAAACTTTGAAAGAGAAAGAGAATCGTTTGAGGGGCATTGCCCAAAACCTGCCCGGAATTATTTTTCAATTCTACGCGAAAGATAATAACGAATTCGGAATGAGTTACGTCAGTGAACGCCTGGCGGAATTTCTGGGAATAAAAACAAAGGAAGAAGATCTGTTCCCTTTATTTCTTGCTCATGTCCATGAGGATGACAGGGACAGATTTCTGGCTTCCATTAAAACAGCAGCGGATGGGGGAAATTCCTGGAATTTTGAAGGCCGGGTCGTCATACAGTCGGGCGAAACAATCTGGTTCCAGGGGCTGGCAACACCAACGCGCCAGAAAAATCAAATGGTTTTTGACGGCATTTTATTAAATATCAACGAGCGCAAGCTGGCGGAAGAAAAGTTTCATAAAATTTTCATGACAACACCGGACTGTATCGCCATAACAAGGTTAAAGGACGGGCTCCTCATTGACGTCAACACGGGATTTGAGGAGATTACGGGATGGAAGAGACAGAAGGCCGTAGGACAAACCTCTCGCGAAATAAATTTCTGGAATAACGCGGCCGACAGGGATGTTATGGTCAACGAATTAAGGTCAGGCAGAGACATCCTGCATCGCGAATTTGAATTCCGGCGAAGCAACGGCGCTAAGCGTTCCGGCATCTATTCCGCCCGGTCCATAACCATTGACAGCGAAGCCTGCCTTATTTTTATCCTGCAGGACATCACCGAGCACAAGCTGATGGATGAGGAACTTCACCGAACTCTTGACAGCCTCAGAAAAGCGTTTGGCACGACCATTCAGGTCATGATATCCGCCATAGAAATGAGAGATCCCTATACGGCGGGCCATCAAAAAAGATGCGCGGACATTGCCAGAGCCATTGCTTCGGAGATGGGATTCTCTCAGGAGAGAATCGATGGTATCCGCATGGTAGGGACCATTCATGACATCGGAAAATTATCCATACCCGCGGAGATATTGACCAAACCCACAAAACTGACGGCGATAGAATATTCCCTGATTAAAGAACACTCTCTGAGCGGACACGAGATGTTAAAGGATATAGAATCCCCCTGGCCGCTGGCTGAAATAATCTATCAGCATCACGAAAGGATGAACGGCACGGGTTATCCAAGAAAATTGAAAGGGGATGAAATTCTTATCGAGGCCCGAATCATGGCCGTGGCGGACGTGGTGGAGGCCATGTCTTCTCATCGTCCTTATCGCGCGGCCCTAGGTATTGAAGCAGCTCTTGCGGAAATCGAGAAGAACAAGGGGATACTTTATGACCTTACCGTTGTCGATGCCTGCCTGAAATTGTTCAGAGAGAAGGGATACAATCTTCCCTAAGGTGAAAATCGCAAAACAGCCGGCATGAATAACACTAAGAACGATTTAGCTTCTATTGCCAATATCTTATCAAGCAAAGCCATTACTAAACCGGGATGAATTTGTTATGGCCTGTTTGTCCTAAAAAAAATCACACTTCTTGCTTCAAAGGTGGTATAAAGACGCCGTAAAATAACTATTTAAATTTCAGGGAGATTATTGTGGCTGAAACAGGCAGAATAAAAGGCCTTTTGGCAAAAAAAATTGTTGTTTTGGACGGTGCCATGGGCACCCAATTGCAAAAAAAGGGAATGCCCGGCGGGGTTTGTCCTGAAAAGTGGTGTCTCGATCATCCGCATATTATCAGGGAATTGTACTCATCTTATGAAAGCGCGGGGGCGCAGATCGTCTATACCTGCACTTTTGGCGCCAATCGTTTTAAATTAAAACAACACGGTGTTAAAGAAAGTTCCTACCAAATTAACCGTGAGCTGGCGCGTCTGGTCAAACTCGCGGTTGGCAAAAAAACTCTGGTTGCCGGAGATATAGGCCCGACCGGTTTATTTATCGAACCATTCGGCACACTGGCCTTTGAAGAAGCCGTGGACGCCTTTAAAGAACAAGTGCGCGGCCTGATTGACGGCGGATGCGATCTGATCGTTCTCGAAACCATGATTGACATTCAGGAAGCCCGCGCAGCGCTTCTGGCCGTCAAAGAAATTAAAGACATTTTTACCATCGCGTCCATGACCTATGAAAAGGACGGCCATACCCTAAACGGCACCGATCCGGTAACCGCTCTCATCACCCTGCAGAGTCTTGGCGCGAACGCCGTGGGCTGTAATTGTTCAACCGGTCCCGAAAAAATGGTGGATTTCATCGCGGCCATGAAACCATACGCCACCGTGCCGCTCGCGGCAAAGCCCAATGCCGGAGTTCCGCGCCTCGAAGGCGGGGAAACCATATTTGAAATGGACGCGAAAACATTTGCGTCCTTTGGACGTAAACTCGCGAAGGCCGGAGCTAACATGCTTGGCGGATGCTGTGGAACGACACCCGCGCACATCCGGGAGCTTGCGAAGACTATCGCGGCTGTCAAACCCAAATCGCCTGTGAAAAAATCAATCGGTGCTTTGAGCTCGGCGCGCGGATTTCTCCATTTCGCCGAAAATCAACCTCTATTCATCGTCGGCGAAAGAATCAATCCCACCGGTAAAAAAGTCCTGCAGCAGGAACTGATGGAAGGCAAATTGTCAATTATTCGCCGGATGGCTGCCGAGCAGGAAAGCCAGGGCGCGAACCTGCTGGATATCAATGTCGGCCAGCCCGGCATCGATGAAGTAAAAACAATCAAAGCGGCCATCAGTCTTTTGTCCACAACAACCAAACTGCCGCTTACCGTGGATTCTTCCGACATAAAAACAATAGAAGCGGCCTTACGGATATATCCGGGACGAATGCTGATTAATTCCATCTCCGGTGAAAAAGAAAAGATGGCCAAACTCCTGCCTCTGGCGGCGAAATACGGAGCCATGTTCATTCTATTGCCTCTGACCGGCGGCGAAGTACCCCAGACATGGCAAAAAAGGCAAAAGATTATAAACAATATTTTCCAGAAGGCGAAGGGTTTCGGCTTTACCAAAGATGATTTTATTGTGGACTGCCTGGTCATGGCCGTGGCTTCCAATCCCGACGCCGCGCAGGAAACCCTTAAAACGCTGCACTGGTGCGCAAACACTTTCAAAAGCAAAACGATTTTCGGACTTTCCAATGTGTCTTTCGGCATGCCCGGACGCCCATGGCTCAACGCGACTTTTCTGGCAATGGCGCAATTCTGCGGATTAACCATGGCCATTGCCAATCCCGCGAGCCAGGAAATGATGAATATAAAAATAACAGGGGATGTTCTTCTAACGCGTGACAAGGACGCGTTGCGTTTCATTAAACATTTTTCCACGCAGATGAACGCGGATTCCGCAACAGCCGCGGCAAAAACTGTTACACCGCAGGAAAAGATCGCTGACGCGATATTAAATGGTGACAGAGAGAACATTGTGCCTTTCATAGAAGCCGCGCTTGGGGCCGGCATTTCAGCTCAGGATCTGGTCGATAACATTATGATTCCTTCCATCGTTCGCGTGGGCGATTTATACGAAAAGAAAATTTACTTCCTGCCCCAGCTCATGTCCGCCGCGGAGGCCATGAAAAAGGCGCTCGCCTATCTGGAACCGCGCCTGAAGAAAGGATCTGTTGGAGACAAGGGTAAAATAATACTGGCAACCGTGAAGGGTGATATTCACGATATCGGAAAAAACATCGTCGCCCTGCTTTTGAGAAATTACGGCTACAGTGTTAATGATCTGGGCAAAGATGTTGACGCGGAAACCATCATCGCGAAAGCCAAAGCGGATGATTCGGATGTGATAGCCTTATCCGCGCTGATGACCACAACGATGGTCAATATGAAAGATGTGATAACGCTTGCCCGGGCAAACGGAATTCAAAAGCCGTTTATGATCGGCGGCGCGGTAGTTACCGAAGCATACGCGAATTCTATCGGGGCGTCTTTTGCCAAAGACGGCGTGGAAGCCGTTAAAGTCGTGGAAAAATTAATGAAAAAATAGAAGCTTTTCCCCCATGAAATTTACAAGACCGGAAAATAAAAAATATACCATCGTGTCTGCCGCGTGCTTCTCCGTGATGATTCACACTGCGGTGGGAGCGCTTCTGATATTTGATTTATCAAATAACTCAATTACCCCTCCGAAATTAAATGGATTGAATCTGGTCTGGGTCTCGCTGGATGCTCAAAGGGATACTCAAAGCAAAAAGAGCGGCGTCGAAATAGACAATAGCCGCGCGGAGCAACCTTCTCCCGCGACGGGGAAAATGGCTGAAAAAAAGACAGATGTTGAAAAGACGGCAGGCCCTCCGGAGGGCTTGCAGATATACGCGGCGGCGGCAAAAGAACCGGTCAGCAATATAACACCCGCAAAATACGGCACGCAAGGCACGGGCACCGCAACACAAACGAAAGAACAGCCCTGTAATTTAACAGGCAACGGCGCTGATCAATCCACAGGCAAACCATCTAACGCGGGCACTGAAATTGCCTACCCTTTATATAAAGAGAACGCGCGGCCTGTGTATCCGGAAATAGCGCGCGTTCGCGGCTATGAAGGAATCGTTTTAGTGTTCGCGGAAATTTTACCGGACGGCCGTGTGGGGGAAATAAAAATACGGAAATCATCCGGGTACGCCATTTTAGATCAATCGGCAATTCAGGCGGTAAAACCATGGAAGTTCGAACCCGCAAAAAAATCCGGCAATCCATTTACAGTCTGGGTGGAATTGCCTATCAAGTTTATTCTGCATAATAATAGTTCTCAATCATAAATCTGATTTCCCGGAGGAAAATACAATGACCATCAATGAAATGAAAAGGAGACTGGGCGAAATCATTCTCGACCGGTCTTTCAAATACAGCGAAGATCCGCCCTTTACACTCGCGTCCGGAAAGAAAAGCAATTATTATTTTAATTGCAAGCCGACCACGCTTGATCCCGAAGGCATGAATCTTATCGGCGCGATTATTTTTGACATGCTCAAAGATACGGATATCACCGCGGCAGGAGGACTTACGCTGGGGGCCGATCCGATAGCCAACGCGCTTTCCGTCATATCATACCAGAAGGGAAAACCCATTAAATCTTTCATTGTCCGAAAAGATATTAAAGCTCATGGCACGAAAAGCGCCATTGAAGGCAATGTCGGGGCAGGTGAAAAGGTCGCCATTATTGACGATGTTATCACCACCGGCGGATCCACGATTACCGCGATTGAACAGGCGCGCCTGGCAGGCCTCATCGTCGAGATGGTTATCACGCTGATCGACCGCGAAGAAGGCGGCCGGGAAAACATCCTGAAATATGTCGATCATATCAAATCCATACTGACCAGAGACGAGATCATGAAACTACGCGCGCAAAAATAACCTTAAGAACGTTAAATGGGATGGGAAGCTTATTTTTTTACTACTGAAATTTCTCATGCAATTTTCGTTTTTATCGCGCGACGGCATATGATTCACATTGACAGATTATTAATATTATCTTATGTTAATCCATAAATTATTAACACTTGTGTCAGGTAAATATATGACAAAAAAAACCCTGTCTTTATTATTTTTAATTTTTCTGTTTCTGGCCGGATGCGACGCGGCCATAAATATGAATGGCAAAATTGCCAGCATTAGTTCCGGATCATTCCTTTATCAGGATGGAAATCTTATCAGCAACTATAAAGCCGATATCGATACAGTGTGGAGGGCCTGTGAAAAATCGGTGGCTGAATTAAAGGCAACAGACGTTCAAAAAGAACGTAAAATTTCCACGGGCACGATTAAAGCCGTCATTCAGGATGAAAAAGTAGCTATAAAAATTGAATATATAGACAGGGATTTAACCTCCGTTTCCGTATTCGTCGGAACGGTCGGCAATAATATGGCTTCCCACCTCATTCATGACAAGATCATTGGCAATCTTGGAAAAGATTAACGATAACTCCTGATAAGATCAACTGCGGTTTGCCGCGCAACCATAGCCGTTGAGCGTTTTTTAAAAGCTCTTCTTAAATGATCGAAAGGCTTTTATAAAATGTTCAGATGCAAGGCGCGCAAAAAGCGCACCGCGAGGCGTATATAAATATACGTTGAGCGATGCGGTTTGCTGCGCAACGCTGCAGATGAGCGTTTTGTAAAAGCCTTTCCTCAGTGACCTAAAGGCTTTTATAAAATGTTCAGATGCAAGGCGCGCAAAAAGCGAATCGCGAGGCGTATATAAATATACGTTGAGCGATGCGATTTGCCGCGCAACGCTGCAGATGAGCGTTTTATAAAAGCCTTTTTGTAGGATTAATTTTTCTTCACCAACAGCAATCCCTTCAAATACCGCCCTTCAGGATGTCCCAATAAAATGGGATGATCCGGTCCCGCTTCCAATCTTGATAAAACCTGTAGATCAGCGCCTGCATCCCGCGCCGCTCCGAGGACAATTTTATAAAAAAGATCTTCCTCGATAAAATTAGAGCAGGAAAAAGTAGCTAAGATGCCGCCTTTCGTAAGATGTTTGACCGCCTGTAAATTAATTTCCTTATAACCCCGTGCGGCTTTGGTCACATCCCTTTTTGTTTTGGCAAAAGCCGGAGGATCAAGAATGATCATGTTGAAGTTTTCCTGCATATTGCGCAAATAATCAAAAACATCGGCTTCGATGACCGGATAATTTTCAACGGAAAACCAGTTGAGATGCAAATTTTTTCTTGCCGTAACACAGGAAGACTTGGATATATCCAGAGAAACAACCCGCTTTGCTCCGCCTTCGGCGCAGTAAACGGAAAAAGCCCCGGTATAAGAAAAGCAATTCAATACGCTGGCGTCGCGGCTCAATGCTCCAATCTTTTCCCGGTTGACGCGCTGATCCAGGAAGAACCCTGTTTTTTGGCCTGATATAACATCCACTTCAAATCTCAGAGCGTTTTCCGTTATTTCCACAGTGCCGCTTTTATTTTGGCCAAATACAATGCCGCTTACTTTTTCCAATCCTTCCAGCGTGCGCGACCGGCTTTCGCTGTGTTCATAAATCCATTCCGGCTTTAATTGGGAAGCAAGAGCGTTTATTATATGATTCTTTTGCTGTTCCATGCCGGCGGTCGCGATCGAAAAAACCAGCGCCGTATTATAGACATCAACAATCAGTCCCGGAAACCCGTCGCCTTCGGCATTAATCAAACGATAGGCGTTTGTCTGCTCGCCGATAATCTTTTGCCGTAATTTGACTGCGGCCTGCAGGCGGGCCTGCCAGAAATATTGGGAAATGTTTTCATCACATCTTCTTGTTAAAACACGAAAAGCTATATCCGTTTTCGGATTAAAAAATCCCAACGCCAGAGGACAGCCCGCCGAATCCAAGGCTACAACGATATCGCCC
Source organism: Smithella sp. (assembly GCA_035524255.1). GTDB lineage: Bacteria > Desulfobacterota > Syntrophia > Syntrophales > Smithellaceae > Smithella. The sequence goes on along the minus strand of DATKPG010000039.1, from coordinate 16,670 downwards.
GCGCCGGGATTCCCTTTCGCCGCGGCAATCGCGCCGGAGAAAACCCACGGATGGCCGCGCAGCAGGGCGGCTTCCCGCCCTTTTTTAAGCGTTATTTCCGGATAGCTCATGGTTGACATTATATTTTTAAATATATCTTCCAGCTTGAAATTGCAACGCATATTATACTATAAGCTTCTCAAGAAGAAACATCATCATCTTAAAGAACCGGGGAGTTTAAATCATGTACGCGGTAATTATGGCCGGCGGAAAGGGCGCAAGATTCTGGCCCCGAAGCAGAGAAAAAAAACCTAAACATTTATTGGATATCCTGAGCGAAAAAACCATTATTCAGGAAACGGTTGACCGGATAAAACAGCTGATCCCTCCGGACCAAATTCTCGTGGTAACGGGGAAAAAACACGCGGGCACTTTAATGAAACAACTGCCGGAAATTCCAACGCGAAACATTATTATCGAACCGGAAGGGAAAAACACCGCCGCCTGCATCGGGCTTGCCGCGCTGCATCTTTGTAAAAGGGTTCCCGACGATGTCATGATCGTCCTGCCCTCCGATCATGCCATTCATGATTCTCAAAAATTTATCGATATCATTGACGCAGCCGCGAAAGTTGCCGCCCAGGAAAACGGGCTGGTAACGGTAGGTATCAAGCCTACCAGCATTCAAACGGGTTTTGGATATATTGAGCGGGAAAATTCCTTTAAACAAATGGCCGGCGAAGAAGTTTTTCGCGCAAAATCCATCCGCGAAAAACCTGACTATGAGCTCGCCGCTGAATTTGTTCGAAGCGGCAACTTTTACTGGAACAGCGGAATGTTCATCTGGAGAGCCTCCGTCATATTAAAAAAGATCGAACGCTTTCTTCCGGATTTATACGCGGGATTGATGAAAATAAATGAGGCGCTCGGCTCCCCGCGGGAAGCGGTAATCGTTCCTCGCGTTTACAGAAAGCTTGCGTCCATTTCCATTGACTATGGTGTTATGGAAAAGGCGGATAATGTTTTTGTGATTCCCGGAGATTTCGGCTGGAGTGATGTCGGAAGCTGGGATGCCCTTTGGGAAATATCACCCAAAGACAGTAAAGACAACGCGGCGGTTGGCGGCGGCCGGACAATTCTTGAAGATTCTGAGCGCTCTCTTGTTTACAACCCGCAAAAGTTGACAGCGCTGGTCGGGGTAAAAGATTTAATCATCGTTGAAACAAAAGACGCCTTGCTTATCTGTAAAAAAGGCCGCTCCCAGGATGTTAAAAAAATTGTGGATCAACTGGAGGCGGAAAAAATAAAGAAATATCTATAATATTCTGATTGAAAAGATATTAAAAAACTATGTCTATTACTTCAAAAGCTTTATTTGTTCTGGCATCCGAATCACCGCGCAGAAGGGATATTCTTGAATCCGTCGGTTTGAAATTCAAAACAATTCCGGCTCATGTCAACGAAGATTATCTTGCGGGAGAGAATCCGAAGCAGCATGTAGGGCGGCTCTCAAGGGATAAGGCAATGGTTATTGCCCGAAAATATCCCGAAGCGTGGGTGCTGGGCGCCGACACGATTGTTGTCATCGATGGAATGATCCTGGGCAAGCCTAAAAACCAGACACAGGCAAAGAAAATGCTCAAAAGGCTAAGCGGACGCGAACATAAAGTCTTTACAGGCTTTTCCATTATCCGCGCAGCGTCCAAAGTTTTTCAGACTAAAGTTATTCAGTCAGCCGTAAGGTTTAAAACGATAAGCCCTGAAGAGATGCAGTGGTATCTTGCCTGCAATGAACCCTATGACAAGGCAGGCGGTTACGCCATACAGGGGAAGGGCGCTTATTTTATCCAATCAATCCGCGGATCTTATACAAACGTGATTGGGCTTCCGCTTTGTGAAGTTTTGGAGACATTGAAAAAATTTGACGCAATACACTTTCGATAAATTCCGCGGGAAGATTTTTTTAATCATGAAGAGGACCAAATATCGCGAAACTTTATCATGGAGTAAACTTTAAATGGATGCTGATATTACCGCTAATATAAATAAAATCAGACAAAGGATAGCCGCGGCCGCCGCAAGATGTAATCGCGCTCCCGATTCCATTCAACTTTTAGCAGTGACCAAAACAGTCCCCATCCCTGCCATTGAAAAGGCCATTGAAGCGGGCATAACGGCGCTTGGAGAAAATTATGTTCAGGAAGCAAAAGAAAAAATTGCCGCAATCGGAGGGCGCGCCTCCTGGCACATGATCGGACACCTTCAAACCAATAAAGCAAAATACACGGTCAATCTCTTCGATTACATCCATTCCGTCGATCGCCTTGACTTAGCCGCGGAAATAAACAAAAGAGCCCGCCTGATAGGCAGTAAAATAAACATTTTAATTGAAATAAACGTAAGCGGCGAAAAAACAAAGAGCGGCATAACGGCGGCTGAGGCTATTGCCTTAATTAAAAATGTCTCCCTGCTGGACAGCGTTTCGGTGAAAGGATTAATGACAATGGCGCCTTATTCCGCCGATCCCGAAAGCTCCCGCCCGTATTTTGCGGAACTTAGAAATCTTCGCGACAAAATCATCAGTGAGGGAATTCCCAATATTCAGATGGATGAGCTTTCCATGGGCATGACCGATGATTTTGAAATCGCCATTGAAGAAGGAGCCACCATTGTGCGTATCGGCAGAGCGATTTTTGGAGAGAGGAAATACTAAAAGAAGTTCAACGGTAAATCTATAACAATTGTTTCCTGATTTTCAATTCACGCCTTCTTTGGCGGTTCTTTTATAAATTTTTAAGCAGGCGTCCACGACAGAAGGATCATACGTTATGCCTCTGAATTTTGTTATTTCTTCAATCGCCGCGTCAACGCCCAGGGCAGGCCTATAGGGCCGGTAGGAAGCCATGGCATCGATAACATCCGCGACCCCGATAATGCGGGCTTCCAGCGCGATTTTGTCCCCCTTCAACCCCCGGGGATAACCCGAACCATCCATTCTTTCATGGTGCTGATAAATAATCTCCGCCACCGGATAGGGAAACTCAATATTCGCCAGAATATCATTGGCAACTTTACAATGCGTCTTGATGATTTCCCGCTCCAGAGTAGTTAAAACGCTTGGTTTAGTCAATATTTCCGATGGCACGGATATTTTACCGATATCATGAAGCGTGGCGGAAATATAAATGGACGAGATCTGCTCTTCGGTCAATTTCATTTCTTTGGCAATCTTGCAGGCAATCTTGGCGACCTGATCCTCATGTCCCGATGTATAAGGATCTCTTGTCGCCACAATCTTTGACAACGTCCTGACGATGCCGTCCAGAATCAATTGTGATTTTTTGTAACTGTCCTTGAGTTTTTCGGTTTGAGCCAGAAGATCATTGGTTCTATCGTTCGCTTTTTTTTCAAGACTTTTATTTAGTCTGACCAATTCTTCATTTTTAATCTTTATGAGTTCCACCAGACGTTTATTTTCCGCCAATATTTCTACTTTGGAAAGCGACTGCTTGATATGAAGCCTTATTTCTTCTTCACGCCATGGTTTTGTGAAATAAAGATGAACGCCGCCTTTGTTAATGGCGTCAATGATAGCGCCGGAATCGGCATACCCCGTCAAAAGGATGCGGACGGCATCCGGAAAAATATCCTTGGCCTGGGCGAAAAATTGAACGCCGCTCATCTCCGGCATTCTTTGATCGGAAACAATAACGGAATAGGGCTTCTGAGCCGTGCGCAGTTTATTCAGCCCCTCCGATCCATTGTTCACCGTGTGGACTTCATAATCTTCATCGGCAAAAATACGCTGAAAAGCATTGAGGATGGACTCCTCATCATCGACAATTAATATTGAATGTTTATATTGTGAATATTTAGACAGTTCAACATCCTTTCTGACACGCATCACAATAAAATAGCTTTTTATAATGGTGTTTATAAATACTATTTTGCCGATTATGTCAAGATGTCATTTATGACTGAATAAGCGTTTCGGGAATTTATCTTTATTTTTTTCAAGCCATTGCGCAAAAAATATTTTGGGGGGAAATTTGCTGAATGTTTACCGCAGATCTAACACGTTCAAAAACAAGAATGCTCTCAGAGGGGAATAATTTTCCGCAAAAACTGACCTGTCGAAGATTTTTCCGACTGTGCCACTTTTTCCACCGTGCCGGAAGCTACAATTTCACCGCCTCCGGAACCGCCTTCCGGTCCGAGATCAATCACATAATCGGCGCACTTAATGATATCCAGATTATGTTCAATGACAACCATGGTATTGCCCATATCCACCAGGCGCATTAAAACATCCAGCAATTTTTGAATATCCGCGAAATGTAATCCGATGGTAGGTTCATCTAAAATATAAAGCGTGTTGCTGTTTGTTTTCTTGCCTAATTCCCGCGCCAGTTTTATCCTTTGCGCTTCCCCGCCGGAGAGCGTGGTCGCGGACTGCCCCAGATGAATATAGCCCAGACCGACATCGTTTAACAATTGCAAATGCGATTTAATGGAAGAAATATTGGAAAAGAATACCAGCGCCTGATTGACCGTCATGTCTAAAATTTCGGCAATATTTTTATCTTTATACCTGATATCCAGCGTATCGGCATTAAACCGTTTGCCGTGACAAACATCGCAGGTCACATATACATCGGGCAAAAAATGCATTTCAATCTTGATCAAACCGTTGCCTTCACAAGCTTCGCAGCGTCCGCCCTTCACGTTAAAGCTGAACCGCCCCGGCTTATATCCGCGCATCCTTGATTCGGGAAGATTGGTAAACAAATCCCGGATAAAAGAAAAGATTCCCGTATACGTTACCGGATTGGACCGCGGCGTACGGCCAATGGGATGCTGATTAATCATAATGACGCGTTCAATATCTCCCAAATCCACAACCTTTTTTATTTTTCCCATTGATCCGGTATGCTGATTCAAACGGCGCGCCAAAACTTTATAAAGCGTTTCAATAATCATAGTGCTTTTGCCGGAACCCGATACGCCGGTTACCGCCGTAAACACGCCTACCGGTATTTTAATATCAATATTTTTGAGATTATTTTCACTGGCCCCCTCTAAAACAATATGTCTTTTCGGAATCGGCCGTCTTTTTGACGGCATCGCAATGGACTCTTTCCCCGATAAATATCTGCCGGTAAGCGAATCATCGCTTTGCAGGATTTCCCCAGGAGTTCCCTGGAAAACGATTTCGCCTCCCTGCTCTCCGGCGCCCGGCCCTATATCAACAATATGATCGCTTTCCAGCATCATATCGGCGTCATGCTCCACAACCAGCACGGTATTGCCCATATCGCGCAGTTTTTTTAAAGTATCAATCAGGCGAAGATTATCTTTCTGATGCAGTCCGACCGTGGGCTCATCCAGCACATACAGGACTCCCATTAATCCGGAACCGATTTGCGTGGCCAGACGGATGCGCTGACTTTCCCCGCCCGATAAAGTCGATGTGGATCTCTCCAGAGTCAGATAATCCATGCCGACATTCAGCAAAAATTGAAGACGGCTTTTAATTTCCCTGATAATTCTTTCGGTAATATTTTTTTCCTGCGGGGAGAGTTCCAGCTGTTCGAAAAAATTAAAACAGTTGCGGATGGACAATTGGCAAAGTTCATAGATATTCTTGTCCATCACCGTAACGGCCAGTGTCTCTTTTTTCAAACGCGCTCCATGACAGGTATCGCAGGCGCTCAAATCATTGTAACGCATCAAATCATTGCGTACGGCTTGCGATCCCGTTTCTCTCCAGCGGCGCTCCAGTTGATTGATCACTCCTTCAAACGGACGGTGGGCAAAGTATCTTTTATTGGAACGATCATGATAAAATTTAATATTTTCCCTGCCCGATCCGTAGAGAAGAACTTTTTGAATTTTTTCCGGTAATTTATTAAACGGCGTGTTAACATCAAAACCATAATGCGTGCTGAGCGCGTCTAAAATGCTGTAATAATAAAGGGAGTTTCTGCCCGCCCAGGGAGCGATAGCGCCTTCCCTCAAAGACAATCCCTTATCCGGCACAACCAGATATTCCGCGAAACGCATACAGGTGCCAAGACCGTTGCAATCCGGACAGGCGCCATAGGGGCTGTTGAAGGAAAACATCCGGGGGGTCAGCGCGGGAAGGCTTATACCACAGTCGGGACAGGCGTATTTTTCGCTGTAAAGCGTTTCTTCGCCGTTGAGAGGAACGACGCGCACGAGCCCTTCGGCGCGACCGGCCGCGATTTCCAGAGAATCGCGTAATCTTTTTCTCACGCCTTCTTTTAAAACCAGACGGTCCACGACAAGATCGATATCATGCCGCTTGTTCTTTTCCAGAACGATATCTTCGGCCAGATCGTAAATTTTCCCGTCAATCCGGACACGCGCGAATCCTTCTTTCTGGAGTTTCTTTAATTCTTTCTGGAATTCACCTTTTTTCCCGCGCACAAGCGGTGCCATAATGCTGAATGACGTATTCGCCGGAAGGGCAAGAACACTTTCCAGAATGCTGTCTATGGTTTGCGATTTAATCACGCGTCCGCAGTTATAACAATGACAAACGCCGATGGCGGCGTAAAGCAGACGGAAGTAATCGTATATTTCCGTGACCGTGCCCACGGTTGAACGCGGATTGTGGCTGGCGGTGCGCTGTTCAATTGCTATGGCGGGCGATAAGCCTTCTATGGATTCCACATTCGGCTTATCCATTTGTCCGATAAACTGACGCGCGTAAGTGGACAGTGATTCCACATACCGCCTTTGACCTTCAGCGTAGATCGTATCAAAAGCGAGCGATGACTTGCCGGAACCACTCACACCGGTAATGATGACAAATTTATCCCGGGGGATATCTAAACTTATATTTTTTAAATTATGCTGAGAGGCCCCTCTGATTCTTATCGCGTCCATATTTTTTACTTTTGCAGCTCTTTTACAATCTTGTTTCGATAACCGATTTGGCCCGAATGGAAGACATCCATTCATCAAATTTCTTATCTAATTTTTCATCTTCAATTTTTGACTTTATTTCTTCCCGCACCATGGCAATCGGCTTTAATCCGGCGCCTTTCTTATCAACGACCTTGATGATATGAAAGCCCAGACTGGATTCAATGACGTCACTGACCTGATCCACGGGAAGCCTGAAGGCCTCCGCTTCAACTTCCGGGATAATGGTTCCTTTTTCGATAAAACCGATATCGCCGCCCTGCGGCGCCGCCGGTCCCTGAGAATATTTCGCGGCCAGTAAATCAAAAGATTCCCCGCTCATAATAAGCGCGCGCAGGCGCAGCGCTTCATTTTTTATTTTCAATTTTGTGGATTGATCCGCGCCGGGAGGCACCAGCAGCAGGAGTTGTTTCATTCTCACGCTTTCCTTGCCTTCATATTCTTCGCGATGTTTGTTGTAATATTCGCCGATTTCCTCATCGCTTACCAGTATTTTATCTTTCACTTCCCGCCTGAGCAGCCGCACACGAACCAACTGTGACCTTATTTCTTTTTTTACAGATTCAATGGAGTTGCCGTCCTTCTCAAGCTTTTTCAAAAAATCCTGCATACTCAATTTTTGCTTGTTCAAGATGTCCTGGAGCACCGCCATAACATCCGTATCCTTGACTGTGGCGCTGATACCCGTTTTGTTTGCCTCCTGTTCGATCAGGATGCCGTCAATCATTCGTTGAAACAAGGTGTCTTTTGTCTGTTTTAATACGGCATCTTTATCATTGCCCTTATAGGTATTTTCGATATTTTTCCGGTAAGGTTCAAATGCCGCGTTAAATTCGGAAAGCGTTATGACCTCATCATTGACCACGGCAACAATTTTATCCACAACCTCGGCGTAAGCCGGCGCGCAAAAGAGCATGACACTCCCTAAAATCACAAATATTTTTTTGTAAAACGTCACAACGATTCCTCCCTTGTTTAATTTTACCCGGTTGCTTTCTTCAGCTTGATATTAGCTTGTTTTTTTATGACCGCTTTTTTCTTTAAATCTTCCAGCCAGTTTATAAAAGCCGTGTCTTCTTTTTGCAGCCTGATATCCGTCATCACATCTTCCCGGACATTTGTAAAATCTCCGTCTCCCGCCGGTTGACTCTCCAGAACTTTAAAAATGTGAAAGCCATAAGAACTTTGCACGATCGGACTTATCTTATTTACAGGCATTTTGAAAATGGTTTTATCCAGGGGTTCCGGCATGACCCATTTGGCGATCCATCCCAGATCTCCGCCGTGGTGAGCTTCCGGGCCGATAGACACACTGGCGGCCACTTTGGCAAAATCTTCTCCGGCGTTTAATCTTTCCTCCACTTTTTTCGCTGCCGCCATATCCCGGACAACGATCTGCGCGACCCTTACGCGGGATTCCTTTTTGTAATTATTACGGTGTTCATTAAAATAATCCCTGGCTTCATCATCTGATATCTTAATTTTGGAATTGACATCCATCGCGACAAGCTTCTGCATTAGCAGCTCTTTCCTGAAGGCTTGCCTCCAGTTTTCATAATTCACATTTTCCTTCGCGAAAAGGCTTGTAAAATCCCCGCCGTAATCTTTTTTGATTTCGTTGATTTTATTCTGAAGCTCAGTCTCGCTTATGGAAATATTGAGCTCCTGCGCCCTCAAATCCATTATTTTTTCCGTAATCATATCGTCTAAGACTTCATCTTCGAATCGTTTCATGTAGGCCGGTTGCGCTAAAATATCTTTGGGCACCATATCCATTTTTTGATCCAACCGGGACTGATAATCATCCAGGTAAATTTTGGAACCATTAACCGTGGCAACGTAAGGCCGTGAAAAAATATCAATCTTATCGCAGGCAACAACAAAACTCAGCATCAGCAAACAAAAAACCGCCAAACAACTCAATGTTATCCACTTTGATGTCCGGGCGGCAGAAAAAATATCAAAACGCGGCTTTGAAGCAATCATAACATTTTATTATACCCTGCTTGAGGCTATTGGGCAAGTATCTTTAACAACGAAGAGGCTTGTTCCAATATTTCCTTTTCGTCCGAAGCGGGGGCGGGCACGTACAGTTTATAATCCGGCGTAAAACGTAAATCTTTAATTTTCTTGCGATAAAGCGCAATAATCTTCGCGGGATCAACCGGAGAATTATCCCGGAAGAAAATATATAAATATTTGCCGTCGAAGCCCATTTTTTTACCCTTGAGCGGTTTAAGACTATTTCTTATACTGATGACCCGCAAAAGATTTTCCACGGATACGGGCAAATCCCCGTAACAATCCTTAAGCTCACTTTCAATCTGTCGAATTTCTTCATCATTTCCGGCCAGAGATATTCTTTTATACAAGACAAGCCGCTGATGGACATCCTGAACATACTCTTCGGGAATAAAAGCGGAAATTCCCAGTTGAATTTCAGGCAGTAATTCCTCTTCACCTATTTCTTCCCCTTTGATTTCCCGCACCGTCTTTTCCATCAATTCGGTATAAAGTTCATAACCCACGGCGGAAATATGGCCGGACTGGGAAATGCCCAGCAAATTTCCTCCACCGCGGATTTCCAGATCATTATAAGCTATCCGAAAACCGGAACCGGGTTCGGAAAATTCTTTAATGACCTGCAATCTTTTCATGGCTTCGCGGGAAAGCATCGCTCCACGGGGCAGCAGCAGGTAAGCAAATGCTTCCTTACTGGAACGGCCCACGCGGCCGCGTATCTGATAGAGCTGCGCCAATCCAAATTTTTCGGCGCGATTAATAATGATGGTATTGGCGCTGGGGATGTCCAGACCGGAACCGATAATCGTGGTGCAAACCAGAACGTCAAAATCGCGCCGGATAAATCCGGTCATCGCTTTTTCAATCTCCGCGGATTTCATCTGACCATGGACCACCCCGACCCTCGCCTGCGGCACCAGCCGTTGCACAAGACGGGCCATCGAATAAATCGAGCGCACCCGGTCATGAACAAAAAATACCTGCCCCTCGCGGGCAAGTTCTTTCTCTATCGCGGCTTTAATCGCGTCCTCATCGAACTCCAGCACATACGTTTTTATGGACACGCGATCCTCCGGCGGCGTATTGATAATGGATAAATCCCTGATGCCGACCAGCGACAAATGAAGCGTGCGCGGAATCGGTGTCGCCGAGAGCGTGAGGACATCCACAAGCGCGCGCATTTTTTTCAGTTTCTCTTTATGCGCCACGCCGAAGCGCTGTTCTTCATCAATGATCACCAGCCCCAGATCCTTGAATTCGACGTCCTTCTGAATCAGGCGATGCGTCCCCACAACGATATCCACCTTTTGATTTTTTATCTCTTCAATAATTTTCTTCTGTTCGGCGGCGCTTTTAAAACGATTCAACACTTCAACACGCACGGGAAAATCCTGGAAGCGGCGGGAAAAAGTCTGATAATGCTGTTCCGCTAAAATAGTTGTGGGCACTAAAACGGCAACCTGCCTGCCGTCCATCACAGCCCGGAAAGCCGACCGTATCGCGACTTCCGTTTTGCCGAAACCGGCATCGCCGCAAATCAACCGGTCCATCGGTTTGGAATCATCCATATCCAGATGAATATCTTCAATGGCCTTGTCCTGATCCGGCGTTTCTTCAAATTCGAATGTCGAGCAAAATTCCTCGTAAATTCTGTCCGGCGGCGCGAACGATTTTCTATCCAGCGCTTCGCGGGCGGCATAAATGGCGACCAGTTCCTCGGCATATTCCCGCACGGATGTCTTCACCTTTTCTTTTACCGCTTCCCATGACGTCCCGCCCATTTTTTCAATCTTCGGCACATAACCGTCGGGTCCCAGATAGCGCTGAATTTTCTCCAGCGCGTTAACCGGGATGTAGAGTTTATCGCCGTCCTGATACTCAATGACTAAAAAATCATTCTCAATCCTGCCGACGGTAATTTTTTTCAATCCGCGGTAAATGCCGATGCCAAAATCCGTATGAACAATAAAATCGTCTTCTTTTAAATCACCGAAGGATTTAATGAAGTAACCTTCACGCGCGGGTCTGAGGCGTCGGCGGGGAGCTTTTTTAACAAATATTTCTTCTTCGCTTAAAAATACCAGCTTCATGGCCGGGACAACAAAGCTCGACGATATTTCCCCTTCCAGCAAAAGAAGCTCGGCCCCTCCCTCGCGGCGGTCAATCATTTCCAGGACGGAATCCCCGACGGAATTCATGGAGGATGAAATCTGCACCGGCAAATCATAGGACAACAACAGATGCTTCATCCGCTGAATGGCTTCCGGAGTAGGACAAAATAAAAAAATCGACATGCCGTCGGAGAGCCACAATTTAATCCTGTCCGCCGTCCACCGTAAGGAGGCATCCTCCTTAATCTCACCGGCCAGCAATTCTCCCGTACAAAGATACTGATCCGTTTCAAAAGCAACCGCGGCGGCGCTGCCGTTTTCCTGATCAAGATTAAGGCCTGTAAGATATACCTGCCCGAACCCGTTAAGGCCTGACTGAATACCTTCCGGATCAACATAAGTGTTTTCTTTTTCCAGATAAAATTTGCCGCTGTTTTTGGTTTTAAATAATAGCTTGTCAATATTTTGCCCGGCGTTCTGGATAGCCTGATTGACGGCCAGCGGATTATCAACAATCACCAAAGTGTTTTTCGAAAGATAATCAAAAAGGCTCGACAATTTATCGCGGGACAGCCCGTTTTCATTATCGTACGATTCATAAAACAGCGGTAAAAAAATGGGGTTGATGGATTGGGTCAAACCCTCCTTCAGAGAATCCACCAGACGGTTGCGAATTTCGCGAGGCAGTGATAGATCATCGGCGCGCCGCCTAATGTTCCGGATTGCCAGCTCCAATGTTGAGGGATTGATAATAACCGAACTCGCCGGCGGCACGATGAAAGCATCCGCGGCCCCGATCGAGCGCTGAGAAGAACCATCGAACTTCCGGATGGATTCGATATTATCGCCGAACATCTCCAAACGAAGAGGATTTTTTTCAGCCGGCGGAAAGATATCAATAATATTTCCCCTTACACTGAACTCCCCTTTTTCCTCCACCAGGCTTTCCCTTTTATAGCCGCCGGAAATCAGGCGAGAGCAAAGGTCATCTCTATTGATGGCATCGCCTGACGAAATGATCTGCAAATAATCATTAAACCCGGTAAAGGGAGTCACTTTCTGCATCAGGGCGATTACGGAAGTTACCACGATTGTTTTCGTTTTTATTTGCAGATTCGTAAGGACTTCCAGACGGGTTAATTCTTCCTCCTTCTGGAGGGCAAACATGTCAATCGTCAGAAAATCGAGTGACTGATAATGCAAGACGTGCTCTTCCCCCAGAAACAAAGACAAATCCCGCGCGAAGACCGCCGCTTCTTTTTCCTCCGGACAAACAATTAGCAGCGGCCGATCCAGCCGTTCATAAAGAAGAGATACCAAAAACGGACGCGCCGCGCCGTGAAGACCGCTTGCGGCAACCACTGCCTTGCCCTCGCTGATTTGCCGGACAAGATCGCCCAGAGGCTTAAGATCATCCTTTATCTTTTTCGTGATAAGTTTTCGCACAGATTACAACCAAACTTTCTTTAAAATAAAGCAACACCAAAACCCATTCTGGAGAAAAAATAATCTTTAATCCAGAATGGGTCGTTTGCAATGCAATCTAATCATCTTTCCCGGATAATTCAATCAATAATTTATTCACGGGAATTTGCCGTTAAAAATCAACGCAATATCTGTTGACATACGTCTTGTCTTTGATAAACTGTCGTGCATAACGCATAGACTTAAATGGAGATTGGACATGATTCCCGTGGAAAAGGCCCTGAAAACCATTCTTGCCCATTTCCGGCCGCTTGGTTTGGAAAAGATTAACATTCTGGATGGCCGCGGAAGGGTCATTGGTGAAAACATTTTCTCTCCGCGCGATATTCCTTCCGCCGATAATTCGGCCATGGACGGCTACGCTGTGCGACGAGCCGACACGAAAGGCGCGGCAAAAGACAAACCTCTGAAGCTGAATATCATTGAAGATATACCGGCAGGCAAAATCCCCGCGAAGAAAATAAAAAAAGGAGAGGCCGCCCGAATAATGACCGGTGCGGTTATTCCTGAAGGCGCGGATGCAGTGATCCGCCAGGAAGATACAAAAAAAGACGGCCAAACTGTCATCATCTACGTCGCGGCAAAAAAAGGAGAGCATATTCGTTTTGCCGGTGAAGACGTTCGAAAGGGAGAGCTGATCGTTAAAAAAGGATTCATTCTCCGTCCCGCGCATATCGGGATGCTGGCCGAGTTAGGCAGGGCTTTTGTCAGCGTTTACAAAAAGCCGCGCGTGGCGATTATGTCCACCGGCGATGAACTGGTGGATATTAAAACGAATCCGGGCCCTGGTAAAATAGTCAACAGCAACAGCTATTCCCTGGCGGCGCAGGTTATGGAATGCGGGGGAATACCTATCATGCTGGGAATCGTCAAAGATAAAAAAACAGATTTGCGCAATAAATTCAAAACCGCCGCGGATGCCGATTTGATTATATCCTCCGGCGGCGTCTCCGTCGGCGATTTCGATTTTGTTAAAAACGTCATGGGAGAAATCGGCAACGCCATGCATTTCTGGCAGGTGGCCATGCGGCCGGGCAAGCCTCTGGCTTTCGGCGCCATCGACGGCGTCCCCCTGTTTGGCCTGCCGGGCAATCCCGTATCCGCGATGGTTTCTTTCGAACAGTTCGTGCGGCCTGCTCTTTTGAAAATGCAGGGGCATAAAAAAATATTCCGTGACATGATTAAAGCCGTCTTAGCGCAGGATTTGCAGAAAAAAGCAGGCTTCAAACATTTTATCCGCGCTATGGTCAAAAAAGAAAAAGATAAATATGTCGCCTATACAACCGGCGATCAGGGCTCCGGCATTTTGAAATCGATGGTTACCGCCAATGCTTTAATTGTCACAGATGAGAATGAAACCCGACTCAAAAAAGGCGCTGAAGTTTCAGTTCAATTGCTCGACGACTCTTTGTTTTGGTCTGATTCATCGCGATTCTGAAAAAGTTTCATTGGGGATACGGGAAAATGAAATTTATAGGCCAAAATCCCAAGGATGAAATCATTTCCCGCTTCGGACGCCATGTCTCGTCGGGAAAAGCCGAGTTTCTTCAGCAGGTGGGATTTGATTTTGTTTTCGGAAAGCGGGAAGGCGCCTGCGTATGGGATGCCAACACCGGCAAGCGTCTTATCAACTGCCACTCAAACGGCGGCGTTTTCAATCTCGGACACCGCCATCCGGAAATAATCAGCACTCTTGCCGATTCCCTGAAAGAACTGGATATCGGCAACCATCATCTGATAAGCGAACAGCGCGCAAGGCTAGGTGAAAAGCTGGCCGAACTCACACCTTCCGGCCTGACCTACACAGTATTTGGCGTGGGCGGCGGAGAGGCGATCGATCTGGCTATAAAACTGGCGCGCGGCTACACCGGCCGCCAGAAGATTATTTCGGCAATTGGCGGATACCACGGACACACAGGACTGGCCCTGGCCACCGGCGATGAATCTTACCGGGCTCCTTTCGGCCCGAATCCGGCCGGATTCATGCAGGTGCCCTTCAACAACAAAAAAGCGCTTTTAAACGCGATCGATGAAAATACGGCCGCCGTGATCTTTGAAACCATACCGGCCACATCAGGCATGCCCCTTCCGGATGATGATTTCTACGGCTTTGTCTCCGAGACGTGCCGGGCGCGCAAAGCGCTGTTCATCATTGACGAGGTGCAGACCGGGCTTGGCCGCACCGGCTTGCTGTGGGGAATAGACAACTTCAAAGTAAGTCCCGACATCATGGTAATCGGCAAAGGACTATCCGGCGGAATATATCCCATGAGCGCCACATGCTTCGGCAAAGAGCTGGAGAGTTTTTTCCATGACCACCCTTTCATACACGTATCAACCTTCGGCGGGGCGGAAGTCGGCTGTCCTGCGGCTTTGAAGGTGCTGGATATTTCATCAGACCCGGCATTTCTCGCCAATGTCAGAAGCATGGCCGAGATATTCCGCAGGGGTTTTATAGAGCTAAAAAAACGCCATCCGAAGATTCTTGTGGAGCTTCGCCAGCTGGGACTGATGATGGGCATTGAAATGGTCAATGATATGTGCGGGCCGATTTTGTCCAAAACCTGTTACGATCATGGCATCCTCTCCGTTTCCGCCAACAATGACAAACGCATAAGCCAGCTTCTTCCGCCGCTGATCATCGACAGGAATCTGGCCTGCGAAATCCTTGAACGGGTAGACAAAGCGCTTCAGGACGCATCGTTACTTCTGAACCTCGCTTAAAACAGGAAGGGACATCATGCTTGATAAAATCGACCGCGGCCTGCTTCAAAAATTCGAGTACGGCCTCAATCCGCAAAGCCCGGAGGGAAGCGCGATTCCGGCGCTGATCATCGGCTACGGCGAGATGAGCACGATCTTCGCGATAAATGTTCCGGGGCAGGAATCTCTCGCGTATAAGCGGCTTCCGATATTCCGCACAATGGATGAGATGCAAAGCTACGAAAAATTATTTCAGGAATACAATTCCCGCCTGGGAGAGATAGGTTTGAATATCCCCGCGTTCGCCGTCGTGAGGGTTGCGCCGCGCGCGGGAAACATGGTCATCTACAACGTGCAGGCGAGGCTCGACGCGCGCTCCATCGGCAACAGGCTGATTCACACACTTCCCAAAGAAGGCGTGATGACGCTTTTTGGGCTGACACTGGCCGAGCTCAATCGGGTCTTCACTTTCAATGAATCGGGCACGGGCGTGAAGTTCGGCATAGACGGCCAGATTTCCAACTGGGCGGCGGCCGATTATAAAGAAGGTTTCACCATCGGACCCGATACGAAGCTCTGCTACATTGACACAAGCACGCCTCTTATGCATATTGGCGGCATCGAACAGCTCAACCCTGAACTATTTTTAAGAAGCGCTCCGTCATTTTTGCTTTGGATCATCAGATGGCTTTTTCTTAAAGATGTCATGACCCGGTATTATGACTTTCGCAAAGTGGTCATCGACCTTATCGCCAACTTCTACAAGGAACAACTGCCGGAACTTATACCGGCGCTCATCAACGCGGCCAATGATTTTTTCGCGAATGAGGGGAAAAAATTCAACATCGCCCCGATTACCGGCAAGGAAGTGCTCGCCTACTACAGGGAGGATGCCATGATCTGGAGGGCCTATCTTGCCCTGCGCAAGATGGACAGATTTCTTCACCTGCGCGTACTCCGAAAACCTTATGTTTATATCCTGCCGGGGAAAATTAAAAGATAAGGCAAAATTTGGACTATGCTCCCTGGAGAATTTCGCCGGTAATTTTTCCGTGTTGATACATTGATGTTTTATGGTTAGTTTTTGGGATGGAAGCGCCATGGTCGCTGATGGGCCGCCCGGACTTCAAATCCGGTGCGGGGCGCTAAAACCGTCCCGCGTGGGTTTGATTCCCATGCACTTCCGCCAATTAGTCATTTAATTTCAACCAGTTGAATTTTTAAAAGCGTGCCGATAGCGTACCGATAAAATTATAAACATCGGCTTGAGTTTTCGTTTCTTTCACCTTGTGTTCTTATTATTTGTCATTTGTTATAAAATAACATTATAGGATTCAGAGGTAAAAGGGAAGAGAGAATCTGTGTTTCACCTGATGCCAGAGAGCATGTTTTGTAGATTAGATCCTCTTCTTTTTGCTT
>DATKPG010000038.1:0-25394 GCA_035524255.1 Smithella sp. | reverse complement strand
ATACCCCTCAATCACCGCCACAACCCAGCGCCCCAAACAAGCAACACGAACCCCTTTACTAAATACCATAACCTATAAGATAATCATTCATTTGATGTGTATTCAGTCAAGGGCTAGCATTTTGAAGGCGCAACGCTTACCGGTCACAATCACTCCCACAATCCAGCGCCCCACAGTTATAACTTATGGGTCATTCGGTTGATCGGTATTCAGTCAATCGCTAGTTTTTTTGAAGGCGCAACGCTTGCCGGCGCAATACCTCAGTCCAGGCGCCCCCGCAACCGGCCCCAAACACCTCACACATGCCAGGCACACACAACCGATCAAAAACCGCCTAAAAATCAAATTTTGAAGGGTAACACCATCAAATAACCGTCAAATAAAAAATAATTATGAAAAATTCTTTCATAATTTGGTAAGGTCTGCTACTTTTGATCTGTCAACGGGCCAATATCCCGCGGGACGCAAAAACCATGAAAAAGAAAGCCATCAAGAAATCCCCAAACATGCCGCAATACCATAATGGCAAGCAAATCACAACAATTAAAGAAGCTGTTTCGGAAATACGTCGAATGGAGCAAGAAATCATAAAATTAAGTCTTGAGCTACGTAGAATAAAAGGCATTTGAAGGCGCAAACCCAGCGTTGCCGGTATAGCCGTGGCATTCGATTGCGGCAACGCTCCAAACCTTAAACAATTCAAACAATGAAAACAAAAACAGCAAAAACAACGGTATCCATGCCTTTCCCAGAATTAAATTTCAGGGGCAACTGCGAAAATGTAGCAAGGGCCTACGAAATAGCCTTACTCGGGAATCACAGCATAACACTAGCTTATTACCAATCAGAAGACGGCGACTACGAACGCGACGTAAACCCTGAAGACGTTAAAATTATCCAAGACATTTTCGGCTTTAAATCAGTGGCAAAGGGCGATTTGATTTGCGAAGTTATTCGGCCTGATTTTGATTCGCTTCTGATGCCATCAAAAAGGTTGGAGTCATTGGAAGACATAAAATACCGTGTTGAGGAGGCAAAGAAACACCCATTGCCTACTGAATTTGAAGGCCCAAGTTTAGCGGTATGCGAATCGTTATTAAAAATGTCCTATCAACGCCATTGTTTATCTGGTTACGATCTCAAAATCATTCTTTCGGTTGCCGGGACAATTGCTAGGCTTGCTTTAACCCCTGTTATTCATGTCGAACACATCGCAGAAGCAATACAATACAGGGCCCTAAAAAGGGATTCGACCGTAAAAATCTACACAGAGGGTTATTAGGGCGTAGAAACCGTGCGGGCGCCTTTGTAAGGCGCCGTTAACCTTAAACAAAAATGAAAGCAAAAATCAAAAACGTTCGAATGGCCTTTAGAAGGCTGTCGACTATCGAAATCCTACTCCCGGTTATTGTGGCTCTGACCGTCACATTGATTGAAAGCGCACGGCAAATGATCTTAACTCTAAACAACTAAGACTATGCAAAAATACAATGGTCACCGGTCCTGGAATGCGTGGAACGTATCGTTATGGATCAATAACGATGAAGGACTTTATAATTTGGCGCAAGACTGTGTTAAACGGCCTACTAAGAAAGGTAATAAAGCAAACCTATCGTTGGCCACCTATAGAATGCTTAATTATCTAAGGGGCGAAAAGACGCCGGACGGAGCTGTATATAATTTCACTACTGTGAAGCTCGCAATTGAGGACATTTACAAAACTTTTAACAATTAAGACCATGAATGAGCAAACGAAAACAGAACTTGAGGAACAAAAAGAACACGCCCGTAAATTCCTTTTAAAACATTTGAAGCCTGGTAAAGAGGTTTATACGATCGTGCGTAAGGTGTCAAATTCGAGAATGTCACGTGAGATCAGTCTATATATCACTATCAAAAATAAGATTGTGGATATCGGTTGGTATGTGTCAAAAGTTACTGGTCATAAAATGAACGAAGGAACGCACGCTATAAAAATTGGCGGGTGCGGAATGGACATGGGATTTGCGTTAGTTTATAATTTAGGCAGAGCATTGTACCCTAAAGGGTTCAAATTACCCAAAGGCAAAAACGGAAGAAACGGGGACACGTCCGGTTTTGATAAGGACGGCGGTTATGCGTTAACACAAAGATGGATGTAATAACCGAAACGGGCACTAAGCCCGTCCGCAGGGTATGGTCTCCCGGCGCTGAAGAGGTAGACCAATTTTGAAAGCGCAAACTTTAAACACAAACAACATGGAATTAAAACCTTATGACCTAACCCAGGGAACAAAAAACCTGGATGTTATTTCTGAAATCACAGTAAGCTACCGGCCAGAGGTATCGCCCAACGATCGGATTAGAATAGAAACAGCAAAAGATGCCTACGAAATTTTACGGCAAACTTGGGATAGCGGCAAAATCCTTTTCGTAGAAGAATTCAAAATACTTCACATTAACGCAGGCAACCGTGCAATAGGATTACAATACGTTAGCATGGGCGGAATGGATCAAACAGGTGTAGATATCCGTGTAATTATGGCAACCGCTCTAAAATCTTGTGCCAGAGGCCTGATCATTGCACACAATCACCCGTCTGGCAAACTCAATCCCAGTGAGGCCGATCTCAAAATTACCAAAGAGATAAACAAGGCTTGCAAACTTTTGGGCCTTAAACTTATGGATCACATTATCGTGACCGATACTGATTTCTACTCATTCAAAAACCACGGCCTTCTATAAGTGAAGGCGCAAACCTTAAACGACATGGAAACAAAACCCAAAGAATGCCCAAGCCATCGCATAGTGCAAATAAGTTATACCGCCGAATGGGCGGACCGATACGAGTACGGCGAACCGATCAAAGAGACTTACAAATTCACGTGCCGGTGTTGTGGCTACACTTCCGAACTGGTCATAAAACCTAAAAAATGAAAAAAATGTGTTGGGATTATGTAAAATTTTGACACGTTTGCGACCATGGATCCTTTATCCCAGCTCATTAAACATTCCACAGGCCAGAAAATCCCGGATTTCCTCAAAGAGATCACCGGCGACGACTATCGCGCGTTCATGTATAGGCTCAAAAAACGAGTCCTGAAATATGACGACGTCCGGCGGATTGTGAAGGCGCTGGGAATATCCTTTGATCAGTTTGACACTATGTACTACACAGAGGAACCCAAAAAAGAACGCAAACCCAAAAACCCAACCTCAAAACCTAAGCCTATCCCATCGGACAGCCCAAAGAAACCCAAAACAAAGGAGATCATCCAGGAACCTTTGGAACCAGAAATATTTGGGCACGGTTTAGCACAAAAACCACTTTCGGAAATATTTCGAGATGAGCAACAAACCGATTTTTAAAGCGAGAGTTATGCCCCGTCCCCATGGCGGGGTTTTTCTTTTGTTTTAAAGAAAACAAGGCATTAAATTGATCCGTAGTTTCGTATTTACATCCCCGCCCAGCAACCGAGCGGGGATTTTTCTTGCCCAATAGGACAGGCCGATAAAATCCGTTAAATTCGCTGGCTTACCATTTTGTTTACCCCCATCGGATACCAAATCTGATGGGATTCACTACCCTAAAAAAACTGGATTTAACGGAATTCAATATTGCTAATATTGAAAATATTTTTCATTTTTGGTCTTCTAAACAAACCGAAAAATGGAAAAAGAACAACCCCTTCAAGCCTTAAACCAACTTCTCGGAGAATTTCTTGAAGCAACCGATCGCCTTGCTAAACTTCACAGAATCAACATCAACACAAAGCTACCTTCCTCTGTAACCGATGAACTTTCACGTCTTTGTGAAGCAATTCGCGCCTTTAATTCCAGTGAGAAAGTATACGAATTCCTTCACGCCGAACAGCTAAAGGAATGGAAAAGAATTGAGGATGATCATTTCCGTATAAAAAACTACTCAACAATTAGCGATATTCATCTGGAGCCGACACCAGGAATATTTCCACCAAAGCCTGTGGAATATCCTTATACCCAACAATCACCAGGCGTTTTCCAGCAAAACTCTGAAGGCGTAAATAGCGAGGTAAAAGAATACTTACGAAACTCAAGCCCAACTTTTGAAATAAAAATTCATAATACGTTTCAAATTTTGGATGAAGGGAAACTGATCAAATAATCAGAGAAGGATAATAGTGAAATCAAACCCAAAAAAATGGAACAAGAACAACCTCTTCAAGAACTGGTCAACGCCGTAAACAATCTAGTGACTGGCTGCAAAATAGAAACCAAAATACCTCAAGAACTTGAGGGTCCATTACTCAAAGTAATAATTGCCTTTCACAGATTTTCTACACAAGAAAAAATGTATTCCTATCCCGAATTCACACGAAGAGATGGGATATGGAAAAGGTGGAGAGCACAATTCACCGAAGCAGAATGGAAGGAATTTCAACAAGAGAGGGAAAGATCAGCCCAAACTGATGAGGGCACAAATGCAGAGTCAAAAGAATACTTAAAATATCCATATACGATTGATGAGGCATTACCTAATCCGAACTTCAAACCTTAAACAATACCCCAAATGAAACCATCCAAAAAATCAGAAGTCGAAATTATTGATGCTTTAATCGAACTCACAGAAGCCTATAACAATCACAAAGAATTAATCAAAAATGAAACGGGCACCATCCCTATTGAAGTTTTAAAACGTATAGCTACATTGGCAGACGCCTATTTCAATGCCTATTTCACTGTAAGCCTTAAACAAAAATGAACTTAGCAACCGAAATCCCAGCAACCGCCAGGTATTCCAAAAGAGTCTCAAAAGCAATAGCTGAGCGCCTTATCAAAAGAGCCAACAGCAACGAATCCTTTGAGCCGGCCGAAATCAACAATCAGCGTAATCAGTTAGCTGTCCTCATTAACCTATTTGAAGATTACCTGGAAAATGTGGTCGGCTTTCGTGAAAGCGCAGCCCTAAACTACATCAAGGTTCTCAAGAAACTACGCGAATGGCAGAACCTTGAATACGTTGCCTTCGAAAAATTCGACAACAAGTTCGCGGCCATGTTCAGCAAGTTTTGTTTCTCACAAAACCTGAATGCTACATACGTCAAAACCTTTTTGATTTACATCAAAACGGTTCTTAGGTATTACAACATCAGTTTTGACTGGAAAATACAGATGTCATCCAAGCGCCGTTTCAGCATTCAGGATCAAATCCTTACCGAAGACGAAATAAAGCGATTGCTGGAATTTGAAACCCAGGGAATCTACGGATTAGACGTCGCAAAAGACCAACTGATCCTTTCTTTGTACACCGGAGCCCGGTTCAGTGAGGTGCAGAGCGCCTTCATGACCATAAATTCCGAAGGAGAGGAAATCGTTTCTTTCTTCATGGAGAAAAACAAATCACCTCGATCACTGCCAATGCATCCGCGCCTGAGGACTATATTCAAAAATGAATATTACAAACACGTTCCCAATAGGGCGTTTCAAAAACGAATCCTCAAACAAATTGTCAAAGGACAGGCGATCAAAACGACCAACAGCCGAGAATCCAAAATAACGATCATCCCAAAATATCAAGCAACAAGCTTCCACTCATGCCGCAAGACATTCATTTGTAGGCTCCTGGAGGCTGGGATGGACATCTATTCAGTATCACGCATCGCTGGACACTCAACCGTGGAGGTCACCGAAAGGTATTACGCCAAAATATCCCAATCCAGGATCAACAATGAATTCAAAAAAACAGCAGCAACCGCTTTCCCCGAATAAAAAATGATGAAATACTGGACTACCATAATAAAAGCAGAACCCTGGGACAAACCAGGCCCATATTTTTGTTTTGCTGGCCCTCTTATTGCAGCGGAGACAATGGAAGAAGCTCAAAAGTACTGCGAAGAAAACGGGCTAGGGTATTGTAAAGTTGACGCCGAATATGTTGGTGAAATTAATAGCACTGGTACCGATCTTTTTTAAAAACTTAAATCACGAAAACTGATATGGAAATCCCCGAAGAAATTCTGATTGCATCAAAAGGATTAGAACTTGAACTCAGTGATTTTTTCATCCACAAAGACGGATGGATCATCATCAACCAAAAAGCGATTCGCAAATTGATTCATCGACACGATATAACAATCAAAAAAGAATTGTGTTTTGTTTCCAATGATTTGCAATATGCTGTTATAAAATGTTCTGGAGAAATCAGTCATGTCTACACGGGCCCATTCCCTGAATTACCTAAAACCAAAAAACGATTTCACGAATCCCTTGGCGAAGTCAGCCCGCTGAATAACACGTTCAAAGAATTCCCCATTTCCGTGGCCGAAAAACGAGCCGAAAGTCGGGTTGTTCTTAACCTTCTTGGTCTTTACTCACAAAACTGGCGAGGGGAATACGAAATCGATGAACAGGTCAAGGCAGAGCAAATGATCCAAAAGCGCCAGGAGAACACCAAAAAACAAGAAGAAATCACCCTCAAGGCACTCAAAAAACCTCGCAAAACCCTTTGAAGCACCAGCTTTATCCAACGGTTCGAAAAATGTTCCTTGAAGCAATGGTCAGAGCTGGCGCCACAGATCCATTCGATGGCAGCGAAATCACCCTTCACAGCGACATCCATCATAAAATGGGTAAAATCGGATATGCTGACCAGTGGGCCATTGACAATGAAATCCCCCTGGTAATCGATCCACGTCACTTTTTAGCCATGAACCGGCCCGGGCATACATGGGTTACCGAACACTCCAAAGAAGCAATCGAAAAAGGCTGGAGTGAATCACGGGCGAAAGTCTTGATAATTTGAAGGCGCAAATCAAAAAACAAAATGAAAATATTTCCCAATCCAGTCCGCTTATTGGACAAACGAAAACTGTCTCAGGCCGAATGGCAGGCAAAACGCAACACCTACATTGGAGCTTCCGACGTTGGAACAATTCTAGGGCTCAATAAATACGAATCACCCCTTGAGCTTTTCCACCGCAAGGTCGGTGTGGTGCCACCCTCAAAACCAGAAAACATCTCAACGTATTCCGGGCATATTATGGAACCCTACATCTACAAACACTGGTTCCGGTTTTACGATCCACAAACTCCAACACACGACCAGCTCGTCAGGAACTACGAGACCAATAACGTAATCCGCACAGCTCGGCGCCGAAACTTCACTCTGATCAGTGAAACTTATCCCTGGCTCGGCTGCAATCTGGATTACATCATTGACCCCACACCACTCCACGATCGAGGTTGTATGGACTGCAAAAACATGCTTCAATACGTGATGAATCAGTACGAGGGCGGCATGAACCCTCACTACATCGCACAAATGCAGGCACAGATGCTGGTAACCGGTTTTAAGTATTCCGAACTCTTTGTTCTGATTGATGGCAAATATCCCGAACAACATCCTCAGGTGCCTAATGATGAAATTCTGAGTATTATGATCCCGGAAACTGAAGATTTCTTTAAACGGGTAGAACAAGGAAAGAAAATATGGATGTCATCAGCGCCGGAAATGGAGCGCCTTCAAATGCTTACTGAATTTGAGCCCAAAATCGATGGTGGCGAAGCCCTGGACAAATATCTAAAGCAACGCTACAAAGATTCCGGAAAGAAAGGGAAGAAAGTAGGTGATGCAAAGATTAAGGAAATTGCCGTTGAATACCTGAAGGCCAATGAACGTGTTGGTCAAGAAGAAGAAGTGAAAAGAATTTACAGTAATGCGCTGCGAAAAATTTTCATTGATTCTGAGGTAGACGAAATCGTATTTAATGAAAAGGCGCTGATCACCTACCGGAACCTTGATGGAAATACAACCCTCAGAGTAAGCAAAGAAATTTTGAAATTAGAGTGAAAAATCACTATTTTTAGACTTTGCGAAAATAACTACGCCGGCGATTGAGGAGAAGAATCGCCGGCTTTTTTTGCTTAAATGAAATAATTTTTCTTTATTTACATCGAACATTGACAATAATACGCCGGCAGTTTAAAGAATTGCCGGTTTTTTTTATTTTGTTTTTTGAAATCTGAAAAATATTATCTTTATTTACAGCGAACGCAATGGAATTCGTTTAAGGTAACACCCCGGGGCGAGTCAGAACCCCGGGGTTTTAAAAATGAAAAAAAACATCAAACTGAGCGACAAATTATTCGTAGACGCCAAAGGACGCCTGATCATCAGGACTTTTGATGAATGCTATGAATTGCTTGGTTTTTCCGGCCGCCGTGCAGAAATGCCTGTAATTAAAGTCAAAAAGGCAGCATAACAATACTCATGTCAAACACACGTCCCGATTGCCACCAGTAGTCGGGATTTTTCATTTTTAACAAAAAGTGAAAAAAATTTGACTTTTTCTGTAAAAGTCACCTACTTACGACCTAACAAAACCTTATAAACAATGGCACTTGAAAACAGACCTGGTGGCGGGGTAACCTACGTCAACACGTTTAACGGTCATTTCACTGTTAAATGCAAAGAAAACGAACCTGGCGCGGTCAGCCGCACCAACAAAAACGGAAAAACCGTTTGGGAACTGACATTCACCCACCTTACCGGCATCCTCACCGAGATCAAAAAGCGGGAAAGTGAAGAATTTGGCTGGCAATGGGAAATCAAAATCGTCGACGACCGGGATTACATCATCCAAATTCCTTACGGTGGCGGCATGCCGGCCGGGCTATTTGCTCGATTGCTTCAGAAAGACCTGGATTTATCCAAACCAATCCAGATCGGAATCACTTCGAATGAAAAAGACGGCAAAACCCGCACTTATTTCTTTGTCAAAACAGACCTTGTCCAGGCAGGCGACCATCACAATGGCACGCTGGTAAAACCGGTTTGGAACAAAGAAAATCCAGGCAACCTGCCTGATCTCGTAAAGATTAAGGTAAAGGGCAAGGAGCAATGGGATGATTCCGAACGGATGGAGTACATCGAAAAACTTGTCATTAAGCACGTGGTGCCAAAGCTCAAAAATCTCGGCACTTCCTCGTTAGTTGACGACATTGATGAGCCTGCTCCTTCAGCCAACAACGCATCCAACTTTGGCGCTAAATCTCAACAAAAAGCACCAAAAAATGCACCCGCACCAGCAAACGATGCTGCTCCTGATCTTACTAAAGACGATGAACTTCCATTCTAATGGTCACCATCTACGAACGATATAAGGCGCTCAAGGGGCGTCTTATGTCAAAGCGGTTGAACGCCATTGGTTTGAAGGCGCGGGACAGATTTAAAGAACTGAACCCAACAGTGATCCTGACCAAGAGACGGGTGGATCTCAAAACCAAAAAGAAAAAAGAACCCTTTCACTGGTGGGTATTGGAATATCCGGAAAGCTTCATCCCTGAGATTGACGCTATCATCAAAGCTGAAATTGATTTTGCGCGTTCAAAAAGAAAGCGCAAACGGAAGACGGTGTTTTCAACCGACAAGAGAAAACGCTAAATTAGTCCCTGAAGAAAGTGCTACGTCTCGCCGGGGCTGGACAAAGACTCCCCTCGGCGAGATTTTCCAAACCTTAATCAAAAAATCATGACACTTCCTGAATCAGTCAAGACTACCATTGCTCAATGCCTCAAAACATTTCCCTTCAAAATGGTGGCAACCATTCTTGCCGAACATGAGCTCACAGAAATTAATGAGCTCAGGGTTCCAACAATGGATGATCTAATTCAAACCGCTGTTGAAGGATTATCAAATGCTTATTGGATGTTTATTGAAGGGGGTGAAATCGAGCCAGGCATTTTTGAAACTACTTACTTTGTCTGCATTTGTTTCAAAGATGACAACGGTCTAGCATTCCAGATTGAGTTTATTCTTGCGAAAAGCACCTCCCAACCAGAGGAGGTTTTTTAATTCTCAAAACAAAATACATTATGGCACTCTTCAGAAAAGTCCAGGTCACTTTGTGGGCGGATTATTTTATTCAATCACTAACCGACGAGCAAAAATTATTCTGGATTTACCTACTCACAAACCCAGCAACAAACCTGCTGGGCATCTATGAAATTAACTTAAAAATGGCAGCATTTCATCTCAATAAAACCGAGGAAAAAATCCTTGAGATGATTGACTTTTTTGAGTCAAAAAACAAGGTGAAATTCAGTCAAGAAAGCAGCGAAATTGCTATCAAAAACTGGCAAAAACACAACAAAAATGACTCAGTGAAGACGCTTAAAAACGTTGAAAACGACCTTTTGAATGTTAAAAACAGGTCATTAATTGAGTGGATTCATGCCATATAATGCCTTTTTACCTATACTGTATGGATACAGTATGCATACAGTATGCATAGAGTATAGATACTCTATTTTTCGCGGAAAATAGAGTATGCATACTCTATGGATACTGTATTTTTCGCGGAAAATAGAGTATGCATACAGTATGGATACTCTATCCGTAGAAGAGAAGAGAAGAGAAGAGAAGAGCAGACCTGGGCCGGCTTTTAATTTTCCCATTTTGGGACTGAACAATGGAATCAACACAAACCGATTTACCTGCGCTGGAGTCAAGGACACTGGCCTGGTTTGAGAACGAAATCATGGCATCATTCATGACCCCTCAGCAGTGGGCGACACTGTACGAGGATCAGCAGTTCGCGAACTGGCTGTTTTTGAACCTCGGGAGAGAGACAGTCTCCAGGACTGAAATGATCGGAAGAGCGAAAGCCGCCGTTGAGAAAAAAATCGCCGAAATTGAGCGCAAACTGTACCTGGAGTACCTTAACGGCTAGGCGCATTTAAAGCGCGTATAAACGATCCAAATTTTAGACGTATCTAAGTACCAACCAACCCGAGATAATTGATCCTGAGTCACATAAAGAAGAAATAGACATGAAAGTTAGCTACTACTCAAGCTTTAAGAACGTCACCCCGGTAAATTACCCCGAAATCAAGAATGTGATCGAGGTAATCAAAAAGGGGTCTGTGAAAGGAAATAACTTCAAGGAAACCATCCTCAAAATACGCAATCCAGCCAACAGCAAATCCGCCGTAAACGACCTGAAAAAACTTTTGCCGGCAATTGGTTTTGCTGGTGAATTTTCCAAACGTGAGAATAACTCATTAATGGAAGCATCCGGCTTGATGATGCTTGACTTCGATGGGACCACCGAAATTCCAGAAACTTTGAAGGGGTTCAGGTTTTGCTCATTCATCAGTCCCTCAGGCACCGGTGTCAAAGTATTGATCCGCATTCCTCTTGTAAAAAACGATGCACAGTACAAACAATACTTCGCTGCCATTCAAAACAAATTCCCTTCTGTTGACAAAAGTGGCAAGGACATCAGCCGGCTTACCTATTTGTCGTGGGATGAAAATATTTACTTCAATGAAGGCGCACCTCTTTGGACAGAGAAGATTGAACCCAAGCCAGAGCCGAAGCCAGAAGAAAAACCAAAAGCACTTTACAATGCCGCAAAAGTTCAATCCAACTATGCGAAGATGACAATCCCGCTGAAGATGATTCAGCAATCAGCAGTGGGCAATCGTCATGACACAATTCTGAAAGCCGGCAAGCTGCTGGGTGGATACATTGGCGGGGGAGAAATTTTACTTGAAGATGTAGAGGCAATTTTCAAGCGTGAAATTTTAGGCAAGATGGACGCCGAGTCAGACTTTGACGCCCAGTGGAAAACATTTCTGGACGGCATCAAGTACGGAAAGGAACTCCCAATCAAAGAGCGCGACAAAGAACGCAAAGCCATCAAGGCAGAATTCAAAGCCGAAGAAGTTTACGGAGAAATTTATTACACACTCAAAAGTCAAGAGGCTGACTTGGACGACCTTTACAACAATGGTAATCCCAAAGGGTTCTCAACCGGATGGAAAGTATTTGATGATTATTACTCCATCCGTCCCGGGTTCTTCACTATCATGTACGGCGCACCCTTCACAGGCAAGACGATATTTCATTTCTGCATGCTTGTTAATTTATCAAAGCTCCACGGTTGGGTTAATCTCATTTTAAGCCCCGAAACAGGATCGTCACGAGATGTGTTTGCCAGGCTCATAGAAATTTTTGTTGGCAAAGACATTACCAAAGCTTTCAATAACCAGATGTCGAGAGAGGAGTTTGAAAGCGCAAAGAAATTTATAGACCAGCATTTTATCGTGATCGATCCTGAAACAGTGGACGCAGACCTGAGCACAGAGGAATTTTTGCTATACTGTCAAATCATTGAACGGAAGTTCAATGTCAAGATCAACACAGTCACCATAGATCCGCTGATTGAATTGAGATTTGAAGGCGACGTCCGAGATGATATTTTCTGGGGCCAGCAGCTACGTATGATTCGCGTGCAGGCAAAAGTGAATCAATGGCATGTGTTCTTACTCACCCACACAATCAAGCAGAAGTACATGGGCCACGATCAGTACGGTAACGCGATATTCCCATTTCCAACCCCTTCAGACATCGTCAGCGGCCAGGTATTTTGGCGTAAAGGATTTCAGATTCTCGGTTTCTACAGGCATATTTTTGAGGCCCACGGCCCAGATGACACCATTGAACTGAAGTCACTAGGAAAACAGGTTTTTGCCAATAGCTTATTCATCCGCGTTCAAAAAACTAAGCCGGAAGGCGTGGGAAAAATCGGTGAGATTGAATTCAGATTCTACATTCGGCATCATGAATTCATTGATCCCAGCGGCGAAATCCCAAGAGTTGCGCCTTCAGCGACCTCCATACAGCCTTTTGTCAGAAGCCCCCTGGGCGAAAAGGACGATGATTTGCCAGATTGGTAGATAAAAAATGAAAAATACTTGACATTTTAGTACATAAACCTTCAATTTACGCTTATGAAAATCTTCAGGCCCTCGTTTTTCCAAAAAATCAAATTTTTGTTCCCTTACATCTGGATTGAACTTCCGTTGGCAATCCTGGTCGGGATCACGATCACGCTGGCTCTTTGCGCTTTTCTAAACCAATTATTCGAGCGATGGAACATTGGAGGATAAAACTTGATGCATGGACAGCACCAATCCAGGGTAAGCGTAAAGCGCTAGATGCTGTGTTTGTGGATTTCTTCGGCAGTCTTGAAGGCGCAAAGGAAAAAGCAAATCAAGTCTGGAAAAACAACTTTCCAAATATGGAAAAAGCAATATACATCTATCCCGGCGATGGCACGTTCTTCGATTACGTGCACAAAGCCGATAATCACAAAAAATTCGAACGAGAATTCATACCAACCCCCAAACCTCTTTATGCTCCCCGCTAACAGTTATAATGGAATTTTGTTCATTGACATTGAAACAGTGTCACGTTATGAGTTTTTTGAGCAAGCAGATGAGCGCCTTAAAAAACTGTTTGAAAAAAAATTCAGAAAAGAAATTGAACTCGCTAAAGAATACAAAGAAAAGGATCCAGTTCAATTTTGCTGGGAAAACAATGCCGCGCTCCATGCGGAGTTCAACAAGATTATTGTGATCTGCGTTGGAGCGATGGGGGCTGATAACAATTTTGGTGTCAAGGTTCTTGCTAGTGAAATAGAATCTGATTTATTGTGGTCATTTGAAAAGATTCTTGACAAATTCCCTTCGCACAAACTTTGTGCTCACAACGGTAAGGGATTTGACTTTCCGGTTCTTGCAAAGAAATTTATCATGGAGGGATTCAAGTTGCCTAGTCAATTGAACGTAATGGGCAAAAAACCCTGGGAAACCCCATTCATCGACACAATGGAGATGTGGTCTTTTGGTGCCTTTGGTCAAAAAACAAGTCTTGATCTGCTTTCTGCGTCACTTGGAGTTCCATCACCTAAAGAGATATTGCACGACATGTCTGTGCATGAAATCTATTATGCCAATGAAGACAAAAAACAAGAGGCACTCAAACTTCTTGGCGAATATTGCACCGGTGATGTGGTGACACTTTTTAAAGTGTACAGAAAAATGATGGGTGATTATTCTGACATTGACAGAGTCGTTGTTAAATGATCGATTACCAAAAAATAATTCTAACCGAAGAAGAGTTACAGGCAGCCATACTTGAAGGCAAAAAGAAAAAACACTTTCATGAACGAAACAAACATTATTGGGAAGCCCAGGGTGATTCGGGTGCATTTCACGAGCCCCTTCCGACTAGACATAAACCTAGGAAAGGCGTACAACCAGGCGATGAAAAAAATCGGTGAGTATGATTGGATGTGTTTCACGGATTACGATGTGCTGTTCCTTACACCAAACTCCAAAAAAATTATCATCAATTGCTGTAAACATGCGCCAGAAGGCACGGGTCTTTTGACTTGCTTCACTAATCGTATTCATCCAATTTCTAAGGGGCAATTATTGCACGGACTAAGTGAGAATTCTGACATCCGAGAGCATATCAAAATCGCTATTGAACAAGAGCTTGTTCCTTTACGATTTTCTATGTTGAACTACAAAGTCAGCGGATTTTTGATGTGCATCAACAAAAAAGTTTGGGAAGCATTGGGAGGTTTTTCCGAAACCGGAGAAGCACTGGGCGTTGATACAGACTTCTGCTCACGTCTCCTTGAGAGGAAATTCAAAATCTACAGAATGAACCAAGTCTACGTTTGGCACACCTATCGCCTGATACAGGGCATTGACAATAAAGAACACCTCAAAAAATGAAAGCATCTATTGTGGTGGCTATGGATGGCCCTTATCTTGACAAGGCCAAAAATCACGGTCTGTTTTTGTCTTTGATAAAAAACTGGAATCAGAGAATTTGTGTATTGTTGATCGATTGCAAGACTAGCGATCTGATTGCGCACGAAAAAATTCAGTATGTGTTTATTGAAAAGAAACAACTTGAAACCGCTGGATACAATTGGCCGCAAAACCGTGATTCATATTTCTCTATTGAAGGCGGAGACTTTTTACCCTTCTTTGATTTTGATGAACATGAGTTGATCATCAAAATTGATGCTGACATGATTATGCAAGCCCCAATACGTGATGAGTTTTATAATAATTGGCGTTTTGGGCTTGTGGCAACAACCGAATCAGACATGAAACTTCGGGAAGAATTTTGGCGACTTCAGCCCAAATGTGGATATGAAGCCGCAAAGAAACGATTCCCGGAAATGAAGCGAAAAAAATTGCTTAACGGAGGAGTAGTTGTTGCTCAGGCAAAAACCTATGAAGCAATATGGGCTCATTATAAACGTCTGTTCAACGTTATGGTTGGTACATTCGGACATCATGCTGGCACCCAATTCCTATTAAGCTGGATCATTCACACTTATTTCCATCAATGGAACATGGGATACTCGATGCATTGCGGTGATTGGTTTATCGATGTACGAACCATGTCCGATCGAGGGAAGCTGTATTACAGATTTCCTGAACTTGTAGTTTTCAATCACACAAAATTCAATCCATCTTATGATTTTAAAAAAGATCGTTTCTAAGGTCACTGGAGAAACTCTCCATATTATACTGCCGGCCGGAGCCGCATCAAAACTCAAGCGAGTTGATATAATTGATCCTGAAAACCCCTTGCAATGCGCTGCGCTTTCACTCAAGGATGGAGAATCATTCAAAGCGCACTACCACATCCCGAAATCTCAACATTTAAATTTTCCGGCCCAAGAAAGCTGGCATGTTGTAAAGGGGAAAGTGTTAGCAACTTTTTATGATGTTGATAACACGGTTTTGGATTACGTGATACTTCATAAAGGCGATACATCTTTTACGCTCAAAGGTGGACACAACTACAAATGTTTGTCTAAAAAAGCGAGCGTACTAGAGTTCAAAACTGGCCCATACAAAGGACAGGAAAACGACAAAGTTTTTATTCCATGAAGATCATTGTAACTACCTCAGATAATTACCGGCACATTCCTCAGATTTTTTGGAATCTATTCAATATCTATTGGCCTGATCAACAGGTGGAACTTGTAGGTTATCAAAAACCTTTCGGTGTAATGCCTGACAACTTCACTTTTGTGAGTTTGGAGCCTGGCCCGCAC
Source organism: Smithella sp. (assembly GCA_035524255.1). Lineage (GTDB taxonomy): Bacteria > Desulfobacterota > Syntrophia > Syntrophales > Smithellaceae > Smithella. Next base: position 9,501 of record DATKPG010000038.1, on the reverse strand, counting down.
CACGGCAGTCCTAAATCCTTCGGGACCGATCTTCGGAAATATTTCAGGACTCAGCCGGAAAGATTTATATGGTGCATGGAAGATTGTTTTTTGAAGGCGCGGGTAGTTGATAAGCACTTGAATTTTGCCAAGTTCATGTCATCGATCGAGCATGTGGGGCGCATTGGCCTCAGCGCTGATTCACACAGGCAGTATACAATCCCATTTCTGGTGGGTGAATATGGCAACCAAACTTTTGCCACTCCACCTAAAAGTGAATACCGATTATCAACACAAATTGCTATTTGGCATCGCAGTTATCTTTTGACTTACCTTAAAGAGGGTATGACACCTTGGGAGTTTGAATGTCAGGAAAAAGTGATCGACAAATGGCACAACTTATGCCTTTCTTACCCGCCAATTGAAATGAATGAAGGTGTCAGAAAGAGGGATTTGAATGATTTCAATTTCGACGGAATTGAGCAAGGTGTTATTGATGAAATTAAATCAAAAATGGTTTATGAATGAGCTTGTGAATCATTTGAATTATGTCAAGTTTCATCTTGGTTGTGGGCACAGATACTTTGGCCCTGACTGGATTCATGTGGATGCAGACACAAGTTATAATCATGTAAAGTCAACGGATATATACCTTGAAGGCGCACATCCAAATTCAGCGGACATCATTTACGCATCACACTTGATAGCGTATATACCACAAGACAAAATAAATCTTGCGTTATGGAATTGGCTTAGAGTCCTTAGACCTGGTGGTATTTTAAGGTTAGCTACTCCGGATATTGAAAAGCTGGCGGAACTTTACGCATTTAAAAAAATAGGAATCCAGCAACTTATTGGTCCAGTTCTGGGTATCATGGAAATCACCCATGATAACCAAAAAAAGACACTGCATCATAGAAATATGTTTGACAGAAGTTCATTGACAAAAAAATTGTTGCAGTCCGGCTACGTCGATGTGAAGGAATGGAAATGGCAAGAAGTTGACCATGGGAAATTTGATGATCACTCTCAGGCCTACATTCCGCATATGGAAAAGAAGAAAGGAATTCTAATTTCATTAAACATACAAGCCACTAAACCTTAAAACGATGTCAGAAATATCAAAATCTTATTTGAAGCAACTCATTAACAATCCCAAGCCATTTATATTGGACGTGGGCACTTATGATGGGAAGGATGCTTATGAGTTATCCAAAGAATGGGATCATAATTGCACTGTTCATTGTTTTGAGCCCGACAACAGATCACGAGCGATTTTTATCAGTAAGTATACCGGCATCAAATCAATGACCCTACATCCATTTGCGTTAACAGATGTTGATGGTGAGGTTGACTTCTACAAAAGCGACAGCGAAACCCGGCGCCATGAAAACGGCGCCAACTTTTGGGCTGCTAGCAGTAGTTGTATGAAGCCCACAGGTCATCTTAAAGCATTCCCGGATGTTTCTTTTTATTCGCCAGAGAAAGTTCAATCGAAAAGACTTGACTCTTGGTACACTCCTGGTATGCCTATTATTGATTTAGCTTGGGTAGATGTGAATGGTGCAGAAGAAAGATTTTTAAGGGGTTCACGAAAATCACTTTTGTTTACAAGGTTCGTGTTTATGGAAATATCCCATGGTCTTTACAAGGATTCAGGATTGAGTTTGATGCCTGATTTCGACTTGATTGACGTTTATGATCGTCATGATCAATACGAAAACATTTTATTTAAAAACAAATTTCTATGAGCTACAACCCTTGGCCATTCGGTGACATTGACGAAAGCCTCCAGCGCCCCGAGCTTTCTCAAATAAAAAAAATGGGTTATGAATTCGATGACCCAAGAGATGTGATAGACATCTTCGAGAAAAAGGTAGCTAAGTTTGCCGGATCAAAATACGCGGTTGCTGTAGATTGCTGCACTCATGCAATTGATTTGTGCTTGACATTTAAATCCATAATTAGCAACACGAATCAATTGTGCTTGATCCCAAGGAACACCTACATCTCGGTGCCCATGAGCGCAGTTTTGAATCCATTTTGTGAATTAAAATTTACGGATGAAAAATGGGAAAAATATTATCGCATTGGCGACACGGGTGTGGTCGATGCTGCAACGTGGTGGGAGGATGGCATGTACATTCCTGATACTCTTTTTTGTATCTCATTTCAGCGCAAAAAAATCATCCCCATCGGACGAGGGGGAATGATCCTGACAAATGATCCGCTTTCATACCATTGGTTAAAAATAAACCGATACGATGGCCGTGATATGGAAATCTCATACGATGGAGATAAGCACATAAAAGATCTAGGTTACCACTACTACATGACCCCTGAAGACGCGGCCCGAGGTATAATCCTGATGGACAACATCAAAAAAGTTGGCTGGAAGGATTGGAGTTCTTACCCCGACACTGAAAAAATGCTAAAAAACGTTCTCAAATGAAATCACTTATAACTGGAATTGCCGGCCAGACCGGTTCTTATCTTGCTGAGCACCTTTTGTTTCATGGTCACAAAGTATTCGGCATGATCCGACGAAACAGTGTAGCCGAGCATCAGGAAAGTCGGATTCAGCACTTGTCCAAGGACATTGAGACTTTCTACGGGGATGTCACAGACATTTCCTCGATCAGCAAAATTATGCGGCAGGTGAAACCAGATCACATATACAACCTTGCCGCTCAAAGCCATGTACGCATCAGCTTTGATACACCTATTTACACGGTCAACACAAATGCAATGGGCGTGCTGAATATGCTTGAATGCGCAAAGGAAATAGTGCCAAACGCTAAATTCCTTCAAGCGTCGTCAAGTGAGATGTTTGGTCTTTCTGTTGATCCTGATGGCTTTCAGCGCGAAAGCACACCCATGAATCCGGTAAGCCCTTATGGTGTCGCTAAGCTTTTTGCCTACAACATGACTCGTCATTACCGCAGGGCTTACGGAATGTTTATTGTAAACTCCATTTGCTTTAACCACGAATCACCGCGCCGATCATCAAACTTTGTCACGACAAAGATCATTGATGGATTCCTGAGAATTAAATACGGAATGGCGGATCACATAGAACTGGGCAATATCGAATCTTCGAGAGATTGGGGATTTGCTGGTGATTACGTGAGGGCCATGTACCTGGCAATGTGTCAACCAGAGCCAAGTGATTACGTGATTTCCACACAAAATACTCACACCGTGAGACACTTCTGTGAACAGGTGTCCCAAAAAATTCTTAATAAGTCTGCTGATCAGTTCATCAGGATCAACAAAAAATACTTTCGCAAGGAAGAACTTCCGTTTCTTATGGGGGATTCATCTAAAATCAGAGCTTTAGGATGGTCGCCTGATTATTCATTTGACGATCTTCTCAACATGATGATTACTGAAATAAGCGCTCACTTTATCATACGACACAATATTCTTCAAAAATGACATACGACGACATGCTTTCTCGGCTAGAGAACGGAGATCACTTTTCTTGGGCACGTTATGGTGACGGGGAATGGAATTGTATTTTAGGTAAAGACCCAGACAAGGTCAATTGCGATGGCCATCATTATTTTCCAGACCTAGGAGAAGCGCTTAAAAAAATCCTTGAAGCTCAGCGCCCATACTTTTTGGGAATGCAACGCCTTGCTGAAGAACAGAATTCTGGCAATCCGGAATTCGAGCGCCTTAAATCACTTAATAAGTGGGGTAGTTCTGATATCCTTCATCACGCAAGCATCAAAGGACAATTGAAACCATTTTTCAATGTCATCAAGAATTATGATGTGACCATTGTTGGTCCAGAAAAACTTCTAATGAATCTGGACGATGATGTTGTAGGGGATTTTTATCCGTTGGAAATTCCGGAAATCGATTGTTGGAAGGCGCACAACAAAACCTTGAACGGTCTGACTAAATCAATTTTCCGTGCTCCCGATGGACATTATGGTGACCTAGTTCTTTATTGCGCCTCGATGATGTCAGAAGTTCTTATCGATGAAATGTGGCAAATTTACGGCAGCGACATTACACAGATCGACCTGGGGTCAGTCCTAGACCCATACGCTGGTATTCAAAGCAGAACCTACCACAAAAACCTCGCAATATGAAAAACATACCACAAAAAATAAGGGACATAAAAATAATATACACAGCCATATTTGGGCCTTATGACACGCTCAAAGACCCGAATGTGATCACGCCTGGTTGGCGATATATCTGTGTGACAGACCAACCGCTAAAGAGTAATGTTTGGGAGGTGATGTCTGGCAAGGATTTTTTGCAATCACAGCCTAAGTTGCAAGCAGAACTAGAATTATTACCTACCGATGTTTTTAAGGCGCGACTCATAAAAATACTAGGATTCACCGCATGGTCGAATCCATCAATTTGGATTGATGCCAGTTTCAAAATTGATTGTGATTTGAATGTTTGGTGGGATAGGAAATTCCGATCTCCATTTACAGCCGCCTGGCATCCGTTCAGGGATTGTGTTTACGATGAGGCAGAAGCTTGTATTTTAAACAAGCGAGACTCAAAAGAAGTAATCATGGCCGAACTTTCTGAAATGCCATTTGTGCCCCAAAATAATGGCATGATTGCTTCAGGTATTTTGATGCGAGAAAATAACCTTCAGACACAAACATTTTGTGTAGTCTGGTGGGAATTTTTATCAAAACACAGCCATCGGGATCAAATAGCTTTTGCTGTACCACTGTGGCTGTATAAAAAAACATTTCATGGTATTCAATGGGACTACCGAAAGAAAAAAGATTTCATTCACATGCCGCACATACAACCCAAGCCCGTGTTGTTGAAATCAAGAAATGCTTCAGGTATCAATGACCACACTGATCTATTAAACTATCTTGCAAAAAAGTACAACCTTCAACGTTACCTTGAAATTGGGGTCCAAAATCCAAATTCAAACTTCAATAAGATTAACGTCACATCAAAAATAGGCGTGGATCCATATCCCACCTTTAAGCAATTCAATATTGAGGAAATGACGTCCGATGAATTCTTTGAAGATTCAAAGGCTAATTTTGACTTAATATTCATTGACGGACTTCATCATGCTGAGCAGGTTGAGAGAGATTTTGAAAACTCAATGCATCATCTTTCCGCGGGGGGATTTATAGTTCTTCACGACTGTAACCCTGAGTTCGAGCGCCATACTTCAGTACCCCGGAAGGAAAAGGGTAAATGGCTTGGAGATGTCTACAAATTCATCTCAGTATTGAGCCGCTACCAGGGCATTGAATATCGCACGCTCAACATGGATAATGGATGTTGCGTGGTATGGAGAAGCCAAGTAATTAAGGCTACAATGAATAAAGACTGGCGTGATATCACCTGGAAACAGTTTGTTGAAAGCGGTCCTCAAATGATCAATCTTGTTAGTGTAGATGATTTTATACGTTTGATATGATCGATGTAGTTTACGTCTTGGGTAACGGAAGCCGTTGGTCAGACAATGAATTGAGATACTCGCTCAGATCAGTGGGCAAACACCTAAAAAAGCACGGTGATTTGTTTTTGGTAGGCGAAAAGCCCACTTTCATCAACGATAAAATCATCCACATCCCGGCGCAAGACGGCTCTTACAAGGAGACGAATATATTCAACAAGTTGATTTTGGCGTGTAAAAATCCGGCGATCTCAGACTATTTTCTATTTGTCAATGATGATCATTTTTTTGCCAAGGATTTTGATATCGATAGAATTCCTTACTGGCATGGTCCGCTCCTTCAAGAATCTTTGCATAAACGAGGTCTTCAGGATAATTATTGGTATTCAATACGCAATACGATTGATGCACTGAAAGACAAAAATAAATTGAACTTCGACGTTCATTATCCTATAATCTTCAACAAGTATCAATTTTCCAAGCTTGAAAGCGCTTATGATTGGAGTGTGATGTTTGGGTATCTGATCAAATCCCTATACTGCAATCATTACCACATTCCAGGAATCCAGACAAAAGACAACAAGATCAACGAATTTTCTGGCGATAAAATAGAATGGGATATTTTCTCAACATCCGTCCATGTAAACACTTCCGTAAAGCAAAAACTTTCGGAAATGTTTCCCGATCCTTCTCCGTGGGAATTACGATGATCGCTTGTTTTTGTATGCGATTGCTAATGCGATTCGTTTGGCTTGCTGCACGCTTTTGGGGTGAATTTTGCCAATTGTTCCAGAATCTTTGAATTTTGAAACCAGCTCGCCAACATTGTGCGAGAACACGGCATTACTTTTTCCTTTCAGTAGTGGCATGGTTGAGGTTGTTTAATAGTTTCACAGGGTCTTGCAAATCCTTTATAACGTCTACTTGCTGATTCAATTTGATTGACAAAGCTTTCGACAAGTGGTTAATTTCTTCTTGTATCTGTTGCTTTTTTTGATCATCAGAAGCCATTTGACTTGCCATTATCTTGGCAATTCTTTTCTCGGCATCATTTCTAATTGTTGAAACATCTCGAGAGTAACCTTCAAATTTAGCGACCTTGTATCTAATTTCTTTTGAAAGAGTTTCCACAGCTTGCTTATCAGTAAATTCCTGAACCTTGATCAGGTTGTTCAGAATAGACTGACTGATTTTACGTTCACGGCCATAGTAATCCGCTTCGCCATTGTAAGCACTGATCATGTCCTGAGCGGAAGAAAAAAATGGAATTTGACTTCTTGAAATGAAGGTTAGCGCATTCAATACCTGGTCGGATGCAGATTGATCCCGGGTAATATAATCATTACCTTGTGGATCCCGGATTGATTTACCCCTGAAATCGTGATCCCATAAAACAGCAGATACCCAAGGGCCAAGAAGAACATCATTCATTTCAGGAATGAATGTTTTAAGGTCTTTGCTTGGTGAATCATTGGTTTCATCAAACTGATACGGTAGCCATCCAGTGACATCATTAAGCATATCGTTTTTATCGCCTTTATCATACACGTAAAATGGTGATATGAATCGAGCAAAATTGACTTCACCAACTTTAGGGACCTGCCAGTTCAGCGATAGTTTACCGCCGGGAGTCGGGATAAAGGGAGTAAATGGCCTGCGCTCCCTGATTTCACGAACAATATCACTTTCATCAGACTCTTTAGAGAGGAAATTTTTGGTCAAATACAATGACCCTAGAAAAGCAGCCATTGTCAAGGGTCTTTTTGCTACACCATTTTTTATAATTCTGGCTAGGTCAGCTTTGAATTTTATGTAAGGGTTGCCTATGACAGGAGTCTTTGATGCGACATCATAAAGCTTTCCAACAGTAGCATAATTTTGGAATCCCTCGTATACTTTTCTAATTGCTTGATCATGCGTGTAGCCATCTTCTACAAAAGAAATGTAAGCTGCTGTTTTTGCGTAATCATCGGCAGCCCCATAAAAACCAGATGCTTTCTCGGAAAATTTCTTGTATGTATTTAATGCCTTTGATAATAATCCCCCTGATTCAGATTCCTTGCTTGTCTTGAAATCTGTTGTGATCACGTCAGTGCCTAAAAGTCCTGATTTAACCAAGCTTTGATAGAGAGGACTTTGGGATTTTATTTCTTTTCTGGCCCGTATTTGATTCATTGTAAATGTCAATGGATCAATACCCGACATGGCTCCAAATGCAAAGTTCGACATCGTGTTGCCGATATGGACCACTGGAGAATAAACCGTGTGGAATCTTTTTAAAAACTGTCTTGCTATGGATTGATCGTATCCCCTGAATCCGCGATAAGTCCAATCAAGGAATTTATTAGCGAAGAAAAATCCCTTAAAATCCTGAGCTACATAATTTGGAACAAATTTTCCTGTGAGAGAACCGTAATAAGGTTTGCTTCCAGGTGTGCCGAGTTGAGTAAATCCTGGAGTCTCCTCTGTCCTGGTTTCAATTCCACTTTTATTTAGCGCATCAGCATATTCGAAAATAGCTTGAGTTTGAAGCATTTGCCCTACGCGCTTTGATGTGGCAAAAACAGGATCACGAATCAATGCCTGATTTACAGTATTGAAATCTTTTCGGGCCTTAAAAATATCAAAATCAGGTCTGGTTGACTGGAATGCTTTTTCAATATCTTCCGGGACCTCAAACTGTTCGTAAAGCCGAGCAATGTACTTTCCGTTGTACTTGTCATAAACAGACTTCGGAATAAGTCCATTGTCATAATGCCATTGATGAACCTGTTGATTCATCAATTTTAAATGGTCATGCAATGCCTTCTCCTGCTCATTAAGACGAGATAAAGCACTTTGCTGTAATCTATCTTGAAGCGCTTTCTTTTCTCCTTCAATAGCATTCCAGTCATCATGCAAATTAGCAATGTCATTTTCAAGTTGATCTATCGCCACAATATCCGAAGGGTCTTCTTTGAGTTTCTTGGTTAAAGCCCCTTGCTTGCCCGCTAATTTTTTCTTGATGCGATCTTGAGCCCCTAAATGTACAGTACCTTCTTGCGTCTGATTTACGTATGTTTCTGGATCGAGCGCCTGGTGAACCAAAAGAAGCGACTCCTGGCTAGAGTCAATAATTTTGTACAAATCCTGAGACAAAATTTTTGCCTTCAGGTTCCCGTAATTTTTATTGCCTATGAAATTGAGTTTATTTTTGATGTCACCAGCCTGATAAGCAATCCCACCCATTAAACTTTGGGCCATGTTCGAAGCATTCCTTATCACAACATTATTGTGAACAAGACCTTGTTTTACTTTAGCACCCACCCAATCCTCAATCCTATCAACAAGATTTCCGAAGGTGGCGTCCTGAAGTAAATTCATACCTTGCCGTACAGGTCTTATCCAGCTTACCGGATTAATGCTCATCGCCACAACCTTGTTGCCTTTTTTTAAGGCGCTCGCCATTTCCTTTGCTGGCTCTTCTTTGATTTGATCAAAGGTAAATTTCGGAATGGTGATAGCCTGTTTTTGCTCGATCGGTGAACTTTGCTTGATTGGGTAAACAGTCCCAGCGTCATCCTGAACCCTGTATCGATCCTTCAAATGCTCTACAACTTCACCTGTTTTAGGTTCACCAAGCCAATCAAAATTTACTTTTGTTCCGACTGGGGGAAAATCAGTCTGAGGCACAGGGATTTGATCTGCGGGTTTTTCTGGTACATTTTCAACAGGACTTGGTTGCGTTCCTGCGGGCTCACTGGGTTCCCGTTCAGTTTGTCTTGGTGTTTCATATTGTTTTGTTAAAATACTTTCACTTTCTGGACCAGGAGTATACTTTTTCAGGTCTTGATTGATGATTTCTTTGGTTTTGTCCTGGACCTCTTTTGGTGCATGCTGAACTGCGGCCAACACACCTGGAAGAACCATACCTACAAAAACACCGCTTCCCACGCTTTGCAATAATTGATCAAAGGGCTCCCTTTCAGGATCATACGTGCCGGCGGCAATTTTATTGGTCAAATAATGCTGCACGCCCATAGAAATCCCCTGCTCGGCACCTGAATGCAGACTTGTCTGGATGGTGTGTAATACCCCGCCTTTCGTAAAATCGTTCACTTTGGCAAGCGCTCTCCCGA
>DATKPG010000037.1:0-245011 GCA_035524255.1 Smithella sp. | reverse complement strand
AAGTAAAAATGTTGTCTGAAATTTTTTTATGAATGAAAAAAAATGCAGGGACCCCCTGCTGGTGTAAAAAGAAGTTAAAACTATGTAAAAACGGTTTTGTGGCGACCGGGATAACCATAAACTATCTCCCTTAAAAGGTCGAAATCTTTTTACAGGAAAGATATGTAAAAGTCAATACATGATGCGGAAAATATTATTATGCGTTCGTCGTATTAGCGTAACTTATTTATTTTTAAGAACAAATAAGTTGTTTTATTATAAGGGTTAATTTCTGAATCAAATATGAAAAAAACTTGCCGGCCCCTGTCTGAACTTCTTGATCGTATTTAGAATGTAGAGTAATATTTGACGAATCCAAGAGAAGGAAAAATCCATGAGAAGGAATTTATTAAGAATAGCGCTTGCATTATTTATTATTTTTACAGCATCCGTCGTTTGGGCGGAAAGTTCCGTATGGGTAGTAAGTTCTTCTAAGGCAACTGTTTATCTTGCGGGATCTTTTCATGTGTTGAGGGCGTCTGATTATCCTCTGCCTGCCGAATTTTTTACGGCTTATAATAATTCCCGTAAAATTATATTTGAAATTCCGCCTGATGAAGCGGAAAGTGCGGGACATATGGGAGAGTTTTTAAGCGGGGCTATTTATGCTGACGGTACAACCCTGAAAGATCATATTACAAAAGCGGCTTACGACAAGGCAGAAAAGTTCTGCAAAGAACGCAATTATCCGCTGGAGCAATACCAGGTTTTTAAGCCGGCTTTGTTTTTGACGATGCTTACAGCTTTGGAAATGAACAGAATCGGCGCTGATCCCCAGAAAGGAGTTGATTATTTCTTCGAAGAAAAAGCTCTGCGGGATGGAAAAGCAACGGGAAGTCTGGAGACGGTTGATCAGCAACTAAAACTTCTTCTTTCGATGGATGAAAGCATGGGAAGCGATCAAATCATCGAATCAATCGACGAATTCAAACAAATTGAACTAGAGCTAAGTCAATATCTGGCCGTTTGGAGAAAGGGCGATGAGGCTAGGATGGAAGAACTTTTTATAAAAGATTTTAAAGGTTACAGGAAATTATATCAGACTCTGATAGTTGACAGGAACAACAAATGGATGACGGATATTACAAGTTATCTCAATGGTTCGGTAAATACCATGGTTATCGTGGGTGCGGCTCACCTTGCCGGTTCCGACGGATTAGTTAATTTATTGCGCAAACGCGGTTACAAAGTGGCTAAAGTGCAGAAAAATTAAAGTAAAGAAGTTTTAGGTAAGTATACTGACTTTAATCAATCTTTACATAGTTATCGAACTTAATTTATCCCGCTTATTTTTTTAATAATTTCCAGAAACCCATCTGCCTTTAACGATGCGCCGCCGACAAGCGCGCCGTCAATATCAGGCATGGAGATTAAATCGCCTATATTATCTTTGGTAACACTTCCCCCGTATAGAATGCGAACCTCATCGGCCGTCTTGCCATAAATCTCTTTGAGGATGCCGCGTATGAAGGCATGCACTTCCTGAGCCTGTGCGGATGTGGCAACCACTCCGGTTCCTATCGCCCAGACCGGTTCGTAAGCGATGACAACTTTATTAATTTCTTCCACACCGTTTAAGCCCTGTTTTACCTGTCTGCCGATAACATCCTGAGTAATTCCGGCTACCCGTTCATCATCAGTTTCTCCTACGCACATGATGGGAGTTAATCCCGCCGACATTGCCTTTTTGACTTTTAAATTGACTTCATGGTCTAGTTCGTGAAAAAATTTCCGGCGCTCGGAATGGCCCGCAATCACATAGGAGCATCCGGTATCTTTAAGCATGTCCGGCGATATTTCTCCGGTGAAGGCTCCTTTGTCTTCATAATGCATGTTTTGCGCGGCCAGAAATACGTTCGAATTATTAATGATTTTGCCAACACTAAAAAGGGCGGTAAAAGGCGGAGCTAAAACGATTACTCCGTTTTTGATGTTAGCCGCTCCGTCTTTGATAGCGCTGGCGAGGGCGATTGATTCACCAATTGTGTTGTGCATTTTCCAATTGCCGGCAACAATCCATTTTCTCATTTTAATTTCCTCATTTTTCCAGAGCGGCAATTCCGGGCAGCGTTTTTCCTTCCAGTAATTCCAGAAACGCGCCGCCGCCCGTGGAAATATAAGACATCTTCGAACTCAAGCCCGCCTTTTTAATGGCCGTATCCGTATCGCCGCCGCCGATGATGGAAAGAGCTCCGGAATTTGCCACGGCATTAGCCAGCGCGAAAGTACCCTCACTGAAGGGGGCAAGTTCGAACATCCCTATCGGTCCATTCCAGATTATGGTTTTTACACCCTGCAGGGCTTCGCCAAACCGGGAAATTGTGGCCGGGCCGATATCCAGTCCCATCCAGTCCTGCGGAATTTCTTTTACACTGCATACTTTTGTTTCGGATTCCGCAGTGGCGCTTTTGGCAATAACAGCGTCTACCGGCAGTAGAAATTGCACATCTTTCTGTTTGGCCTTCTCCACAATCTTTCGCGCCAGATCAAGCATGTCTTCCTCACAAAGCGATTTGCCGATTTCGTAACCGGCAGCTTTTAAAAAAGTGAAAGCCATACCGCCTCCGACAATAAGTTTATCCACTTTTTCGATCAGGTTTTCCAGAAGGCCGATTTTATCTGACACCTTTGCTCCGCCTATAATCGCTGCCAGCGGCTTTGCCGGATTTACCATAGCCTTTTTAAAATACTCGACTTCATTTTTCAGCAGGAAACCGGCGGCGCAGGTTTTGACAAAACCGGTAATAGCTGAATTGGAAGCCGCCGCCCGGTGCGAAACGGCAAACGCGTCATCTATGTATATATCGCAAAGCGCGGCCAATTGTTTGGCGAATTCCACGTCGTTTTTATCTTCACCCGGATAGAAACGCAGATTTTCCAGAAGAATGATGTCTCCTTCTTTCATTTTGCCGACGGCCTGTTCCACTGTGGGACCCACGCAATCATCTAAAAACATCACTTCTTTTTGCAGCAGCCCCGCCAGAACTTTCACCACCGGCCGAAGCGACATCTCAGCGACTCTTTTGCCTTTCGGTCTGCCCAAGTGGGAGGCGATGATTAATTTCGCTCCTTTTTCCAACGCGTAATTTATCGTCGGGATACTTGCCCGCACGCGCTTATCACCGGTTACATTCCCGTCTTTGTCCATGGAAACATTAAAATCCACCCTCAAAAAAACTCTTTTGCCTTTCATTTCAATCTGATCAATGTACTTCATTATTTTTCTTCCTTACTTGTCTTTTCTATTTCATTATAAAAGATAGCAATTCCAGCATTCTGTTGGAAAAACCCCATTCATTATCATACCAGGAAAGAATTTTTACCATATTGCCGCCGATGACGTTTGTATTTAACATATCCACGATGGATGAGTGTTTGTTGCCGTTAAAATCGATGGAAACCAGTTCTTCTTCCGAACACGCCAGAATGCCTTTCATGGCTCCATTCGCATATTCTCTGAACTTATCATTTATTTCATTCTTGTTAGTGCTCTTCGAGAGAGTAGCCACAAAATCGACTAATGATACATTGGGCACGGGCACGCGTATCGCAAGCCCGTCAAGTTTTCCTTTCATCTCCGGTATGACTTCAGCGATCGCCCTGGCCGCGCCGGTTGTCGTCGGTATAATGGAAAGAGCGGCCGCGCGGGCCCTTCTTAAATCTTTGTGCGGTTCATCCTGAACAACCTGGTCATTTGTATAGGCATGAATGGTTGTCATCAGTCCGTGTTCAACGCCAAATTCCTCATGCAGTATCTTGACGATCGGCGCGAGGCAATTTGTGGTGCATGAACCCATGGAAATAATATGATGTTTGGTCTTGTCGTACTCTTGCTGATTGACGCCGAAAACAACAGTGACATCGGGATTCTTGGCCGGGGCGGAAATAACTACCTTTTTTGCTCCGGCTTCAATATGTTTTCCGGCGCCTGTTTTGTCTGTGTATCTACCGGTGCTTTCCAAAACGACATCAATGCCCAAGTCTTTCCATGGCAACAATTCAGGTTCTCTGACGGAAAATGTTTTGATTTCTTTGTCATCAACGATGATTGAATTGTTTCCCACCTTAACTTCGGCATCCAGAATTCCATGAGTTGAATCATATTTAAGCAAATGAGCCAGCGTTTTGGCATCGGCGAGATCATTTATTGCCACAAATTCTACTTCTTTATTTTTATATCCGGCTCTGAATACAAGCCGGCCAATCCTCCCAAAACCATTAATTGCAATCTTTACGGACATATCAACCTCCTCACCGGAAAATGATGGAATTATTTAATTTAAAAAGGTTTTTTTGTCAACTTGTTTTGCCACTATCAGGTCAGTGTTCCTGCGGCTTCAATCTTTTTAAAAAGCGTAGCCTTTAATTTTGCTTCCTTAAATCCAGTCCGGCAAATTTTTATATATGACATTAATAATTCATCCTTAAACTATAAGAACAAGAGTCTTATATGTCAATGGAATATTATTTGCGAAGGCGAGAAGTTGAGTTAATGCTTATTAGCGGTAGCCCGGCATCCGGATTGATGATGTTCAGCACAATGTATTGAGTTTATTAGGGACATGCCAAAAATTGAAAGAAAAATTTTAAAATAGCGAACATATTATGTCGCAGCGAAACAGGATATAAAATTAGTGTTTAAATGTACTCCTGAAAGTTTGGTTCATACATGGTTGATTTGATATGAACATGCAGATCAACAGGTTTTGACATTTGAGTAAGTCCCCGCGCGAAGACAACTTTCGCCACAGCCACGGCAATATTGGCCGATACCTCGCGAATATTCTTAAGCGATGGATAAATGCGTCCTATTTTCAAATCATCAGCAGTCACCTGTTGAACCAGCGATTTGGCTGCCGCTGTAAACATTTCATCCGTGACACGCGATGCCCCGGACGCAACGACTCCTAATCCGACGCCGGGGAATATATACGCGTTGTTTGCCTGTCCCGGCACAAAAGTCTGACCGTCGATATTGATCTCAGGAAAAGGACTGCCGCTGGCAAAAACGGCGCGCAAGTCAGTATGACGGTAAGCCTCTTCTGCGGTACATTCTGCCTTGGATGTAGGGTTGGAGAGTGCAAACACGATCGGCCGGCCGTTGATTCTGCTCATTGCTTTGAGTATATCAGGCGTAAAGGTATTGGGTTGACCCGATACGCCGATTATCGCTGTCGGCTTTACGGCCTCAACCGCGGAGAGGAGATCTTTGCAAAAAGGGTAATCATGGGCATAGGGACGCTTATGTTCCGCAAGATCTGTGCGGTTGCCGACGACAAGACCCTTGGAGTCTACAAACCAGCAGTTTCGGTGAGCTGCACTTAGCGACAGCCCTTCTTCCATCATTGCCGACGAAACGAGATTGCCTATGCCGATGGCGGCTTCGCCAGCGCCCAGAAATAACAGACGCTGATCTGAAAGTCTGCCGCCTGTAATCCGCAACGCCGAATATAGACCAGCCAGCGCGACCGAGGCGGTTCCCTGTATATCATCGTTAAACATACAGCATTTATCGCGGTATTCCTCCAACAGACGAAACGCGTTTACGTTGCCGAAATCTTCCATTTGAATCATAACACCGGGAAAGAGTTTTGTGGCCGCAGACATAAAATCCTTGATTAGCGAGTCATACTCCCTGCCCCGCAAGCGAGTTTCCGGTAGGCCGATATAATCCGGTGCATTCAGCAATTCCTGATTATTGGTTCCGACATCTATTGTAACCGGCAGACATAATTTTGGATCAATGCCCGCGCAAGCGGTATAAAGCGACAATTTGCCAACGGGGATTCCCATGCCGTTGGAACCGAGATCGCCAAGCCCCAGAATTCTTTCACCGTCGGTGACCACAATGACGCGAATATTTTTATGCGGCCAGTTTTTCAATATTTTTTTGATACTGCCGCGATCATATTTTGTGATGAATATACCGCGCGATTCGCTGAAAATCCTGCTGTATTCCTGACAGGCCTGCCCAACGGTCGGGGTATAGATAATAGGAGTAAGTTCTTCCATATTGTCAATCAAAACGCGATAAAACAGACTTTCACTGTGATTTTGTACGCCAGTGATGTAAAGGTACTTTTCGAGATCGTTTTGTTTACGCCTTACATTATTGATGATTTGCAAAGCCTGCTCATCCGGTGAGAAAATACGCGGCGGAATCAATCCCCGCAAACCTAGAGCTTCGCGCTGGGCCTCATTAAAAACCAATCCCTTGTTCAAGGCGGGGTCATTAAGCAATGTTTTGCCACGGGGAATTTTTGGAAAGCGGCCTTTAATTATCTGGTTTGGCATGGTTTTCTCCTGCACGAATTGTCGATTAATACATATTTGCGCGAAATTGAAGTATAGGAAGAAGAGCCTTGTGTCAATAAAATAATGATGCGAATTCACTCTCAGGTAACCCCATAAAGATATCTATCACGAATTAAATATTTTGCGGTTAATATTTCCTTGACATATAAAACTGAAAGCTTTTATACTTCCCCGCAATACGAGGTTTAAAATTCTAATAAAATTTAAAGAACGGAGGCAATTATTATGGCAGAAAAAAAAGGATTGAGTAAACCGGTTAAGTTGAAGGCGGATCTGGCGGAGTTGCTGGGCGCTAAGGCACTTCCACGCACTGAGATAACTAAAAAACTGTGGGATTACATCAAGGCCCACAAGCTGCAGACAAAGACAGTCAATGGAAAACCGGAAAATGCGGGAAAGAATATTGTGATTGATGCCAAATTAATCAAGATCATTAACAATACAAAAGTTAAGACCTCGAGCGGTAAAGTTGTTGATTTTACAAAATTGAAAGAAGGCCAGACAATTGATATGATGCAGATTGCCTCTGTTGTCAGCGCTAATATTGAGTAAGTTAAAACATACAATTGTTTTTTCTTAAACAGGCAGGATGTTAATCCTGCCTGTTTTTTTTGCCTTTTACAGATGGACTTATTGAGCTTGATTTCTTCAGAATTCAATCTTCAACATCAAATAAAAAATTAATATTTTGTACGGAATGGAATATTCATCATATTATTGATTTTGTAACAAATGCCGTATATGATTATTCTGATAAATCGCATTTTGTTGAAGGAATTCCGAAATTCGGAAAACATAAAGCATGGAAACAAATAAAGCCATATTATGGCCAGTGATCATATCGGTTTTGATTCATGTATCACTGCTCGCGGCTGCGGGGATGATTGATTTACGAGACAACGTTAAGCCATTGGCAATGATTTCCGTAAGCCTTAAAGAACCAGATTCGGAAGCGATAAAAACACCAGCGTCTAAAAATAATAAAACCAGTGACAAAATAAAATCGGATCAGACCCAAAAAGAGAAAGGGGTTGACATCGGCAATGATGATTGGCGCGAGGATACAATTTATTTAGAAAGTAAAGATGTCAAATACGTTACTTATTTAGCCAATATCAAAAAGAAGCTTTCGCAAACCTGGAATAATCCCGCTTGGAAATATCCCGCAAATTCTTTCGAAAAAAATGAAGAAGGAACTGTTGTCGTAAAAATATCCATTAATGCCGATGGCCGTCTCGCAGGCGCATCCATTATATCTTCGTCGGGGTATGCTGACTTGGATAATGACGCGTTAAATGTTGCCCAGGTCACTGGACCGTTTGAACCATTGCCTGCATATTATAACCTTTCGCGCTTGCATATATTGGCTTCTTTTTACTACAAGATGACGGATTAGGTTTTTTCGTTTGTATAAACTTATGCGCAAACAATTAACAAGCCCTCATAACGCTTTGATACTATTGTTGACGGTATTTCTTGCGTTATTTTATGTAAGCCTTTCCTGTGCCCGCACGGTAACTGATGAAATAGGCCGCAGTGTAAATATTTCTGCAGCGCCGCGGAGGATTGTTTCCCTCGCCCCCGGTATAACGGAAACACTCTATGAGCTCGGTCTGGACGATAAAATCGTGGGAGTAACCAGTTATTGCAACTGGCCGCCGCGAGCGCGCCAAAAGACGCGAATAGGCGGTTTTACCAATCCTTCCATAGAAAAAATCGTATCTCTAAAACCCGACTTAATTATTGCCACCGCCGACGGCAACAGAAAAGATACCGTGAATCAATTGGAGCGATTAGGTCTGTCCGTTTATGTGACAAATCCTTCTGATACGGATAGAATTCTAAAAAGCATTTTACATATCGGCGAAATTACAGATAAAAAAAATGCTGCCGAAAAACTGGTGGAAAAACTCCGGAAGAGGCTTGACAATATTACCGCACAAATACGGAACAAAAAAAAACCGAGGGTTTTTTTTCAGATTGGTCTGGAGCCGGTGATTACAGCCGGTAAGGGGACGTTAATCAGTGAAGTAATAGACCGGGCAGGCGGCATTAATATCGCTGGCAATGACGCAGCCCGCTATCCCCGCTATGGCGCGGAAGGTATCATGGCGGGATCGCCGGACATAATTCTTTTTGCGCCCATGTCCAATGATAAGGAATTAGAGGCCGTAAAAAGTTACTGGCAAAAATTAACGCAAATACCGGCCATAAAAAATAATAAAATTTATCTTATAAATACTGACCTGATTAGCCGGGCATCTCCGCGCATTTTTGATGCCATCGAAACCATGGCGTTGATATTTCATCCGGAAATAAAAATTAAGTGATACCAACCCGTATGTAAGGACTGCTTTGCTAAGAAACCGACACCGCTTGGGCGACAGTTCTCATTGAATCCACGTGAAAACGTCAATAGTTAAGGATGAAAAGGAAACAACTAAAAAATCAATCACTTATTATAAATGTGGGCCATCTGCCGTTTTTATCCCGCCTACAAATGAGGTTTTATTTCGTCAATGCTTGAATTGGCCTGGCGCAGTAATTCAAGAACTTCAGCCTGCCGCGCCGCGGGCAGGGATTGAATCTTTCCCATTTGATCATTGATGTAATCAATTTTTGCTTTCAGATCATTAAGCAATGGAGACAGGACAATTGGCTGTTGTGTAACCTGTGATTGTTTTAATTCTTCTATTTGGGCGCCGGCTTTAATGATGATTTCTTCCAGATATTCCGGAATCTTCACTTCAAAGCCCAATTTTTGTTTGATTAAGGATGCCAGCTGCTCTTGCGCGGCATATTCACCATGTACTAAAAAAACCGGCATTTTTTTATTATGAAAATTCCCCACCCAATCCAAAAGCTGGCTTTGTCCGGCGTGAGCGGAGAAGCCGCTTATGGTCCATATTCTGGCTTTTATGGCAATATCCTCGTTAAACATACGGATTTTTTTCGCGCCATCAACAATATTGCGGCCGGGGGTTCCCTGCGCCTGAAATCCAACAAAAACAATACTTGCTCCCGGACGCCACAAGTTATGCCGCAAATGATGTTTGATTCTCCCGGCATTGGCCATGCCGCTTGCGGAAATAACGATGGCTGAGCCTTTCATGTCATTGATTTTCATGGATTGTTCCGTTGATATAGAAAACTGAAGTTGCGGCAAATCAAGGGGATCTTCGCCATTTTTCAGAAGGCTTTGTGTTTCTCCATCAAGATATGATCTGTAACGGCGAAATATCTCTGTTGCCTTTATAGCCAGCGGACTATCCAGGATGACAGGGAGGTCTTTTGGTAGCCTTCCGTTACGGTAAAGTAGATAAAGCGAATAGAGCATTTCCTGCGTTCGCTCCACAGCAAATGCGGGAATGATTATTTTTTCTCCTCTGGAATAACTATATTGAATGGCTTCGGCCAGCTCATTTAAACTGTCATCTTCGCCTTTATGATTACGGTCGCCGTAAGTCGATTCCATAAAAACGACATCCGCTTCACTCAGGGTAACAGGATCTTTCATTAATAGCTGATGGCGGCGGCCTATATCGCCGGAAAAAATTAATTTTGTGGATGCGCCGTTTTCTTCGATAAACAATTCCAGATTCGCCGCGCCTAAAATATGACCGGCGTCCTGAAAGTTAACCTTTATCCCGTCACATGGGGTAAAAATTTCATTGTAGGTTTTTGTTTTAATTAACGGGCTGACAGCTTCGGCATCTTTCGTTGTATAAAGCGGTTCACTACCGTTTAATTTGCCATTGCGCTGCATCTTTTTGTATTTCCATTCCGCTTCTGTTTCCTGTATATGAGCGCTGTCCAAAAGCAATATCTTTATCAGGTCTCCCGTTGGCTCCGTCGCGTAAACAGGACCGTGAAATCCCTTTTGCACCATACGGGGAAGCAATCCCGAGTGATCGATATGGGCATGTGTAATAAGGAAAAAATCAATTTTTGCGGGGTCGTATATATCGACTTCCCAGTTGCGCTTTTCAATTTCGGCGCTGCCCTGATGCATGCCGCAATCAACGGCGAATCTTGTCTTGTCTGTTTCAATAATAAAACAGGAACCGGTAACGGCTCTTGCCGCTCCGAGAAATTTAATTTTCATGAGAAATCCTTTTTGACGAATTCTATATCAGCTAATATAACTTGCGGTCAAACGCAGTTGAAGCTTGAGAAACACCATCCCGTATCCTCATTACTTCATGATGGTAAAACAATTTTCTTTAAAGAGAGTTTCGTTTACCTTACCTGCCCATTACAGACCGGCTTTGGCGGCCTTTTTCATTTTCTTGGCTTCCTTCTTTTCTTTGACGGACTTCGCAGGTTTTTTCTTTGCGTCTTTTTTCCCTTTGTCCATTGATTTACTCATGGCTAAATCCTCCATTTCTAAAAATACGATCCATTAAAATTTACGCAAAATAAAACTTAAAACACAAACTCAAACGGCATGTAAATATGAATGATGAATTAATATAATGGAAGGAATGTGTTTCGTCAAACAGTTTATAAAATTAAAAAATAAAATTTAAGCGCCTTCAGTAAAATTTATTCTGATATATACTGTTTCTTTAGGTTGACAACGCTCCCGCGATTAACATAAGTTAATACCGGATCGCATGTAAGTTATTATCCGGCGGATAGTAACTACCTTATGGAAACTGGCGCATGTCGTGCGATTGATTTCACACAACCGGACGTGAAAATAAAATGGTGAGAAAAGCATGTCAGACTTTAATACGACTCAACAGGTGATAGCTGTCTGTCATTTAAAAAAATCTTTTGGCGCTTTCACCGCTGTAGATGATATCTCATTTTCTGTTGATAAGGGATTGTGTTTTGGCATTCTGGGGCCGAATGGCGCCGGTAAAACCTCCACCATCAAAATGATTTATGGTTTTTCACCGCTGACATCCGGTGATATTTTTGTTTTCGGACTAGACATAAGGAAGCAATACAGAATTATTAAAGCCCATATCGGCGTCTGCCAGCAGGATAATACACTTGATCCTGACCTGACCGTGATGCAGAATTTCGAAGTTTTCGCCCGTTATTTTAACCTGAATAAAAAAACAGCCGTGGAGAGAGCATCGTCATTATTAAAATTTTTCGCCCTGGAACAACGCCGGGACGCCCGCGTTACGGAACTTTCCGGAGGAATGATGCGCAGACTGGTTATTGCCCGCGCCTTAATCAATCAGCCTGAACTTTTAATTCTTGATGAACCGACAACGGGCCTTGATCCTCAATCGCGCCATCAAGTATGGGAGCGGCTGGAGGGCCTGAAAAAACAGGGCATGACTATTTTACTTACAACCCATTATATGGATGAGGCGGCGCGCCTTTGCGATGAGATCGTCATAATGGATCAGGGCAAAATACTGGCGCAGGGATCGCCCCAATACCTGATTAGAGAATACACGGGGAAAGATATTATTGAAGTCGCTGAACCGGAAGATGATTTACGCGCGTTTTCACGGGCAAAAAAAGTGAGACAGGAGGATCTGGGGCATCGCCTGATTATCTACACCGAAGATGGACATGACCTATACCGGGAAATCTGTGATAGCTTTACCCACAAAAGTTGCATATTGCGTTCAGCGACGCTCGAAGATGTTTTTCTGAAATTAACCGGACGGGAGTTGCGTGAATGAACGTCAATATTTCCATTCGTTTTCTGCGGATCTGGCAGCGGAATCTTACTGTTTATAAGGAAAGTTGGAAGATCAACTTTCTTCCGCCGCTTCTGGAGCCGTTTTTTTATCTTCTGGCCTTTGGAATCGGCCTAAGCGGCATGATCGGCCCTGTCAGTTACGGAGCGGGACGAACGTCATATTTGCATTTTATTGCTCCGGCCCTTGTGGCTATTAATATTATGAACAACGCTTTTTTCGAAAACACGTTCGGTTCTTTTGTGCGAATGTATTATCAGAAGACATTTGACGCCATGATGGCGACACCGCTCAATGCCGAAGAAATCATAACCGGTGAAATAGTATGGGGAGCGACAAAAGCGGTAATCGGCACGATTATAATGCTGATCGTGATAAGTTTCTTCGGATTGGTAAGCTATCCGGCGGGACTATTAATTATTTTTGCGGCATTTCTGGGCGGGATTGCCTTTGGTTCCACCGCCATGTTATTTACCGGCATGGTAGAGAGAATAGAATTATTTAATCTGCCCATGTTCTTATTTATTACTCCCATGTTCCTTTTCAGCGGCACTTTTTTTCCGCTTACCGGTTTGCCCCAGTGGGCGCAATATGTCGCTTTAGTTTTGCCGCTTACCCATTTGGTCAACCTTGTCCGGGGGTTAAGTTTTGGCATATTTAATTTAAAATTACTGATAAGTTTAGGCTACTTGATTGTTTTCTGCTTTGTAATGTTTCCCCTGGCTATTTTCAAAATGCGGCGCAGATTGATTAAATGATGTTTGATACCCCGGAAAAATAAAGCCAAATATTTCTTGACTAAAAACCTGTAGTGTGACCTACTTAAAACACGAGCAAAATTAAGTGTGTTTATATTATAGAATGTCGAACCTTTCTTAATAGATAAGACACAACCACCATGCTCCTAAGGAGTATCGGTGGTTTTTCGCTTTCAGCGGCAATGAGCTTTTTGAAAAGCTCCAGAGGTAAGGCATACAAGCCCCTCACTTTTTCCTTCCTTCTCAACCGGGAGATGGATGGGGGTGATTTTGGTGCTTTGTGGGGCCCCATCGGGGAATGAAGTTTCAACAGAAAGTAGTTAAGAAAGGGGATTAATATGAACAAGAATTTGTATGTCGGCAACCTGTCTTATAAGGTCACGGATGAAGATCTTAAATCTAACTTTTCCGAAGCAGGAGAAGTTGCAACCGCCTCCATCATTAAAGACAAGTTTACAGGCCAATCCAAAGGTTTCGGCTTTGTCGAAATGAAAACTGAAGAAGGCGCTGCCGAGGCGATTAAAAAATTCAATGGAGGAATGCTTGACGGCAAGGCAATTACCGTCAACGAAGCAAGGCCGAAGAAAGATTTCGGCGCGGGCGGCCCAAGAGGCGGCGGTAATCGCGGCGGCGGATTCAACAGAGGCGGCGGCGGCGGTAATCGCGGCGGCGGAAACCGTGGCGGTGGTGGCGGCGGAAGATACTAAGATTTTCTAATAAATATTTCTTCAATTACGAGCGGAAGGCTACTTTGTAAAACCTTCCGCTTTTTTTTAACATTGAATTAGAAAAATCTTTAAAGAGATGTCGCGCGAAATTTAGATACAATAACCTGGGCGATATGGTGCATATGTTGATGCACAGCTTTTGCGCTTCGGCCGGGATAATTTCTGAATGTTATAAGAACGCCGTTTAACGCCGCAAAAAAAGCATGGGACATTGGCCTGACCGGCTCCGGCATGTTCATTTTCCTGAAGAGAGAATCGAATTTATCAAAGATAAGCCGTTCGGAGGCGTTAAGTTTGTCGACCATTTCGGCGGATAATGAGCCGTCGAGCATGAAATGCGTCATCATGCGGAAATACTGATCATTATCGATCAGATAGGTGAGGTAGGCTTCGGCCACCTTTTCGGCGGTTTTTTTTTGATGGCTCCTTATAATGTTATCAAGAATGATCGTGATTTCTTCGGCTCCGTGAAGAAAGGCTTCCACAAACAGGGACTGCTGATCCGGGAAGTACCGGTAAATGGACGCGTGAGAGATACCGGCTTCACGGGCAATGTCACGAATGCTGACTTTGTTGAATGGCTTTACGGCAAATACGCGTTTGGCGCTTTCTATAATGATATCCTGGCGCGCTCTTTTTTCATTATTTTTAAGGTCGGCAAACGAATTTCTTTTCTTCATATCAACCCTCTGATTACCCTATATCATATTGTTCAAAGACCTTGTATTAAAAAAGCTTGACATATGCAACCAATGGTTTGTAATATAACCACTGGTTAATAAAATCAAGAAATATCTTGCCCGGGAGGTCATATGTCTCTGTCAAATCGAAATAATCCATACAAATTTAATAATTTTTTAGACTGGCGGCAAAACTTTGATTACTATCGGGATGATCCTTTTATTCAAAGAGTTGTACGTCATTTTACAGGAGGCGAATGGGATACGATTGATTCCCAGGCCAGGGATGTATCGGTTAAAGCGTCTTTCAGGTGGCGTGACTTTGCTGAGAGCATCGCCCGGCCAGAGAAAAGGCCTTTCATGCTGCACTACGACGGCCATCACAACCGTATCGACAGGATCGTGCGTCCTCACGAAACGGAAATACTGGAACAAGAAGTTTTCTCCGAAGCATTTTTTGCCGATAAAACGTCTGCGTGGGTAAAGCTCATCAAGATGTACCTGATTTATCAGAATGGCGAAGCCTGTATCGGCTGTCCCGTTACCTGCACGGAAGGTCTGGTCAAGCTACTCGAGAAGTATGCCGATACGCCGGAAACAAAGCGTATACTTATGCATTGCAAAGAGGGCATTGACGGCGATTTTGCCATTGGCGCCCAGTATCTTTCGGAAATCCAGGGTGGTTCCGATGTGCCGTCGAATGTGTTGGAAGCCGTCTGTGAAGACGGTACCTGGCGGCTTTACGGAACCAAGTTTTTCTGCTCGGCAACGCACGCCGATTATGCCGTGGTTACGGCAAAACCGGCAGGCTCGGAAAAGGTCGCCCTTTTTGTCGTGCCGTCCTGGCTTCCCGGCAACAAAGAAAAGGAAATAAGAAACGGCTACACCATTGACCGGATCAAGTGGAAGATGGGCACCAGTGAACTTACCACGGCAGAACTCACATTTAACGGCGCTTTGGCCTATCCGGCCGGTCCTCTGGAAAAAGGCGTCGCCAATGTTGTCGGCATTGTACTGACGTACTCGCGCCTCACCGTGGGGCTTTCCGCCGCCGCCTACATCACGCGGGCCGCTCGTGAAGCAAAAAAATATGCGGAGTTTCGTGATGCTTTCGGCCTGACGATCGGCCAATTTCCGCTAGTGGCCGTTCAGCTAAACAAGATCGATCATATGGCCAAAAGAACAACTGCCGGAGCTTTCAAGCTTTATCGGGATTTTCTGGCGCAAGAAGGAGGAGCGATGGGCAAAGAGGCCGTGAATGAACCGGAAACTCTCCGGAAGAAGCGTTTCGATATACGGGAACTTATTATGTTGCAGAAGATGGCGGCATCCTGGGATTGCACAGACGTTATCCGAGACGCCATGTCCATATTCGGAGGCCACGGAGTCATGGAGGATTTTTCATCACTGCCGCGCCTGTACCGCGATTCCGCTATCAACGAGTTATGGGAAGGTCCGAGAAATGTTCTTTTGACTCAGATCCACCGCGATCTGCAAAAAGCCAGTGAGTGGTACACGCCTGCGGAATTTGTGCGTAATATTCTTTATGGTCTGAATGACGCGTTCATCGCTGACTTATCCAAAGAGATCTCTGTACTGGTGGCGCATCCCAATCTTTTCCAACCGGATGAAAAAACGATGGATATTTGCCGGCGGTGGGATACATTTTGCCATAAATTTTTCCATGCCTATCAGGATCTGGCTCTGCATGAGTTAGGATAAGATGCAATCGATCTTTCCACCAGGTTGAACATGTAACAAGTAAGGCGTTATTAAGATAAGTTAATAGATGTTTGCAAGCTTGTTTTTGCCGAATTAATGTATTCCGTAATTTTTTCAGCGATGGTTTTGACAACATATTCGAATTCCGCTTCGTCTTTGTCCAGTAACGTCATGCGAAAGCCGAGCAATGATGAAAAGAAAGATGTCAGCGGTACAACACATATGCCCGTTGCCGCCAGAAGATAATAAACGAACCTCTTGTCATGTTCGATGGGGCCATGGACCAGGCGTTCCACGAATTCTCTTACTTCCCTGTTTTTTATATGAAGTGTTTGATTGCTGTTAAGACCGGATTCATTGAAAACAATCGTCATATAAAACGCGCCGTCGGTTCTGTTGACCATCAGGCAGGGAACGTCCTTTAAAATATCGTATGCGATACGCGAAAGCTTTTGATAATGTTTTTTACGCCCGTCCAGATAATTTTGATATTCAGGATGTGTCATTATTTGGGGAATAGCCAGTTGAGGAAGCGTTGTCGAGCAGACCTCCGACATTTTCTGGTGCAATATCGTGTTAATGAAGCGGGTAAAAATAGGATCCTTGCCGGCGTTATAAACTTCCATCCAGCCGCAGCGCGCGCCCGGCCAGGGCAGTTCCTTGGAAATTCCTTTCATGCTGATGGCCGGAACATCATCAACAATATCGGCAAGCAGCGCGGTATTTTTACCGTTGAAAACAATATTAATGTAGGTCTCATCAAAGACAAGGAAAAGATCATTTTCTTTGGCAATCCGCACGATTTGTTTCAGCGTTTCCGGTGGATAAACAAAACCCGTGGGGTTATCGGGATTGATCACCAGTATCCCGACAATCGCCTTATGGCTTCTTACCTTCTGCTCCAGTTCCCGCATATCAGGATGCCAGCCGTTGTATGGATTCAGGCGGTAGGTATTTGGCGGAAACGAAGCGTGCAGAACTTCCGCCATGAAATGAGTGGAATAGGTCGGCTCGGGCATAATCATGCGGGCGTCAACCTGAATAGAGCTGTAAGCGCGGGCGATGGCATCGCCCAGGCCGTTAAAGAAAATAATGTCTTCCGGTGTAATTTGCACCTTTTTGCGAAGGTTAAGGCGGTCAGCAAGAAACTCTCTTGTTGAATCCACACCTTTCGTCGGTGAGTAAGCAAAAGATGTATCATCTTTGATAATATCTATGAGCACTTCCTTCATCCATTTGGGAATTTTTTCTCCTTTCTGAACCGGATCACCGATATTTTCCCAGATTATGTTAACGCCGAGTTCTTTGAGTTTGTTGGCAATAAGAACGATATTGCGGATTTCATATGTCAGCCCGCTGCCGCCGCGGGAGATTTCAAAACGCATAAGTATTTTAACCCCTTAGATATTATTGGTGATTTCATAATATATATTTGTTTAAATATCCATATTTTTTTAAGATTGGAAAAAACCCGAAGACAATTTATATTTTTTATGCTATCGGGTCAGCCAAGCCTTGGCCAAAAAGGACGCGGCATTACTAAAGAGAGGAATATCTATGGAAGAAACAAAAAGTTTTTCAGAACTTCTCAATGAAACAAATCTTGCCCCCAGGCTTTTTTCCGTGGGGGAAAAAATTGATACGGTTATCGTAAATATTACATCGGACTGGATATTCCTCGATCTGGGAGCCAAGAGCGAAGGCTATCTTGATAGAAAGGAATTTCTGGATGAGAGTGGCAACCTTACCGCAAAAGAGGGCGACCGTATCACGGCCTATTTTGTTTCTTCGCAGCATGGAGAAAAACTTTTTACCACCAAATTGCTGACAAGCAAAAGCGTTGATGATTTTTTATTCAACGCCTATAAAAATCAAATTCCCGTGGAAGCGACAGTAGAGAAGGAAATTAAAGGCGGCTTTTCCATAAAGATTAACGCTAATGTCAGCGGCTTTTGTCCCTACTCTCAAATGGATACGAAAAAAATTGATGATGTCACCGCCTATATCGGCCAGAAATTTGAGTTTGTTGTTACCGAATATTCGGAGAACGGGCGAAACATCATCCTGTCCCGTCGTCCTCTTCTCGAAAAAATGGAAAAGGAAAAAGTCAATGCGCTTAAAAATTCTCTGCAAAAAGGAATGACCGTAAACGGCGTGGTTAAAAGCGTGCAAAGCTTTGGCGCGTTTGTTGATATCGGCGGCGTTCACGCTCTGATGCCTGTCTCGGAAATGGGCTGGGGAAGAGTTGATGATCCTAAAGTTCTCTATTCTCCCGGCGACAAGGTTGAGGCTGTTATCATCAATCTAGATTGGGAAAACAACCGGATCACCTTATCCGCAAAAGCTACTCTTGCCAATCCGTGGGATGGTTTCGTGCGAAAATATGGCGAAGGAAGCTTGCTGAAAGGCAAGGTCTCCAACCTGACGAATTTTGGCGCTTTCATTAAATTGGAAGACGGCGTGGAAGGGCTTTTGCATATTTCCAAAATAGCGCGCGGTAAAAAGATAAAACACGCAAGCGATGTCATTAAAGCCGGTGAAGAACTAGAAGTTAAAATTGAAAAGATTGACCGCGAAAACAGAAAAATTTCGCTGGATCTGGCCGGCAATGATAAAGAGTCTTCAGTGGCCGGCGAGGATGAAGATTTCCGCAGCTACATGGCCAAACCATCCAAGGCTATGGGCACTCTCGGTGATATGTTCAAGAAATCAGATAAAAAAGTTAAGTAGCCTGAGAGTCTTTAAGCACAATTAAAGCATCAGCGACAACCGGTTCGTCTTTACTGATGATAATTGGATTCAGATCAATCTCCGCTATTTCGGGATGCAATAAGGAAATATTCCCCACTGTTTTGATAACTTGGGATAGTTTATTAATTTTTACCTTCGGCATTCCCCTAAACGCGTCCAGTAATTTACGAGCGCGAATGTCGGCGAACATTTCCCGCGCGTCAATATCCGCAAGCGGCGCCAAACGCAGGGTTGTGTCTTTATAAACTTCCGTGAAAACGCCGCCCAGGCCGAAAACAATGCCGGGACCGAATCCGTCAAAGCGAGTCATGCCGGCCAGAAATTCCCGGCTTCCGCCAAGCATCTCCTGCACGAGAACAGAAACCTTCTTTCCCGCATTATTTTGAATATTATTAAATTCTTTTTTCAGCTGCGCTTCGTTTTCCACGTTTAGCGCGATAAGCCCTTTACCGCTTTTGTGCATGATTTCCCAACTGCAGGCTTTGAGCGCCACGGGATAACCGATTTTCTTCGCCGCTTCCAGAGATTCCGTTTTTGTTGACGTCATTATTTCCTTTGTTACCGGTATGCCGTAGCAGGCAAGCAATACTTTAGCCGCGTGTTCATCCAGAGCCTTTTGTTTGTTTTGTATAGCCTGCCGGATAATATCAACAGCCGGCTTTTTGATTTTTGGCAGGACAATTTCTTTACAAGAAATACGTTCTTTAATTTGCTTGTAACGATAAAGACAGCCAAGCGCCCGCGCGGTGTTTTCCGGAGAATAAAACACGGGCGTATTCGTATCCTGATATCTTTTTATATAATTATCTTCATGATCAAAGAAAGAAGATATCAACATAGGTATTTTATACTTCCGGGAAAGTTCAAAAGTTCCGGTTGCCATCGGCTTGCTGAAATTTAAAAAATCATCCAGGGAAATATTCCCGATGAAGTCCTTTAAATTGGGATAAATTTCTTTCAAATAACCGGTCATCATGACGCCGTGAAGAATCATCGCGTCTATTTCGCCGCTTTTCATAACGATTTCCGGCAGGGTAACGGCAAGTTTTTCCATACTCAGGTCAAAAGTCATGTCGACGGGATTTGCCGCGGACGCGTGCGGTTCAATATATTTTCTGATTTCTTTCTGCAGGCCGTCGGAAAAACGGGGAACTTCCAGACCGACTGAATCGCAGGTGCAGGCAATGGTTGTTGACGGACCGCCGGAATTGGTCATAATGCCGACGCGCTTTCCTTTCATCGGCGGTTGTGTGGCCAGCGTCCAGCCATACATGTAGAGCTCTTCAATGGAGCCGACCCGAATGATGCCGGCTTGTTTAAAGATACCGTTGTAGAGAAAATCCGGACCGGCCATGGCTCCGGTGTGGCTGAATCCCGCGCGCGCTCCGGATAAGGAACCGCCCACATATAACGCCGCGACAGGTTTGTGCGGAGTGATCCTACGGGCTGTCTCTAAAAATTTTTGTCCCTCGCGAATTCCTTCAATGTAAAGGATAATAGCTTTTGTTTGTTCATCTTCTCCCAAATATTCCAGCGCATCAACCATATTTATATTGGCTTCGTTGCCCAGACTTACCGCTTTACTGAAGCGGATTCCTCTTTTATTCAAGTAAGGCAAAGATTGACTCAGAAAAGTGCCGCTTTGGGAAGCAAAACCAAGCAAACCGGGTTCTTTGGCTATAGGCAGCACCGTTGTGTTTAACGGAAGCTGAGAGTTGATTATTCCCATGCAGTTGGGACCGACAAAACGCATCTGATAGCGTTTTGCAATCTGGTTGATCTTTTTTTCCATATCTTTTCCGGCGTCCCCCGTTTCCTTAAAGCCGGCGGTGATTACAATGGCTCTTTTCGTGCCTATTTTACCGAAACTCTCCAAAAGGGGAACGACGGCTTTTATTGGAATGATCAGCATGGCCAGATCGGGAACTTCGGGCAAATCTTCCGGCGAAGCATAAGCCTTAAACCCCAATACAGTTTTTTCTGTGGGATGAATCGGATAAAACCGGCCGCGAAAACCGTCTTTAAAAATGTTCATAGCCTGTATGGTTCCCATTTTCGAGGGGGTATTGTTTGCTCCCACGACCGCTATGGATTGCGGGTTCATGAGTAAGTGCAGAGGGTTTTCAGACATTATAAAATCTCCTTTATCGTTTTGTTGCTTATCGCGTCAGAGTTGTTTCCCCTGTGTTTACGAAGCGCATCTTCAATAAAAATGGGACCTGCTTCAGCAAGCGTTCTGATGATACAACCATCCTGCTCATTTTTTATGTATCCGGAAAAAATCATCACGGCAAATCCATGGGTATATATCCAGCCATTCCTCAACAGATCCTTTCTCTCCGTATGAGAAAGCCTCTTTAGCTCCGGTACCTTCGCGATTTCCTTGTCCAGTTTTCTTAACATTTCATCGATAATTCCGCTTGCATCATTGTCCTCGAGGAATATGGTTTTAAAAAATTCCTTATGATCCCTGGCATACAAAGCATATCCCACGCCTGTATTCAGGAAGGCATTTTTCGTGTATCGCCTGGTTACATAATCATAGAGGAGGTCGACAGTCTTTTGCAGCACCGTCTTTTTAAGCTCATTCATTGATTGAAAATGTTCATAAACCGGCCGTGTTGATGATAGCAATTCCCTGGCCACTTCACGGGCGCTTAATTGTTTGAATCCCTTTTCTTTAACAATTTTCAGAGAAGAGTCGATGATATCTGTTTTGTTAAAAATTTTTTTAGGCGGCATGCAACCTCCGGTCTATTTAAATTACATATGTAATGTAACGTATGTTACCTATGATGTCAATCTTTAAAATTTATTTTTTACTCCTTTTTGATGACGTCCTTTATAAAAAAATCGATAAACGAGAAAACAAGATGATCATCCCGTAAATACTTCAATCCATAGTCCTTCTTACGATGCTTTCTTTCTTCCTAATCTCCTGTTTTACCGTCCCCGATTTTATACTAGATTACACAATCAGAAATTCTTAATTTACCGTGTTTATAAGTTTAGCGCTGATTAACATAAAATTGTGTGCGGGCGGAAGACATGAGGAAGACTATAGCTTTATTTACATTTGTCTGTACCCTTTGGGGAGCATTCTACGCTCTTGCCAAGGATCAGGACGTAGCGCGTCCATACGACAAGTCGATTTCCGCAGCACAGGCTCTGGACATAGCCGAGACAACCTTTCGGTACCAGTTTGACCACGCACCCTATAAAGGCAATGTTCCATTCTTCTTTTTGGAACTTTTTGGCAAAGATCCGAACTCCAATTTCTTATCAAGGTTCAAAGACCACATACCACCCATCCGGAGGGGATCGGAATTCAAGGATGATTCCTTGAAAATTAACAAATCGGTTTCTTCAGAACCGACAATCCGCGTGCGCGGCGTGAAGTTCTACGTAAAAAATATCAAACGCCTTTCGGATACAACAGTTGAAGTCTTCGGTTGTTACTATGTAGGGCCCCTGGCTGCGGCCGGATACACATACACTGTGGAATTCAAGAACGGGAAATGGGCTGTAACCGCTGTCAAAATGGACTGGATATCCTGAACGATGAATTATCAAAGTTGGAGAAGAAGAAATGAAAAAGAAAAAGGTTCGATGCAATCATTTCCTTTTGTTTGTCCGGACTCGTAAATGCTTCATAGCTATAACGATTGCCGCGGTTTTTCTGAATATTCCTTCGATGGCTCTCGGAGCGGTTCAATGTTACTGTCGCGGCCAATATTACAATTTTAACGATGATAGAAACTGTCGCGACTGGTGCGTTGGCTCTCAACCTTCATCAGGCTATTCACCCCAGCCATCCTACACACCTCCGGAAAATAACGATAATAGTTGGCAACAGCAGCAGGAAGAAGACACACAACGAAAGATAGCGGAAGATAAAAAGAAACAGGATGAATTCTTAAAGAGAAAGACAGATGCCCTGAATGAAATGAAGGGCACAGACTCAGGTAAACTTGACCTTCAGGGATTTGATGAAGGCGGTAAATTGAATTTAAAAGATATGACGGACACAGATGCTAACATCAAGCATAAAGAAAAATCTGACTCTGAGAAACTGCGGAAGGGTTGGCAGAAAGCCCTTGGATGCGCGATGCAGGAGGTTTACGGCCGCGCAGAAGCTTTGGGCAAAAATGGAAAAAATTTTTCGGCAGAGCTCCGCGAGGAAATGACGGGAGTTTTTAATGAAGCAGGTCAACCGGTACAAAACAAGGATGACGTTAATATTGTCAACTTTTCCATGCATCGAGAGGGACAAACGGGAAAGAGTTCCTTTGATCAGTTTGCCGTAAATATTGTGGTCGGTACCCATGATGACGGATCAATCCAAATATCGGTTGAAAGCTATTTGTCCAAGTCAGCCGGTAAAAAAGATAAACATGCAGACTTACAAAGCATATTGATAGTTGATAAACATGGTAAAGTAATTCAAAGCGATGTATCAAAATCAGTTAGGAAATGTCTCGCGCGTTAACCACGGATGCATTGCTCACTTCAATTGGTCAATATGAGTTTGGATGGCATTTTGAAACAAAACCATTAGAGATAGAAAGAAATAAATGGCAGATTTCTAATTTAGCCTTTAGTATGAATGCTCTCAACAGGTCGGGATACCAAAGAATGAACGAAAAAAATGATTAGAAGATTAATAGTCACGGCATCATTATTTATAGCATTGACCGGCTCGTTTCCGATTCCTCAGGCCTTTGCAACACAACCTGAAATAATTCATAACGAAGAAACCGTTAGCCCTTTCTCAATCTGTGAACGTAATATCGACTCGACGGGGCTTCCTTCCTCCGTAAAGAAATACACAAAATACCGTTTGGAGGAAGGATTCTTTGAGTGTGAGATTCCGGAGGATTGGGTAAATAGACGCGACAGGAACGAGGATAAACGAACCAGAGTTTATGGAACCATCTTCGTTCTCAAAGATTCCAGGGCAGGAATCAAACCCTGGATCGATGTTAGTTATTATACCATTGATAACACTTATTTTATCAGCGCGGCCGATTATCTTAACCGGCAATTTGAACCGCCGATCATAAAACTTGAAGGAGAAGAAATCAGCGCAGTTAGGGAAGTTTTAGTCAACGGTCATGCCGCGAAGCAATTTACAAAGGATACTCTCGGGTTTTGGCCGCCGCATTCCATGAATGCAAAGGAGATAAAGGTGCGTGAAGAATATACGGTGCTTGAAATAGGGCGAGAATTTTGCGTCCTTATATACAGCGCTCCGGATAGCCAATTTCTGGAATATCGTCCCGACTATCAGCATATTCTTGACACTTTTAGAGCATACCCTACCGTTCATAGTGAACAGAAGTAAATAGGATTAGTAAGTCCGGAAATATAAAGATGTGTGTGAAACATAGATAAAAGCAAAAATGGTCGCGTGCAAAACGAGATAACCATTTTGATATTTATGTAATCTTTTGATCAGTAACTATCAAAAAGCAGTTTAAGATTAACATAACCTATGATATAAAAACCGCATACCTTATAAATCAATTTCTCTAAAGTTGTGTTGTTTTTTTAAGGTAGATTAGAAAAGTTTTTCAATTATTTTTATTTCATTCCAGAAGGAGGAATGGTTATGAAAAGAAAATATTTTTCTTCTCAGATCATTTTGAATTTTCTTGCGTGGTTTCTTTTGATCTGCATTTTTGGCTGCGCTTACAGTAAAAATTTAGTCGATACCACCCCGGTGCTTCCCAGTACGGCGGGACTTAATAAATTGCCCCTAAAGGCAGCATTATACATTCCTGAGTCAACAAGAAATTATACGCAGCCGACTGACGCAAGCCGTGGCTGCATCGCGATGCATATCAAAGGAGCATTTGGTCAGATTTTTGCCGGAACGGTTGAGGGAACTTTAAGGCAGATATTCAGTGATTTAACCGTTGTAACGCAGCCCGTCGCAAATGGTTATGATATTCTGATCCAGGCCGATCTTCAGGAATACATTTATAAAGCAGGTTGCATGGCAAATCCCGGGTCATATGGTATTGTGAAAGGTGACATTTGGGCCTTGGATGGAAAAGCTCAGGAGATTTGGCGAAGTAAAGAGACCTCGAAAAAATTGAGCTTCACAAGCACCTGGGAGGAATTAGTCCCGGAATCAATGGCATCGTTGGCGGGCACGTGGGCGCAGGAATTGGCGAGCCAGCCGCAAATCAAACAATTACAAAATAAGACGACGGGCAACCCTTCTTCCGGTACGGAAACAAACACAAAAAATTCCGATGCTCAAAGATTGCGTGAGTTAAAAAAATTAAAAGATGAAGGCCCTCTGACAAATGAAGAGTATGAGCAAAAAAGGAAGGCAATTGTTGAGGGTATGTAATTCAATCTGATTATATTATTTTCTCATTTGGTTAAATAAAGTAGTATCATGCAATTCTGCTTTATTATGGAGTCTTACAACTGGTCATCTTCAGTTTCTCAGTTTTTGATTTTTTGATAGCTTACAACCTGAAAAAAAATGACGGAGTTCAATCAAAGTTGTGGCACGTGTTCCCGGTGTAAATCGATCTTAAATAATGCGAATAAATATGAGGAAGCTTTTATATGACTTATAAGTTAGTGTTTATAGAAATAAATAGGCAGAACACAGGGAGAGCTTTTAGGTTAGCGAACATGATTTTGGCGCTTGTTTTGATTCTGTCCACGAATATTTCCTTTGCGGGAGATGTCCGTAATCCCTCTTCTGAAGTACCGGCATTGAGCCATATTAAGAACTCACCTCCCCAGATTGAGATTATAAATTATTCAATGGTCTGCAAACTCATCAATGAACGCTTCAATGATGACCCAACGGCCAATGATCTCCAGCATCGTTTTAATCTTAAAGGCACCGACCTGGGCATATCCGCGGCCAGCCGCGAACAAGTCTGGTTCTTTTTCGGCGACACAATGGCTTTTAAAGATTCCTGGAAGCCAGGTTCAGGTCCCGACTCGGTCGGTTACGTGGATGCATCAGCGGAAAAGCTTGCCGCAAACCCGGAACTTTTATGCGGACACCTGAATTTTCTGCGGGCCAAACCTCCGGCTGAACACGATTTCGCCGCAGGCAGAATGATTCCGCCCACGGGACAAGCGCTTTCCATGTATGTACGCAATCCAGCCGGTCCGAAATTTCCGGATGTTCCGGGTACATTCGAGGTTCCTTCCGGAGCCTTCTCTTACGGCGGAAACATGTATATCTTTTATACCGGAGGACCGGATCTTAGCGTTAAGCCTGTCAATATGACGATTTCTTACCTTGCGAAATGGGAATCTCCGTCACCGGACAAACAACCGCACTATCAGATTCTTTATATGATTGATGAACAAGACGGGGGACGCATGGGTGGACACTTTATCAATGTCGCGCCGGTTGTCAATGAAGATGACGGCTATCTTTACTTATTCGGCAGCGGTTCCTATAGGCGGAGTGCCGTTTACCTGGCAAGAAAACCCTTAAAGAGCCTTTCCCAGCCGGGCGGTTTTGAATATTTCAGCGGCTTGGGCAAATGGTTGCCCGAAGGCACGATGGCCGTTCCAGTTGCTGAAGAAAACGCTGTCGGGGAGCTCTCGGCACGGCACTACAAGCGCGCCGGAGTCTGGCTGCTCATGTATGCCGCCAAAGGCCAGGTCGTGCTTCGCGCCGCGCGTCGGCCTGACGGTCCGTGGTCGCAGGCTGTAGTAGTGCATTCCATGCGAGATGAAAATTTCCGGGTTCGCTACTGCTGCGGCGAAGGTCCCTGTGATGGCAAACATATGATTCACTGCGACAAGGCCGGCGCCTATGCCCCCTATTTACTGCCCGTTATTTCGCCGCCGGAAAAAAACGGAAACATCCGGGTCAACTATCTGTTGTCAACCTGGAATCCGTACAACACTGTTCTGATGTCCGCGGATATAAGGATTTCCGGCAATACGCAGGCGGGGCCATAGCTTTTGCAATAATCGAAACGGCAAAAACATTTTAATGACGTCTCATTTCATTATCGGAAACGCATAGTAAGTATATATAATGCGTTATCATTAGCACCTTGCAACGAGTACTTTCCCCGGTAAAATGGAAACACGAATCTTAAAAAGCGTATATTTTTTGAATATAGACGCTGATGTGTTGTATTTCTTCTATCCCGTTTCACTAATCCTATTGGTGGATAGTGGATTATTTATAAACAATTTGGGAGAGAATCCATGATCGCTACCGGGTTTGCGAATTGTTCTTTTCAGGACAAAATCAAACAATAGAGGATTATAATCGTAAATTTCTTTCAGCGCTTTTTGCTCATCTTTGGTTATATAGCCTTTTTTGACAAAATTGGCCGTGTGAATCAAAACATTGATGGCGGGAAGTGGATAGTCGCTGCCGTTGACCAGCCGGGCATGAATGTACTGACGATTTAACAGCACCGGAAGAGTTTTATTCATACGGTTGAATTGAGTGGTGCCGGAAATATCCGCGTAAAGCAAACCTTCGTATTTTTTCTCTGCCATCAGACGCATGAATAAATCAAAATTATGAACTTTTCGCTTGCGGGGATCATCCAGGTCGACATTTTTCCCGGAAGATGCGCAATGGGCGACAATGACCCTTACGCCGCAGTCAAGCGGTCTGCGCAGCAACAAAGGATTGCCCAAATACTGTTGTCCGTGAGTTTCCAGGGCTAATTCCTCTCCGGAGTGTACCAGTAATGTCATGTTGAATTTTTTCATGGTAAGATAAAAAGGAACGATGCTTTCATCTGAAGGATCCATACCTTGAACGTTCGGTATCCATTTAACCATACGTACGCCTTTTTTTGCCCATTGCTCCAGTTCCTCAACGGCATCCCGGCGGTAGGGATGAATGGAAACAACCGGCTCGAATATATCGGGATAAGTATTGGCAATCTTGAATACATATTGGTTTGAGACATAACAATCTGTATTCTTCATGACAACATTTCCGGACTTATCGTAGTATTTATCCAGGGCCAGTAGATATAAGCGAACGGGATGTCCCATATTGCGCGCCAGCCTGACCAGATGTGTTATATATTGTTCATCAATGGAATTAATGTTGTTCACTTTTCCGGCGCTCAGATAGGCTTTCAATCTTAAATAATGAGTGACATGGGCAATTTTAATACTTTCGGGATTAATGTAATTACCATTTTCTTTTTCATTGTTTCCAAACGCATGCACATGAAGATCGTAAACAGTCTGATTCGGGTAGTCCTGCCAGGCCCGCTCTACCAATTTGAGTGCGCGGGGAGATGCTTTAGAAAAAAAATCTGCCGGGTCTTTGGAAGATGATCCGCAAATCTCATCCATAAAGTTCCAACCGATAGAGGTAAAAGCAAGTAACAATATCATGAGTAAGTAAAGCAAAGAAAATTTCTTTTTCACAATAAGTCCTTTATAATTTTATTTTTTGGAACGATTCTTTGAAAGATATTAATAGTGTTTTTCAATATTCCCTGCAGTTTCCATTGTCAAGTTTTATTCGTTTGCAGTGGAAATAGCAGCGACAGATCCTCGTCAAATAATACGTTGACGACGAAAAAGCCCAAAAGAGAGAACAGGGGATTTTAAGGCATTGATATGCTTCAAACCGGTTTCTCCGGTCGACTCAATAATAAGAAAGCGCGCAACATGCTGTGGAATTGGGCGGTATATACCGGAAGATTTTTCCAGAGAAAAGGTATTGATGGGCAGGAAAACGATTCGAACTCTTGGCAACTGAATTATCATTTATTGGAGGTTACTAGTTATTCAACCCAATTTTATTATGTTACGTCTCAGTTTTACACGGCCATCAAACAACTGATTAATATTCAAAAGGTGATTTCAGCTATGACTGCAAATAAAAAGGCGGATTTAAATCCGCCTTTTTATTTTGTAATTATGACCCAATGGTTAAGTTTATTTTCTTTTAAGGAGCCAGTGTATTGATCAGGCCGGTCCCGTTAGGAGAGCCCCATCCCGTAACCAGATCATAACCTTTTTGCGTTGAATAGGTGCCGTTATTGCCACTGGTAATGTCATGGAAATTGGAATTGTAACCTGTTCCCAGTCCGATGGAGTAAAGAGTCGTATTAAGGAACCCAAGTGTGCTGTGACCGTGAGCAACGGACTGTTGATTGACCAAAGCCAGATATCCTGCAAAGCGCGGCGCAGCGAAGCTTGTTCCGCCCCAACCGCCTGCGCAGGTTCCGTCGTAACAAATATAGTTATCCGTATTGGCTTCCATGGCGACGTCCGGAGCATTGCGATAAACTTTTGATCCTTTATTGGCCGTGGTGATAACGCCCGTCGCCGTCTGGTAACTGGGGACTGCAATGCGGTTAGGAGAAATGCCACCGCCGCTGTAAGACCAAGCGGTTTCGGATTTCCAGGCGCCGCCCGCGCTTGCGGTTGTAAGGTCCGTGCCGCCAACCGATGTTACATAAGCATCATCTGCCGGATAGACGTATCTCGACCTTGAGTTATAAGCGCCGCTGTCGCCGGAGGCGACAAAAAGAGTCTGGCCCTGCGCCGCGAACTCTTTGAATATCGGATCATCGCTTGTTGAATCAGCAGGACTCCATCCCCATGAACACGCCAACGACTTGGCAATATTGTCACTGGCCATCTTGTTGAAGATACTGACATCGCTGGTATCGGATACATAAACCAGCACGCTTTTCATACCAGGAGCCATTGATATTGCTACTTCAATATCCAGCGCCTGCTCGGTGTCATCACACCTTCCCGTGCAGCTCAAGCTAGATCCGTCCGTCGATACGCCGACCACGGAAACGTTCAGGGGCTGTCCCACTTTCGTGAAATAGTTGGTGATGTCCGCCATGTTATAGCCGGCAAATTCAACCAGGCCAACCGACTGGCCGCTGCCGGTGAGGGCTGTGCCTCCATAGTAGGCTGTCCGCATGTCGCTGCCGATAAAATAGCCACTGGGGCCCGACCCCGTGGTTTTTGTGCCGTTTTCTTTCACATCTCTCATCAAGCCCATCGGACGCGGCTTCGAAAAATTATCAAGACCCGCGACACGCCACAACTTTACAGATAAATCTACTGTCGGTTCCCTGTCCGGTGAGTAAAAAACACGGTTTTCCGTCGGGTGCTGATATATATTCATATTCATATGGAACGCTTTTTCGATGTCGACTGCGCGCCCTTCGACGTCAACCACCATTCGATTGGGTGAAGTGCCTGTAACGGCCAGACCGTTCTTTTGGGCGAAACTGATCACGGCATTATAGTCCTCCTGCGACGGTCCGAACCGCTCGGTGAATTCTTCCACGCTGAGGAACTGATGATACAGGGGACTTCCCGGATCATAAATTTGTTCCAGCAGTTCATCAAGTTCCGCTTCGTTGCGCAGCGGCAGAACAATGTTTAATTGTAAGGACTGCGATGCGGGTAGCCGGTTAATCAATCCGGCCTGACCGCTTAAAACTTCGTCGTGCATATGTTTTGTCATTAAGGGCGCCTGTCCATAAACCAGCACCGGCAGAAAGAAAAAAATAATAGTGACAGATAATCCCCGCAATATGGTGCCCAGGCTGTTTGTCTTGAATACCTTCATAAAAAAATCTCCTTTATTCATCTAGCGAAAAAAGATTTATTCTTTTTTGATACAATGTTTTGGAAATCTCATCTTTATACATTTTATAAAAACAGTTAATTTCAAATGACGTAATAAAAAACGCCTGTTTTTTGCTAATTAAATCTTAAGTCCGCAAATTTCGCCAATATTTGCAACTTTTCCTATATTTTAAGCTTCAAAAGATATTTTGTCAATGATGAGAACCAGATGATTTTGGTTCGCCAAATTATACATAAATTGTCTAAAGAGTTTATACGGCAAGTTGACCCAGAATGCGGGGGGATTCGCGGCATATGCTGGAAAATTTCTCCTTCAATATGCTAAAATCTCGTGCTAAACGAGAAACAAACAAGATAATCCAATTACAAAATTCGGAGTTAAAATGTTGGGCATTTTGGCAACCATTCAAAACTTATAAAGAAAAGATATTATCTTCTTCCTCCATTTACTCCAATATCTGTAAGCGCTACATGGCCATTATCGAGATTATTACGAGATAACGTGAGTAATTGGCAAAGCGGTACTTTGAGGTAGAATCTGAATCTAATTTAGTGGCTGACAATACCTTATTTTTTCTTTATAGTTTCGTCCTCAATTTCTTTTTCTAGAATATTTTTCTCGTTCTCATAACGCTCAACGATCCACAGGATGAGAGTACTTCTCCGGCATGAGAGACCGGTTTTGCACGATTCAGCCCGATTCAGAAAGAAGGCTACGGGCTTTGTGAGGCTATATAATCGGTAGTTTCAGATATGTTTGAACCGTGTTTCCACGACGGTCGTCAAATATATGATTCATATAGAGCAAAACAATTAAAGTTTGGCGATTTGAAATCCTTTTAATTGTATGGCTACCACTCTTTGCAGGAGTTCTATGGAAACAACGAAGAGTTCCTTTTCGACGTTTCTTCTGACGACGGTTCCTTCAATTCCGGCAAACGGTCCGTCAATGATACGCGCCGGTTCACCCAATTGGGGAAACTGAATTGTAAAAATTTCGGTTTTCGAATTTACAAACTGGCGGATAGCGTCAATTTTGTTATCCGGAACCGGTATGGCTTCCGCTTTTTCTTTTTTCCCCAAAATACACACGACGCCGGCTGTTTTTAAAATAGTCAATTTTGTTTCATTATCCAGTAAAGAAGTTTGGATAAAAACATATCCGGGAAAAAGAGGAGTCAGTATTTTCTTTTTCCTGTCTTTTTGCCTGCTCCATGATTCTATTTCGGGTAGAAAAGTCGTTAAATTCTTTTGAATGAAGCGGGAGTTTACCTTATATTCATGGCGGCTTCTTGTATGTACAACGTACCAGGACATGATTAAAAACCTGTTAACAATTATCTAGGTCAGAGAATTTATAGTATCTGAAGATATTTTGCAATTGAGAAATAAACGAGTTAAAAATAAAAATTAGCATAAACTTCAACTTGCATTAAACCTCAATTTCAAACATACATGTTGACCGACGAAAAGGCCCAATATAGAAAATTGGGGATTTTGAGGGATTGACGTTCTTGAAACCGGTTTCTCCGGTCAACTCATTCGATAGGAAGTGCGCCAACTGCGCCCTTCTGAGTGCAGTTGACAGAAAGATACTCCAGAGAGGAAATTTCATGGTGGTGCTGGTAGTCTGTTGCAAACCAGTCTCTGTATCCAAATTCGATATTCAACCAAAAATCTCGTACAAAACGAGAAATAAACGTGATTTTTGTGAAGGGTGAAATTATTATTTTATGTTTAATATCTAGTAATATAACTAGATACTATGATGATGATTCAACGGCTATCGCACCATGGGCAGTCCATTAAACGCGAGGGTAGCGAGCAGTGATAGATTAATTTATTTGTTTGGCCATTTCGTAAAATATTTTGAATCGGGAGTATTTATTCTCGACTATTTTGTGTTATGATATCTAGTAAAATAACTAGACAGCATGGAGGTGAACTGTGGGCTATCAAACCAAGGTGCAATTGATTAAACGCAAGAAGAGTGAGCAGTGGTACATTAATTTCCCCGCTGCTGTTGCAAAGGCTATGGAGTTCGAACGTGGCGAGATGTTTGAATGGATTATCGAGGATAAGGGAAGTTTGCTTTTAGTTAGACAAAATCTGCAAACATTTACAGTAAAAATAAACGGTAAGCACAAACGAAGAGTATAAGTGTTTGTGCGACTAAAATCGCCCGGCTTTTACTAGAAATATCTGAGAGCGAACCCGTATTTTAGTTTAGTAAGGAGTTTGCTATCATTTACTAGTCATTAGTACTGGTCATTAGCTTACTCATGTCTATAAATATTTAAAAATATTATTCACTGTTATTTCATTTGGTTATCTTCATTTACTCAATAAAAAATAAAATAAATTCAATTTTTGAAATTTAGTGGGCCTCGAAAATCCTTTATATAGATAAATAAGGATTTTTAAGGAGGTCTTATAATGAGCAATGCTTACAAAATAGAATATGTATCCACAACAAATATCCAAAAGAACCCGGATAATCCTCGCTTAATTAAAGGAGATCAAT
The DNA here is from genome assembly GCA_035524255.1 of Smithella sp. GTDB lineage: Bacteria > Desulfobacterota > Syntrophia > Syntrophales > Smithellaceae > Smithella. The sequence continues at coordinate 212,224 of DATKPG010000037.1, read as the reverse complement.
TTATGTCCCTATGTAGGTCACTAGAGGAATCTCCGGAGTTATTTGAAGCGCGTCCTCTATTAGTTGTCCCCGAGAACGGGCATTTTAAAATCCTGGGCGGCAATATGCGTTTTGAGGCGGCAAAGAAGCTGAAAATGTTATCGGTGCCCGTTATCATTATGAAGGGTCTAACAGAAACCCAGAAACGGGCAATCGCCATTAAGGACAATGGCGCGTGGGGCGAATGGGACTTCTCAGTATTGGCTAGTACATGGTCGGATCTACCCCTTGAGAATTGGGGTGTTGAGCTGCCGAAGGGTTGGCTGTCTGCCGGTGAAGTAATGGAGGATGAATTCGATGCTCAAGCCGAAGCCGAAAAGATCGCCGAACCCATCACTAAAACAGGCGACATCTGGCTTTTGGGAAAGCACCGGATCATGTGCGGGGACTCTACGAAGAAAGAAGACGTGCAAAAATTAATGGGTACACAGCACGGAAGCCTTCTTCTAACTGACGCCCCTTATGGCGTTAATATTGTTCGCAAAATAGATAAAGCGACGGGCAAAGGGCAGATAGGCGGCAGCGGTAAAATGTATTCACCGATTGTCGGTGATAAAACAACAGAGACAGCTCAGAAAATTTATCACTTGAGTCAGGAGATCGGCATAAAGAAAGTTATCCTTTGGGGCGGGAATTATTTCACTGACTTTTTACCGCCATCACCCTGCTGGATCATATGGGATAAACGAGGTGAAACTTCATCAAACAACTTCGCCGATTGCGAAATGGCTTGGACGAACTTGGCGTCTCCTGCCAGGATGTACCGTCAAATCTGGAACGGCTATACGCGGGAAGGCAAGCGCGATATCGAAGGGTTAAAAAGGGTTCACCCGACACAAAAACCAGTCGGTCTCTTCGCTTTCTGTATAAACAATTATTCGGAAGAGGAAGAAATAATTCTCGATCTTTTCCTTGGGTCCGGTCCTGCTTTAATTGCTGCCGATCAATTAGGCCGCATCTGTTACGGGATGGAAATAGATCCAATTTATTGTGATGTCATCTGCAAAAGATGGGAAATCTTTACGGGAAAAAAATCAATTCTAATACAAAACGGAGGAAATTAAAATGTATAACGAAAAATCGAAAGAAAACCTGAAGATGTTCTCTTCAAAAAACCAGCCAAAGAAAAATGGACGACCAGAGGGGTCATTATCACTAACCAACGCCATCAAAAAAATCCTTAAAAGTGTTGACGAAAAAACAGGAAAACGAATCCTTGATCTCTTGGCTACTGCCACTATAAAACATGCCATGCAAGGTAAGGACGCTTATTTGAAAGTGATCATGGAGCGCCTTGAGGGTAAGGTTCCGGATAAAACTGAAAATACCGGTAAAGATGGCGGACCAGTAACGATGAGGATTATTTACGAAGATCAAAAAAAAGATCCAGACATGAATGGTGAAAATGGTCATGAAAAAAAGAAAACCGTGTTTACTTTTATATAAATGGAGCAAGGCGGGAGCATGCTCTCAAGACAATACCCCTTCTTTTGAAGAAAAAGGAGTATATGGATACGTTTTAGGGGGTTAATTTATTAGCGGAGGTAAAGTGGAACTTTTACGTCTTTTCCTTAAAAAATTAGCTATGTTTACGGCTTGCAGATACTTTATTTAAGTAATTGAAATAATGAGTTAAATGTCTAAATAAACCTTTATAAAACTATTAATATGATATATCATTAATTGTCAAAAAATATTTTGAACAGATATAGAAAAATGGTTTTAAAAAATAATCTAATAATGAATAAGAGAACAGGGCTTGGTAGATAATGAAAAAGAGCAAAAAGATATGAGTACAAATACCGTAGCAGAAATACATAATGCTTTTGCTTGGAATAAAATAGGCATAGATGCCAGCGATACAGGCAAACTCGGCGAATATCAAAAGGCCATTGAAGACTATACTGAAGCCATTCGACTGAAGCTGAAGTACTACGAGGCCATTTACAACCGAGCACTTGCTTATGGCAATTTAAACCAAAAGGAGCTTGCCATTGAAGATTTCAATAGAGTTCTCAGCATAAAACCAGATCATGCTGATGCCTATTGTTATCGAGGGATTGCTTATTTTATCATGGGTAAAAAACTTCTTGCATACAACGATGCAAAGATAGCGGCTGCATTGGAAAGCCGCTTATTATTAGAAGATATTAAACACGGGAAACCATTGATCGAGAATGATTGATGATGGCAAAATATATTGTTTGTTTCACCTATAACTCCTCAAAAATATAAATCTTAAGAATCAATTAATACTAGTGGTGCCCACAATGGTAAACTATAAGGATTTACAGAAAGTTGTGCCTTATTAATTGAACCTGATATTGTGGCTGTTGAGAACAGAACTACAGCCTCCCAATTCATCAAACCATTAACCTCTAAATAGGGGGACGCCACAATGCCTGTTGATACGTCCAGTGTTGTATCGGCACCAGCATTAATTATATCAGCCCATAATGGTGTTGAACCATAATGTGAAACGAATTCGACAAAAATGATCTTAAACAGATAATGTTTAACGCATGTTTTAATTAGTCCTTCTCTATATTCTCATTTATTGTGCAGCCTTTTATAAGAAAAAGTCCAGATCAAAAGATTTGCATTTTCGATCCGGACTTTCTGGTTCAAAACAATTTTTTGTTATGTCAGCAAAGGTTCCGTAGATAACGAAATGGCAGGGGAAGACTCATCAAGCCATTTAATATAATTAATTATAGCAGTTATATATTTCATTTGTAACACAGATCTATAAATCTTTTGTTAATAATTATTTTAAGGAAAAGGTTTGTAAGGAAATAAATCACGTATTCAAGAGTTCCTATAAAGATAATTGTCATTTATTTCTAATTGAAGTCTAACATCTTTATTGAGGTTGACATTTTGTTGACTTCAGGAAGGAAGAAATTTTCAATTATTAAATTGGCGCTTTGTTAAGTATCTATAACTTCGTGTAACAGAACGATTCTATTTCTTCACAGAGATGTGATATTTGCAAATTGTAATTATCAAATACCTCATAATCCTGACTTAGCATGTGGTAAAAATTTCTTTGGCAGGTCAGTTTGATCAATTTCTCGTGGAGAAAAAGTATAGTTCGGATTTGTACTGATGCTGATTCTGAAATCATCTGTGTTTTGATAATTGGCGATGCGGGGAGATTATAAAGTGCTCAAAAGAAACTTCAGTTTGAGTTCCCATGTTTCATAAACATATCATACGACCGCAACAAGATTTTAATATCCATCTGCTATAAAATTATATTAAGGAAGGATGATATTAATAATGATCATAAAAAAATATCGCACTATTATCACAATTGTGTTGTCGATTATTGGCATCGGATTGATGATGTATTACGACTATTGCGATACGGCATGCAGATATCTTAAAGGAGATATATGGGGGATTAATCTCAAATGGGTCGGCATTGCTTATATGCTTGTCATAATTGTATTTGCCGCCCTTAGGTTATTGCCATTTGTGCGAACGCTTTTGGCCGCCGGTCTCGGTGTTGAAGTGTATTTATATGCTTTCCAAATACAAAATGATGTCTATTGTCCGTTCTGTCTGGCATTTTCGGCAATGGTTATTTTATCGTTTATATTTAATTACGAAGTATCGTCCATCTGGCGTAAAAAGAGTCGTTGGATATGGCTCTATTTACTTGGGGATGTTGATTTTCCTATATTCAGGATTTACAGTTTGCCATTATTGATTTTTAGTCTGTTGGGATATCTAACTGTATTGTTGACTTTTTCCGGTTTCGTCTCACCGACCTACGGATAAGGCACCGTCCGAAACATTCCAGCTCAGATCAGCGGAAAAAACTGTTATATTAACTCCTTAACCTTAATTAACAAAAACATCATTATCCCGTCATTAAATCGCAATACAAAACATCTATATAAGCCATGCTAAAAAATGGAAAGCCAGATCTATGGGAAATGAAGATTATTTTATGGAGCGGATAGATAAAAAAAACGGCTTCACAATCATCGAACTTCTTATTGTTATTATTCTCGTGGGGATGGTGTTGTCTGTTATCATGCCCGTTTCATATGGGATGTACGCCACTTATAATGCATCTCTGCGCGCTCAGGAAGTCATGACTTACGTTTCCGGATTGCGGCGGGACGCTTTTCTTTACAGTGAAAGGAAGGTTCTTTCGTCGCAGAATGGCGCAATTAGTGTGAGTGGGAGCAAGAAAATATTTGACGGGATAAAAATTAATATACCCGAACCTATAGTATTTTTTCAAAACGGAACGTCGTCAGGGGGTGTCATTGTTTTGAGCGTGGATGATGTTGAACAAAGCCTCGTTGTTCATGCTCCTTTGGGTGATCTTTCTCTGGAGCGAAGAAGTATATGAGACAAGAAAAATCTCAGGGATTTCTCGTCCTGGAGGTATTAATTGCCGGTCTTATCCTGACAGCGAGTATTGCCTCCGCCATGTATATTTTTCAGATGGGGTTCGATCACATGGAGAGAGTTAATAAGGTCAATCTTCTGTCGTCCAAGTTGTTGCAGGCGGGAAGTCTTTTTAAAATTATAGAACTGGAAAGACAATCGGGAACGGAAGACCTGGGAGACGGCGTTATGATGAAATGGATATCGCATCTTGTTGCGAGTAACAATCATGCCGCACCGGAAACTATTTTTTCCAGATCTGTCGCTGTCAGGAAAAATTCAACACATAATCTTTTTCTTTATAAAGTTGATTTTATTTTGGAGTTCAAAGGATTGACAAGGGAGTATCACATTAATGTTTTTCGTTCCCGTCCATTATACTGGAGGTGAGAAAAGTGACACTTGTCGCGGCTATACGCTGATAGAGGTTGTTGTGGCGATAGCAATATTATCAGCAATGCTTCTTTTGGGGGGAATGGCATTAAATCAAGGATTGAAACAATATCAAAGACTCGTTGAGAAGGGATTCTGTTTCTGGGATTATGCCCAGGATATCTGGACGGATAAAAGTTTTCATTCAATCATTGATTATTATGTGAATACAGAAACACAGGGTTGGTTTCCTTATTTTAGAGGAAATCAAGACGGAATTTCATTTGTGACGCTGGCGCCTTTTGCCGGAGATATGCCGGTTGCCGTATGGATAAGAAAAGAAAGCACGGAAAACGGAAAAGAAAAACTGATTTATTATGAACTGCCCGTTTATGCCAAATCTTACCGCGAACTGGGAGATGATTTTACTTCGGGCGCTTATAAAAAAGGCCGGTCGGTTAAAATTTTAGAAGGCATTGACAGAGTTCAATTCGAATTTTACGGCTATGATATTCGGGATGAAGAACATAAATGGCGCAAAATTTTCGAGGGAGCGGAGACAAAGCAGCTTCCCTTGCTGGTTCGCATTGAATACATGCAGGGCGATGAAAAAAAAATGATGACTTATGCAATTCATGTGAACTCTCAGTTGAAGCGGGGATATGCGGGCAAATACGGGAAATGAAAGAGGGTCCGTAACGATTCTAATCGCTCTTTTGGCAGCGGTGATTCTTGCTCTTGGTTTGAGTTTCAACTGGCTGGTTAAAGAACATATCAGAAACTCCGAGGGACTCAGAAACAAGGCCGAAGCGATCATCAAAACCCGCTCTGCCTATGACACATTAATCTATCTTATGCTTACAGGACAGATTACCGAGAATAAAATTATGATTAGTCAAAGCGGCATTACTAATTTGAAATCAATACCTCTTGACGGGTCGGAAGTAATGATTGAAGAGGACGTCTTTGTACAGGCGCAAGACAGCAATGGGCGGCTTTCTCTGACAACGCAAAATCCGGATGCGCTGCGGAAGCTGATCATAAATGAAACAGATCCCGCGAGGGCGGCAACATTTATGGATAGTTTTCAGGACTGGATTGATCGGGATGATTTTGCCCGGGTAAACGGGGCGGAAGCTCCATATTACAGAAATCATGGATTCGCCTACACACCGCGGAATTATGATCTTCAATATATGGAAGAGCTATCTCTAATCAGAGGCGTGGATGCTGACCTTTACAAAAAAATTTATCCATCTCTGACGATTTTATCTAATAACGGCTTTAATCCTAATACGGCAAATGATTTCGTATTGAAGGCGTTTCTTAATATCGATGACAGTAAAGTGATGAAAATAAAATCTTATGTCTCCGGAAAAACAATAACAACCATGCCTGAACTTGTCGCTCTAACCGGTAAAATGCTTTATATGGAACAACCGAAGGGATGGTTTATGCCTTCGTCCTATCTGGATATTATAGTCCGCACCGGCAGTCCCCGGAGCCTTTGTAAAATCAGCGCCGGATTAACGATAGAATCCGGCATTTTTTATCCTTATTTTATTTGCTACTGGCGGGAGGAATAATCTGATGAGTAAATGGCAAGCCGCGTACTGGGGAGAAAAAGGCCTGGATATTTACCAGATGTCCGGTCAGGAAAATATCCAGCTTATTTACTCAGGTTCTATCGACAAACTTAAAAATGTCTCCGGTGTCATGCAGCGGCGGATTCTGATTTTGGGCAGACATAATACGGTGCGTTTAAGAAAGCGTTATCCGCCGCTGAAAATGAATAAATTACTGCGTGCCGTTGAAATTGAAGCGCAGGATATTTTCCCCGTCAAAAACTGCTCGTTTCACTGCAGGATAGCCCAAACGTATGCCACACATATTATTGTAGACATATGGGCATGGGAGCGTGCTCCCGTGGAGGCATTGCGCGCGTCATTTACTTTTCAATACATACTTCCCGAAGAACTGACATTTCTTTCATCGCCATCCGGGATTTATATTTACGCATATGGATTGACTGTTCAGATTATTGCCGCGGGTGAAGGTAAATTTCTGGAAGCGGCTTCCTGCCCTGCTGCTGATTTCTCTAAAGAAAATTTAGAACTGTTTCTTACAGGCTTGTCTGATAATATCTCTCTGATCAAAGAAATCAGGTTTTATGGCAGCATATCGGCAGATGTCCCGCCCACGCTCGTTCCCCTTGTAAAAATACTTTCGCCGGTAAATGTGCCGCCGTTTTTAGAAGCGTTGAAAAATTTGTCCATCAAATCATTCCGGTGGGAAAAGGGATTTTTTCTTCAATCGCTCAATATAAAAACTGTGCTTCGATTCGCCCTTTATGGCGCTTTGGCGTATGGTCTAATGTTTTTTCTGTCGCTTCAAAATTATGAAAAAGCCCTGACGGATCTGAAAAACAAGTCTATGGCAATCGATAAAGAAATTAGCCTGCTGAATAACGGTCAATTGCCGGATGACGCTGAAGCTCTCAAAGAAGTTGAAGCTAAGAAAATCGAGACAATAGAACCTTTAAAAGTTTTAAATATTCTATCCTCTGAGCTGCCGGACGAAACATATGTTAAAAGTCTCATTTTCAATCAAGGGATTATTGAGGCAACCTTTTCGACTCACGATCCCATAGCGCTATTGAAGAAACTAAGCGGCACGAAGCGGATCGCCAGTGTTAGATTGAATGGTGTTCCTGTCAAAGACTCCGCTTCAGGAATATATAACACTGTTTTTTCGCTGGAGATCAAGCCATGAAAGAATTATTCAGCGATAACGCAAACCCATGGATAAAGAACTACGGTCTCTACTTTATTCTAATTCTTGCTGTTTTGAGGCTCTTTATTTATCCATTGCATATGACCGTTAAGGACAAACAGGCCATTTTTGCCGATCAGCAGCAAACCTTTTTAATGAAATCCCGTTTACTTGATCAGGCACGCCGGACAGAAAAAACAGATTCCAGTGATGAATTGAATAGGGCGCGTTTGGCCCTGTATCCGAGCGCGATGCGATTATCTGAAATTCAAGCGGAAATGCTCACATTACTTTCTGGCTTTGCGGAAAAAAAAGGATTAACGGTTTTGGGTTTCGAGGCGCCGGAAGCGGTTCACGGTAACAAAATCAGTGAAATTACCGTTGTGCTGCGCCTTTCAGGTGATGCCCATTCTTGTATTGAACTGCTGAAATCCATCGAGAAAAATGAAAGAACTTTTATTGTGAAGGCTATGGAGATTTCTTCAGGCGATCGAGAAATGAATTTTGCACTGACCATAGGCGCCTTTAGAATGGATACATGATGAGAAGCTATCTATGGGATATAATTTTTATTGTTTTGGCTGTGATGATTGCTTTTTTGCTGGCAGGCAGGCCCGGAACTTTCCAAACTCCAGCGACTCAACCCGCGCAGCCTGATTCAGCAGCGGCAAAATCGGAGACAAAGTCAAATGAGAAGGCAATGGACATCATAAAAAGTGATACTGCGGCTTTAGAGAAAAGAAACATCTTTGATTCATCCGGCAGTTATCAGAATGGCGCACCGATTACCGTTCCGGATAATCCCTACGCTTTGCTTGGCGTTGTCAAGGAAGGAAATGTGATGAAGGCGATTTTTCGCGAATATACAGGCAAGGTCACTGAAATAACCGCGGGACAAAAGATGATTGATGGATTCCACGTGGCCGCGGTGGGCAATCCTTACGTTGTGCTCGAAAGGGGAAAAGAGAAAAAAAATTTTAATGTTTTCAGCGCTGGCATTTTGCCCTCAGGCAAGTATGAGACGGCGAAGCATTCATTAGACCGAAAGCTAAAGCTGGTTGCTGTTTTAGAAGGGACAGAGAAAAGGGCGGTCTTTAGAGATGCCGAAGGTTGTTTATCTATTCTGGGAATTAAGCAATCCCTGCCGGATGGTTCTGTTATTGCGCATATTGATTCGCGCCGGGTAAAGGTGCTTGACGGGAAGGTTGAAAAGGAATTGGCGCTTAGCACAGAGCCCTTGGCAATGGGTTCAAGCCTATCTCTTAAGACTGACAAATCCGCGGTAAAAGATTTTTCTGCCGATTCATCAGTCCCGGCGAGGAGACGCCCCCCTGGCAGATATAACAGGGAACATCAGAACATTCAGGGAGGCGATCCATGATAAAATTTGTCTTGCGGCTGATCATACTGGTTTGTTTGTGGGCGATGTTACAGGCACCTTGTCCCGTATTTGCCGCCGATGTCTACGCCTTTCATGACGATGAAGGGACAAGGTATTATACAAATATACCGGGACCGGGATGCACAAAAGTACGGTTTCCGTTGGCCAAAGAAAGAAATCTGCCTTCCACCCGAATTGCGGCGGAGAATCTGAAAGTGCATAACTATGAATCTTTGATTGTTCAGGCGGGAAAGACATATTCGATCGATCCCGACCTTATGCGGGCCGTCATCAAAGCCGAATCGAACTTCAATCCCCGCGCGGTTTCACCCAAGGGTGCGCAGGGATTGATGCAGCTCATGCCACAGACCGCCAGAGAACTGGGTGTTGTCGATCCTTTTGATCCGGCCTCGAACATCCACGGCGGCGCCATGTATTTAAGCAGGCTTCTCAATACACTGGAAGGTGACCTGCCGCTTTCTCTGGCTGCTTATAACGCCGGATTGGAAAGAGTGATGCAAAAAAAAGAGATTCCGGCCATCAGGGAAACAAGAAATTACGTGAAACTGGTAATGAATTACTACGCGAAGTTGAAAGATTACTAAACGGATGTTCGGCGTGAAGAATAAAATGTAGAAATGTGAAAGCAGAGGATACATGAGAAAATTTATTATTAGCGGTTTATTGATTTTATTGATGTTAATACTTTGGGGATGTGCGGCAAATAATTTTTCCTATAAGCCCGTCACTATTGATTCCCAGCGGACAAAGCCCATACAGACGTCAAATCCGTCGGACAATGCCGTCCGGGACGAGGCTGTTAAAATGTTGTCCTACGATCAGAAAGTTCCTGCCGGCCAGCGCTCAGCGCGGCAGCCCTTGAATGTGCAAAAATTAAAAGGCGTGGAAGGTCAGGTGTCGATCAATGTAAACCTCATGCGGCTGCCCGAATTTGTCATCTATGTGATTGGCGAAACGCTGAAGATTCCTTTTGTCATGGATCAGGCCATGATGGACGACAAGAGGGTGGTTACGCTGGCCACTCCTCAGCCGCTTTCAGCGGATGCCGCTCTGGAGATGGTTACCGGCGTCCTGGAAAGATATGACCTGATTGTGGAAGAAAAGTCCGGCGCCCTTCATGTCATGCAGAAACCGCCGACGCCCCGGCCAACAATGGAAATCCAGTCCGGCCTCGACACATCAGAAAGCAGAGGTGATATTTTACAAATTGTACCGCTCCGTTTTCTAAAAGCGGCGGAAATTCAGTCCCTGATTACGAATTTGACCAGGGGAAGCGTCCAGATCGAACCATACAGCCGGGAGAACATTTTAATCCTGCATGGCAACAGTATACAAATTAAAGAAATTATCGATTTTATAAACTACTTTGACGTCCCTTCTCTTCAGGCAAAGAAGGTCATGTTTTTCCGTCTCACGTACTGGCAGCCTGATGAGTTTATCGATCAACTGACAAAAATGCTGGAAGGCATGGGGGTTGTTGCTGCCAAGACAATAAAGGATCCCGGACCGGTGTTCATTGCCATCCGGCAGATGAATGCCGTTTTGGCTGTTGCTCCGGACGAAGCAACCATGAAATATATTCTGGATTGGAAGAATAGATTGGATACAGTGGAAGCAGCCGGTTCGGATGAAAAAGCTTATACGTTTGCGCCGCAATTTTCACGGGCATCGGATATTGTCGATTCATTGCTGAAGCTTTATGGCATTACACCCCGCTCCGAACTAAATGCATCCGGTAAAGATACATCGACAAATGCATCTGCGGCCGCAGCATCTTCAGGATATCAGACGACCGGTCAGGGGTTTCAGATTCCGGCTTCCGGAACACAGGCATCAAACAACACCGGGATAAACGGCGCGCAATTGCTTGCCGGGAAAACGGCTTCTTCCACCGCATCTTCCAGTGCCGCCGTGCTGCCCAATCTGAAAATCGCCGCGGATAACAACAAGAATATCGTCATCATGATCTGTTCGCCAACGGTTTACAGGCAACACCTTGAACTTTTGCGCCAGCTTGACACCCAAACCAAACAGGTGCTCATTGAGGCGACGATCGCGGAACTGACGCTAACGGATGAACTAAGATATGGCGTTGAATGGTATATCAATAATACCATCAATGGCGGTCCGATCACGGGAGGAACTTCAGGGAATCTCGGAGTCAGCGCTACTGGAACGCTGGGAATGCTTTTTAATTTTGCCACTGACGCCACAACAACAGCGAAATTAAAAGCCACGTTAAATGCATTCGCCTCGAAAGACAAAGCGAATATTCTTTCTACTCCCCGCCTGACCGTTTTAGATAATCATGAAGCGATTATCCAGATCGGCCAGGATGTGCCCATTGCCACGGGTCAACAGACCACATCGTCTTCAACGGTCACCGATCCCACGCTCGTTACAACCATCCAGTACAGGAGCCTGGGAATAATTTTGAAAGTGAAACCGACGATCAATACCGAGGGATTGCTGACGCTGGAGTTGGGCGTGGAAGTTTCGGATCTTTCATCATCCACAGGAGTCGCCAATTCTCCTATCATACTGATGCGCAAGGTTGACACATCTGTCGTGGCCGCTCACGGACAAACGGTGGCGCTCGGCGGCCTGATGAAAGAAAGCAAGGGAACGGTAGAGAAAAAAGTGCCGTTGCTGGGTGATATTCCTCTGGTCGGTACACTGTTCAAAAATACGGACGACACGACAGAAAGGACAGAACTGCTTGTGCTGGTTACGCCGACTATTCTGACAAAAACAGACGATACCACCAAAATTACGGATGAACTTAAGAAGGAAATTAAATGGATGAATTTTTAGGCCATCTGAATCAAACGGGCTCATGGTTAGACAGCCTCACACTAAAAATAGACTTTTTTAAAAGAGGAAAAATTATGACGGATAGAAAATTGCACAATGGAAGGCTGATAAACAGCGCCGGATTTACGCTTATCGAGATTCTGGTAGTCGTTATCATAATTGGTTTTATCGCCTCTCTCATCGCGCCAAACATTATGGGACGGTTTGAGCGGTCCAAGGAGGAAATTGCCAAAGCTCAGGTTGACATGCTCTCGTCGGGCGTCATGTCCTTTAAAGTCGATATGAACCGTTATCCCGCGAAACTGGAAGAATTAATTCAATCGAAAGATTCTAAATGGCGGGGGCCTTATCTTTCCAAACAGACTCTGCCGAAAGATCCGTGGGACCGGGATTATTTGTACAAAGCGCCCGGCGAACACGGAGCATTCGACCTTTACTCTCTCGGACCGGATGGGATATTGGGAGAAAAATCCATTAAAAACTGGTGAACAATAACATGCTGGAGACACTGCTTAAAGAAAATTGCACCATCAGGCCCGAAATGTTCGAAAAGGCCAGAGAAATTCATAAAGAACATGGGGGGGACATCGGCCATGTTTTAGTGCGTTTGGGCGCGATTACCGAGGCACAGCTTATTGAAGCGCTTGCCGCCGGGTTAAATCTGGCTGTTTATCATGATGAAGAGGATCAGGATAATGAACTCATTCCTCTGCTTGAAGAGAATCTTGATATCAAATTCCTCTTTATGCATCAGATTTTTCCTTTTAAAGCGGACAGGGAGCGCGGTATTCTTTATGTTGTAACAGACAACCCTTTTCAGCACAGTATTTTTGAATATGCCGGAGGTCGAACGGGTTTTAAGATAGTTCCCGTTCTTGCTCCGGAAGGAACCGTTAAAGAACTGATTCGGGGTTTTAGAGGCGAAAAGAATAGAGACTTTGTTTCTCTTGATGACGAAACTGACATGGCAAAGCTGAAAGAAATGGCTTCTGAAGCGCCGGTTATTCAGTTTCTCAACCATCTTCTGGGGCGGGCGGTCGAACTTCGCGCGTCCGATATTCATATCGAATCGGCAGAGCACCGTTTCCGTGTGAGAATGCGGATCGACGGCATTCTTCATGAAAAAGATGTTCTGGAAGAAAAATTTTATCTGGCGGCTGTATCGAGGATAAAACTTCTGGCGAGCCTGGATATCGCGGAAAAGCGACTTCCGCAGGATGGAAAATTTTCCACAAGAATATCTTCTCACCTGCTCGATATTCGCGTCTCCACGATTCCCACCATCAGCGGTGAAGGCGTTGTCCTGCGCCTTCTTTACCGGGAAAAACTCAGCTTCGATCTGGAAAATCTGGGGATGGAAGAGGATCACCGGGATTTGATTACGGAGTTGATCAGGCGTCCGCACGGCATGCTCCTGGTGACAGGACCGACCGGATCGGGGAAAACAACAACGCTTTATTCAATACTGACAAGGCTCAACAGAGAAGAAAGAAAAATCATTACGACGGAAGATCCTGTGGAGTATCAGCTTCAGGGTATCAATCAGATTCAGGTTAAAAGCGAAATCGGCCTGACGTTCGCGGGAGCTCTACGTTCCATTTTACGCCATGACCCTGATGTGATAATGGTTGGAGAAATACGGGACAAAGAAACAGCGGAGATATCCATTCAGTCCGCTCTGACCGGCCATTTTGTACTTTCCACCCTTCACACCAATGATGCCGCGAGCAGCCTCTTCCGCCTGTCCGAGATGGGCGCGGAAGGGTACCTCATTAATGCCGCCGTTACGGGACTTGTCGCTCAGAGAATCGCCAGACGCAATTGCCCGTTTTGCAGTCGTCCCGACAATCCTCCCGAATATCTTTTGCGGGAATACGGCATCCCGGACATCATAAAGCGTTTTGAGAAACTTATTCCCGGCGGTCCTGCCTATATGAAGGCCGGGGGGTGCCCGCAGTGCGCCGGCACCGGTTATCGCGGAAGGACGGCAATATTTGAACTTTTCGATTACACGGATAACTTAAGAGAAGTGTTTTCTAAAACGATGTCGCTGGAGAACTTACGGAGGACCGTATGCGCCAATCCCGATTTTCGCCTTCTGCGGGAAGACGGCATAATTAAAGCGATCAAGGGATTAACCACCATTGAGGAGGTACTCAGAGTTTGTTAGAAGATTTCTCCTGGGCCGGCGTTGACCAAAGAGGAAAGGAAAGCCGCGGCATTATTGCGGCCGCCAATCGTGGGGACGCGCTCGTCCGTTTGAAAGAAAGAGGTCTGACCGTCACCGTTCTCGAAGAAAAAAAAGGCGCGCAAATATCTTTTTCCCGCGGACGGCGGGTCAACAATCAGGATATCTGCTATATGGCGAGAGAACTTGGCACCTTGCTGCGTTCGGGTATGCAGATAGACAAGTCTTTGGATATTCTGATGCACTCGGCGGAAAAGCAGGACATGAAAGAAATACTCTCCTTCATCCTGACCAATATACGGTCGGGCAAGAGTGTAACCTCAGCGTTTGGCGAGACCGGCCGGTTCAGTCAATTTTTGATCAACATGATCCACAATAATGAGGAAATAGGGCGGCTTCCCGATGCTTTCGAAAGCATCGCCAGGTATCTGCGTTTTCAGATTCAGTTTCGGGGCGAAATCCGGGACGCCATGACCTATCCCGCTTTTCTTATTTTTGCCAGTATGGCAACTTTTATTATCATCTTTCAGTTCATTGTGCCCCGTTTTCTGGGAATATTCGGCGCCTCGGCGGACACTCTTCCGGCAGCGGCGAGGTTTCTTTTCGCCATGAGCCATTGGCTGAGTATGAAAAACATGCTCATTGCCGGGTCTGTAATACCTGTCATTTATATTTTGGGCCGATTATATCCGGCGAAAATCCATTTCTCCGGCCTGCAGGAGAAGCTTATCCGTGTACCTTTGGTCGGTAGCCTTATTCTGAACCTGGAACTGTCGCAATTTTCCTATTCCATGCACGCCATGCTGGAGGCTGGGGTAGAGTTCATCAAATCCCTGCGTCTTTCGACAGGCCTGATCAGCAACGCAAGCCTGAGGGAGAGCCTGGAAGCAGTTGCAGTTCAAATCAGGGAGGGCGGGAAAATTGCCGATTCTTTCGCGCAGGTTTCCCTTTTGCCGCCCATGATTCCTAACATGATTCGCGTCGGCGAAGAGAGCGGCAATCTAAAGGATATATTTTTTGAAATCTATCAGATATTTGATGAAAGGTTCAAAACCAGCGTTAAGCGGGCGCTGACACTTCTTGAACCGGCCATTATCATCGTGATGGGCATGCTCGTGGGGTTTATCGTGCTCACCCTGATCCAGACAGTCATGAGTGTGGGCAATCTGAAATTTTGAAGCAAGCCGGAAACTTCTCTAAAAAAATGTAAACATATCTTAACAAAAACGTAACAATTTTCATGTAAATATAAAAAACAGTAAAGAATTCATACATTCTATCCAGGAGACAAACCGGTTGCATCCATTGAAAAACAAAAAGCCGGAATTGCAAGTGTTTAATTCTTATCATGACAGGCTTTTTATTTTGCACTGACGGAAATGGAAGTGAAAATGGACAACTTGGAAAATGAAAAAATAGTTTACACTCCAATCTCAGGGATCAGTGTTTTAACAACAAATATTTCCGCAATCATTATGGTAAGTATCATATTGGCTTTTGCCGTGTGGGGTTATTGGGTTGCGGGTTTAAGTCCGGGAGAGGATGCCGAAAAATCATTAAGCAGTAAAGCTTCTTCCCCTGCCGACGAGTGGAGCTATTTTAATTTGCTGAATCTCGGCATCCTGAAAAGAGCTTACGACGGCACCTTTTACGTCAATAGACCAGGCCTTATTACCGAATATTCCTATGCATCGGTTGATGACGCGCGCCAGGCTTTTGTTTTCGGCGGGACTGTTGTAAATAATTTTGGGTCGCCAGCTGATGATGCGGCGAAAAATATTGGCGCTCCGGCGGGAACATACGGCGTAGAGGATATCAGACATTTCGTGCAGTTCAACGATTACAGCAGCGGCAATTATGATAGTTCCGCAATTCCGGAATACGGCCCATATGTGTATGAAGGCAGCTCTAGTACCGTATCGGACGTTATGATATTTTTTCATCCGTCTAACGGTTCGGGTTCCGGATCGGGTTCGGGGACGAATCCGTCTCCCACTCCTCTTCCCGGAGCGTTTCCTCTGTTTGGTTCCGGACTGGCTCTCTTATGGCTACTGAGTAGAAAATCAAAATTTTAGCTTTTATGTCAAATTGTTCAGGACAGAAAAAAAGTTAACAGTAACGATGAGCGATATGCGAATGATCATAATTTAGCATATCGACAGAAATAAGAATCAAGAATCAAAGGCAGTAACCCTTGCCTTGGGCAAATTTCAGAATTCCGCACTTTCCCAGCGCGCATGCTTTTCGCGCGTCATCGCAGCCCTGCTCTTTTATGCCCTGACCTAAATGGACATTCGCTCTGGCATAGTAGCCGTAAACATCATCCGGTTTTAGACGGATATCCTCATTAAGGTCTTCGATGGCGTGTTGATACTGGCCGAGTTCGGCGTAAACGGTCCCGCGATTGTAATAAGCGTCGGCATAATACGGTATCAGGCGAATGGCCTCGTTAAAGTCGGCAATGGCAAGTTCGCGCCGGCCAAGAGCGGCATAGGCATTGCCCCGGTTATTGTAAGCTGTCGCGTATTTAGGATCACGGTTGATTGCTTTATTAAAATCTTCAACGGCGAGTTGGTACTTACCCAACCTGTTATAGGCGTTGCCCCGGTTGTTATATGCTTTTAAATTCGCCGGATTGATACTGATGGCCTTGCTGAAATCTTCGATGGCAAGTTGATTCTCGCCTAATTTATCATAGACATTCCCCTTGTTGTAGTAGGCATCATCATAATCCGGTTTTATACGGATTGCTTCCTCATAGTGATAAATGGCCTCTTTGATTTTTCCCTCTTTGGAGAGGGGCAAGGCTATATTGTAATGCATTACGTAATTATCCGTTGTCACCTGCAAAGCATGGTTGAACAGCGTTATGCTGTTTTCCCAGTAACTGGTTTGTTTACAGCTTAAAATAGAAATGACGGCCAGAAAAGTTATTGCGGCCGGATACAAAATTTTCCTGCGCCTGTCTTCGCTTTTAAACAGAGACGGCAAACCCCAAACGAGCATTACGGCAATACCGATAGAGGGCAGGTAATGATAACGATCGGCTATCGCGTATGGCGCCGCTGTGGATATCTGAATGATTCCGATAACGGGTAGAATGGTTATCGCGAACCACAACCATCCGGTAAAAAGGTATGGCAGGCGTTTCGCTGTGGCAATAACAGCGGCGCTGATGACGATAATCAGAAAGACGGACGCCGCAACCTGCCATACGGGAATATGCACCCTAAAAGGATATAAGACAGACAAATCATACGGCCAGATAGTCTTTACCAGATAGGTTATAAAAGAAACGGGAGCGTTGGCGAGCCTGGCGCCAAGCGGGAAGTTATTCGAAGGCGCGCCGCCGGAATCACTAACAGTGATGATCATGAGAACGGCAGACAAAATAAAAAAAGGCACTTTATCCCAAAAGCGAAATCTGTCATGGCGGAATTCTGTAATTTTTGTTTCCGGCGAAACGCGTCTGTTGAAAGGAGATGGATTTTCTTTCCCGTTTTCTTTATCCGCTTTATTTTTCTTTTTCCCCTGTTTTTTGGAAACAGGTGCAATATCCGTCAGGACAGCTTTGTTTTCAAAGGATCGAAACCCGATACTGTCCGGATTACATCGCAAGAAGGACAACGGCCAGTAATCCAGAAGAATTAAAATCAGAGGCAACGTAACAACCATGGGCTTACTCATCAGAGCCAGGATAAAACACAAAAGAGCAGACAGGTATCTTTTGATATCCGGTTTTTCCCTGTAATAAACATAAAGGCATAAAGTGAGCATCCAGAAAAAAGCGCTTAAGACGTCCTTGCGCTCGGATACCCAGGCAACCGATTCCACATGCAGGGGATGAAGCGCGAAGATGGCCCCCACGAAGGCGCTCTTCCAGACGTCGCCTGTCATGCGGCAAAAAAGCCAAAAAAGCAGCAGCGTACTCAATATGTGCAGAATAAGGTTGGTGACATGATACCCGCCGGCGTTAGCGCTGTAAAATTCAGAATCCAACATGAAAGAAAGCCAGACCATTGGGTTCCATAAACCGACATGTTTTGTGGTAAACGCCCAGCTAATGCCTTCAGGCGTGACGCCGTTCCGGATGACGCCGTTTTCGGTAATATAAACCGGATCATCGAAATTGATGAAATCATATTGATACACCTGCCCGAAAACCGCGAGTGTAGCTATTACCAAAACAATATATATGATCAATTTTTGTCTATGCGATTGGATATTAGGTTTATTTGCCATAAGCGGTTTTTAGTTCCCTGAAAAAGTTTTGTATGGTCCGGAAAAAAATTTGTCATCAATAACAAAATATATTTTGCCTGATTTCTTACATGATTTATAAAACAAAATGAAAGCAGAAAAACATATTGGACGAAAAATTCATAACATTGTCACTTGCCCTTAATAGAAATGCAATAAAGCCCTGATAAAACGGCGTCAAATAAAGAATTGACAGGCTGACGCCTGTTCTACGAAGAAAACGGATAATATTAATTCCGTCTTCATGACTGACAAAAATTGCACGGCGATGAAAATTTTCGGCGTCATGAAAAAATGAAACATAAAATAATTGATGGGTAAATTAAGGCAGGCTCGCGAAAACCGGCAGGCGAAAAAAGAGATTAATAATGAAAGGCCGAAAATAATTCACCGATATTTCATTTGGCCGTAATCAGGGTGTAATAATTGAGTGTTAATTTGCGGCCATAAACATCAAAATGGTTTTTATTTACAGAGGCATTCATTAATATGACCACAGAAAAACCGGTGGACAAAGTAAAGAAGATTCTGGACGTCATAAAAGCGCTTATGGAAAAGAAATTCACCGGGTATATGAAAGTAAATTTCAACCGCGGAAACGTCGGCAGAATAGAAAAGTTTGAAGAAATTCTAAAAAAATAAATATTCAGGGTACTTTGCTGACCGGCAGAAAATCTGCCTGGGGAACCAGAAAGCCCGAATTAAGAAGGTGCATTTTCTTAATTCGGGCTTTTTTTATAAAACTTCCGAAGAATACCACTTCATAATGGCGGGGATAACTGCGGTGAAGAGGTAAGGGGTAGCAAACCCGCTTCATGCATTTTGGATGACCCGCGGCTTGCCACGGGAAGTTTCAGTTATACAGGGTACTTCGCTGACCTGAAAAGGTAACAGAAAGCCCGAATCGAGAGCTTGTTGTACTTGGTTTGGGCTTTTTCTTGGAAAAAGTCAATAAGCTCAAAAAACAAATAAAGGAGGTGATAGGGACGTAAAATGTTTTGCGGATAAATGATGGTTGGGGGCGCAGGCTTTCTACCAGTAATAATAATTAATAAAAAGATATGTTAAAGGAGAATATTAATGAAAAAGAAGCTTTTTTTAATTGCGGCAACATTCATGCTGATGTTCAGTTTTG
Source organism: Smithella sp. (assembly GCA_035524255.1). Taxonomy (GTDB): domain Bacteria; phylum Desulfobacterota; class Syntrophia; order Syntrophales; family Smithellaceae; genus Smithella. The sequence goes on along the minus strand of DATKPG010000037.1, from coordinate 192,835 downwards.
CCGGCCAGGCCATGGCGAGTTTCGCTGCCGGCGATCTGATTCAGGTCGTGTTAACCAATGACGGATCGGGAAGTGAAGTTGTGACCGATCTGGGTTCATTCACCAGCAATACCACGTCAGGCAGTATTACGGATACAACTTTGAGCAATACGGTTGATTTCACCACCAATTTTTCAGGACAATCTTTATCCAATCTCAATGTTGTCTACTTTGTTGCTGACGGATCCAATACGGGTATCTGGGTAACAGGTAATGACGGAGGCCAGTCAAATTCATCCGGTAAAAAATCCGGCACAAATTCCGCGCTGACTAATCTGCTGAATTATTATGCGTCACTGGGATCCGGATCTCAGGTTGTCGGCGCATCAAGCGACACGAATTCCTATTGGAGTTTAATGGATAAGGGTGGAGTCGGCGTTGGAACATTTGATGGTTTTATTCATCTTACAGCCGACGCGGATTCGAGTCTTGCCGCCCTTGCTACGACCGGTTATGTTGATCAGTACCTCTATTATTATGCCGCTTCAACCTTGAATTCAGCCAAAAGCGGCGTCGAAATCGCTGATATCCGCACCTTCGCCGACGGCCATACCGAGATTATTCCGCTTGTCAGTACTCCGCTGCCGGCGGCTGTATGGCTGCTGGGCTCCGGCCTTATGTGCCTTGTGGGAATCAGAAGAAGAGAAACCGCGGTTTAATGCGTAGTTTCAAACCATTAAGAATTAAATTTTTATAAGGAGACTTAAAAATGAAGTTAAAAAATATTTTCAGGAGTTTTGTTACGGGGGCTGCGATGCTGGCCATCGCCGGCACGGCGTCAGCGACCACCTATGACATTAATATCTACGGAGCATCGGCTCAGTTTACATTCTGGAATTCCGTGGCGTCGCCCTGGATCAAGGCCCAAACGGGATGTTCAACCGACACACCCGTTCAGTACACCTTTGACGGCAATAACAAAATAACCAGAGTGACTTGCACCGGCGGGGATACGTATAACATTCGCGTTTCCTCCAAGGCTTCCTTTGATGGAATTCTTGCCCTCAAAGGCGATGCCACTTACGCTACCGTAGGCACAACAGCTGAGGCATGTTCTGCCGGCGATCCCGGCGATCCCGGCGCGTCACTGCGCGGATACTACCGGAAGATGGTGGATGAAACTACCTGCTCAGGCACTACCTGCTCAGGGCTCAAATGCGTCAGGGTAACCGTCGGCGCCTCCGATGTTGCGGGCGCATCTTTCAAACAGAGTTCTCTTGGCAATCAGCACGGCAGCACCGGATCGGTGATTTACAGAGGCTTTAATGGAATTTCCACAACAGGCATTAACTCATCCCGGCCGTTTGTCGTTCCCTTCGCGTTTTATGCCAATACGCAAAACGCAGCTTTGAATACCGCGATGAACAACAACATTACCCGTATGATGGTTATACTTCTTTTCTCCGGCCAGATAGATGACTGGAATGAATTGGGCACGAATTATCCCGACCTGCACACTTCTGTTTGTCTGCGCCATGCGGGCTCCGGCACCCATTCCACGCTTGACTTTGCGATTATGAGAGGCAATGGATGGGGCGGTACATTAGCAGCACAATCGAATGTTCCGGGTCAAACGGCAACGACTGTCAGCGGTCAATCTCTGGCAGCATACGATAACACCATGCCTGACCTTTATTTCAATGACACAACGGGCGATGAGCTGGGCTGCATCAATTCTTATGCGGGTGCGATCGGTTATGCCGATGCCGACAAAGAAGTTTCCCTCACCAATCATACTGTCAATGGCTACGCCAATATACAGCAAATCGCGTATCAGGGTGAATACCCTTCGGCTGACGCCATCGCAAACGGCCGCTATGATTTCTGGACAAACGAATGGGCCTACAAGGATCCTACCCTGACCACTCCTCTTCTTACCGCGGTAAACAGTCTTTTGAGTTATGTCAGTGGCCATATTCCGACGAGCGAGCAGCCTTTCTGGATGGATCAGAACGCTATGACGTTTGAAAAGGCAACTGATCAGGCTTATCCTCAACGTTAAGAGATTATGTTAAACAACAGCGCCTCAAACTAATAATTTATTATAGGGTTGCTCTGTTTGGTTGACAATGATGCGGGGCTCCTTCGGGAGCCCCCTTCTTTTTTTATGTAATTGTCAGAATCATTATTTACCCTCGAATCAGACCTTATCTTTTTCGGATTGACCGTAATACCCGGTTAACTGGCCAGGCATTTATCCCCGGTGGCCGGGTCAAAATAGAGTGTTGCCGAAAAATAATTTTCTCTTCTGCAGGGATTTTCGTGGGGGATTGTCCAGGGACATTTTTTTATCAATCTTTCATGAAGCCGCAACAATATCACAACAAAGCTATGTTAGTTATGCGGCCATCTAGAAGAGGGCCTGATGATAAAGGCGCTGAATATATTGAATAACCGGCAAAAGGCTCATTAATTCTTCTTAAACCGCGCATTTTTGCGGTAATTAATAACGGTATTAGTCAAGGATTTTATATGGATAGGATGACAAGACTGGTGGAAGTCATCGAAAATCTTATCGAGAGCGAAATTACCGGCTATATCAGGATCAATTTCACACAGGGCAGTCTGGGAAGGATAGAGAAATTTGAAGAAATTGAGGATGCCGCCTCGATTGTCAGGGAGCGAAAAAAAAATAAGAAGGAAGAAGATAAGAATGTCAATCATGAATCTAAATAATAAACCGGAAAAAAACAGGTTTTTATTGCCGGTTCTCATCGCATTTCTGCTTGTCGTAATGGGTTGCGCCACATCCTCAAGCCTGAGGACGGCCAAAGCAGGCGATATCGCGGATATTGATTTCCACTGCCTGCTGCAAAGCGGAGAAATCGCAGCGGCGACGGATGACAATGCCGTAAAAAAAGACCTGCCCAGGGCAAATATTTATATCGTCCGGGATAAGAAAGAACCCATATCTGTCATCGTCAAGAGTCCCGCTGATGTACCTGTCGCGGAGAAGGAAAGGATTTTCGAGGATGACGTCATCGCGGCTCTCTCGCCGCATTTGACCGGAATGAAGGAGGGAGAAACGCGTCATGTGGAGTTGACAGCGCAGAATAATCCCCTGAGGACAAAGGAAGATTACGTCATCAGCCTGACGCGTGTCCGTCAAAAGCCAAAGGAAATGAAGATGACTATTGAAGAATACAAATCCCGAGCGGGCAAATCTCCCGAAACAGGACAGGTCTTCGTCTCCGATTCAGCCATTTCCGGCCGTGTGGAGGCCGTTACCGAAAAAGAAGTTATTATCAGGTTTTCCATAAAAGACGGCGCTACAATAAAAACACCATTTGGCGATGGACGAGTCCGGGAAGAAGCTGATTCCTACAAAATTGATATTGACGCGCGAAAAGGGAGTCTTGTCCGTTCGGCTCATCTGGTAGGCAGGATAACCGATGTTGATGACAAGAGCATGACCATTGATTACAGAAATCCCTTCGGCGGTGAAACACTATCCTGCGATGTGACCGTCAACCGGATAACAGAGGATGAAGCCATGCAAGACAAAACGGTGGAAAAATGACAGGTAGCTTAAATATTGCCAGGCGTCTTTCCTTTCTTTTTCTTCTGTTTGCGGCATTTCATGTTTTTATTCACGTGAACAGGGCGGAAGGCGAAGAAAAAGTGGCGGCCTTCAAAATAAAAACATTTGAGATTTCAGGAAACAGCCTTTTTACCACGGATAAACTGCGCGAAATTATCAAAGCCTTTACCGGCAACAAGAAAACCGCGGAGGATGTGGAAAAAGCAAGGGACACTCTGGAGAAGTTCTATCATGATTCCGGTTATCCCGCGGTTCTGGTCAACATACCTGAACAGACCGTCAAGGACGGCGTGGTCAAACTGCAGGTCATCGAGAGCCGCATCGGCAGAGTGAAAATTTCAGGGAACAGATATTTTACGTCGGAAAAAATGATGAAAGACCTCAGTTCTTTCAACTCGGGCGAGATACTTTATCTGCCAAAAGTTCAGGAAGAAATCAGCCGGCTGAACAGAAATCAGGATTTCAAGGTGGAACCCGTCATGACGCCCGGAAAAGAGCCGGGCATGATCGATGTCGAACTGAAAGTTGAAGACCACATGCCTCTGCACGCGAGTCTGGAACTGAACAACAGATGCAGTCCGGACACTGAATCATTGCGGCTCAACGGAATATTTCACTACGACAACCTGTGGCAAAAGGAACATTCCCTTACGCTTCAATACCAGACGGCGCCCCAAAACTCAAATGAGGTGCAGGCGGTTAGCGCTTCTTATATTCTGCCGGCGCCGTGGGAAAAGGATCACCAGTGGATTTTGTTCGGCATGTGGTCGGACAGCGATGTAGCCTTCGGTGAAGATTTTGCAATGATCGGAAAGGGAAATATTTTCGGAACGCGTTACGTCATTCCCCTGCCACCATATAAACTTTACGCTCACAACGTCACGCTCGGTCTCGACTACAAGTCTTTCAAAACAAATCTTAATATGGGCGCAAGTACGGGAGAAATTGATACTCCCGTTACCTATATGCCTCTGTCTTTAGCCTACGGTTCCGTATTACAGGATTCATGGGGCGGGATGACCCAGTTTAGCGCGGCCATGAACGTATCCTTCAGGGGGATTGTTTCAAACCAGAGGGAATTTGATAACGACAGTTATAAGGGAAGAGCGGATTATCTCTATTTTACGGCAGGCGTCCAACGCGATCAGAAGCTGCCGCTGGATATGGGGCTTATGATAAAAGTGGACGGACAGATATCCGACCAGTCGCTGATTTCCAATGAAAAATACGCGGCAGGCGGTATGGAAAGCGTCCGCGGGTACAAAGAAAGCGAGTCCCTGGGCGATAACGCGGTTCACTCCAAAGTGGAGCTTTCTTTTCCTGATCCCCTCGGAAAATCGGGAATCGGAAAACGGTTACAGATAACACCCTATATCTTTTATGATTTCGCATTGCTCACAGAAATTGATCCCGCTTCCGGTCAGACCAGCAGTTACCGGCTTGAAGGCACGGGAGCGGGCGTGCGCGGAACGTTGACGAAATATTTGGAGTACGAGGCTGACTGGGCTGTGGCCCTAAACGATACGGATCAGACAAAGAGCGGCACAAACATGTTTTATTTTAAAATAAAAGCTCTGTTTTGATAACGAAGAGGAGGATATCATGAAAAAAGGCTCGCGGGTACTGTTGAAAAAAGCTTATCTGCCGGGCTGCGCCGCAGACCGCACAGCTCAATGCATATCTGTATACCCCTCGCTGTCCGGTTTTTTGTGCGCCCTGCCTCTTTGCATTATTGAACAGCTCCGAAACATGAGGTCTATCGGCAAGCCCGCTTTTCACACCGCCGCTGTTTTTCTCCTGCTTTGCTGCTGTTTTATGATGATTCCCTTTTGCTCAGTGGCGGGAACGTTGACGATTCCGGGCTTCAACTCGGCCATAACCGCCCCTCCGGCGACTAACGCCTTGCCTGTTCTGAAAAATCCCGGCGTTCTCCCCGCTGGTGTTTCAAGCCTTGATACATCCACAGCCAATAAGCTCGTCATCCATCAGGATCAGTCTCAGGCAATCATTGACTGGTCTTCTTTCAACATAGGCGCCGATGCCTGGGTGCAGTTCGATCAGCAGGGCCATACAAGCTGGGCCGCGCTGAACAGGATTTACGACCAAAATCCCAGCCTGATTTTTGGCAAGCTTACGGCGGATGGAAAGATATATCTCATTAACCAAAACGGAATTCTGTTCGGCCCCGGTTCGCAGGTGAACGTCTATTCACTTGTAGCCTCGGCGCTCAATATTCGAAATGACGATTTTATCAAATCATCTCTGAATTTCTATCTGGAAACGGGGACGACAACCAATGACGTTGATTTGTCGGGCAATCCCTATTCCTACAGCGGCCTAACCTATAATGCCAGCGCCGCCGTTTCAAATTTCGGACAAATCACCGCCGCAACCGGCGGTTCCGTGTTTCTCATCGGGCCGAATGTGGAAAACTACGGTAGCATTGACGCGAAGATGGGACAAATCGGCCTGGCCGCAGGCACTCAGGTTAGTCTGATAACCCCGACGGTTGATCCCGAAGCCACAGAGTACCAGAGAACGGCTCTAATAGTGGACGTTACGGATGGCTTTGGCCAAGCTGTGAACAGGGAAGGCGGACAACTGACGGCGGATATGGGACTTATCGGGATGTACGGCGGCATAGTCAATCAGGATGGCCTTATCCGCTCGGTTACCGCTGTTAATTATCAGGGACGTATCGAGCTTGTCGCCAGCGACAAGATCGTCACGGGAAGCAACAGCACCATAGAGTCTCCCATTTCGACTTCATCCGATACATCCGTGACCTCCACCTCATCCTTCGGAGGCGTCGTAAACATGAGCGGTAATTTCGGAAATCCTGAAAATCCCAGCTCGGCGCCTACCGGAACTATCGAACTGAACGGAACTATCAACGTGCCTTCCGGCACAGTGAATCTAAGCGCCGCGGATAGGGTGTTTCTCCAAACGGGAAGCTCAATCAGCGTCGCGGGCGCCTGGAGTGATGAGAGCGCCCAGGCTCTGGCAATACAGGTGCAGCTCAACAGCGTAGAGCTCGCGGACGCTTACGGGCAGAAGGACGGTATTCTGAAAGGAGCGACCATTACCGCAAGCATTCTTACGGGATCTTCCATTGGAAATATCAATGACGCCATTCTCAACCGGCAGGAAACGGCTCTGGAGCAGGCCATCAGGGCGGGAGCGATAACGATCAACTGCAGCGGCGGATCAAGTGACATTATTCTCAAAGAAGGAGCGGTCCTCGATTTTTCCGGCGGCGGAATACGTTACAGCGGAGGCGTTATATACACGACGGAATTGGTTTCCGGCGGAAAAATTTACGACATCAGCAATGCTCCGCTTTACCTGCACTATGACAAAATAATCGAAGGTTTGGGAACCTATGTGCAGGCCCACACACAGGGAGGCGACGCGGGCACGCTTACACTGGTTGCCGGAACCGTTGTGCTCGACGGACAGCTCAGAGGATCGGCAACCAGAGGCGCTTATCAAAACACCTGGACGGCGGAGGATTCAACGGCGGGATCTTCCTATTTGCTATCCGTTGCCCAGGGGCTGGAAATTCCCCGGGGCGGGACATTGATCATTGGTAACACACCCACTGAAACAAAAGTGGGAGAGGAGGATGCCGTCGTCAAGGAAATCAGCGTTGAAAACACAGCGGCGCCCTCGCTCGGCTCAAGTTTCGGTCCGAACGACAATCTCCCGAACGATTTGACTGTCATCCCCGTCAGCACCATTAACGCGGCCGGCTTAAGCAATCTTTATCTTTCCGCCGACACCACGATAACAACGGACAGCGGCACGCAGATTAACCTGTTGCCGGGCGGGACATTTACAGCTTATGCCCGAAGCATCGAACATAACGGGAGCATCATCGTTCCTTCGGGAACCATTACTCTGAAACTTTCGGATTATCTGCCGCCCGTGAATGGATTAAGCGATAGAATATTTCTTGCATCCGGAAGCATCCTTGACGTCTCCGGCCAGAAAATTGATAACACCCTGAAGGGCAATACATCCGCTGTCTCCTATGGCGCGGGCCAGATTGGCGGTGGGACCATCAATATATTGGATGAAACGGACAATGGACAGGGCGTCTTTGTTAAAAGCGGGGCGGTGGTGGACGTAAGCGGCGGTTACTTCATTGACTCCAAGGGCAATGTTACCGGCGGAAACGCCGGCGCTCTTATGATTCAGGGAACAAACATCATGCTGGACGGCGATTTGCGCGGCTACGCTCTGGCTGATGCCTCCGGGAAAATCAGAGGGGGATCCATCACAATTAATTCAACAGATATAACTGTGGCCAATGCGTCATCCGAATGGCCGCAGGATTTTACGGCGGACAGCGACGTACCTGCTGATATGGCCGGTAAATTCATCATCGCGGGAAACCGGTTTGCCGATACAGGCTTTACGCAAATCGCTCTCAACAGCCTCAATGATATTCTCATAGAGCCGGGCGTCTCCATAACCACATCGCTTGTCAGGTTGAATTATCCGTCGTCGGGACTCCAAACGGGGAACGCTGTATCCGGATATAGCCAGGCTGTGGCAGGCCGGCCGGACCTGATACGCCTTGACGATTCCATAGCCTACATGGCCGGCGCATCTTCATTTACCGCTGCCGCGGGTCAAACATTCAGCGGATCCTATATGCAAGCTTCAAACAATATGAGATCATCTGTCGAAGGGACGCAGACCCTTACCGTTTCTACCGGTTCTTTAATAAGCACGGCTCCGGGAGGCAAGATAACACTATCGGCTCCGGCTGAAGTGGACATTGCCGGTACTCTGCAAGCTTTGGGCGGAAAGATTAATATCAAAACGACAGGCGATGCCAACAATCGCGGAGATGTGAAGCTGGAAGATGGCGGTCAAATTCTTGCGGCAGGTTACAACCTTCCCGACGCGACCGCAACGGTTCCGGGTTTCGGCGTGAACCGGACCCCCGAGAGCGGCGGGACAGTAACGCTCTCGGCGGCCGGAAACATCATACTGGATCAGGGATCGTTGATTGATATTTCAGGATCGGCGCCGGTGGAAAACGCTCTTAAATCAACTGACGGGAAAATTATTCAGTACGCGGATGCCGGCAGTCCCGGCACCCTTTCCTTGACGTTTCAGGGTGATTTGACCTGGCAGGGCGACGTATACGCGAAAGCGCAGATGAACAACATTCAGGGAGGTACCCTGAGCATAAGTGCGACCAACTTGCTTAGCCTAAGCGACGGTGACTTTCAGAAATATCTTACGGCAGGTTTTGACAGCCTGACTTTGAAGAGCTATACCGCTCTGCAGTTTACCGGAGACATTAACGAAAGCCTAGGAAGAGAATTGACTCTCGACGCGCCGGTGATAGCATGTCCCGGCGGAAACACGGTATCTCTCGGCGCGCCCTGGATTGTTCTTGCCAATACTTCTCCCAAAGAAGGCGGGCAGCCGACTTCGGGAGACGGACATCTGACGCTTGACGCCATCTGGCTTGATATAAACGGAAGCATCATCATCAGCGGATTTAAGGATGTAAATCTGGATGCCACGAGGGACATCCGTTTAACGGACCAATCTTATACGTCGTCCTATGTAGGAAAACTTTACGTTGCCGGAGACCTGACCATGAAGGCCGACCGTATCTATCCGACGACGAATTCCACCTTCAGCCTTTTTTCCACGGGCGAGATGACCATCCTTCCTGCTGACATTCCCGTGGGCGGAGATATCTATTCCGCCGGTGGAAATTTGATTTTGGGCGCGTTGGGCGGCATTGATATCGAAGGGGTGGTGGCGGCGCCCATGGGCACCATCGTCCTGCAGAATTATCTTGACGATTCGTCCAAAAGCACGGGAGGACGAATTTATCTTGCCAACGGCAGCATCGTTACAACGGTCGGTGATGCCATGGTCAAATATGGCGATCTCGATGCCAATGGGGTATGGACTGTTACGGATGAGTCGGGAAAGGTGACAACGGTGAATAACACTCCCGCGAATTCCATAACCATTAACGCGGCAGGAGGAGATGTTGTTGCCGCGAGCACCGCAAAAATCGATGCATCCGGCGGCGGGTCGATTTTTTCCTACCTTTGGCAGAAAGGCATTGAAGGTTCCGTAAATCCGCTCACAAAACCGGGGCGATATGTCGTTATAAGCGACAATTCCATACAGTTACCCGGCGCTTCCGTTTATATAACAGGCGGAGGCGGGCTTGCCGCGGGAACCTACTCTCTCCTGCCGATTGAGTATGCTTTTTTGCCGGGAGCCTACATCATAGAGGTGCAATCAACAAGCGTTATTCCCGTGCAGGGCGCTGTGTCTAAAGAGGGCTATTCCCTCACTGTCGGGTATGCGTCCGTGGCCAATACCGCGATTCAGGCAACTAAACCGGTGGTCTACAGCGTGAGATCGGCAGCGGATGTTCTGGCGGAGGGTAATTTCGAGACGACAACTCTGACGGCCGGCAACGGCGGAAATATCACTGTTTCCGGTAAAACGACAATTATCGACTGTATCCTGCAAGCCACGGCCCTCACCGGTTATCAGGGCGGAGTTTTAAACCTGAGCGGCCTGAATATTATTGTTCAACAAAGCGGCGAAAATGATCTGCCCTCAAACTTTGATTTCACTACGGCATTGGATTCCAGCCTTCAGGACAAGATGATAATTTCCGCCGAGAGCATTTCCGGCAAAAGCTTCAGCAATGTCAACCTGGGAGGAGATGAAGCCAACAGCATTGAAATCGACGCGGGAGCCGTTGTGGACGCGAATAATATTTCTCTTACCGCCAACAAGACTACGTCTTTGTCAGCCCCGTCCATAACCATACAGTCCGGCGCGAAACTGGGCGTTGTGAATTCTTCGGGAGTCAGCGGCACGGATGAGATAAGCCTTGCCACGACAGGAAATCTCAATATCGCGGACGGTTCTGTCTTATACGCGAAAAATAATATAATTCTTGATGTAAACAATGTTGAAGGAATCAACGGAAAACTTCAGGTGGACAATAGCGCCATTACACTGAAAAGCTCCAATATATATTTCGGCGAAACGGCCCCGTCCTCCGCAACCGGCCTTCATGTGACTGATGACGTTTTGAATCTCCTTTCCGGATACAAAAACATTACATTTACCGGTGAAAACGATATTCAGTTCCTGGGTGCGACGTCGCTTTCAGCAAACGGCAGCCTGACACTCGATGCTTCCATAATCGTAGGCATCATAGGCGGCACAGACCAGGTCAAAGTGAGTGCGCCGGCGATCAATCTGCAGAATACGGGAAGCGCGTCCACTGCCACCGCGGCTGCGGCGAATGCTGGTCAGATATCGTTTACCGGCGATAAAATAACTGTCGGCAGCGGCGACGTTCTCTTTAGCGGTTTTTCAACCATATCTCTTAACAGCACAGGCGATGTAACGTTCAAGGGTGCAGGTTCGCTTGCAACGGGAGGCGCCGATTTGCAGATAAACGCCGCCCGCGTGACCACTACGCAGGGTGTTAAGACCGACGGGACATATCAAGCCGCCGATTTTCTTGTCGTGGCAGGAAACAGTAAAACCGATTTGAATCCCGCTCATTCGATTACGATGACCAACAGCGGCGGCAGCGCGGGCACAACGTCGACGCCCGGCGGCACGCTGGAATTTTTTGGGAAAAGCATTGACGACAGTTCCATGATTCAGGTAGACGGCGGCGATATAAAACTTGTTGCCGCGGGCGCGGGCGCGTCTGACGGCGTTTTCCTGCATAATGGCGCGCAGATACTGGCGCGGGGAACCGATGATGCACCCGGCGGCCGCGTTACCCTGCAGGCGATTGGCGGCAAGATAGCTCTGGATGCAGGCTCCTTGATAGATGTTTCCGCGGGGGCACAAAAAGACGCGGGGAGTGTCACGCTGCTTGCGCCCTCGGGAGGCGTGACAATTAACGGAACGTTGTCCGGTCATGGAAGCGGTGGGGCCGGCGGTTCATTTACGATCGATACGCTTGGGCTTACCGACACAGACACGACGAATCTTATCGGTGTTCTCGCCACGGGCGGTTTTAACGACTCGATTAACATAACAACGCGTCAGGGAAACATAGACGTCGTCGCCGGTCAAACCCTGCAGGCCGGTCATGTTCAATTGACCGCGGACGACAATTCCAGCGGCAATGGACAAATCAATGTTTACGGCACTATCGATGCCGATACCGCCGACGGCAGCGGCAAGGTAGAGCTTTACGCGATGAATGATATCAATATCAATAATTCAACCGGAGGAGCAGGTATGATTTCCACCGCGGGAACTACCAGTGCGGCAAACGGCGGATACGTCATCCTGAGTTCCGCTCAGGGATATATCAATGCCGGAGGAACGCTTAATGTATCCGGCGGCGGGAGCGGAACCGGCGGCATTGTTTACTTGCGGGCGCTGCGCGACGGCAGCGACGTGCAGATAAATTTGAATGGAGGCATCACGGGCGCGTCTGACGTTTATGCCGAGGCCTTTAAAATATACGATTATGCTTCGACTTCCAAGTCTCAATGGATTAGCGAAGCACAGTCTTATTATGCAGGCAACACGGCTGTCGGCCGCCTGGAAGGCAGCGCTCCGGCCGGCGCCGCCACATTCCATCTTTTGCCGGGCATAGAATTGACAAGCACGGGAGATATTACCATAAGCGGCATGATAGATCTGACCGGCTATCGCTTTCAGACGCAGCATGATATAGATATCGGCAAGGCGCCGGAGGCCGGCGTTCTCACGCTGCGGGCCGCAGGCGATCTTAATATTAACGCAAATCTTGTGGACCACCCGACATCAGAAGCCAGTCTGTCGCCATCAAGCGCCCAAAATTCCTGGGGTTTCAATTTGGTCGCGGGCGCCGATACGGCCAGTGCCAATTATATGTCCGTAAATTCCGGCGGCACGGGCAACCTGACCATCGGTGATACAAAACTCGTTTACACTGAAAGCTCTCCTATCCGCTTTGCCTCGGGAGGCGACACGATCATCGGCACGGGACAATCATCTTCCCCGAACTATATGATCAATTCCAATATGACGTATAATCTTGCCTCTTATGACGGATCCATCGAGGGCGTGGTCGGCCGCGATCTTCAGATTAACGGCGGGGCAATTCAGACAGCCACCGGAGATATTGATATCACCGTTGGCGGGGATCTCATCCTGACGACAAATACGGCAAGAGGACTGAATACATTGGGCGCCATTCGCACAACAGGCTGGTCCGGATCCGAATCGAACCCTGCCAATACCAATTACTGGACTTACACTGGAGGCGGAAACATTGATCTTAACGTAGGCGGCAATTTGGGCATGAAGAACGATTTGGGAAACTGGACTACCGCGTACGTAACAAATGGCAGTCAATGGGATTCTTTTATCTATAAATGGAATAATAATGGAACGCTGAAATATGCTTATTGGTCTGCCAATTATGGAACCGCAAAGACAAACCCTACAGCCGGCCTGGCCACGATGGGAGGAGGAGACTTGGTGGTGCGCACCGGCGGGGATTTTCTGGCTCAGGCGGGCGCATTCGGCCAGGAGGGCGAAGGCAGCCTGACTATCTATGCCGGAGGAGATATCAAAGGCCGGTTTCTAGACGCGCAAGGCGCCATGGGAATCCATTCCATGGGAAATTTCGGTTCTGCAAGCCAACCGCAGGTCATCGAGATATTTGACAGCCAAATCAACATAACCGCCCTGGGTGACATTGATCTGGCGACAGTGGTCAACCCATATTTCACTAATATGTTAACAAGCCTTCCTCCGACCGGCAAGTCTAATTATTATATTCTTTCATCCGTTAACATAGGTTACTCGGAAGACGCAAGCCTCGATCTGAAAGCGGGAGGGGATGTGACACTCGGCGATAATGATCCTTTCCATGATCCGTGGAATATTCACGCGGAAGAAATATTGCCATCTACTGTGATTGTCACAGCGGGCAAAGACATCCTGATAAAGCATGACTATGCCCTGCTGCCGTCTCCCACGGGCAATCTTACATTGATTGCCAAAGGAAGCATTGATGGAACCACGAATAATAGTTCACTTTCAAGATCGCAAATTTTTGTCTCCGATATGGATCCGGCAAATGTTTACAACGGCGCCGCGGCACCTGCCGTGGTGGATGATCTTTTCTTGCGATATTCTCACGCGGCAAGTCCCATTCACGCCAATGATCCGGTTTCCATCGAGATCAGCGCCGGGCAGAATATTGAGAATTTGGAACTGTTTCTTCCCAAGAAAGCTGAAATAGTGGCGGAGCAGGGAAATATCGTGGATGTCTTTTATTACGGCCAAAATGTTAATTCCGGTGATATTTCGGAAATCATAGCCACACAGGGAAACATTATCTTTAGCGCTCTTGATAATACAGCAGATACCGGTTTTGTGCAGGCAGGCCCCGGGGCGCTTTTCGTGCAGGCGGGAGGATACATTTCCCTGGGAAATGCGGTATCTGGAATTCAGTCCGTTGGAAACTATTTTAATCCGGTTCTGGGAGAGAAAGGCAGCGACCTGATCATCCTGTCCGGATATAACAAAGAAATGACGCCGTCGGATGTCGAAACATTTTTTGATACGATCCGCGCGGCAGGAACTGAGTACAGCACCCTGATGGCGGAGGGAAACAAAGACGAGGCGGACAGCGTTCTGCAACAGGTCAGGACTCAAACCATAACGCCGCTTTTGGGATCGCCGTCAGGCAGCGGCGATATCGATATGACAACCTCCCAGATCAGCACAAATTCGGGGAAGGATAACATCTATATTATTGCCAACGGCAAGCTGGATATTGGGAAAAGCACGTTTTTTGAAAATGAAGCCGACCGGGCGAAAACAGGAATCTTCACGGCCGGGGGTGGCGCGATAAATATTTTTGCCGGCGAAGATGTCAATGTCAATGAGTCCCGTGTCATGACTTTTGAAGGAGGCGATATCACCGTCTGGAGCGACTATGGAAACATTAACGCGGGCAGGGGATCAAAAGAAGAAGTTGTTGCCTCACCGCCGCACCTTGAACCCATCTATGATGCAAGCGGAAATAATGTTATCGGTTATTCCGTTGTATTTACGCCGCCTGCCGTGGGCAGCGGCATCCGCGCCGTGACGTTCGATCCCGATGGCGCCGTTGGACCTCTGAGCGCTCCGCCGGCGGGAGATATTTACCTCTTCGCGATTCGCGGAATTATTGACGCGGGTGAAGCGGGAATTGCCGGAGGAAAGGTCGTTCTGGCGGCGACGGAAGTTCTCAACGCGGGCAATATCAGTTTTACCACAGGTTCTATAGGGGTTCCAAGTGTGTCCACGGCGGCAACAGGAATCGGGGCGCTTTCCGGTTCCGGCAGCGCGATGGCTGGCAGCCAGATGCTGAGTAACGCCTCCGTTATCGGCGCGGCGAATTCCGTGAGCGCCTCTCAAATAATTGATGATGTCATGGCCAAGTGGTTGGATGTAAAAGTTATGGATTTCATAATCGGTGATGAAAATGATGGAGGAGGATAAAGCGCCGTGCAAAAAAATAAAAATAATTATTTTTTGAAAAGATTTTTATCCATAAAATTATGGGGATCTGTTGCTGTTGCGGCTGTGCTTTTCGGCATGACGGCCGCGGGCGGCGCGAATGCCCGGTGGGACGCGACATGGCAGCAAGGAGCATGCATCAAAGAAAACTTAACAGACTCCGCGAATCAATTAGAGGTTCAACAGGCATTATGCGGCGGCCAGATACCGGCTCCCGGGGCATTGGAGAGCTATCCGGTTTTAGCGCGACCGGTTCTGGTTCCGGTACATCCGGTTCCGGTGCGCCCGGTTCCGGTTCCAGTGCCAGTTCGTCCGGTTCCGGTACGTCCGGTTCCGATGATTCGCAGATGACGGATGACATTACAGCAAAACGGCCGGATATCGAAATCATTGATTTTCATCAGAGCGAATAAGGAGAATAAGGGGAAACAGTGCAAATGAATAAAAAAGTTTATTTTCTAATTGATAAATTGTCTATAAAATTTTTGGGTGTAACTTTAGGTCTTTTATTTTTTCTGGGTGCCGCAGCCACGGGTGACGCGAATGCCTGGTGGGACGGAAAATGGCAGCAAAGAAAAAAAATCCAGTTTGACGCTTCGGATAAAGCCTCCAACATTAAGGAAAACCTGACCGACATCCCGGTGCTTATCCGTTTGCATTCAGGCAACTTCAGTTTTTCCGGCGCCAAATCCGATGGCTCGGACATAAGGTTTGTCGGCGCCGACGATAAATCGCCGCTGAAATATCATATTGAAAAGTTCGATCCCAAGGAAGAGATTGCCCTCGTCTGGGTCAGAATGCCCAGGATTTCCGCGAATTCCAACCAGGATTTTATCTGGATGTATTACGGCAACTCCAATGCTCCGGATGGTCAGGAATCAGCCGCCACTTATGATGTGAATCACGTGGCTGTTTATCACTTAGGCGAGAAAGACGGCAATCCGCGGGATGCCACAGCCTACGGCAATCACGCAACTGCCTTTACCGGGAAACTCGGAGTGCCTTCCATTGTGGGAAACGGCGCTCAATTTGGCGGGAATGGCGAACATATGACGATAGCCGAATCCGAGTCCCTGACTTTTACCAAGGGATTCACTTTTTCGATCTGGGTCCGCAATAACCAGACAGGAAAAGATGAGCATCTCTTTTCGTGGGATGACGGGAAACAGTATATTATTATAGGTCTTGATGACACAAAAGCTTATTGCAGTTTAAGCACGGGAGGACAGAAATTCACCACGCCTAAAACGATGGTTTTGACGCCAAAAATATGGCACCACCTGGCCGTCACCATTAATCCGGAAGGACGCATAACCATTTGTCTTGACGGAAAGGAATCCGGCTCGAGCAATTTCAAAGGAACGATACCCGCGCCCGCAACGGATATTTTCATTGCTTCATCAGCGAAAGGAAGCAACGCTTTTGCGGGAGATATGGATGAAATTCAATTGTCCAACATTTCCAGAACTCCGGAATGGATCAAAGCTGAATATGTAGGGCAGGGACTGGACAGCACGCTTGCAACCGTTTTAGATGAAGAGACAGGCGGGGGAGGCAGCGAGTCCCTCACGATACATCTCATGAAGGTGATTATGCGGACCATTACCCTTGACGGGTGGCTGATCATTGGATTTCTGGCCTTAATGGGTTCGGCGTCCTTTGTTATCTTCATGCAAAAGATCAGGGTAATCAACCGGGCAAAAAAGGAAAACAAAACGTTTGCCGAACAATTCCGTATGACGGAGCATCCGCTCTCTCTTACGGAAAAAGATGAGGAATTCCCCAACTCATCGTTATACCGGGTCTATAAAGCCGGCAGCGATGAACTGAAAATTATGCAAGAGCGGCAGGGAGGAGAGTCTCTCAGGAAAGGCAAGGGAATTTCCGGCAGAGCCATGAATGGTTTCAAGGCTGCTCTGGAGAAGGCATCCATGATGGAGAGCAGAAGGTTTGCCGTCGGGATGATCGTTATGAACATGAGTGTCGCGGGCGGCCCTTTTTTGGGTCTTCTGGGGACGGTGTGGGGGGTTATGAACACATTTGCCGGCCTCGCGGAAGCCGGTGAAGCTAATCTCACGGCTATTGCGCCCGGAGTCGCCTCCGCGCTTGCCTGTACACTGGCGGGGCTGCTGGTCGCGATACCGTCTCTTTTTGCCAGCAGTTACATAACCGGCCATTTAAAAGACATGAGCGCCGATCTGAATGTCTTCATCGATGATTTCATCCTCAGTCTTGAGGAGGAAAAGGAGAACATATCATGAGAAAAAACCCTTACGATGAACATGAGGTGTACGATGAAATTAACGTGGTGCCTCTCCTGGACCTGGCATGGAATCTTTTGCTGGTTTTTATGATTGTCGTCACGGCTTCGGTTCAGGGAATCAGCGTCAATCTACCCAAAGCGAGCGCCGTTGCCAGCAAGATAAAGCCGTCAACGAAGGCGATCACGATTACCGGTGAGGGCACTATTTACCTCGACAGCTTTCCTGTGACCATTACGGAACTGGAAACAAGGCTAAGACAGTATAAGGGAGCGGATCCCAATTTCCCGGTGGTGGTCCGGGGAGATGAAAAAATATCTTACAAAAGCGTCATCCAGGTTTTGGACGTGCTTCAGCGGCTCGAGATTACCCAGCTTGGGCTGGTGACGCAAAAACTTGTGAAGTGAGACGGCGTTGAATATCGAGGAGGAAACAAAACCGGTGTCCGTTCAGGAAAAGAAAAATGATTCCCAAATATCATGGGTGCTGATTGCTCTGATGGTCATTTTTCTGGGAGTATCAGCCTATATCGTTAAGATGGTTCTATCCGACGACTCTCCGCGTAAGAAGAGTTCTATCGCGACAGTGACCCTGCTGAAGCCGCCGCCGGTGCAGGTTAAGGAAAAGCCGCCGGAGCCGGAACCGGTCAAGGATATAAAGAAGGAAGAGATTGTTGATCCTACACAGGTTAACGATCAACCCCAGGATGCACAGAGTCAGGACGACACGCCTGCGGGCGACAGGCTCAGTCTTGAGGGAGAAGGATCAGCCGGGGGTGACAGTTTCGGACTGGGCGCGAAGAAAGGTGGAAGAAGTATCCTGGAAGGAGGCGGGGGCGGTCTGGGGAAACGGTCTTTGCTTAGTAAGTTCGGCGGGTACGCGCAGATTGTGGAAACTGAAATTAGAAAAAAAGTCATGAAACAACTGGATGAAGAGGGTGGAATTCCCAAAGGTAAACTGCAGACGATCGTCCGTGTCAGCCTTGATGCTAATGGCAGTATCATTAAATATAAAATTATCGGCTCTTCGGGAAATCATAAAATGGATGATGCCGTTAAAAATTCACTTGGAAATATCAGAATCAGCGAACCGCCGCCGGAAGGAATGCCGCGGACGATGAATATTAAAATCACATCCCTGGGATGATTTAGATAATACTAAAAAGTAATGATGAGGAGAAAGTGAAGTTATGAAGAGACATGAGGCAACCATTGGGTTTGCCCCCCTGAAGAAATTTGGAATTTGTGTCCGCTTGAGTATGTGTTTGTTGTTGATTCTGCTATTTTCAGGATGCGCCGCTCCCAAACCGATAATCATCAAGAATCATCCGGAAGAGCCCCCGAAGAAGAGTTTTTTCTCATCCATATGGCCCATTAAGCATAAGCAGGAAGAGCCGCCTCAAAAGAGCGCTGCCGGGCTTCATCAGGAAGATCAGAAAGCGGCCGCCAGCAGCGATATGGCGGACCTGCTTACCCTGTTGAGGACTAAGAACGTCATCAGCGAAGATGATGCAAACCAGCTTGCCAGGAAATATGGGATTATGCTCCCCGCGGTAAAAAATGATAATTCCGGCGCGGGTAAAAATGATAACGGCAACGCCGAAGGGGCCGCGGTAAATAAGACGGATGAATCTCCGGAAAGTAATCCGGAGCCGTTGGCAAACAGCACCAAGGAAGAGTCCTCTGAAGAAATCAAGAAAAGCGACAAAGAGCAAAAGGGGGAAGTTCCGGCAAACCTGCCGACAAACCCGGATGAAGAGATGAAAAAAGATACTTCAGGTTCATCCATAAACGGCAAGCAGAAGGATGTTTCTTCAGACGATGCAAAAAACAGTGAGAAACAAAACGGGAAGATGCAGGCAAGCCCGGATGACGAGATGAAAAAAGATTCTTCAGGTTCAGCCGTAAACGACGAACAGAAGGATGTTTCTCCAGAAGATACAAAGGGCGGCAAAGGACAAAACGAGAAGACACAGGCAAGCCCGGATGAAGAGACGAAAAAAGATATTTCAGATTCGGCCGGAAACGAAGCACAGAAGGATCTTTCTTCAGCGGGCGCAAAAAGCAGCGAGGAACAAATCGAGAAGACGCAGCCAGGCGCTAATGAGGAAATAAAAAAAGATGTTCAGGAGCAGATAAAGAATCAGGTACATGAAGAGGTTTCCAGAGAGGTTAAAAAATTGGATTTAGCGGCAGAATTGCCGGAATGGATAAAGAAGATCCGTTTCGGCGGCGATTTGCGGCTGCGATACGAACATGACGGATTTGATCAGAACAACGGCTATTATATGAAATCCGACTGGTCGTCGCAAATGAACACCACGACCAGTCACGATTACCTTCGTTACAGGGCGCGCGTCGGCATGGACGTGCCGGTTAATGATAAGGTGGATGCGGTCATCCGTCTGGCCACGGGCAATGACAACAACCCGGTCTCAACGGTCAACACTTTTGGCGACTATATGAATGAAGATAAGGTTTATTTTGATCTGGCGTATCTCAAATGGCGTCCGTGCAATTTTTTCACTTTAACGGGCGGGAGAATGCCCAATCCGTGGTTTTATTCCGACCTGGTCTGGTCTCCCAATCTGAATTTTGAAGGATTGGCTGCCAACCTGAATGTTCCCGTTACAGAATTGTGGACAACCTCCCTCACCGCCGGGGTTTTTCCTCTTCAGCAGAATGATTTCTTCGAGAGAAGCAAATATCTTGCGGCCGGGCAACTGGTCGTGGAACGGAAGAAGCAAAAAGGAATTTCCACAAAAATCGGCGCGGCCTATTACGACTATAATAATATAACGGGAGAAGTAAATACAACCGCTTATCCGGATTTGAATGACTGGACGGCTCCATTGTATATGCAAAAGGGCAATACGCTTATGAATATCTCCATATCCAGCACCCCCAAAACTGCGCTGGCAGCTGAGTTCAGGGAGTTCAATGTTACGGCAAATCTCGATATCGGTTTTTGGGACCCTGTTCATGTCGTCTTTCTCGGCGATTATGTGCGAAACCTGGGATTTGATATGAGTGACGTTGTACAACGGACCGGTTTACCCAATGCAGGGGATATAGACGGATATCAGGCAGGAGTGTCCGTCGGGTATCCGGTTATTCAGGAATTCGGTCAGTGGAAGGCATACCTGTACTACAAATTTTTAGGGGCGGATGCTGTCGTGGATGCCTTTACAGATCCTGACTTTCATCTTGGAGGAACAGATGCAAAGGGATGGATTTTAGGAGCCGACTTCGGTTTGGCAAAGAACACGTGGCTTACCGCCCGATGGCTGTCGGCCGATGAAATACATGGAAACCAGGGCAGTCAGTTCGGTGTTCCTCTGGCTATTGATGTACTTCAGGTGGATCTAAATGTAAGATTTTAAATTTGGAGAAGAGAAATGAAACAACTAGCACAGCTTCAAAAATATATTATTCCCGTTGTTGCCATAGCAGTTGGCCTGGTCCTCGGATTGGGCATAGGCCAATTGCAGCTTAAAAAAGAGCAGAAGATTTTTCAGGACAGAATGAAGGAATCCAGTAAGAAGTTAACCTTCATCCAGAAAAAAATGACAGATGAAAAAAACGAAGCGACCGCTTCTCTGGGGCAGCAATGCCAAGGTGAAATGGACAAACTGCAGAATGAAAAAAAGGCATTAAGCTCACAACTGGCCAAATTGAAAGGACAGAAAAAAGATTTGGAAACCAGAATCGAAGCTAAGAATAAAGAAATGGAAGATTTAATCACCAATAATAAAAAAGATTTGCAGGATGCGGGGAAAAAATATGATCAGATTGTTCAGCATGGAAAGGATTTAGAGCGCGACCTGAAAAAAGTTAAAGGTGAAAAGGATACTCTTCAAGCGCAGTTGAAAAAAACGAACCAGAAATTGAGCAGTTGCGAAGTGAATAATGCCAATCTTTGCGTCATTGGCGGGGAACTTGTGAAAGCTTACAAGAATAAAGGAATAACCACGGCCATTCTGGAGAAAGAACCTCTGACTCAGATCAAGAAAGTGGAGTTGGAACAGCTTACTCAGAAGTACAGGGAAAATATTGAACAATTAAAAATTAATAAATGACGTTGGAGGGTAAAATGATGGTGAGAAGAATTCCATATTTTTTGATAATGGCGATAATGATCAGTTCTCTGACCGCGGCATTTCCGGTTTCCGGAGAGACAAAGAAAAATCAAACGGAAGAAAAAGTGGCAGTCGTGAACGGCGTACCGATTGACAGAGGAGAATTCGACGGAGAGGTATTTCTGATTCAGAGATCCGCTTTAGGATTGGGTAAGCCTCTTTCCTGTGACAATGTTGTGTCTATTCGACGGGAAGTTCTTGAAAGTATGATCCGAAGGGAACTTATTTACCAGGCCGCCCGCAAGTCGGGGATTAAGCCGGATGAAAATACCATCAATAAGGAAATTAATTCCTTGAAACAGCAGTTTTCCAGCGAAGCGGAATATAAGAGCGAGTTGAGCAGGAGAAACATCCCTGAAGAGATTCTGCGAGCCCGCATGATCAGGAACAGTTCTGTTCAGAAATATATAGAAAAAGAATTTGCCAGGAAGGTTAAGGTGACGGACAACGAAGATCTGGCGTATTATGAAAAAAATTTGAATCTTTTCAAACAACCGCTTCAGTTTCGTGTCAGTCAAATCTTTATCCAGTCCGATCCCAAGGCGGAAAATTCCCGTAAACAGGAACTTCGCGGGAAGGCGGAAAAAATTCTGAAAAATCTGAAAAACGATCAGGACTTTGCGGCGCTGGCCAGGGAATATTCAGACGGACAAACAAGAACAGCTGGCGGTGATCTGGGATATCTGAGAATGGGACAGACGGATAAGCAGTTTGAAAGTAAAATATTCGCGCTGAAAAAAGGCGAAATAACAGACATTATAGAAACCGATTACGGATTTCACATATTCAAAGTAACGGACATTAAGCCGGAAACCATCCTGGCATTCGAAAACGTCAGGGATAAGATAAGACAATTTCTCGTTGAAGAGAAAACAAAGCAGGAAGCTGATCTTTACGCCAAAAAATTAAGGGAAAAAGCCGGCACCGGTGTAGAGATTTATCTGAAAGAAGATATGAGTCCGGCAAAGCGGTCCTGATCGTAACTGTCAAGACCCTCCTGCAGCTCGGATTTTCGGGCTGATAAGATTTGTTAACGGGTGGATTACATTGATCTTTAATGAAAAAAAGGATCATGTAATTCAGAGAGCGGAGCTTTACCTTCTTTTTATCAGACTAACCTGAGATTCTTTTTCTTCTACGGAAAACAGATATATAAAATTATTGTAAGGAGCGCATATGAAGATATTTGTAACCGGAGGCGCAGGCTACATTGGTAGCCATGTCATCAAGGTTTTGGGAAGCATGGGCCATGATCTTCTTGTTTTCGATAATCTTTCCACGGGGCATGCATGGGCCGTCCTCCACGGAAAGTTTGTTAAAGGGGACATTTCCAATATCCCGCTTCTGAATCAGACCATGGAGATATTCAGACCCGAAGCGGTCATCCATTTCGCGGCGTCCATTCAGGTGGAAGAGTCTGTCCGGGAACCCCTGCAATATTATAAAAACAATGTAAGCAATACAATAAGCCTTCTGGAGGCCATGAAACGTGCCAATGTAATGAAATTCCTCTATTCCTCCAGCGCCGCAGTATATGGGATTCCGGACAAGATTCCGGTTGATGAGACGGCGGACATGAAGCCCATCAACCCTTATGGTGCGACAAAGGCCATCATGGAGAATATACTTCGGGATATATCCGCCGCGGGTCATTTTTACTACGTTGCCTTGCGGTACTTTAACGTAGCCGGGGCCGATTCAGAAGGCCGCCTGGGTCAGGCTTACGCAAAACCGACCCACCTGATCACAAGAGCCCTTAAGTGCGCCAAAGGCGAAATGGCAAAGCTTTCCATTTACGGCACTGATTATCCGACTTCTGACGGGACTTGCATCCGGGACTATATCCATGTCGATGATATTGCCCTGGCCCATGTAAGAGCTCTCGAATATCTGGTGGATACCGGCAAGTCAGATGTCATGAACTGCGGCTATGGACGCGGATTCTCCGTCAGGGAGATTGTGTCCATGGTAAAAAAAGTAACCGGAAAGGATTTCATCGTTGAGGAGGGCAATCGCAGACCGGGCGACCCGCCTGCAGTGGTCGCGGACAGTACGAAACTTAAAGAGTTAACCGGTTGGATGCCAAAGCATGATAATCTGGAGTTTATCATCCGTTCCGCCTGGAAATGGGAGCTTAAACTTGGCAAAAAGCTTGATCTGAAACTTGTCCCCGGCTCGGTTAGCTGAAATCCATGTTCGGGAAGATTCGCGATAGAAAGAGAATCATCTTTATTGGAGCGGGCATTGTTATTATTCTTCTGGCCGGTTTGAGGATGTCTTCCCGTTATCTTGTATACTCGGACATGCCTGTAAGAAAGAGCGACATCATCGTTCTTTTCATCGGACCGGATGAAAAAGCGAGACAAAATGAGGCCCGGCAGCTCATAAGGGAAGGATTTTCAGACTTCCTGTTTGTTTCCTCTTATTTAAGACTTTACCGGGCAGGTGGAAATGGAAACATCTTATCCGCTGTTCCTTTGCCAATGACAAGGACCGATGGTATTGAGCTTCGACCGAAATTTGAATATGAAAATAACGGATTGTATTTTAAAAGAGTCAGGCGGGAGTTTGATATCCCTTTTTTTTACGAAAATACCCATGTGGAAATTCTCCTCACAAAAAAAGTTATGGACGCCTATGGTTTCAAAAAGGCAATTTTTGTCAGTATGCCTTACCACATGAGGAGAATAAAGATCATAACAGAAAAAGTATTTGGTACCGAGTATGATATTAAAATGGCGCCAAGTCAATTTGAAAAGCAAAACAATGTTTTTTCATTATTACGGTGCAATCTTTCATATAGTTTTATGGAATATCCAAAGATAATTTGGTTCATTTCCTATGAAGCTTTAGTGTAATCGCTGCTTCCAGGTAAATTCTCTTCGTGGCCGCGTAATATTTATCGCATAAAAATTTTGAAAAAGCGAGAAATTCAAAGATATTCTTCTAAGACTTTTACCGGTCAACGAATATTTATCCATGAGTACTGAAAATAAAAAATTATAACAGGCACGGATATGACAGATTATAAAGAACGCTTTTTCGGTCTATCAGATTTTTGCGCTTTCAATATATTGAAATATACATCCCTAAGCAGGGTTATGAGATCGGAATCGCAGTTTAAACACCCCTACAGCAGCTCTTTGCAAATTCATTTTAAGATAAACTATTTATTGCATTATTGTAAAGGGAAGCGCGTCGTGCATTTCGGCTTTGTTGATTCACCCTTTACCGGAAGCAGCGTCAACTCCAAAACCTTCCTGCACTCACGTCTGCGTAAAGAATGCGAGGAATTGTTTGGTATTGATCATGATGCAAATGCGGTTTTACTGTATTCGCGTGTGACAGGAGATTCAAATGTTGCAGTAGGAGATATTTATAATATAGATTCTTCGATATTTGCCTTGCAAAATGCGGATATTTTTTTGCTGGGAGAGATCCTTGAACATCTAAGTAATCCTGGAATTGCCCTGCAATCGATATATAATAGTATGCCTGAATCTTCAGAGCTGATCATCACCGTGCCCAATGCTTTTGGTCTATCCCCGTTGAGGGGGGCTCTAAAGGCTGTAGAAATCGTACATCACGATCATGTCTGTTGGTACTCCATCCATACGCTGACAACCTTATTATCGCGTCATCATTTTAGATTGAAAAATATATGTTATTACGCGGCAGGTGAGGGAGAAAGATTAGGTATTCTAAATCGCGCATTTCCTTCGTTATCCGACGGCATCATCGGGATTTTTCAAAAACAAGCTAAATAAACATCGTGCTGAGATCAACGAGTGAAGCCTGCGCTCATGGAACTCTATTCAGCAGTATAAATTTACTTACAGGCGTTTTTCCACTGTTCTATGGCAAATGAAACATCCACCGGCATTACTAATCTTGTCTTTAAGAGGTTCATCACAAACTCCTCATACCAGCTTTTGTCATCCATGGTTGCGACCACGGTCGCGTTGGTTCAGGCTATTGTTCTGGGCCGGTACCTTGGCGTTTTTAACTATGGAATTCTGGCGCTTTTAACGACATACGCCCTGTTTGTTGATCAGTTTGTGTCCTGCAACATGTGGGAATTCGTTATTAAGTACGGCACCGATTATCTCGCAAATAATGAACGGAATAAATATCTGGCGACGGTGAAACTGGGCTATATGCTCGATGCGGCATCGGGCATGGCCGCGCTGCTCATTATAGTAATCGCGGCAAAATCGGTTGCAACGTATATCTTTCATTCGCCGGCGATGGCCGCCTATGCCGGTTTATATTCATTAATAATTCTTTGCTCTTTTGTTGATAACACCTCCAACGGTGTTTTGCGGATACACGGAAGGTTCGGATTTATTTCCCTGCGAGACACCACCCTGGCAGTGTCGCGTCTTGCTCTGGTGTGGATGATGCTTATGCTTGGCCACGGCCTGAATGGTGTGATTGCGGCGATGCTGATCATCAGTTTTATCCAGATGATCATTAATTTAATGATCACCTTTAAGCAGCTTGAATGTTCTCCGATAGCATTGCTGCGAGGCGCCGATCTCGGTTTGCTCAAAAATCAACGTAAGGAAATGAAGGCTTTTCTGGCGAATAATTATTTAACGCAGTGCTGGGCGATGGTCATAGCGAACGCCGATATGATTATCCTCGGATATTATTCTTCGCCCATCCAGGCAGGTCTTTATCGAATGGGCAAGAACTTCGTCAATATCCTCGCGCGGGTCGTAGATCCTTTTTACACGGTTATCTATCCCGATCTCGTGAGCGCGCGGGCAAAGATGAATTATGAAAATTTCCTGTCGCTCATAAAAAAGGGCACTGCGGCTGTGGCGATGCTTGTTACTCCCCTGACGGTCGTTATATTAATAGCGGTGCCGTTTATCTTAAAGTTTGCGGTAGGTGAAAATTTTATCGGCGCCGCGGCACCGGCGCGGCTGCTTGTTTCCGGCGCGTGGTTCGCGGCCTTGTTTTTCTGGACACGGCCGGCCCTGTTAGCGATGGGGAAAGCAAGAACTCAGACGGTGGTGAATTTTTTCATCATGCTGATTTACATTATTGCGTATCTGATCATCATTCCTCAATATGGCATTATCGGCGCGGCCGGAGTGTACTGCGCGGTGCTGATGTTGGGGTATATCATGGCTGCTTATTTTGTGCAGAGACACTTTCGGTCAAGCTTTGTTTGAAATGATGAAGGTTTGTTATTTTATACCTATGCTTGATTATGCTTCGGGCTGGGGGCGGTGGACGGTTGACCTGCTGGAAAAAATTGTCGAGTTCGGCGTTGAACCGGTGTTGATCATTTCCGAATCCCAACGGGAAGAACACCTGAAATCGGGACTTAAATTCGAAACGCATTTTTGGGGTCCCGAACCTTACGCGTGGTTTCATCAACTCCACAGAATAAATACGCGGGGGCTGAAGGACTTATTCTCCATCAAGAAAAGATACAAAGCGCTGGAGGGAAAAGGAATTTCCCTGATTCATGCCACGGATATGTATCCATGGGGTTTTTTTGCGGGCCAGTTGAAAGAAAAGCTTAATGTGCCTGTCATTCTCACAAACCATTCAAAACTGCTCTTTAATCCATGGTTCAGCGTGATTGATTTTTACCTATGCCGGAAGGCGGTCAATACGTGTGACAGAATCGTATCTGTGTCGGATTGGTCAAGAAAACAAATACAAAATGAACTGGGCATGGATGATGAGAAGTTTCAATTCATTCATAATGGCGTCGATGTTGACAGAATGAAAAAATGCTCGGAAGAGCTTGAAGCGCAAACCATCTGCGGCAGTCGCTGCGGTAGTCGAGGGCCGGTAATTATTAGCGTAACCCGTTTTATTAAGCTCAAAGGCATCGAGACGGCGGTGCTGGCATTCAAACAAATCAAGGATGAAATGCCCGGCGCTCGGTATTACATCATCGGTCCCCACTCGAATCCTGACTACGTCGATTACATCAAAAAGATTATAGCGGATCACGGCATAAAAGATGTTTATCTGACGGGCAAGACCGGATCCATTACGGAATTATGCGCGTATTACAGGATGGCGGACGTGCTGGTGCATACATCCAAATCGGAATCATTCCCTTTGATATTTTATGAGGCGGGATGCTTCAACGTTCCGGTTGTTGCCAGCGCCGTGGGAGGCGTTCCGGAAGCTGTGATTGACGGTGAAAACGGTTTGCTTGTGCCGGCAGGCGATGTGGCGGCGACAGCGCAGGGGATCAGAAATATTTTAACCGACGCGGAACTTGCAAAAAGACTCGGAAACAATAATTACACAAAGGCCATGCGGTGCACCGCGCGTAAAGTCGCTTTCGAATATTACAAAATATATCAGGAATTAATCGGGTACTCTAAATGATCTATTTGCTGTTAACTTCATTTTTTTATTCCAATGTTATTTACCGGCTTCCGGTAGGCAGTTACGGATATGTTCTGATAAGCGATATTGTCTCCTGGGTGGTTATTTTCTTCATATTATTTCGAAATATGTTTATCCGGATTAAGGCAAGAAAATTTGACGGGCTGGACTGGTCTCTTCTCGTTCTTAATATTTTGATGTTCCTTTTGCTCATCCAGATATATTTCACCGCGGTCCGCACATTCAGCGAGATAGGCCGAGCCGCCGCCGATACCCTGCGATTTACCCAATTCATCGTATGCTTTTACGCGGTTCGTTCTTATATGCGCGCGTCATCAAAGGCCGTGCGTTACCTTATTTGGGTTTTCGCGCTGGCAACAGCGGTGTCGGTGTTCGGACTCATTGTTGATGTCGGACTGCAATTGCCGAGAATATACGCGGGAATTACCGTTGATTCCCTGAGGCCTAAAGAATTCTCCGCGTTCTTCACAAACAACCATGCCAGCGCGTCCATTTATTTGCTTACAGCCTTTTCTCTGGGGTTTGGCTTAATACTCATGAAGAAGAATCCTATACACAACGCGCTTGTCGTTTCGTGCATGGTGGTCATCATTCTGGCGATTATACTCAGTAAATCAAGATCAGGCATATTCGGCCTCGGCATTTCGACGGTATTTTTTCTTCTGTACTACATCAGATTTCGGGGCGGCAGCATCCTGGCCTGGGGCGGCATCATTTTAATGGCGTTGATTTTTGGGGCAGCGGGATTCTATTCCTTTACGGACAAAGGGGTCATGGACAGGGTAGGCATCAGCAGTGTTGAAGATGTCAAAAATTATGAGCGCAGGGCTGAGTATATTCATTCGTATGATAGAAAGATAGGAATTATTTCGATTCGATCGCGTTTTCAAAATTGGAAGGAGTCCGCGGCTGTTATCAGGGACATGTCATTTTTCATGTTTTTTGGCTATGGGGTCAATCAGCAATCCTATAAAGTTAATTTAGGAGGCGCTCACAACAACTTTATGCAGGTTATAATCGATTTGGGTATTGTGGGATTGATTATTTTTCTTTTATTTTTGTATGAGGCCGGAAAATTGTTGAGGAAACCGCGCGATATCGCCGACAGCTATTTGCCTTATTATGCCATGCGGATAGGAATGCGCTGCGGTTTCTTCGGTATTATCGGCACGGCCTTAACTCAAGAAACCTTTTACATGGCCCCGGCATTGGGCAACTTTTTCGGTTTCTATCTGATTATGCTGGCACTTGTGGATAATATCAAGGAACAAAGCGTAAAAGAAGAAGTCCCGGGCGAACAGCCTCAAAAGATTTCAAAGGCCGTTTATAAAAAATATGACTACGCGGGATCAACCGGCAACGGGTTGGAGCGTTGAGTGAGAGGCTCAGGACCAAAACAGGAAACGTTTTTACGGCATGCCGCGTTTTACCTGGCTGGAATATTGTTTTTAACGCTGTCAAAAATCAAAGCGCTGCTGTTCGGATACGTCTCTCCAAAACCCTTTGATATGTCAGATTATGACAAATGCTTTCAGTACGACATCAAAGTGGTCAATGATTGGCTTGACCATCTTCGGGAATATACCCGGCAGAATGATTTCATCATGGGAAAGAATGTTCTTGAATTAGGTCCCGGTTCTGATCTCGGTGTAGGCATATATTTGTTGTCGCTTGGAGTATTGGAATATAGCGCCTGTGATGTAAACGATCTGGCAAAAAAAGCTCCAGAAGGTTTTTATGAAAAATTTTTAGAAGAGCTTGGATGCCTGCGCAGAGATCTGCCAATTGATTTCATAAGAAATGAACTCAAAAAGGCGAAAGAGGGTTCTCATTCAAAACTGAATTATATTGTGAGAAACGACTTTGATCTTGTTTCCGCTTTCGGAGAAGCGGTAATGGATATCGTATTCTCCCAGGCGGCCTTTGAACATTTTGATGATGTCGAAGAAACGGTCAGGCAGCTAAGCATCGTATGCAAACCCGGGGCGGTCATTGTTGCCGAAATTGATCTCAAAACCCATTCCCGATGGATACGTGACAGGGATCCGAACAATATCTACAGATACAGTTTAAATATGTATAAGTTGTTCCGGCTTCGCGGTATTCCCAACAGGATGCGTCCGTTTCAATATCAGGACACGCTTCATCGCCACGGCTGGGAAAATATCAGGATCATTCCGCTTATTAAAAAAGAAAACAATATTGAGGAAAGACTGAACGGGATTTTTCGTCATGAGCGAAATCAGATGGAGTGCCTATCCATAATCATTTGCGCGCAAAAGAAAGAGACGGTACGAGTATGACGACAGCGGCTCATTTCACACCGCAGCAAAAGCTCAGAATACTTTTCATTACGGATACGGATACCGACGGCCTGGCGGTTACCACATTTATTGAAATAACCCGCGCTATGAGAAAAATCGGGTGTGCGGTGGAACCGGTTTTTCTGTGTCATGAAAGCGCCGGCAATATACCCGATGTTCGGCCGCAGCATTTGCTGACGTATAAGTTCGGGTCTTATTTTTCAAGCCTGCGGACCTACATCAAGCTTATCGCGTTAGTTGTTAAAAATCGAAAGCGGTTTGATTGGATCATGACAGAACCGACTTCCGCGCTTTTTCTGACGCCTCTGGCCATGCTCCGGCCTTTAATCCCTTCGATACCAAAGATCGTTCTCGATGTGAGAACCCAGCCCGTCGAGGTGCCTGATAACTGGCGCGGTTATATCACGCGGAAGAAATTCAGCATGACGATAAAAGCCGCCGCCCGCCGCTTCAACGGGCTTCTTGCCATTACGGATGAGATGGCTAAATATCTGAAAAGAATTACCGGTATCCACATGCCGGTCGGCATTTGGACCAGCGGAGTAAATCTGGAGCTGTTTAAACCCGATAAGCCGTACGAGCGCATTCCCGGCATTGATGGGCGGTTTGTTATCATGTACCATGGCGTTTTTACTCCGACGAGGGGCTTGGACATGATTATTCTCGCCATCGATAAAATCCGTCGGGAATATCCCGAAGTCCTGATGTTTTTTCTCGGCGACGGTTCCATGCGGGAAAAGATGGAGGCCATGGTGCGGGAGCGGGGCCTTGATAATCATGTTGTCATTTGCGGGCCTGTTCCGAATCATGAAATCCCGCGTTATCTTCACAGCGCCCATATCGGGATACTCGCTTTTCCCGATCATGAATGGTGGAGTGTGCAAAGTCCCCTGAAACTCTTTGAATACCTGGCCATGTCAAAACCGGTGATCATTTCGGACATTCCGATGAATCGCAATGTGGTTGGCAACCGCAATATTGCTTTTTATATAAAAGATAATTCCGCCGGGCAGATTTGTGAAGGAATCAGAACCGCGGTAATCAACAGGGAACATCTGTCCGCCATGGGAGAAGAGGGGCGGAAATTGATTGTTGAGGAATACAGCTGGATGAGTCAGGCCGGCAAAATAAATAAATATTTGCTGACCGTATAACGCGGCCCCTGGGGCCTTTTCAATTTTTAAGACAACGGATGCGCGTGGCAGAATTTAACCGGCATTTTTTCGTTAACGGCATAATATAATCATGAAAATTCTAATGCTTGTAGACTGGCAAATCGCCCGATTGGAAGCGGATTCCGAGGCGATCCCGTCGCCCGATAAACAGGTCAAAAATCTCCCGTACTGGTTTTTCAAACACTGGCCTGATCCCCGGCTCGAACTTGATATTATAGATTTTTGCAAATTGCCTCTGATACATGTTTTTGAAAGCAGGGTGCTTCATTTTTATGTTCTGCAATCGTTGATCGCGTTTCTGAAAAGAAAGAAATATGATTTAATTATTTCGCACAGCGCGCGCAGTGCTCTCGTTTTAGCTTTTTTGCGTTCGGTAATGAAAGAAACATTACCCCCGCATTTGGTCATAGACATCGGATCTTTTAATGGCGGCAGGAATAATCTTATAGAATTGTCCTTGATCAGGAAAGCAAGCCGGTCACTTGGCGGGATCATCACCCACAGCAGCATTCAATCGGAATACTATAATGAATATATGCCGCAAATTCCGTATCGATTTATCCCTTTCGGCGTCGATGCCGACTATTTCATTCCCAGGCAGGTTGCTCAGGAAGACTATATTTTGTCCTTCGGCTCACTTTTCAGGGATTACGCCACATTGATCGAAGCATGGAAAAGTATCGGACATAGGAATGAACGGTTGAGGATTATCGGCGTCGATCATGTTCCCTGTGTTGTCAATCTCCCCGCCAATGTAGAAATCCTGGGACGAGTGCCGATTCAGACTCTGATTGAGAACATCCAAAAAGCGCGGTTTGTCGTCATTCCCCTGCCTCTGTTGAAACACTCGTATGGACAAATGAGTTTTCTTCAATCAATGGCTATGGGTAAGGGTTGCATCGTGACGAAAACACCAAGTTCACAGGATTATTTGACACATAATGAAAACGCGCTCTTCGTGCGTCCATACGACCGGAAGGATCTGGCCGAAAAAATAACGATTCTCCTTGAGAATCAACCTGTAGTTGATCGTATCGCCCATAATGCGCGCAGAGTGATCGAAAAAAAATATAATGAGAAAAATATGGCCGCGGCAATGTATGATTTTATCTCGGAACTCATATGATTTGCTTTCCTTCTCTTATCAAATCAGAAAAAAATGACATGCTGGAAACTGTTTTGTGTAACTTATGCGGCGGATTCGAAACGGAGAAATTATTCGAGATAAATGAAAATATCACCGGCCGGTCCGAAACGTTCAACATGGTTCGATGCAAGGCCTGTGGTTTATGCTTCATAAACCCCAGACCCGTGAGAGATACAATCGCCTTATATTATCCAGAGGATTCATATTACTCGTATCAATTTCGTAATCCCGCGAGTCCAAAGCAGAGAATCAAAAACTATATTCTGGAGGAACAGGCCGGATATGCTCATAGTGGTACAGACGGTATCCTGGTGAGAATAACCAGTCAGCTTATAAAACGGTTTATGAAAAATCAAATTCTGATGAGCATTCCCTATCGGCCAGGGGGGAAAGCCCTTGATATTGGCTGCGGCTGCGGGGAACACTTACTGTGGCTGAAGAATCACGGATGGAGCGCGGTACACGGAGTTGAGCTGTCATCGCGCGCGGCGCGGCTGGCCAATGAGCATGGTCTCAACGTCTTTTGCGGAGAGCTTGCCGCCGCAGGTTACCCAGAGAACTATTTTGACTTCATTACGCTTGGCCATGTTCTGGAGCATATGCATGATCCGATGATGACGCTCAAAGAAATTCATCGCGTTTTGAAAGATGATGGGGTGCTTGTTATCGGAGTTCCGAATTTTGAAAGCTTCGAAAACCGGATCTTTGGCAAAGACCATAGCTTCCTTGAGGCGCCGCGTCATCTCTATCACTTTTCCATAAAGACCATGAATGCTCTGCTTGAAAAGAATGGTTTGCGGGTAGACAAGACGGTTGGAAAAACATTTTTCATACCCAAAGCCAGCAGAAGCAGTTTTAAAGCATTGCTGAAAAACGGCTCCACGGCAAGTTTCATATCAGCGTTATATAAGATTTATATTCAGAGGCCATTTATGTACATGCTCTCGACGGACAAGGAGTGCTTTGGCCAGCTCTTTACGTTCTATGTAAAAAAGAAGTAAACACAGCGACTGCCAAATACCAGAATAGTGTCTTGAAAAGAAGATGAATGGCTTGACTGAAGATTAACAATTCCCAATCGAATCCCCCCATGGTCAGGTATTTTAAAAGATCGGTAGATTTCTAAGAATCATGAAAATATTATTTTTAAATAAATTTTATTATTTGAAGGGTGGAGCGGAACGGGTATTTTTTGAGGAACAATCCGTTCTGCAACAAAAAGGACAAAAGATTATTCCTTTTTCCAGGCGGCATCCGGGCAACCTCCCCACCCAATACAATGACTTTTTTGCGCCGCAATTGTCTCTTGACACGCACCCGTCCTTCAAAAGCCTGAAGGCGGCATTCGGTATTATATATTCATTTCAAACAAAGGCGGCGCTGAGAAGATTGATTTCACAGGAGCGCCCCGATATTGCTCACGCCCATAATATTTACGGCCTTCTGACAACATCTGTGCTTGATGAACTATACAGCAGCGGCATTCCAGCCGTGCTCACGTTGCATGATTTCAAGATCATCTGCCCCAACTATCAGTTTTTGAATGGCACAAGGATATGCCAGGATTGTAAAACACATCATTATTACAAAGCGATATTAAATAAGTGTGTTCATGGCAATATGTTCTATTCTTCCGTTTATGCTCTTGAGAACTATTTTCATTACATGACAAGAAAATATGAAAAGAAAGTGAGCAGGTACATTGCTGTTAGCCGTTTTATCAGGAACAAATTTATTGAATACGGATTTCCCGAAGAAAGGATCACCTTGATTCCGAACTTTATCGATGCAAAATTGTATGAACCGGCATATGAAAATCAAAATTATTTTTTATATTTCGGCCGCCTGGTGCCGGAAAAAGGTCTGATGACTCTGCTTAGGGCATTTGCCCGATTGAAGACGACCCAAAATCGTTTGATCATTGCGGGCGAGGGCCCGCTTCGCCGGGAACTTGAAAAAGAAATCATCGATCAAAACATAAATAACGTTGAATTCACGGGGTTTCTAACCGGTGATCTCCTCGCGGATAAGATTAAAAAATGCGTATGCACCATAATCCCCTCTGAAATTTATGAAAATTGCCCCATGTCCGCTTTGGAATCATTGGCCTATGGCAAACCGGTCATCGGGGCTGATATCGGAGGAATACCTGAACTGATAACTCACAAAGTTGACGGGTTAATTTTTAAAAGCGGAGATGTCGAAGATCTGTCAAATTGCCTGGAATACATGGCGAGTCAGTCTCCCCTGCAGCTAAGAGAGTGGGGAACAAACGCCCGCATGAAGATAGAACGATCCTATAATGTCAAACAACATTATGAAGCATTGATGACCTTATATCATGAGGTTCTTCATTAGAGATTGTTATGCCGGAATCCATGAATGATCCTGATACCATCAATATAAGATCGTATGCGGATGGCGATGAATACGGCATCGCGCGCCTCATGCAGCAGAATTTTCCGGACACGCCCGATGCGTCTTTGATTCGTCAAACGTGGCGCTGGCAGTTTAAAAATGTTTTTTCAAAGGATGGCAGCGTTGCCGTGGCGGAGGTCAATTCCGGTATTGCCGCTCATTATGCTGTCATGTGTTTTGATATGAATTATCAGGATCAAACGATAACGGGCGGCGTATCCACCGCCACCGTCACGGAAAAAAGCTTCAGAGGAAGGGGACTCTTTACCAAACTGGCCAGGTATGTATACAATGATTTGTCGCAAAGCGGATGTAAAATCGTTTTCGGTTTTCCCAATTCACAATCCATAAGAGGTTTTACTACGCGGCTTAACTGGTTTAACGTATGCCCGTTTCCTCTGCACATCAAGTTTATCAGGATGAAGCCCGTGCTGAGAAAGATACTTGGCAATCATGTTTTTACAAAATCGTTAGCCTGGTGCGGAGATCATGCTCTGAAATTCATATTCAATGTGATAAACCGCAAAAAAAAAAATCATGACATCATCATCCGCCGTGTCAAAAAGATTCCGGAAGACATGAAGTCCATCTGGTCCGGCAGTTTCGCGTCTCATAAAATCGCTGTTATCAGAAACAGGAGATATTTGGAATGGCGCTATCTGGAGAAACCATTTGTAAAATATAAAATCTATTGCGCCATGATGAATGGCAGTCCAGCAGGCTATTTTATAATCGGTACCGGCCGCAAATATGACGCTAATATCCTTTTCGTCATGGAGATGGTTGCCAGGGATGACAAAGAGGAGATCTACAAAGAAATGCTGGATCATCTGGATATCGCAGCCAAGGAAGAATGCGCGGATGCTGTTTCCATTCTTATCATGTCTAACAATCCCATGTACTGGCTTTTTGTAAAAAAAGGATATCTGCCGGTACCCCGGATTTTATTTCCCCAGGGTATAAATTTCAGCGCGATGGTTAATGCGCGTTTCATTGACAAGTCCTATGTTAAAAACGCTAATAACTGGTACATAAGCTGGGGCGATCTCGATGTTGTATAACAACAATCACATCATTCTAACCATTGACGTTGAAGATAATTTTACGCCTGAAGAACTGGCCAAACCCGGTGATTGGGAAATCTACGAAGGGCAGGTTGTTCAGAATACCGATCATGTGATCAAAATATTGAAAGATCTGAATGCCGATGCAACTTTTTTTGTTCTTGGAAAGGTTGCGCAGAGGCATCCGGAAATTGTTTCTCATATTGAGAAGGCGGGATATGAAGTAGCCAGCCACGGGTTCGCGCATGAGCGGGTTGACAGGATGACCGGACAGGCCTTCGAGGATGATTTGAAAAAGTCTCTCGATGTTCTGCAGTCTATCACCGGTAATAAAGTTAAGGGCTTCAGAGCAAGGTCATTTTCCATTACCACGCGGACCCTGTGGGCGCTGGACATTCTGGCAAAATATCATCTGAATTATGATTCAAGCATTATGGATACTGAAGTGGAAAGAATCATGGAAGGGGAAAAAATTGAACCGAAAAAAATCTTACGCCACTCTTTTGTTGAGTTTCCCATAAGCACCACCCGTATTTTAGGATTTAAACAGTCGATTTCCGGAGGCATAGCCTTCAGGCTGATACCGTTTCCCATATATCGCAGGATGCTTAAGCGTTCATACTCTTTCATGAATAACCGGGTGCTCTACTGCCACGTTTGGGAGTTCAATAAGGATCAGCCCAAACGGAAAATCAGCCTTCTTCAGTCGATTGCTCAAGCTACCTGGACATATACAACAGAGTCCAAAATAAGAAATTTGGCTCTCCATTACAAATTCGTTTCCATACGCAAATATCTTAAGTTATTCCATGCTTAATTCACATTTATAAACTGTTAAAAAATAATCAATTTCCATACCGACATCTTCATAAAAATATGACTGACCTGTCATATGAATGCAACAAATATTTTATA
Source organism: Smithella sp. (assembly GCA_035524255.1). GTDB lineage: Bacteria > Desulfobacterota > Syntrophia > Syntrophales > Smithellaceae > Smithella. The sequence goes on along the minus strand of DATKPG010000037.1, from coordinate 155,888 downwards.
ATCTGCATAAGATATGTTTGCCAAAGATGGTTTTGATCTCCGGTTAAATGACAGGAAAGTAAAATTACTCATGAAAATCGCTTATGTGGCAGTAAAAGGAATTCCTAAAGGAGGCGGAATAGAAACGGTTACCGAGGAAATTGGATCACGCCTGGCACGAAAGGGCCATGAGATACTCGTGTACTCAAGCCGGGATTACGGAACGACCGACGGCAATTACAAGGGAATGCAGATCATAACGATACCTTCGATAAATACCAAGGCGCTGCACAAATTGTCCATTTGTTATCATGCCACGCGCGATATCCTCAGGAAAAAGCATGTGGATCTGGTTCACGTCCATGCTGTCGGACCTTCAGTGTTTTCCATCTTTCCGCGAATCAAGGGCATACCCACAGTAGTTCAAACCCATGGTCTTGAATGGAAACGGGATAAATGGGGTTTTATCGGCAAAACATTTTTCCGGCTTTCGGACTACAGTGTCGTTTATTTTCCCAACAAGGCAACTTCAGTTTCCAAAGTGCAGAAGCAATACTACAAAGAAAAATTTGGCAAAGATATTGTTTATATTCCTAACGGCGTGAGTCCCGTAGATTACAGGCCGCCAAAATGGATTATCGAAAAAGGGATTCAATCGAACAGCTATATCCTTTTTGCCGCGCGGCTTGTTGAGGAAAAGGGAGTCCATTATCTGATTCAGGCCTTCCGAAATCTCCATACGGATATGAAGCTAGTCATTGCCGGAGATGCCGCTTATTCTGAAAAATACAAAGCTGACCTTAAAGATCTTGCAAATGGCGATTCACGGATTATCTTTCTCGGATTCATAACAGGGCAACCCTTGGAAGAACTCTTCAGTAATGCTTATCTGTTTTGTCTGCCTTCAACGATAGAAGGCCTGCCTGTCGCGCTTTTGGAAGCGATGAATTACGGTAATTGCTGCGTGTGCAGCGACATTCCGGAGAATTTGGAGGCCATGGAAAGTTACGGATACACTTTTCACAGCCGGGATTTTCGGGATCTGCAGAGAGTCCTGGAGGACCTGATTGCGCATCCGGAAAATGTAAACGCGATGAAAACAAAGGCACTGAGTCATGTGCGGAAAAATTATTCATGGGACAGCGTTACGGATCAGATGGAGGAGCTTTATTGCTCTGTTCTGAAGAAATGAAGGAAATTTCCTTTATCAATGGAAAATCAATTAAGGTTTTAAAATGGACGGGATTCTCGCGGTAACCTATAGATGCAACAGCCGTTGCAGCATGTGCCATACATGGCAATATCCGAGTAACGCATCCGAAGAAGTTAGGGCGGATGATCTGGAGGACTTGCCTCAGATGGTCAGGCTCAATATAACCGGCGGAGACCCTTTTCTCAAGAGCGATCTGGACGATATTCTTGACGTTGTCAAGAAGAAAGCCAGACGCGTTGTCATCAGCACCAACGGATTTTCGACGAAGAGGATTCTGGAAGTCATGAAGAATCATACTAACGTGGGTGTCAGGATCAGTTTTGACGGTATCGGGGACACCCACGACCGGATTCGGGGCGTAAAACTTGCCCATCTGCGGGCGTTGAATACCCTGAAAGGATTGAAGGAGCTTAATATCAGGGATCTTGGCATCGCTGTGACCATATCCGATCAAAACGCTAAAGAGCTTGTCCCTCTTTTCGATCTCGCCCGGGAGCATGGCGTGGAAATGGCAACGGCAATACTTCATAACGCCTATTATTTTCACAAGGAAGATAATGTGATTAACGATAAACGGCTCGTGGAGAAAGAGATCATGAATCTCATAAGGGCATACCTGCGGTCCCCGCGTCCCAAAAACTGGTTTCGCGCTTACTTCACGCGGGGAATCATCGATCACATGAATGAAATACCCCGTGAATTAAAATGCACGATGGCGAAGGATTCTTTCTATATTGATCCCTACGGCTATGTGCGGCCGTGCAACGTGATGGACATGCCTTTCGGAAACATCAAAGTAAAACCTTTCCCTGAAATTTGGATGAGTCCGCAGGCAGACCGGGCGCGCCGGTGCGTTGAATCGTGCACAAAAAACTGCTGGATGATCGGAAGCGTTGGTCATCTAATCAGGCAGAAGATATGGGTGCCTTTTTTCTGGATCGCCAAAAATAAATGGGGCAGCCTCAAAGAGGTTAATGCATGATTAATTTGAGATACCTCGCAGAAGACCTTCGGGTGCAGATTTTTACCCTTATCGTTTTTTTCGTTGCAGCCTACTTTGTTCCGCTAAAGGTCATGGTGAATATCTGGCGAAATAATGAAGATTACTCCTACGGATTTCTGATTCCTCTTATTTCCGCCTATCTGCTTTGGGAGAAGCGAAGCGTATTGAGGGAAATCACGTATCAGAGCTTCTGGGGCATATTGCCCGTATTGGTTCTCTTCGTTTTGTTGTCTCTGTATGGTATCCTTGGATCAAGCGGAAATATTTCCATGCCTTCCATTCCCATTTTGATTATTTTGTTTACCGGTTTTTGTTTCGGTATGGAGTTTGTAAGAAAACTGATACTGCCCCTGGGTTTTCTTTTTTTCATGATTCCGGTGCCGCCGGTTATTGAACGGTACATCGGGCTGTATTTGAAATCCATATCATCGAAGCTGGGCGGCGCTTTAATCGGTCTTTTCGACATACCCGTTCATGTGAGCGGTAACGTGATTGATCTTGGGGTTATTCAACTTCAGGTCGTCGATGCCTGCAACGGATTAAGATATATTTTCCCATTACTTGCCCTGGGAATTCTATACGCGTATCTCTTTGAGCGGGTTGCCTGGAAACGGATATTCTGTGTTTTAGTGACTGTTCCTTTAGGGGTTTTAATCAATGCTTTAAGAATTGGCGTTACCGGAATTCTCGCAAACTCATTCGGACGTCAGTTCTCAGAAGGTTTTTTTCACGCATTTTCAGGATGGATTTTGTTTATAACCGCTTTTATCATGCTGTTCCTGATTGGCCGTTTTTTGGCATACCTCCCACCAAATGTAAAAGGGAACAAAGAATCATCTTTGTCAACGCCTGTTTCTGCGGCAGCTTTATATACAGATGGCAGGAAAACGAAAAAAGCTTTTTTACTATCTATCGTTGTTCTATCAAGTGTAACCGTTCTGAGTCTGAGCACCGGAGCCCTTCCCGCCATAAAGATCAAAGGCGGCATGCAGAATTTTCCGCTTCAATTCGGCAACTGGCAGGGGAAATATGAACTCGTTGACCCGGATATTATCAAAGAGTCCGGCGCCGAGGACGCATTCAGCGGCTATTACAGAAACTTGTCCGGGGATGAAGTATCTCTTTACATGGGTTACAGAAGCTCCGCCTTCCTTTCCAACGAGAATTTTTTCCACAGCCCCACTGTTTGCGTACCCTCGACAGGATGGGTGGAGCAGGAGGTAAAAAGAAAAAAAATCGCGAATGTGCCGTATTTCGGTGACCTGGATGTAACCATGATGGTGATTGAAAAGGGAGGCGCAAGACAACTACTGTATTTCTGGTTTCAGACCCGGGATGAAGCGACATATGATAAGAACATCAACCGGTTCCATCTATCCCTTCATGCTCTAAAAAGGAACAACACGCACGACCTGTTTATCCGGCCCGTTACAACACTTTCAGCAACAGAAAGCATGGAAAACGCTCAGAGGCGTCTCGACGGTTTTACCAGAGAAATGATGACAGCGCTTCTTCAGTACCTGAAAGAGAGACAGTTTGAAGAATGAGGATTAAACAATAAACTTATGCTTGATCTATCAACGCTTCTTCTATCTGTATTTATTACAGTCAGCCTGATTCCATCCATGACAAAGCTTGCCAGGCGTCTGCAATTCGTCGATTTTCCCAATCCGCGTAAGGTTCACACGATGCCCATCCCAAGAATCGGCGGGCTGGCGATCGCTATCGGCGCTTTTATTCCGGTAATTTTCTGGGTGGGAATGGACGATTTTGTCAGGGCATTTCTTCTGGGAGGAGGGGTATTGGTGATTTTCGGTCTGGTGGATGACATGAAAGGCCTCGGGTACAAGATAAAATTTACCGGACAAATTTTCGCGGCTCTAATTGCTGTTTTTTACGGTGGCGTCAGGATCAATTCCCTGGGTACTCTGTTGCCCGGAGCGGCACTTTTGCCTGAATGGGCCGCCATCTTTCTTACCCTTTTAGCCATTACAGGCGTTACGAATGCGATAAATCTTTCTGACGGTCTTGATGGCCTTGCAGGAGGGATTTCTCTATTGGGCTTCTGCTGCATAGGTTATCTTGCCTATACAGAGGGAAACAATATCATTCTCCTTTTGTGCCTGGCGCTTGCCGGAGCCATATTCGGATTTCTCCGGTTTAACACTCATCCGGCAAGTGTATTTATGGGAGATACGGGAAGTCAACTTCTCGGGTTTTCGGCCATTGTGCTTGCCATCAAAATCACGCAGAGTAACACGGCGCTGAGTCCCGTTCTGCCGCTCATCATTCTGGGATTCCCCATTCTCGATACTCTGACGGTTATGGTAGAGCGGATAAGAGAAGGAAGGTCTCCCTTCTCACCGGATAAGAAACATTTTCACCATCGCCTCATCAGATTGGGATTTTATCATGCCGAAGCAGTCTTCATCATATATTTAATCCAGTCGCTGATGATCGTCACGGTTATTTTATTCAAGTATTACAATGACTGGATGCTTGTGGCTTCTTACGCGGCTTTTTCAGCCTTTATCATTTGGGGTTTTATCATCGCGGACAGAACAGGTTTCCAATTTAAGCGTTATTCATTGATTGATCATGTCATCAAGGGAAGGCTGAGAAAAATCAAGGATGATAATTGGATATACAAAATATCCTTCGGAATATCGAAAATCATCGTTCCATTATTTGTCCTGTTTGCCTGTTTTCTCCCCGCAAGCATACCCGAATATGTTTGCGTTATTGCCGTCATTTTCAGCCTGCTCATCGTGATCGTCCATATCATTTTTAAAAAGTATATGAGTGTTTGCTTAAGATTCGTTATCTATCTGATGGTTCCTCTTTCTCTGTACCTTGCGGAGGAGGGAAGAGCAGCCTGGGTCGGCGCTCAAATATTATTCCTGTATCACTTCATGTTTGGCGTGATCGCTTTTTTTATTATTCTCACCGTCATGTTTTCCAGGAAAGACGAAAGATTCCGGGTAACGACCATGGATTTTCTGGTTATTTTTATCGCGATGACCATTCCTAATATTCCGAATCAGTTTATCCAGGGTCATCGCTTGGGATTTCTGGCGGTGGAAATTATCGTTCTGTTATTCAGTTATGAGGTTGTGATTACGGAACTTCAGAAAAGAATGGATAACCTTGCAATAACTACCGCGACAATCACGTCATTGATAGCGGTTCGGGGTTGCACAGGATTTTGACTGAACGATCCATATAAACGACGGTTGCCGTTTGGATTGCGGCCGGAAGGAATTAAGAAAAACTGGAGGAAGTATGAGGCTCATAAAAAATAGAATTTTTAAAAAATGCGTGGTGATTTTGCTCCTGGTACTTACCGTATCCTGCGGTGGTCAGGAAGAAAAAAAGGTTAAGTTTTATAATAAAGGCAGAACATTTTATGAAAAGGGTGATTATGTAAAGGCTAATCTTGAATTGAAAAATGCCGTCCAGATTGATCCTAAATATGCCGATGCCTACTACATGATGGGCATGGTCGCGTTGAAATCAAAGGATTACAGGGGAGCCTTTGGGTGTTTTTCCAAAGCGGTTGAACTTTCGCCGCGAAATTGGGACGCGCAGATCCAGTTGGGCAGGTTTTTTCTGAGCATGGATAAAACGGATCAAGCCATGGAGAAAGTTGATCTGGTTTTGAAAAATGACGCGAAAAACGAAGACGCTCTCATTCTGAAAGGGGCTGTTCTGATCAAGAAAAAAGACATCGACGGCGCGCAAAAATTTTTGGAATCAGTTGTAGGCGGGGATGTCCACAAACCGGAAGGGTACCTTTTTTTGACGGATATTAACGTACAAAAGGGAGATACGCTAAAAGCCGAGAAAACTTTGCGCGAAGGAATCAAAGTCAATGATAAAGCGGTTTCCCTCTATCTTGCCCTTGCCGATCTTTATCTGAAGAACAAAAAAACAGATGAAGCGGTAGACCTTATGCAAAAAGTTATTGAGATCGAACCGGATGTCATTCAGTATCGCCTTTCTCTTGCCGGCATTTACTGGGCTACGGGCAAAGAGCAGCAAGCCAGGGGGGGGCTTGAATCTTTTATATCACAGGCGCCGAAGAAGGAGGAACGCTGGATAAATACGGCGTTATTTTATGTGGCAAATAATAAAGAAGCCGATGCCGAAAAGCTGCTGAAAGACGGCATCAGTCAGAACCCCAAGAGCTTTCAGATCCGTTTTGCTTTAAGCAGTCTCTATTTAAGCACAAACCGTACCAATGAGGCAGTTACCAGTCTTAATGAATGTCTTGAATTGAAGAAAGATCCTGCCGATCAGAATATCATTAATACGAAGAATGCATTGGCTAAAATCTATTTTGCGCGGCGGGAAACAGATAAAGCGATGCAATATGTGGAAGAAGTCATCAAAGAAAGCCCGAAAAATGTTGATGCTAATTATATCAGAGGAAATATCTGTCTTATGAAACAAGACGGCGTCAATGCCGTTACCTCTTTTCGCACGGTTACAAACGAAAGTCCGCAATTCATCCGCGGCTATATAGGACTGGCCTACGCGCACGCGCTGAATAAAGAGCCGAATCTCGCCTTTGATACACTCCTGAAGGCGTTGAGGATTGCGCCCGGTTCGCGGGATGTTATGCAGGCCACAGCCCGGCTCTACATGGAGCAAAAAGATTTCAAGAATGCAGAGAATCAGTATCTAAAAATTCTGGATGCCAATCCGAAAGATCTGGAAATACGGGCCGAGCTGGGTGATCTCAAAATGAAAGCAGGCGATTTTAAAGGCGCCGAAAAGGAGTATGCGAAGATAAAGGAACAGGATCCCCGGCAACCGCTTGGTTATGTAAAGCTGAGCGCTTTTTACATCGCGCAGCAAAAAACGGATAAAGCCATTACTGAAATGGAGCAACTTGTGAAGATGAATCCTTCTTACTGGAATACAACCAACGACCTCGCGTATTTGCTGGAAGAGTATGGACATGGAGGGAAAGACCTTGACAGGGCTTATGTCCTTGCTCAAAAAGCTAATTCCATGAGTCCCGATAATCCGGCCGTATTTGATACGCTGGGCTGGATTCTATATCGCAAGGGAGAGGCGAATCAGGCCCTGGACTGGCTGATAAAAGCACAATCCAGGGTTCCGGGAAATCCTGTTTTCAATTACCACCTGGGAATGACCTATTACAAAACCGGCGACACGGGAAAGGCGAAAAAATTTCTCCAGGTTGCCCTGGCGTCTAAAATTAAATTTCCGGGAAAAGAGGACGCGGAAAGGATTATGGCGGGGATTCATTAATCGGTTACATGCCTTTATGAGAGACAGGATGATCTTATTAACATTTTAAGCTGGGAGTGAAAGAAATATGATTCGAAGAATATTGATTTTGTTTGTAGTAGGATTGCTTGGAGTATTCTTGTCGGTTCCGTCATGGGCCGGTAATAAAAAAGTTACGCCTCTCGCGACGCCGCCTGTACCGGAAATGAAAGCGCCTGCTGAAACTTCCTCCCTTGTGAAGGCGCAGGAAGAAGGTGATTATATTATCGGTCCGGGCGATGTGCTGGATATAGCCGTATGGAAGGATGAGGCACTGACCCGCTCTTGTGTCGTCCGTCCCGACGGATTTATCTCATTTCCTCTGATCGGAGATGTCCGGGCATCCGGAAAAACATCCCAGCAGCTTAAACTGGAGTTGGAGGGCAGGCTCATCCGCTATGTTCCGGGACTTACTCTCTCTTTGGAGATCAAACAGATCAACAGTATGATCATTTACGTGATCGGTAAAGTTAACATTCCCGGACGATTCGTTGTGAATGCCAATATTGATGTGCTGCAGGCTCTTTCCACCGCCGGCGGACTTAATCCCTTCGCGAAACAGAATGACATCAAAATATTTCGTAAAGATAAAGAAGAAACCACCATATTCCCGTTTCAATACGACAAGGTCGTCGACGGGAAACGTCTGGAGCAGAACATCCAACTCAATAGAGGGGATATTGTCGTAGTTCCATGAAGTCTTATATGCGCTTAATCATAGGGATGATCCTTTTAATACTTTACCCGTCGCTCGTATTGGCAAGCGACTTCAGCCTTATTCCGTCCATCTCCTTCAAAGAGCAATACAACAGCAATATTTTACTATTGACGGATAGCGCCGCCAAGAGGGATTACCTTACCACTATTTCTCCCGGTGTTGAAATGATTGACCATTCTGAACGATTTGATATGGACTTAACGGCCCGATGGGATCAGCTTGAATACGCCGTTAACTCGGATATCGACGCGACAAATCAAATATATGACGGCAAACTCCATTATCGTGTTAATCCCCTGTTCGATGTCTCGGCGCAGGCGGGTTATACAAGAATTTCCAATCCGACCCTGTTGGACATAACGGCAACCGGCATTTTTATGTCGGCCGTTCCATGGGACCATTTTACTTCATCCCTGTCCGCCAATTACCAGGTTACTGAAAAAACGGTGGCATCTTTGTCCTATGGCTATGAAAGAGACTATTTCGAAAGACCGGGATATGAGGATGACACCACTCATTCTGTTAATTTGGGAGTGATATACGACCTTGGCAAATATTTACCAAATGTAAAAGCAAGAATTAACGGCGGGTACAGTAATTATAATTTTTCCGATAACCGGACGGATAACTACACGGGCACCGTTGGTTTTTCGAAGAATTTCAGTGAGACCTGGAGTATCGTGGTTGATGGAGGCCTTCGCTATTCGACGTCGGAATTTTCCGTAATCGAGTATGAATATATAACGATATTCGGGTTTCAAATTCCTATTGGAACAATCATGGTCCCCCAGAAAAATGATGGTTGGGGCTGGATAGCAAGAGCATCTCTTGTTTACAATGGCGAATACGGGAATGTCAACTTCGATTACACGAAGAATGTGACAGCGGCCTATGGCCTTAACGGAGCGGCGGAGCAAAATGCCTTTACGCTCTCGACGCAATATCGGCTTACGAAGGAGTTTTCCATTCTTTTTTCTGCCGGTTATTACACGTTAAAATCCGATTCGTCGGAATTTTCCGCGCAGGCTATCAATCAGCAAACGTTCGGCGTCAATCCGGGGGTCCGTTACGAATTCACAAAAGATTTATTTGCTGAAGCATCGTATGAATACTTAACGGTTGATTATCCGCTGGCGAATTATGAGAATACGAAGAGGGATCTTTTCTCTGTTCGTCTGTATTTTCAATATCCGTTTTTTAGCAGAACTAATTAGGAAGAGAGGTACTTTTTTATGGACCAAGATAAAGCGGTAAAATTCGAAGATATCATCAAAATAATAAAAAGGCGGCGATTGATGATTATAGTAACGTTCCTCGCCGTTTTTCTCTTTTCGGTCTTGATCGTTGTGTTTTGGACGCCCGTTTACCGTTCTTCCTCCACTATTCTTATCGAAGATCAGGATATATCAAGGGACTACGTCACATCAATCATTACCAGTTACGCGGACCAGCGCCTGCAGACGATCAATCAAAGAATCATGAGCGCCTCGCGGCTTCTGGAAATTATAAAACGTTTCAATCTTTATTCCGATAAGCGCGAAAGATGGACGACCGAAGAAATCGTCGATAATATGCGAAAAAAGGATATAAAGTTCGAGACCATCACAGCCGATGTTATCGATTCCCGCACGGGAAGGCCGGCTACGGCAACCATCGCTTTTACCGTGTCTTATGAGGGGAAAAATCGTTTAGTGGTTCAGCAGGTTGCTAATGTTCTCGCCTCTCTTTATCTGGAAGAAAATATCAAGGTCGTGGATCAGCAAACCGGAGGCACCACGAAATTCCTCGAAGAAGAAATGAAATCCGTCCAGAACGATCTGGCTGATTTGGAGAAACAGATCGCCGCCTATAAAGAGAAAAATCCCCGCGCGCTGCCTGAACTCATGCAGTTCAATCTTCAGGTCATGGATGCAAATGAAAGGAATTACGACCAGATTAATGATCATCTGCGCACGCTTAAAGAAAGGGAGAGTTATCTGCGGACACAATTGGCGACCATCATGCCTGATGCGAAGAATCAGGACAAAGAACGTTTGAAGGAATTGAGGGTAGCCCTCGGCAGTTTGAAGGTTCGATTTTCCGATGAATATCCGGATGTGATTAAGACGAAAGAGGAGATAGCCGAACTCGAAAAAAGACTGGGATCCGCGGAAATTCAAAAGGCGGTCGCGGAAAAGCCGGACAACCCCGCCTACATTGCTCTTGCCGCGGAACAGGCGGGCGTCCAGTCGGAAATCAAATCGACCCAGCGTCAGATTGAAGATCTTTCCAAGAAAAAAGATGATTACCGCAGGAGACTGGAATTGTCCCCCAGAGTGGAAGAGGGATACAAGAAGCTACTGGTCGAAAGAAACAATACACAGGCTAAATATGACGATCTCATGAAAAAGTTCATGGAAGCCAGGGTGGCTCACGGACTTGAAAAGGGGCAGATGGGTGAACGTTTTACATTAATTGATCCGGCCAAGCTGCCGGAAAAACCGGTAAGACCGAACCGCCCTGCCATTCTCTTGATCGGGCTTATCCTGGGGATTGGCGCAAGTATTGGAATGGTGGTGGTTCAAGAGTCTACCGACCATTCAGCCCGCCGCTCCGAAGACCTGACGGCATCTTTTCCTTTCGCTGTTCTTGTTGAGATACCTGAGATTGTTACATTGCAGGACGAGCAATATAACCGCCGTTATTTAAAAATTATAAGTGCCGCCGCTAGTCTCTCTCTTGTAATTGTCATTTTGATGATTCATTTTTTTGTGATTGACTTGGATGTCTTGTGGGCGCGTATTGCCAGATATTTAGCTTTATAAACGAAAACACTGATTAGAAAGGAAATTTGTTGGAATGATTACAATAAAAGAAGTCATGTCGTTTTTTGAAAATACCCGTGGCAGTAAAAATAAAGTAAAACGTGCCTCGCCCGCGCAGGAGAATCCTCGACAACAAAACAAGGAAAACGCCGGATGGATCTCGCCAATCTATGACCAATCCCGAAAAATTCATTTGAATCCGGGATTACTTGCAGCGAACCGGTGTCTGGCTTATTTGGAAGATATTACAGAGGCGGAAGTCTACAGGGTTTTGCGGACGCAAATACTTCAGCGAACAAAGGGTCTGGGAGGAAATATCATCATGATTACAAGCGCCCTGCCCGGAGAGGGGAAAACCCTTACGGCTATCAATCTCGCCTTTTCTTTTACCCGGGAATTCCAGCATACGGTCCTGCTGGTTGATGGCGATTTGAGAAATCAGAGCATTAAAAAATATCTGGGATGTGACAGTAACAAAGGGCTGATAGATCATCTCGCGGACGGCTGTTCTGTTTCAGATATCATTATGTGGCCGGGGATCGAAAAAATGACGCTCATATCAGGAGGGCGTGCTTATCATGAAAGCGCTGAAATTCTTGGATCGCCGCGAATGAAGGAACTAATGTCCGAGATGAAAAATCGCTACCCTGATCGCTATATCCTTTTTGACGCTCCTCCAATTTTGACCGGGGCGGATGTGTTAACTTTGTCCACTCTTGTTGACCACGTAATTGTTGTCGTCTGGGCAGGAAAAACGTCAATGGATATTGTCAATAAGGCTTTGCAATATATTCCCAGAGATAAGATTCTCGGCTTTGTTCTAAACCGATGTGAGTCAGAATCTGAATCTGACTATGGTAAGCAGTAAGATCGCGTTGCGTCCTCTCAGTAAAAAATAAATTAAGATATCGAACTATTTCTCTAATATCTTTCCGTATATTTATTTTCGAGGAGCAACTTTTTTTTCTTTGAGGCTGGAATCAGATTCAATTTCGGCGAATTTATAACCAATGCTTCTTATCGTAAAAATGTATTGCGGGTTGTTAATATCTTTTTCGATAGTATCCCGTAGTCTGCAAATATGAGCGTCTACTGTTCTGGGTTCAACAAAGGTATCATCTCCCCAAATATAATAAAGTATTTGTTCTCTTGAGTAGACTCTGCCGGGATTTTTAGCGAGGAACTGCAATATTTTTAATTCTTTGGGACTAAGACTGATTCTTTCTCCCCTTAAGGTGACTTCATAAGTTCTATAATTAATTTTTAGGTCCTTGTATGTTAATAATTTCGCGTTATCCGGATTTGTATTTTTTTCCGTTCTTCTGAGGACCGCGCGGATTCTCGCGACCAACTCTTTCACATTGAAGGGCTTGACGATGTAGTCATCAGCACCCACTTCAAATCCTATTATCCTATCCATATGATCTCCTCTTGCCGTTAACATAATAATGGGCATCGTCTCCGTCTCCGGATTCTTTCGAATAAGCTTACATACGTCTAAACCTCTGATTACTGGAAGCATTAGATCCAGAACTATTAAATCAGGTTTTATTGATTTAATCATATCCAAGGCGCTCTCCCCATCGTAAGCCTTGCTGACAGCAAATTTTTCCTGCTCGAGATTATAGGTAATGAGATCCACAATATCTTTTTCGTCATCAACAACCAAGATTCTTTTCTGCATCATAATTGAGCACCGCCTAAAGTAAAAACGTGTTTCATTCAAAAGTAAGATTGCTGTATCCAGGGAGATTAATGGTAAATAACTCTTCAAAAAATATTTATTATCATTCTTCCTAACCGCCAACATTTTACATGCTTTCACGGCAAGATATTGTGTGAAGTGTGGTTTCAAGAGGAGTTTTTACATTTGCCAAGTCCCACTTTCTCTCTTAAGAATCATGATAAATGTAAATTGTTTTATCGATTCTCTGACATTATTTATTTGTAACAAATACCATGATATTATTACGATCTTATGTCATTTTAATGAAACATTAGAGAAAAAGGCTTCTTTTTTTAATAGGGTTAATATCTAATATTGTTAGACATTTTATTTATTAAAACATAGATACAGTCTTTTTTTTCAAAGCATACGGAAATTAACAATTTAGCAATTGAAATTCTCTGTAGCAATTTGCGGATAATAAGATGATTTAAAATTCTATATTCGCTTGCTACTGTTGAACTGCAAATGAAAAATATAAAAATTATTCACAAACATTTTAATGTTAATCTTAATTTTTAATAATTAGTTAATTTTGAAAAAATTATCCTGCAAATAGTCGTTTCTTTACGTCAATCATATATATTTTTTACCCTCTTTTTTATTTCAGATTTTCATCAGAAATGACTGGATTTCCTCAGCGAACAGAGCGTTGCTGTTCGTGAAACGGCAATAATGCCGTTTCATAACCAAAGGAGATAAGTCATGAAAAACAATAAAGAAAGTAAGAAAAAAGATGTAAAGAGGAATAAGGCTATTTCCAAGCGGCAGGCTGAATCCAGTGAAAAAATTATCCGTTCAAAAAGCAAAAGAGTGGAAGACTCGAAGCAGTCGATGCTGATTAAACTGCTGAAACGTCCTTGTGGCGCCAAAATCGATGAAATGGCCAAGGCAACCGGTTGGCAAAGGCATAGTGTCCGTGGAGTGATGTCCGGTGTATTGAAAAAGCGACTAGGACTCTCCATCACCTCTGAAAAAGAAGAGCGCGGACGGGTTTACCGCGTCAGCATATGAAGCATCGTTTATCTCACAAGGCGGTAAGGTTTGACGAACTGGCTGGTCTTCCTGCTCTTAATCGCAAAGAACTGGTAGAAAAATGGCAGCTTCTCTATGGTACAACGCCGCCGGTCGGAGTCAGAAATTATTTTTTGCTTCATGGAATAGCTCACCGCATGCAGGAAAAGGCATTCGGAGGACTGAAACCGGCCACCCGCCACTTTCTGGCAAAGGCTGCCCAAGACAATGATGCATCAAAACTGCAGCCATTACCTGCCATCAGCATTAAACCAGGCACAAAACTTTTGCGTGAGTGGCATGGCATCACCTATGAAGTGATCATATTGGAGAGTAGTGTAATGTGTAACGGTAAACACTACCGTTCGCTTTCTGAAGTTGCACGTGCCATCACCGGAACACGTTGGTCAGGACCTTTGTTCTTCGGGATGAAGAAAAAGGAGGATACATGAATACTAAGCCAATACTTCGCTGTGCTATTTATACACGAAAATCTTCAGAAGAAGGACTGGATCAGGACTTTAACTCTCTGCACGCTCAACGGGAAGCATGTGAAGCTTATATTGCCAGTCAGAAGCATGAAGGCTGGCATGTTGTGAGAACTCATTATGACGATGGAGGATTTAGTGGCGGCAATATAGAACGCCCGGCATTGAAACAATTACTGGAGGATATTGATGCTGGGAAGGTAAATACAGTAGTTGTGTATAAAGTTGATCGGCTGACCAGATCATTAACTGACTTTGCCAAAATCATCGAGCGATTCGATAATCATAATGTTTCCTTTGTTTCAGTCACTCAGCAGTTTAATACTACCAGTTCAATGGGGAGACTTACATTAAATGTTCTTCTTTCCTTTGCGCAGTTTGAAAGGGAAGTTACCGGCGAACGAATCAGGGATAAAATAGCTGCTTCCAAGAAAAAGGGAATGTGGATGGGTGGATTTATTCCCCTGGGCTATGACCTCAAGGATCGAAAATTGTTGGTAAATGCCAAGGAAGCCCAAACCGTAAAATATATATACCGTCGCTACCTAGAGTTGGGATGTGTCCGCCTCCTTAAAGAAGACCTTGACAAAAATGGTATTCATTCCAAAGTCCGTGGACAGAAAGGCGGGTGTTCATTTTCCAGAGGAATGCTCTATAAGATTCTCTCGAATCCTATCTATATCGGGCAGATACGACATAAAGGAACCTGCCATCCAGGTCAGCATAAAGCAATCATCGATCAGGAATTATGGGAACAGGTGCAGCAGCATATTAACGATAAATCAGTAGAACATAAAACATACCATACAGTTTCCTTTCCACTAACCAACAAATTATTCGATATCTCAGGCGAACGGTTGGTATCCGTTCATGCTAATAAAAAGGGAAAGCGTTACCGCTATTATATATCCCAAAGCCTCAGGGCAGATCCGAAGGATTCTTCATCAAGCGGTTGGCGATTACCGGGACAGGAGATTGAGCAGGTGATTGCCCATGCAGCATCAGAAATCCTTTTTGACGATGGTGCCATTACTACTACGTTGCAGGAAGCGGGAATCGAAACACACCAAATTCAATCTGCACTCAGTGAAGCAAAAAAGATACAACAAGATTCCACAGGTTTAATAAGCAGATTTGTCCAGCGAGTAGAATTGCAAAAATCTGGAATACGTCTCAAGCTGTCTCTGGCATCGCTTATATCCCCTGAAGTGGATTTAACAATCATACGCGATATCCCTATGAAGATAAAACGGCGGGGAATAGAGATGCGACTTATAATTAATGGTGCCGGACCTGTCAGAGTAGACCAAACCTTACTGAAAACCATTGTTCGCGCTCATAAATGGTTCAATGATCTCGCAACCGGAAGAATGAAAAATATGGCTGAGATTGCATCAAGTGAAGGTGTGGATAAAAGCTATGTTTCTCGGGTGGTTAATCTTGCCTTCCTGGCCCCTGACATCATTGAGAGTATCGTAGCAGGGCAACAGCCTGCAGATTTCAACGTGGAAAAGCTCACAAAAAGGACTGATTTGCCTCTGGAATGGGCGCAACAGCATCAGCTCCTGATCCCATAAGTTGACGACGAAATACACGAACAGAGAAAATAGGGGATATTGAGGCATTGACGTGCTTGAGGATGGTTTCTCCGGTCAACATATTTAGCTGAGTCGCGCCAATTGCGGGCATTAGCGCGCATAGACTGGAAAATTTATGCAGAGAGGAAATTCATGGTGGGCCAGGACAGAATTGAACTGTCGACACTCGGATTTTCAGGGCGAAATAAACAATAATTAAATCGTCTTGATCTTAGGTCTGATTTCCCAAAAGCCTTGAAAAATAAGCAAAATAATTAATTCTGTCTTTTTCTTGTTAGTCTAACAGATTACTTTTTTTCTTATAATTTTATCACAATTTTATCACAGTATAGAATCAGAGATGAAGGTGGAAAATAAGGAATCAAATCATGGTTTCCGGCGTGAGAGGAGAAACTGAAAGATATCTAAGTCACCTGTTCTATTACAATTATTTGATTTCATTAAAGTCTATGTGTCCCCATTTGTAATGGGGTACATTCATTTTAACTCAAATACGAGTAAAAAGACATCCCAAGGGTCACACCTTTTGGGAGCTTCTTGTTTGGATAATGCACCGCATGGTTTCATGTAGTTGTTATGGTGTTGTCGTCTGGCGGTGGGTTATTTCGTAGATAATCACGTGCCTCACGGATGATCTGCTCCGATGATTCATCACGTGGTTTGCACCGGTCGGCCCATGGGCGACCGGGGTGAAGAACATCCCAACGTGGTCGTAAACCTGCATGACGTCCGCCTCCCGGATCATGGTTGCCAAATCCATCAATGAGTTTGTTCCATAATGGATAAAACTTCGCAATAAGCAATGACTCACCAAGCGGAATCCAAATATCGTCCATAATTAAATAACGGCAGTGAAAATCGACAATGTCCAGATTAGATACTTCTTCGATACTTTTTGCATGATCATTTAGTCTATCATAAAGAACTTTACCGGGAGATGCTTCCAGATTACCTCCTTTTCTAGAACCCTTAGGTACAGCCTTGCCGACATAAATAGGTGCGCTGAATATATTATTGAGATTGCGTTTTGCTATTGGTGCATAAACATTAAAAGTTCCTGTGTAATAAATAGCGTAGATTCCGGCGCCGTCAAAAGTTTTAATGTTTTTTAAAAGGGTAACGGGTTGTCGCAGAATGGCTTGGCCGACACTTTCAGCTAAATGACGCTTATCAAGAGGATTGAAAGGGATGACATTTTTATTCGTCATGCAACTTTCCTCCCTCTCATATAATTTGCATTTCTTAATTCAGCATCCACGATAGATTCCGCCACCGATGCCGCAACTCTCCGAGCCAAGGCTACGGGGACAGCGTTACCTAGTTGCCTCATAGTTTCAGTCCATGATCCATGGAATATATAGCCGTCAGGAAATGTCTGAATACGTGCAGATTCGCGTACACTGAAATAGCGAACGTCACCGTTTTTAAGAACTAACATATTTTCACCGCCGGGCACTCCATGGTCACCGGCCTTAAGCGTTTTGGCAGGCAGGTCAAGCGGGCTACCCGTATGCCCTGCATATGCCTTGGCTCCATCTTGAAAATTGTGGTTGTAAAACTCCTTAGAGGATTTCTTATTGGGTAGTGGAATGTCCATTAATGCATCCCGGATCGTACGCCATGCATGTTCTCCCAAAGATGGTGGCGAAGCATTCAATTTCTTAATTCGACTTTTAAACTTTTCCGATAATTCTGATTGCGTTGGTTTGAGAATGTTGTGTCTCTCCCAGTATTCACCTGAAACCCACTGGGAATAAAGGAGTGCGTCGAATGAATGTGTTGAATGTGGAAATGACCACTCAATGCCTAGATCAGAACGAAAGCCAACGATAAATACTCGCTCTCGCTTTTGTGGGACACCATAATCAGCGGCGTTAACAAGTGTTGGAATGATATTATATGTCAGCCCATTGCCATGAAGCACACCAGAAGTCTTCTCCTTTTGTAGTCTACGTAAATGATTCCCCCATTTTTCTCTATACCTTCGTAGAACTTCCGGAAATTCCAGTTGAAGCAGAATGTACTGATAATAATTGGCGAAACTTGGACGGGTAAGACCCTTTACATTTTCGATAATAAAAGATTTCGGCTTTAATTGCCGAACGATTTCTACAGTAGATGGGAACATATCTCGTTCATCGCCATAAGCCTTGTGCTTACCTCCCATAGAGAAAGGTTGACATGGTGGACCACCTGCAATCAAGTCAATCCCTTCAGGAATTGATGACCAATCAAAATCGCGCACGTCTCCTTCCCAAAGAGGCCAATCCTGAACCAAAGGATATCCACGCTTCTGATTCTCCCTGATTGTGTCGCAAGCCCATTTATCCCATTCCACAACGGCTAGAGATTCAAAACCTGCGAGTGATACACCCATGGCAAGACCACCTGCGCCTGCAAAAAGCTCAACAGATTTCATTTTTAATTTCCTGTTTAAAAAAATAATTACGAACAATTAACGACACACGCTCGGTATCAGTCATTTCACATTCCCATATAACTAGTACACGCCAACCCAAGGATATCAACTGTCGCTGGTTGTGTAAATCCCTTTTTTTGTTTGCTTCCAACTTTGTTTTCCAAAAGTCCAAATTTGATTTTGGTAATCTTGCTAGTTTGCAATCCCTATGGCGGTGCCAAAAACAGCCGTGCATAAATATAACAGAACGTCGAGAAGAAAAGACTAAGTCTGGTGTTCCCGGCAGTTCCTTGGCGTGTAGACGATAACGTAATCCCATTCGATGAACAAGGCGTCGAAGTTTCATCTCTGGGGCTGATCCTATACCCCGAATAAGGGACATTCGCTTGCTTCGTTCTTTCGGTGAGAGAGTATCTGTCAATTTATTCCTCACTGAAATAGATTATAATAATGAGTGTCGTAGTTTTTATCTCAATGCCATATTTATTATAATCTAATAACTCAATTCTAAAGCGTTATCAACCTATTTTCACATTGTGATTAAAAAAAATAAAACACAGCACCGGCGAGAATGGGCCCCTCGTAAGCCCGTCGGAGCCGGTGCAGGAAGGTCTTTTTAAATCTTGACACAAATTGACTTTATGTTACCTTTTTTAAACAGGTGAAATAAAAATGGTCTCAATCGATAAAGATCAAAAAATGAAACATTTCAGAAAATGGGCTGAAGGTAAAAATCCATTTCTAACGGCAATGTCTTTAATAATCGCCGGTTTTTCCAAGGAATGTTTTGAACTATTTAATTCAGTGAGAAAGGGAAAAAGAATAGAAGGTGATATTCCATTACCTTCAGTAAAGACATGGATTAAACTTTATAATAACCCCAAGAGAATTGGCAAAGCATTGTTTAGTTCTATGAATGAATATAATCAAGATTCAGCAAAAGAATTTAAAATTCTTCAATTAATCAATAAAGACGCTAAACAGATGAAGAACAATGGTGAAAAGTATAAAGCCGAATTTGAAAAAATACCGTTAGATGAAAGAAAAAAAAGATTTGAAGAAAGCGTAAAGCTTCTTGAAGAATTAAAAGAACTTAATATTAATGATCATATCAGTAAAGTAAATGAAGCAGAAAGAAAGAAATTCAGAGAAAATTTTAGAAAACCGGAATTCATTTTTTTTATTCGTGTTCAAGCTCCCTGTTTCAGTCTTTACGGAACTTACCCGCATATACTTCTAAAGCAAGCTCAAAACGGAGATGATGAAGCTCTGGAAAAACTTATAAGACTCGATAAATCAATTATATTTGAACCGAAAATAAGCGAGATAATCCATCAGGCTCAAGCTTTAAAAGTGCAAGAAAGAATGTCAATGATAAAAAAAGCATTCATTAGCAAGCCAAAAGTGAAAATGAACATGAAGACAATAAAATGTCATCTTGGAGGACTCATTTCATATTTATCAATTGCATTAAATCAAAAAATTACAGCATCAGAAATAAAAGATTTATTTGATGCAATTGCTATTGATATGAATGAAGGTGAGATTGATAAGGATATTGGTAAAATGGAAAGTTACCCTTTTGAAAAAGCCATTCAAAGATCAAGAAACTTCTGGCACATCATTTTAGCGGACAAGAAATAATGTAAATTTCTGTCCGTACGCTTTAATCATTTCTATCATAAAATCTCTTCCATGGAAGAGAACAATCAAAAAAATCAAAAACAAAATAACGCGAAGCCTGCGCGACGCGGCGACAACAGAGACGCGGAGCGCAGGCATGCGCACCTGTGCGATTGTGAGAGTGATTGCAATGATGAAATTGTATCAAACGAAACGACTGCATTGTCCAGAATAATGAAAGACCTTAAGGAAGAAAGAAAGCTGCAAGTAAGACTATTAAAGCGTCATAAGATAAAATTTAGAAAAAATAGTCTATGGGATAAAAAACAAAGAAACGGGAAGGTTATATGTATAGCACCAGAGGATTACCAAAAGCTTGGGTAGACTTTGTAAGTCAATGGCCGTGGAATTGGTTTTGTCATTTCACTTACAAAGATAATCCCTTTACGGATCAAATGATACACCCTGAGGCTGCTGTAAAAATACACGATAAGTTGATTCACATTTTAAACAGGGAAATCTTCGGAGTCAGGTATTGGAACCGGCCTAATGACGGAGTTATTTGGGTAAGAGCGAGAGAAGAACAATCTCGCGGTGCAATACATTTTCACGATCTCATAGGCAGAGTACCGGAGTGGATAAGCAGACTCAAATATATGGACTTGCATAATACGATGGGCGGTTATGCAAGGATTCATCAGTATAAGGGAAAAGGATACGGAGCTGAAGAATATCTTAGTAAATCAGTATACGCATTCAAGAAGGGCGATATAGATGTTGGCGGGCCGTTGAAGTATGTTCAAGATGGTAGCCCTTTACTTCAGAATTCTCTGTTTGCATAGGCAACAAAGGAGAGGCTTGATTCATAGTACACGGGGAATAATACCGTTGCTTGAATCCTAAGAGTATCAAAAATACAGTGATTATAAGTATATGAAATTGTTATAAATTGGTTTATTAGATATGAAACAGCAAAGTTTGATTAACAGTATATTCTGGGACATTGAAGATTTGTCGCATTACCTGAATGTTAAAGTAAAGACAATCTATTCAATGGTTTCTGATATTCCTCATTATCGAATTGGCAAACTGATTCGTTTCAAAAAAGCGGAAATAGAGAGCTGGTTGGAAAGTAAAAAGGGAAATGTTCAAGAAAAAATCCAGCAAAGAAAGATGCGAAAATCAGCAAATGAAAATATTGACCTGCTCATTCGGAAAACAATTGACCAGACCAAGCAGGAAGATTATAATTCTTGCAACGGGAAATCAGACCGGATCAAGGCCCAAGAAAAGGAGAATGACAATGGGTCTATATAAAAGAGATTCGGTTTGGTGGATGAGTTTTTCTCACAATGGCAAGCAGATTAGGCGGTCAACAGAGACAGAAGACAAAAAGCTGGCCATAAGGATCTTTGACAAATTAAAAGGCGAAATAGCGGAGGGTAAATGGTTTGAGAAGTTGCCCGGCGAAAATTATACCTTTGAGGCTTTGATGGATAAATACATGAAGGAATATTCTGCGGTAAATAAAAAGCCTTCTTCTCATATCCGGGATAAGAGCCTGAATAATCACCTTCAGAAATCTTTCGGACAATTGTATTTGCCGGAAATAACTTCGCGGTTGATTGCCGAATATAAAATTAAAAGAAGAAATGAAGGTGCCTGTTCGCGAACGGTCAATTACGAATTATCCTTGATGAATCATGCTTTCAATATGGCTATTAGGGAATGGGAACTGATTGAAAGCAATCCGGTTAGCAAGGTTAAAAAAGAGCGCGTCAGAAATATTATAGAACGCTGGTTGAGTGTTGATGAAGAAAAGAAACTGCTTCTTGCGTCTCCCCGATGGCTTCAGGTAATCATCATTTTCGCGATTAATACCGGTTTACGACGCGGTGAAATACTGAGCTTAAAATTGTCCCAGATTGATTTTAATCGTAGAACCTTGATTATTTACG
The DNA here is from genome assembly GCA_035524255.1 of Smithella sp. Taxonomy (GTDB): domain Bacteria; phylum Desulfobacterota; class Syntrophia; order Syntrophales; family Smithellaceae; genus Smithella. The sequence continues at coordinate 134,047 of DATKPG010000037.1, read as the reverse complement.
AGCAGAAAAACGGTGCAATAGATACTCTTCCGCTTAACCAGAAAGCCATGGGGATATTGGAAGATAGAAGAAGGAATAAATTGCCTGATTGTGATCTTGCATTTCCCAGTCAAAACGGAACCAGAATTCTTGATAGAAATCTATTCAGGGGTTTTAATGCCGCATTGAAGCGGGCGCAGATTGAAAATTTCCGTTTCCATGATCTGCGCCATACCTTCGCCACGCGGTTGGTGCAAACGGGTGTAGGCATTTATGAGGTTCAAAAACTTGGACGGTGGAAAAATGCTTCAATGGTTATGCGGTATGCACATCACAATCCGGAAAGTTTAAGGTCTTCGATAGAGGTTTTGGATAGTTTTGAAAAGCCGTTTATCACAATTTTATCACAATACCCAAAAAAAGAAGGGTCGCAAGCTTCTTTAAAACTTGCAACCCTTTGATTATCATGGTGGGCCAGGACAGAATTGAACTGTCGACACTCGGATTTTCAGTCCGATGCTCTACCGACTGAGCTACCGGCCCACCGGATTAATTTAATCGCCGTAAAGCAAGGTCATCGTCTATAGAATAAGATTTCTTTTGTCAAGGTGTTTTTTCCCCCGCGTTTTCTTCTTATGGCCCGTTAATCTTTATTTTCCGGCACCTTATCTGGCTGATTATTTTGCTCCTCACTTTCTTCGTGTTGCTGCATCTGTTGCCTGGCCTCGGGCCGAACCGTTGGGCTGTCGGGAATAAATATCCCCTCGGTTTTATTTTCTCTTTCTCTAATGATAACAACAGTCCCTGCTATTTTGTCGTGCCATCCCTGTTTTTTTTTGTCAAAGGCGACCCAGATAAAACCAAGATACAATATATTAGAGACAAAATATCCCACCGCCCTCAAAAAAGCGATTCCGAAGGTAATATTCGAACCATCGTCAGAAACGACCTGCAAGCCCAAAAGCATTTTCCCCGGTGTCCGGCCTGTCGCACCGTGAAAATATGTAAAATAAGCCAGGTTCGTGAAAATAAAAAAAACACATGTAAATATTATAAACGGAGATAGACCCGCGGGATCAGCCAAATCGACAAGAATATCTTGACTATTTCCGGAAATCGCGCCGGAAAAAAATGCCAGCGACGCGATGGTGAGGAGAAAAATAAATATAAAAAAGGCGATTGTGCTGTCAATACTGAAAGCTACAAAACGCCTCCAAAAACCGGCATATTTATAAATAGTCATTTTTTACCTCCAGGGATCTATTGCCAAAGATACCTTTTTCGTATTGGATTATAGATATGATTGCCGCTGCCGCCGTTTCCACTTTTAAAATTTGCCTGCCTAAAGTTACCGAAAGAAATCCGGATTCTTTTGTCTTGATAATTTCATCTTTGGAAAATCCGCCTTCAGGCCCGACGGCAATAAAAAAATCCTTTGTGGCAGCAAAGGCTTGGTCGGTTAATATATCTTTAATAGTTTTTCGGGATTCTTCTTCCCAAAAAATCAATTTTAGGGCGTCATTTGAAGCCGCACAGAGCATATCCGTAAAAGATAGAATTTTAGATACTGTTGCTACATGATTGCTGTGGCAGCAGCGCGCCGCTTCCCCGGCTATTTTTTGCCAGCGAGCAACCTTTAAAGAACTCTTTTCATCAGCAACATGGCTAACTGACCGCGCGGCATCAAAAGGAATAATGACATCCGCTCCCAGTTCAGAAGCGCTTTTTACAATGGTATCCATTTTTCTTGCTTTGGGCATGGCCTGAGCCAGTGTGATTCGGATTTCCCTGCCGGCCGCCGGTATTATTTCCCCCAGTTCTATTAAAACATTATTTGTATTGTAGCTTTTAATGAGGGCTTCAAACTCTCTACCAAAACCGTCGAAAATATAAATCCTTTCACCCGGTTTCAGACGCATGACCTGTTTTAAATATTTTAAATTGTCCGGTCCCAGTTCACAGATTGTTTTATTTTCCAGAGATTCCGGACTGTATATTCGGGGAATGGTCAAGATTCTTTTTCCTTGAAAAATGTTATTTCAGACTTATAAGGCAGTCCGCTTAAGCTATGCACATATTGATTTTTTCCTGAGCACGTAACAGACCCATTCTTTTTCCGTTATCGTTTTATGGATTGTCAGGGGATCGGCTGAAAATTGTTCCCCGACATTTTTGGCGCCTTGTTCAATGATGCCCGAAATAATGATATATCCTTCCGGCAAAAGCAATTGAACCAGGTGCGGACGGAGAGTTAAAAGCAAATTGGAAGTAAGATTGGCGATGATCAGATTACGTGGTTTATCAATGGAGGCGGCATTTTTATTTAGAATGCGCATAAACACATTATTAATAGCCGCGTTTTCACCGGCAATTTCTACGGCCTTTTTATCGACATCCACGCAGATAACATCCTGAGCACCCATCTTGGCGGCGGTAATGCCGAGTATTCCGGTGCCGCAACCCACGTCCAGGACCTTCCAATCCTTGATGGAACGGTCGTTCATGATGATATCTTCAATCGCTTCGATGCACATTCTTGTGGACGCGTGCTGACCGGTGCCGAAGGCCATTCCCGGGTCAATTTCAATGACGATATCGCGGCTGGAAGGCGTATATCTTTCCCATGTCGGTTTAACGATTATATTGTTGCTTACCCTGATGGGCACAAAATATTTTTTCCACTGTTCTCCCCAGTCGGGATCGCATATGATTTCTGTTGTAAACGATGGTTTTTCAAAGTCAGGAAATATTTCATCAAGACTGTCTATATATTTTTGCAAGGTATTTATTCTTTTTTCGCTGCGGTTATCCTGCGGGAAATAGACTTTGAGTGTTCCTTCAATTGACGGTTCCGGAAAATCCGCGGCAGTGTTCTGAGGCGCCAACGATTCTTGAAATACGCCCTGCGCCCCCGTTTCGGTAAGAAAATTCCCCAACGCGTCCATAAGCTCCGGAGGAGCGGATATCTCAATTTTCAGCCACTTTCCCGTTTCTTTTTCTATCATGAATAACCTGCCCTGCATTTTATATAGATATATATTCTTTTATGCAATATTTCAAGTACTCTGACTTGCGTTATAATGGAATCTGTACCGGTTTTGCGGTAAAATCCTTTTGACACAAAGGGGAGTATCCCCTGCAAAAAACTGTTTTGATATAGCTATAATATTATGAAAAATCGTGATAATATACTTTTAATTTTCAATACTCTGGAGAGTGAGAGAATATGAAAATGAAAATAGGCATACTGACGGGCGGAGGAGATTGCCCCGGTCTAAACGGAGCGATTAAATGGGTTACAAAGAGCGCTCTTGATTCCAAAGTAGCGGCGAACCGTTCCGTATCTTTTGAAGTCGTAGGCCTTGTTGAAGGCTGGAGAGGTATTACAGACGTTGATCCCGGCGATCAGAAGAGTTGCGCCCGGTATATAAAGCCTTTGGATGAAGAAATTGTTCGGGTTTGGGATCGGCACGGCGGCACAAATCTGGGAACATCGCGGACAAATCCTTTTAATCCGAAAAATGATCGCTCGGAGCGGTTGCTTGATAATATCAAAAAACTGGGTATTGATGTTATTGTTGCTGTCGGCGGTGAAGACACTCTCGGTGTCGCTTATAAATTACACAAGCTGGGTATCAAAACGGTAGGTATACCCAAAACAATAGACAATGATCTCGCGGGAACGGAGTATTCGCTCGGTTTCGACACAGCGGTTAATATTATTACGGAGGAAATTGACCGTTTGAGGACAACCGCCGGTTCCCACAGCCGCATTTTTGTGGTGGAAACGATGGGGCGTCATGCCGGCTGGCTTGCTCTTCGCGGCGGCGAATCCAGCGGCGCGTATATCGTTTTAATACCTGAGTATCCTTTTGATATGGAGAGGGTCTGTGAACTTCTGCGCGAAAGAAAAGGCAGAGAAATAAATTATTCCATTATCGTGGTTGCGGAAGGGGCTAAGCTTTTGGGACGGCAGGAATTTCTTAAAGACAGCCGTGTTGATGACTTCGGACATGTTTCGGTGGGCGGGATTGCCAATTATGTTGCCGGTGAGATTCAAAATAAAACCGGTTTGGAATCACGTCATATAATCTTAAGTCATCTTCAGAGAGGCGGAACACCTTCGGCCTATGACCGTCTGATGGCCAGATGGTTTGGCATTGCGGCGGTTGATATGATTGTCAAGGGTAATTTCGGATGCATGGTTAGTTTGGGGCAGGGAGAAATTACCACTGCTCCCCTGGAAGGAATTGTCAATAAACTGAAATTGGTTAACGTTCAGAAATATTACGATACCGAAAGATATAACGGCAGAAGAACCATTTTTGAAAAATAGTAATTAACAGATCATTAATGATCTGTTTTAATAAAGGACGAAGTTCTTATTCCAAGTCAAATTCAAACCCGATGATCACATTGACACGCAATAGTTTCTATATTACAAAACGCCGGCATGAATTTTCATTAAATAAATCCAGAGTTTCCAAACGTTTATTTTTGAAAGCCATCGAAACTATTTTTGGTATCTCCAATGACCTTCAATTTTTCCATTATCCCCAAAGATGACCCCAGGCAAGCTCTTCGCATTCGCCGCTTTTTTATATCATTGGGCATCTATGTTTTAAATCTTTCTCTCACGTATTTAGCCTATGAGGCGGGCATGATGTCCCTGAAGGTTTTTTACTGGAACTGGATTATCATCCTGGCTTTTAATGTTATTTTGTATATTGTCTTTCGTACCGGTTTGAACCAGCGTATGAAAGATCCCAGTTTGACTTTTCTCCAGATTTGCGTAGCCAGTCTTGTTGTAATGTACGCGATTTTTTTTGTCTATGAAGCCAGAGGCATCATTTTTTCAGTATACATCCTTATCCTGTTGTTTGGCACTTTCCAACTGGATACCCGGCAGTTTTTGTACGCGAGCGCTTTTATCCTTCTGACTTATGGAGTTGATATCTTTTTGCTGCAGGTTTTTCGTCCTCAGGATATTAATCTTAAGATTGAAATTTTCCAGTGGATCGGCTTGGCCATTGTTCTTGTTTCCGTTTCTTTTATAGGAGGCAATATCAGTTCACTCCGCCGCGATTTAAGCAGCAGCCGGAAACAGCTTCAATCTTCCTTAATAATGATCCGGGACATGGCGATTCACGATGATCTGACCGGATTTTATAATCGCCGCCATCTGATGGAACTCGTTGAAGCCGAAAATAATCGCTCCTCGCGAACGGGGTCTATTTTTTCTCTGGTGATGATGGATGTTGATAATTTTAAAAATATCAACGACATATACGGGCATCAGGCCGGAGATAATGTGTTGATGACCTTTTCTGCCATTATTCGCAGTGTTCTGCGTAAAACTGACTTTTGCGGACGTTATGGAGGCGAGGAATTTCTGATAGTGCTTGCCGAAACCGATATTCAGGAAGCGAAAGTATTTGCGGAACGTATCCGCTCTTGCGTTGAAGATAGCTTTTTCCCCGACCTGGGTTCTGATTCCAAAGTTACGGTTTCCATTGGCATTGCCCAGCATCAAACGAATGAAGATATTGATAAAACTATTTTCCGGGCGGATAGCGCCATGTATAGCGCCAAAAAAGGCGGACGCAACCGGGTGGAATTCTCAGGATAATACCATTTCGATTTCTGTGGCTAACTTTGTAGGCAGTGTCGTCGGCTTCCCAGAACGTATTAGATACGGGAGTGTATCCCCGAAGGGGACACACTATGAATAGATCATTTCCTTACCGATGATCCGCGCCATAATGGCGTGGATCACAATACGCCTGCCCAAGCCGACCTCCTTGCCGAAGCTGATCCTTTGACCGGCGGCGCGACACAAAAGGAACGCAAAAAAACAGTTTTCACCTTACCGGGAACTGCCGCCTATCAGGCGGCAGTTCCCAATCGAAATGGTATAAAAAATAGCGGTTTTTCTTTCTAAATTGATTTTCACCTATTTGTTAACGGTAATAACCTTCCTTGAAAAATACCTGCCTTCGTGATAGCTTTTTGATGCCATTTCTAAATCAAAGCGCTATCTTTGATGGCGCCGCATACGGCATCGGGAACGCTTGCATAATACCTTGTTGCCGCTTCCCGGGCCACCCCGATATCATCTTTGATTTAGCAAGGTTATAAAGTATAGGATTACAGGAAGGAAAGCCTTGAAATATTACCCGATTTTCCTGGACATAAAAGACAAAAAATGCGTCATTGTCGGCGGCGGCGAAGTGGCCGCAAGAAAGGCCGAGAGGCTCCTTCATTGCGGCGCTAAAGTTTTCGTAATCAGTCCTTTGCTCACGCCGGAACTTGCCGGATTAAAAGAAAAAAAGGCGATTTTTCATATTGCCGCCCAATACTCGGGCGATTTAACAGACGGCGCCGCTTTGATTATCGGGGCGACTGATGATGAAAAAATCAATGCGATGATATCTCTTGATGCCCGCTGCAAAGGAATACCGGTAAATATCGTCGATGATCCGCAAAAATGCGATTTCATTCTGCCTTCACTTGTGCAGAGAGGTGATCTGGCAATAGCCATAGGCACCGGCGGCAAAAGCCCGGCTCTTGCCCGCCACCTCAGAGAAGAACTGGAATCCAAATATGGAAATGAATATGAGGTGCTTTTGAACATTTTAGGCGGTCTGCGCGTCAAAATGGCAAAAAACGCCGGTGTTGGCAAAGATTGGTTTAAGTATTTATTGTCGGCGGGTCTACTGGATTTTATTAAGGCGAAGGATGTCAATAAAATAAAAGATATTGTGCGGAAAATTACCGGAGAGGAAATAGAAATTGACTTTAATTAATCTGGAAATGATTTTATTTAAAATTTCGTTTATCTTCTGCGCTGTAAGCACAGCAGGATATCTGCTTTCGCTCCTTGTAAAAAAAATAAAACTGGCAAAAATATCCACCTGGATTTTGTCCGCCGCCTTCGGTTTTTTAACACTTAATTTATTGTTGACGGTGATAAATTTTTCCGGGCTTGTTAATCTTGGTTCGCGTAATATTCTGTCCCTTTGCGCCTGGTCGGCAAGCGGAGTTTATCTTGCCCTGCAATTCAAAACCAAAACAAGGACGCTTGGCGCTTTCATTTCTCCTTTTATATTTTTATTTATGATTGCCGCCGCGGGACAGGATGCCGGGAAAACCCTGCTGCCTGCAAATTTGCAAACCTGGCTGACCGCGGTGCATATGCTGTTAACCATTACAGGAGAAGCTTTATTTATACTTGCATCGTGCGCGGGGGCCATGTTCATCATTCAAGACGGCCTGCTGAAAAGTAAAAAATTAAACAAGATGAGCAGGCTGCTGCCGTCACTTAGTGACCTCGACAGGATTAATCATATTTGCCTGCTTTGGGGTTTCCCTGTTTTATCAGTGGGCGTTTTGGCCGGGATGATATTTGCGGAATTCAGCTGGCAGGCAGGATGGCTCACCGATCCCAAAATTATCTGGACTTTTGCCGGCTGGATTATCTATGGATCTCTTCTGCATCAGCGCCTTGCCATTGGCTGGAGGGGGTACCGGATGGCTTTGGTTTCCTGCGCCGCGTTTATTCTTCTTTTGTTATCCTATGGAAGTGTGAGATTTTGTTTTTCAACGTTGCATAACTTTATTTAAAATATGATTGTATTAGTAGGCTTAAATCATAAAACAGCTTCAATTGCTGTCCGGGAAAAGATATTTGCCGGTTGTCAGGAGGAAAAAGACGTGCTTGCCCGCCTTCGGTCGTTAAACGGCGTGGGGGAAGTTTTGCATCTTTCCACCTGTAACCGTGTTGAAATTATTGCCAGTGTTGAGGACCATGGAAAAGCGGTAAAAGACCTCCGTGATTTTATGGCCGCAACCGGCGGTTTGACGGAAGCCCAAGCTGCAGATTGTTTTTACGAATACCGCGATGAGGAAGCGGTGCGCCATATTTTTCGCGTGGCGTCAAGCCTCGATTCAATGGTCATGGGCGAGACCCAGATTCTCGGACAGGTCAAAGATGCCTATCGCCGGGCTCTGGCGCAATACGCGACAGGCGTTGTGTTGAATCGCCTGATGCATTGTTCTTTTCGCGCGGCCAAACGTGTCCGTACGGAAACGGCTATCGCGGTCAACCCTGTCTCCGTCAGTTATGCCGCGGTGGAGCTGGCCAAAAAAATATTCGGCTCGCTTAACGGCAAGAAAATCCTGTTGATCGGAGCCGGAGAAATGGCTGAATTGACAGGAATGCATCTGGTCAGCAACGGAGCGGAGGGAGTGATCGTCGCCAACAGAACGCTTGCGCAGGCCGAGCTTCTGGCGGAAAAATTTCATGGAGAAGCGGCATCGCTGGACGCGCTGGATAAAAAACTGATTGAAGTGGATATCGTTATCAGTTCCACGGGCGCTCCCGACTTTATAGTTACCGCCGATATGCTCAAAAAAATTCATCATCAGCGAAAAAACCGCCTGTTGTTTCTGGTCGATATCGCCATGCCCCGTGATATCGAACCGGCGGCAAGTTCGCTGGAAAATGTTTATCTGTATAATATCGATGACCTTCAGGACATTGTGGATGAAAACATGAATGTCCGCAAGAAAGAAGCTATCAGGGCCGAAATGATCGTGGAAGAAGAAGTAGCAAGATATGTCAATTGGCAGAAAGAACTGGAATCTGTGCCGACCATAATATCGCTACGCGGCAAAACCGAAGAAATTGTCAAGGCGGAGATGGAGAGGGCTGCGGGCTGGATCCGAAGTTTTAATAAAGAAGATCAGGAAAAAATAGAAAATCTCGTTAACTCAATCGTAAACAAGGTATTGCATTCTCCGGTAGCGGTATTAAAAGAAGAAAGTTCTGAATTCAATTCCCGCGATATTGTCGCGGCGGTGCGGCGCCTTTTTCGTTTGGATGGATAGAAGGTGTAATGGGTACGATTTTATGAATTTTAAAATAGGAACACGCGGAAGCAAGCTGGCATTGACGCAGACAAATTTTGTCGCCGATAAATTGAAAAAAATGATGCCGGAAGCAAGCATTGAAATTTGCGTTATCAAAACCAGCGGTGATATCATGCAGGATGTGTCATTGCTAAAAATCGGCGGGCAGGGTGCTTTTGTCAAAGAGCTTGAGGATGCTCTCCTCTCTAAGAAGATTAATCTGGCGGTTCACAGCATGAAGGATGTTCCGGGGGAAACTCCGGATGAACTGATGTTCGCGGCTATTCTGCGGCGTGAAGATATCCGCGATGTTCTGGTGTCACGCGACAATATCAAAATGGAATCCATGCCGAAAGGGGCAAGAATCGGTACCGGGTCTCAGAGGCGCGGCGCGCAAATTAAAGCGACGCTGCCTGATGTGGATATAGTTCCTCTGCGCGGTAACATCGATACACGGCTGAAAAAGATTGAAACGGAAAATCTCACCGGTGTCATTCTGGCGGCAGCGGGGATGAAGAGACTGGAATTGGCCGAAAGGATTACGCAATTTCTGCCGGTGGAAACGATGCTTCCGGCGGTCGGTCAGGGCGCGCTGGGTTTGCAGATTCGCAAAGCTGATGTTGATCTGGCAGAGGCTTGTGCTGTATTAAATGACACGGTAACCGCCGCGGAAATTGCGGCCGAGCGTTCATATCTCAGGACGTTGGGCGGAGGATGCCGTCTGCCGATTGCTGCGCTGGGTAAACTCGACGGCCGGATTCTTTCCCTGGAGGGTATGATTGCGGCGCCTAACGGCAGCACTTTAATTCGGGACAAAATAAGTGGCGTTAAAGAAGAGGCGGAAGAACTGGGGGAGCGGCTGGCGAACATCATCCTGGAAAAAGGCGGCAAAAAACTTTTGGATCTGATGTAATAATGAATATGAATAAAAAAACAAAAAAAGGGAAAGTTTATATAATCGGCGCGGGGCCGGGTGATGCGGGGCTGATTACTCTCAAAGGCATGGATTGTCTTGGCGAGGCGGATGTTGTCATTTACGATTATCTGGTTAGCAAAGATTTATTAAAATACGCCCGAAGTGACGCGCGCTTTATTTATGCCGGAAAACAGGGCGGCGCACATACTTTGTCGCAGTGGCAAATTAACGACCTACTGGTAAAAGAAGCAAAGAATGGTAATACCGTCGCGCGCCTTAAGGGAGGCGATCCTTTTATTTTCGGCCGCGGCGGAGAAGAGGCCGAGAGGCTTGCCGCAAGTTCCATACCCTTTGAAGTTGTTCCCGGCGTGACGTCCGCTATCGCTGTTCCCGCTTATGCGGGCATTCCGTTGACTCATCGGGGTTTGACGTCCACCGTGGCGTTTGTCACCGGTCATGAGGACCCTGCCAAAGAAAAAAGCGATATTGACTGGCAGGCGTTGGCCCGTATCGGAACGCTGGTTTTTCTCATGGGCGTGAAGAATATCGAAAAAATCGCGAAGGAGCTGCAGAATAATGGCAGATCACCGGATACGCCTGCCGCGCTGATTCGCTGGGGTACGACACCGCGGCAGCAAATCCTCACCAGTACTCTGGCCGATATTTCCATGCTGGTCAAAGAATTAAAATTTGCGCCTCCGGCAATTCTTGTTGTCGGCAAGGTGGTTGATCTGCGAGACACGCTTGGCTGGTTTGATGTAAAACCACTTTTCGGCAAGGGTGTCGTAATCACACGGCCGGAGAGGCAGGCTGATGATCTGGCGCGGCTGCTGGTGAACGAAGGCGCAAATCCCATTCATTTTCCCACTATTAAAATTGTTCCTCCGCCGGATTGGCGCAAACTGGACAAAGCGATAAAAAAACTGGAAGATTACGACTGGCTGATATTCACGAGCGCCAATGGCGTTGCGTTCTTTTTTGAACGGTTATTTAAATTGGCCAAAGACGTCCGCGATCTGAAGGGTGTCAAGATTTGCTGCATAGGACCGGCAACGGCACAGCAGGTGCGGAATCTGGGAATCAGGGTTGATCTGGTGCCGGCGAAATTTATTTCCGAAGGAATTCTTAAATCATTTTCCGGCAAAAATCTTAAGGGAAAGAAGATACTTATCGCCAGAGCGGCCAAAGCCAGGGACGTTCTTCCCGAAGGTTTGAAAAAACTCGGCGCCAAGGTTGATGTTGCTACAGCCTACGCTACGGTTGATTCAGGGAAGAAGAAAAAAGATTTGGAAGCGTTATTCAAAGAAAATCATGTGGACGTGATTACCTTTACCAGTTCTTCCACAGCGGATAATTTTGTAAAAATTATGGGACGAAATTTTTCAGTGCCCAAAAGTGTAAAAATTGCCTGCATAGGGCCGGTTACGGAGGCTGCGGCTGCGAGGGCCGGATTAACGGTTGATATTCATCAGGAAGAATATACAATGGAGGGGCTGGTTCAGGCATTAATGGATTACTTTGGGAAAAAGCCGCTGGCGCAAAAAAGAGGCAAAAACAAATGATAGGCATTTCCAAATTATATTGCGGGGCGGTTGAGCCATCCGATGTTCTGCGTTACAACCGGATGTCGGGAGAATTGCCTTCTCATCTCCTGCAATTTTCGGCGGATAAAAAACCGGTGGTTGTCTGGAACATGACGCGCCGTTGTAATTTAAAATGCATCCACTGCTATTCCAATTCGGCCGATATCGATTATCCCGATGAATTAACTACGGAAGAGGGCAGGAAGCTCATTGATGATCTGGCGGCATTCGGCTCGCCGGTGATTCTTTTTTCCGGCGGCGAGCCTTTAGTACGTAAAGATTTGCTGGATCTGGCTCAATACGCGACCGATAAAGGAATGCGGGCTGTCATTTCCAGCAACGGCACTCTCATCACCAAAGAGATCGCGGCCAAACTCCAGAAGATCGGCCTATCCTATGTCGGCGTAAGTCTCGATGGCCTCCAAAAAACGCATGACCGTTTCCGGGGCAAGAAGGGCGCTTTTGACGCGGCCATTGAGGGAATTCGTAACTGCCGCGACGCGGGAATTAAAGTGGGTATCCGTTTTACGGTTAACAAACATAATCTTGGCGACGTGCCGGATATGTTTGGATTGCTGAGAGAAGAAAAGATTGAAAGGATGTGTTTCTATCATCTTGTTTACACCGGACGCGGCTCCAAACTGCGCGAAGAGGATTTAACCCATGAAGAAACACGCAAGTTGATTGATTTGATAGCCTCTCAAACCAAAAAGATGTTTGACGATGGACTGTCTCCGGAAATTCTCACGGTAGACAATCATGCCGATGGTCCATATCTGTACCTGAAAATGAAAAAAGAAGATCCCCGGCGCGCCAAAGGAATTCTGGAACTATTAGAAATGAATGAGGGTAATTCATCGGGTCTCGGTATCGGGTGTGTAAGCTGGGACGGTGAAGTTTATCCCGATCAGTTCTGGCGCAATCAGTCTTTGGGCAATGTTCGCCGGAGGCCTTTTAGCAAAATCTGGACGGATGAAAAAAACGGGTTATTGATGAAATTGAAAGATAAAAAGAAACACGTTCACGGCCGCTGCGCAAAATGCGTGTGGCTTAGCGTCTGCGGCGGCAATTTCCGCGCACGGGCGGAATCGGCGGGCGATCTCTGGGGTCCTGATCCCGCCTGCTATCTGACGGATGAAGAAATAAGTAAGAGGGAGGATTGAAAAATGCAATTTCCGGAATATCGCGCCCGCAGGTTGAGAAAAAATGAAAACTTCCGGCGTTTGATACGCGAGACAAAGTTAAGCGCTGATGATCTGGTTTATCCGCTTTTCGCGGTGCCGGGCAAAAATTTTAAAAAACCGATTGTGTCCATGCCCGGTCAATTTCAGCTATCCGTTGATCATATCGCCAAAGAGGCGCAAAAAGCGCGTGACCTGGGAATACCCGCTGTGTTGCTCTTCGGCATTCCGCCGAAAAAAGATGCCATGGCGACGGGAGCGTTTGCCAAAGACGGCATTGTTCAGCAGGCCATAAAGCGGATTAAAAATGAAGCGCCGGATATCCTTGTGATTACGGATGTCTGTTTGTGCGAATACACCAGCCACGGCCACTGCGGCATACTGGAAAAAGACACCGTGCAAAACGACGAAACGCTGGAGGTTCTGGCGGAAACAGCCCTGTCACATGCGCGCGCCGGCGCCGATATGGTGGCACCTTCGGCAATGATGGATGGTCAGGTAGCGGCAATCCGCGAGGCGCTTGATGAAAACGCTTTTGAGGATATACCCGTCATGGCTTACGCGGCAAAATACGCTTCGTCTTTTTACGGGCCTTTCCGTGAGGCCGCCGAAAGCGCGCCGCAGTCGGGCGACAGAAAAGCGTATCAGATGGATCCGGCCAATGCCGATGAAGCAATTAGGGAAATGTCGCTGGATGTCGGTGAAGGCGCGGATATCATTATGGTGAAACCGGCTCTGGCCTACCTGGATATAATCTGCCGCGCCAAACAGGAATTTGATTTGCCTGTGGCGGCGTATAATGTCAGCGGCGAATATTCGATGATAAAAGCCGCCGCGCAACTGGGCTGGCTTGATGAAGAAAAAGCCATGCTGGAGGTGCTGACGGCAATCAAACGCGCCGGCGCCGATATCATTATCACCTATTTCGCTCTTCAGGCAGCAAAACTGCTGAGTAAATAAAGTGTAACTATGATGATGACGGCCCCTGATAACAAAGTCCGCATGATCGCGTGGGAAGTGACGCGCAGCTGCAATCTAAACTGCGCTCATTGCCGGGCGGCGGCCAGTTGTGGGCCCTATACAGGAGAACTATCTACAGAAAAATGCTTCGGCCTGATTGATGAAATCGCCGTCGTATCATCGCCGGTGATTATTCTTACCGGTGGCGAGCCGCTCTTAAGGCCGGATATATTTGATATTGCCGCCTACGGGACCAACGAGGGTTTGCGCATGGTTATGGCGACAAACGGCACCCTGGTTACTCCTTCTGTCGTGAGGAAAATGATTCAAAGTGGCATTAAAAGAGTCAGCATCAGCATTGATGGAAAAGATGCTCAAAGCCATGATGCCTTTCGTAAGGAGAGGGGCGCGTTTGCCGGGGCGATGGCGGGAATTGCCGCGCTCAAAGACGCCGGGATGGAGTTTCAGATCAATACGACAATCACCTCGGTAAATCTCAGGCAGATTAAACATATTCTGGAATTGGCTAAAAAACTGGGAGCTGCCGCGCATCATATCTTTTTGCTGGTGCCCACCGGCCGGGGAAAGGAACTTGCCTCTCAGGCAATAACAGCGGCTGATTATGAAGAAACGCTGATGTGGTTTCATCGGGAAAGTTTAAGTTGCGATATTCAGCTTAAAGCCACTTGCGCGCCTCATTATTTCCGCATTATGCGTCAGAATAAGAGCACGTCGGAGGCGCCGAAGAAAAAAGAGCAGAGTCACTTCCATGAATCCACAAGAGGATGCCTTGGCGGCATAACATTTTGCTTTATTTCCCATGTCGGCCAGGTGCAGCCCTGCGGTTATCTTGAGCTGAATTGCGGCAACGTGAAGGAACAAAGCTTTGCGGATATATGGGAAAATTCGAAAGTGTTTCGCAATCTGCGTGATTACAGCAGGTACGGCGGCAAATGCGGACGCTGCGAATTTATCAAGATTTGCGGAGGCTGCCGGGCGCGGGCGTATGAGGCGACGGGAGATTATCTGGCTGAAGAACCCCTCTGCTTGTATCGCCCGAAAGGCTGTTAAAGAGCACCGATCTGCGGCGTTGCGCTTCGTCCTTCGTCATTGCGGCGTATGAACAAATACGTCTCATTCCTCAGGAATCGCGCGCCTTGCAGATGAGCATTTTTAAACAGCCTTAAAGTAGAATAAATATATATATATGAGTGAAAGATATTATGGACGAAATTGATAAAAAAATATTAAATATTCTGCAAAAGGAATTTCCGCTGGAGGAGCAGCCGTTTTTAATGGTTGGCAGGCATTGCGGTATCAGCGAGGATGAGACGATCAATCGTATCCGGAAGATGAAAGAAGAAGGAATCATCCGCCGTATTGGCGCTGTATTTGATGGCGCGGCACTTGGCCGAGTCAGCACGCTTTGCGCCGCGCGCGTGCCGGAAGAAAAAATAGACAGCTTCGTTGCAATCGTAAACGCCAATATAAATGTTACACATAATTACCGGCGCGATCATGAATACAATATCTGGTTTACAGTAAGCGCCTCGACAGCCAAAGAACTGAAAACGTTTCTTAAGGAAGTGAAAGAAAAGACAGGCGTCACAGATGTTTTGGATATGCGGGCAATAAATACTTTTAAAATAAACGCTTCCTTTGACATATAAAATTCGCAAATTTATAGAAGTGATGACCTATGGCAGAAAAAAACAAAACACCATTGTTGGCGATTGTTGACGGCAGTAATTATATTTACCGCGCATTCTACGCGATACCCCTTTTGACCAACTCCAAAGGTTTCCCCACCAATGCCATTTATGGCTTTACCAACATGCTCATGAAACTACTGCGTGATCTGGAACCGGATTATATTGTGGTGACTTTTGATCTCAGGGGGCCGACCACGCGTCATGGAGAATTTGAAGATTACAAAGCGACGCGAAAACCGATGCCCGATGACCTAGTACCGCAGATTCCGTTTATCAAAGAGGTTGTTCGCGGTTTTTCTATTTGCGTTCTGGAAAAACAGGGGGTTGAGGCCGATGATCTGATCGGGACCCTCATTGTTCAAGCGCGTAAAAAAGGTTTGCGCGCGGCTATTATTTCCGGAGATAAAGATTTAATGCAGATGATTGATGAGCAGGTCACGATGGTCGATACGATGAAAGATAAGACCTATGATGCGGCTGCCGTGAAAGAAAAATTCGGAGTGGGACCTGACAAGGTGGTGGAAATTCTGGGTCTGATGGGCGATGCCTCCGACAACATTCCGGGAGTGCCGGGCATCGGTCCGAAAACGGCGCAGAGACTCATTGAAGAATATGGTACGGTGGATGCGGTTATTGAAAACGCGGCAAACCTGCGCAATGTGAAGTTGCGTGAAAGTTTTCAGCAATACGCGAAGCAGGCCCTGCTCAGTCGCCAGTTGGCGCTGATTCGCAAAGATATTGAAATTGATTTTGATCTGCGGGACGCCGCTCGTAAAGAACCGGATAAGGAATCCCTCGCCAAACTTTTCAGTGAATTCGAATTTTCTTCGCTTCTGCAGCAGATGAATACAAACACGGCCATATCCGTTAAAGAATGTAGCGTTGTTGCGGATGGCCAGGCCCTATCGGGGCTGATCGCAAAGCTGCATGACAGCGCGAGGATCGCCTGCGAAATTGTCTGGGAGAAAAATTCTCCGCAGGAATTAATCGGTATCGCTTTGAGCGCCGGCGGCGACTTATTTTATTTGCCTCTGGGCCATACAAACGCTCAGGAGCAATTGCCGGTGAGAGAAGCGATTGCCGCGCTCGTACCTGTTATGAAAAATGCCGGCATCAGGAAATACGTTTATGATTTGAAAACGGCGCTTGTTTATATGCAGAACCTTGAAGTGCTCTCCGGCGAGGATTTGCAGTTGGCGGCCTATTTGCTGAATCCTGCCAAAAATTCTTATGAGCTTGCCGAAATATCCCTGGAATATATTCACCGGCAAGTACAATCACTTAGCGATGTGGCGGGCGGAAAAGGCAAGTCTTATCCCATGGCTCTGGTGCCGGTCGATAAGATGGCTTCCAGCGAGGGACAGCGCGTCGATGCGATTTTCGCTCTTGCGCCCGTCATGGAGGAACAGTTAAAGGGCATAGATGCTGTTGATCTTTACCGCAAGGTGGAGATGCCGCTTTTGTATGTCCTTGCCGGTATGGAAAAAAAGGGTGTGCTGGTGGACACCGCTCTTTTAAAGCAAATGTCAAAGGAATTGGGACAATTGCTGTCTCTCTCGGAAGGGAAAATATTTCGTCTGGCCGGTGAAAAATTTAATATCAATTCGCCCAAACAATTGCAGGCGATTCTTTTTGAAAAACTCAAACTACCGGCCGGAAAGAAAACAAAAGAAGGATATTCAACCGATGTCGATGTTTTAACTGAACTTGCCCGGAGCCATGAACTGCCCGCGGAGATTCTGGCTTTCCGGTCTTTATCCAAGCTCAAGTCCACTTATGTGGATGCGCTGCCCGCTTTAATCAATCCGCAAACTGGTAGGATTCACACATCCTATAACCAGACGGTAACCGCTACAGGAAGGCTGTCCAGCAGCAATCCCAATTTGCAAAATATTCCCATTCGTACATTGGAAGGCAAAAGAATCCGTCAGGCCTTCATAGCTGATCCGGATTGGCTTTTGATCTCCGCGGACTATTCGCAAATCGAGCTGCGGGTACTGGCTCATCTGTCGGAGGATGAAACGCTGCTTGAGGCATTTTCTTCCGATGAAGATATTCACAGCCGCACGGCATCGGACGTTTTTGGAGTTTTTCCCTCGATGGTTAATGCCGATATGCGCCGTCAGGCCAAAGTGATCAACTTCGGTATTCTCTACGGAATGAGCGCTTTCGGTCTGGCAAAGGAACTTGGTGTTTCCATGAAAATGGCCCAGGAATACATTGACGGATATTTTAAGCGCTATAAAAAGGTGCGCATTTATCTCGATGGAATTCTGGAAGGCGCGCGCCGCAATGGTTTTGTCAGCACACTGCTGAATCGTAGGCGTTATCTGCCGGAATTGAAAAGCAAGATTCCCTCGGTGCGTCAGTTTGCAGAGCGCATGGCGATCAATACTCCTATTCAGGGCACTGCCGCTGATTTGATTAAAGTGGCGATGGTAAACATCGATCACCTGCTCAAGCAAAAGAAACTTTTCGCCCGGCTGATCATGCAGGTGCATGACGAACTGGTTGTTGAAGCGCCTGTGGCGGAAAAAGAAGCAGTCATGCAGCTTGTCAAAAAAGAAATGGAAGAGGTTATAAAACTCAAAGTGCCCCTGAAAGTGGAGATTGCGGCAGGAAAGAATTGGGACGAAGCCCACGGATAGATGAATAGATGGACAGGCAGGGCCCTTGACCGGGGGCGCATTCCCGCAGGGAGGCGCGATGATAATTGGATACATCTCCTGCCGGAAAAAGCCGAAGGTTTTACAAAACGCCCATCCGAGGCATTTCCCTCGTTATTCTTTACTGCGGCCTGAATGATTCCATTGTTTCAGTAGATTTCAACTGTAAATCGTGATATTCTAAACATTAAAGTAATCTTGAAAATTAGAGTGCTATTATGCCGGGCAAACCAACCACGAAATATAGTCTTTTGTTTTGCAATCCCGTCTTAGCAAGAGAATGGCATCCTACAAAAAATGGGAGCCTGACAGCAAGCGATGTATCGGTAGGTTCCAATAGAAAAGTATGGTGGCTGTGTTCGAAGGGTCACGCGTGGCCGGCGACGGTCAGTGAAAGGAATCAGGGGAGCGGTTGCCCCTATTGTTCCGACAAAAAAGTCAAAGATGAAGTCAGCCCGCAAACGGAAATTCCGGCTCCGGCAAGAGAATCGCTTCCTGAAAAGTTTGAAAGCCCGGCACCGCAGGACGTGCCCGCAAAGCCTGACAAAAAAGTTAAAGATGAAGACAGCCTGCAAGCTGTGAATCCCACTCTGGCAAAAGAATGGCATCCTACAAAAAATAAGGGCCTGACACCAAGAGATGTAACAACACATTCTCATAATCAGGTCTGGTGGCGATGCCCGAAAGGTCATGAATGGAAGGCTGCCGTCTCCCGCAGGAGTAACGGGCAGGGCTGTTTCTATTGCTCCTACATGCAGAAACGGAAACATTAATTAAAATGTAAAAAACTTGCTTTTAATAAGAGCTCACAACCCGACAGGAATTGATATAACCGGCCATTAAAACGAAACTTGATTTGATGCTTGAGGAGAGGAATCAGGGAGTTGCAGCTTTCCTCCCCAGTTCAATGGCCTGTTTTCTGGCCTTTTCATCTTTGATGATGTCTCCTTTGTCACCTGCGGATGCCATTACGGCTCCAAGCCAGTGCATTTTTGTCATTTCCGCTGTCAATTTAAAGCTGTGGACAATCGGGTCAGCCGTGTGCACATTCGGATCTCCGCAAACAGTGATGAGGCCGATGCGTTTGCCTTTCATTTTGGGATAGTAAGATTTCTGCCAATTCCAGTTGGCGTCAAACAGAGCGCACCACCTGTCCAGATAAGCTTTCATCTGCGCGGTCATGGACCAGAAGTAAACCGGCGCGCTGTGGATGATAGCGTCTGCCTCCAGTATCTTTTTGTGGATTTCCGGCATATCATCTTTAATGACGCAAAGGCCGGTTTCATTGCACTTCTTGCAATCCTGGCAACCGAATATTTTCAGCCTGTTCAGGACAATTTTTTCCACTTTCGCGCCCATCTTTTCGGCACCGGCCAGAGCGTCGTCAAGGAGAATATCGCTGTTGCCGCCATTCCGTGGACTTCCCATAATTCCTAATATCTTCATGTTAATCCTCCTGACCCATCTGAATTATATAGAAAAGGCATCGGTTCATATTCATAAAACAAGTAACTCTTTCAGTACAATTTGTAAATAATAAAAAAATTGAAGAACTATAAGATTAAATGTGTTAAAAATATAAAAATCTTAAATGTGAAGGTCATGACAGAAATATGGGCAAGCCCTATCATTTATTTAAGTATAACCGCCGTAAGGGCGATGATTTTACCATCATCGCTCATCGCGGAGCGTCGGCCTATTATCCCGAAAACACTCTTCCCTCGTTTGAGGGAGCTATTGCCATGGGCGCGGATATGATCGAGCTTGACGTGCAGCTTACGTCGGATAAAGAAGTTGTCGTCTTTCATGATGAAAATATTTCACGCTGTACGGATGGCCGGGGAAGTATTGCCGATCATACTCTGGCATCATTAAAAAAACTGGACGCGGGAAACTGGTTTAATAAAAATTTTACAAATACAAGAATACCAACTCTGTCTGAAGTTTTGGACATCTGCAAAAATAAAATAGCGGTCAATATCGAAATCAAAAAAGAAGCGGTTCATAAAATGTTTTTCGGAGGCATTGAAGAAAAATGTCTGAAGATTGCCGAACAAAGCGGTATGCGGGAACACGTCGTATACTCCAGTTTTGAACCGCGTGCCCTTATGCATTTAAAGCAGATAGACAACACCGCGACGGCCGCTGTGTTGTTTGACAAGAAAATTTACGGCTCTAAATTGCCTTCGGAAATCGTGGAATTAGCGGGAGCTGACGCTTTTAACTGTTCAAGCGCCGCTTTTAACAAAAAATTTCTCGCAAATATTAAATTAAATAATATTCCCGTAAATATTTACACGATCAATGACGCAAAAAATATGAAGCGATTTTTGCAAATGGGAATCAATGGGATTTTTACCAATAATCCGGACATATTGAAAAGGGTAACGGCGGATGTAAAACAAAAAATAAAAAATGAAGATCAAAAGCAATGACGATATCAAACGATTTGATTAATATTATTGAAGCCGCGCTTGATGCCTTGATCAAGGCATCGGGGATGGATTTGCGTCTGCATGGGCTTGAAAATGTGCCCAATCATCCTGTTTTGTATGTCATTAATCACTTTACGCGCATAGAAACAATTTTAATGCCGTATATCATCAAAAAAAATATAAAAAAATTTCCCGTTTCTCTGGCAGATAAATCTTTTTTCAACGGCAGAATGGGAGAATTCATGGATCATGTGGGCGCCATTTCCACCGCCGATCCAAACAGAGATAAAATCATTATCAACGCGCTTCTTAGAGACAGTCATCCTGTTATTATTTTTCCGGAAGGCCAGATCATCAAGGATAAGAAGATTATCGAAAAGGGAAAATATATTGTTTATAATTCAGGCGTCCGAAGGCCGCCTCATTCCGGAGCGGCGCAGATGGCACTGCTTGCCCAGTTTATACGTGAAAAATTGCGAACATTCCACTTGCGAGGCGATTATTCATCGGCTGCCCGAATGGCGGCACATTTCGGTTTTGATCCTGCGGATGTAAAAAAAATTATCAATAAAGAAACTTATATTGTTCCGGTAAATATAACCTATTATCCAGTCCGCGCGCAGGAAAATGAACTCAGCAAACTGGTAGGCCAGTTTATCAATAATATTTCCACACGTTATCAGGAAGAGTTGGAAGTTGAGGGCAGCATGATGCTGGGCAAGGTGGATATTGATATTAACTTCGGTCAACCGATACCGGTAAAAAATTATATCGCATCCGACAAAACGCTGAACATGATGCTGGCAGATAATAATCCTTATCCGGATAATGGTAATTTTAAAAATAACTTTGCGTTCAGAAAATTATGCGTCAACATGACGTCTGATTATATGAATGCCATATACGCCATGACGACGATCAATCATGACCATTTGTTTTCTTATATTCTGACAAAATACTGGAAGAACCGTATCGGTGAAGACGATTTCAAAAGCCGTGTTTTTCTTGCCATTGAATATTTACGTCGAATCGGATTGTCCAACTGTCACACATCTCTATATAAAAAACAGTTTTATCTTCTTACGGATGATTATCATGAAAAATACGAAAATTTTATAAAGGAAGCCGTATCCAACAACTTCATAACTCTGCAAAACGGTGTCATCACTAAAAACAGAGCGCGATTCAGCAGGTTATCCGATTTTAATACAATTAGGAGAGAAAATATCATTGAAGTTCTCAAAAACGAAATAGAACCTCTTCGGGGTCTCGTAAGGACCATGAACAGGCTGATGTTTCTTCCGGGATTTTTTATCCGATGGAAGATAAGAAAACTTTTTGTCAATCTGGATAAAATGCAATTCGATAAGGATTATCGGCAATATTACATAGAAGACGAAAGCAAACCTAAAAATATCGGGGAACCTTTCTTCCTGAAGCATTTTTTCAGCCTCAAGGGAATTATCCTTGTTCATGGATATATGGCGGCGCCGGAAGAGCTCCGGCCGCTCGCGGATTACCTGTTTAAGCATGGTTATGATGTTTATGGAGTCCGGTTGCGGGGGCATGGCACGGCTCCTGAGGATCTTGCCATCCGAAATTGGGGAGAATGGTATGATTCAGCAAGCAGGGCTTACATTGTCATGAAAAACAGCGTTAAAAAATTTTCCATTGCCGGTTTTTCCATGGGCGGCGGGATTGCCCTGTTACAGGCTGCCAACAAACCCGGCAGATTTGCCGGAGTTATTTCAATCAACGCTCCTGTGAAACTCATGAGCATCGCTTCCAAGTTTTCGCCTGTTATTGTCGCGTGGAATAAAATGCTTGCGAAAATTAAAATAAATAAATGGAAAATGGAATTCGTCAAAAATGATCCGGAATATCCGCATATAAACTATCTCCGAAATCCCGTGAGCGGCGGATATGAGCTGGAGAAGCTGATGAGGCTGGTTGAAAACAGTCTGGGACGGGTGACGGATCCGGTACTCATCATACAGGCTTCGGCTGACCCCGTGGTAAATCCCGTGAGCGGACAGGAAATATTTGAAAAACTCTGCACAAAGGAAAAGAGGCTTCTGCGAGTCTGTGCAAATCATCACGGTATTTTGCGCGGGAAGGAAGCCGATGAGGTAAACGCTACGGTATTGACGTTTTTAGAGAGGCTTTAATTATAGTTTAGTCGAAGATACTTTTATCGCGGCGATACCAATAATTAGGCAGAACGCGGTACATGAATCTGGACAGCGGATCGATATATTCCTTATTTCTTTTATCATATTGACAGGCGTGAATGATCATATCTTTTATGGCGTTTTTCTCACCCGCTTCATTAAAAATTCTGTAAGCGCAGGAAAACAGCGGGCTGTACATATTTTTCTTTTCCAGATATTTGTGAACATTTCTGACCGTATTGGGACCTTCGGGAGTTCCATCAATCTTTTCCAGAACGCGCAGGTTGGTTTCAATAGGATTGCCGGTATATAGTTCATAGAAATATTTTCCATAACGGTAATTTTTACTGGCCAGTGACGAAACCGTTACATACATGTCGCCCACGCCTGCCTGGCTGTGAAAAGCCTGAAAACTTCCTCCCAAAAGACGGGACAATGATCGAATTTCCACGCCGGATCGGGCGAATATGGTGCCGGGGATTGAATCGCCCAGCTGGAGGGAATCAGCCATGCCCTTGATATTCGCCACAATATTTTTTAATGCGCCGCAAGCCTCCACTCCGACAATGTCAAAATTATAATATGAATTTATTTCCCTTCGGTTGAATTTAAGCAAATCTTCTCTGATAATATTTGCAATGCGTTTTTTACCGGCCACTGTCAGACAAATAGGATTGCCAAGCGCAATATCCACATCAAAAAACGGTCCGCCGATGCATCCAAGCTGATACTTATGCTTTAAATTGAACAAATTATTATTGATCAGTTGTGAAGGTGTTATCAATTCTTTGGAAATTTCATCGGAAATCAAGCCTTTTATCGGAGAAATAAGGCATGTATCCCCGGCCTTTTTATCAATCATCGGTTTGAGATAATTGAGAAATTCCGGCAGCCGGTTCATGGTAATGGCCAGAATAATAAAATCGTTATCTTCGACGATATGCTCCAGGTCGTTTGTCGCTTGAACGTTTGGCGACAAGCGGGGGACGTTTTCCATTCCACCCAAACGCCTGGCCAGATCCTCGGTTAAGTGCAGAGGATTTAAGTGATCCCGGTTTATCGCCTTGCAAACTTCCGAATCATGATAATAAATAGCCACTCGTTTGTTGTCACGGCCAAATTTATACGCAAAAGACGTGCCTAGCCGGCCAGGACCAATAATGGCTATTCTCGTTGTGTCTAAATTAGGAGTTATCATAATTTGTAATTTTCATCACAATCTTCAAGTTATTTAGAAAGCAATGTATCCGATGATCAGGCTCTAATAACTTTTTTCTGGAAATAATTAAACTAAATTTATTGATAAATATTTTCTTTTTTGTTGCATTATCATAAACGATTGTTTAAAAAAAGCAATGACTTGATAACCTGAGAATAACAGGTTATTTTATAAGACGTATTCTATGCGAAGTGGTTATAAGATTGTCTTCATACATTAAATTATTTGAATAATATTATAGCTTTAAAAGGGATTATATTTTTATGGCCAAAATAAGTTCAGGTCCCGTTGAAAAAAAGATGCTTTTCCCCGATGGAACTGTAAAAGAAAAAAAATATATTCTGGAAGGCAAGACAGAAGGCGAATATTTTTCCTACTATCATAGTGGTCAGGTGCTGGCGAACGTTAATTTTGTCCGCGGCAAAAAAAATGGTCCGGCGGTAATTTATTATCATGACGGGCATATTAGGGAAAAGGCGGCTTTTGTTGATGGCCGGATGGAAGGCGAATATATTTCTTATTATGAAAATGGTCATATCAGGGAACGGGAAAATTACAAAAATGGCAAGCTCGACGGCCAATATCAAATTTATTATAAAACCGGGCAATTAAAGCAGCAGGAAAATTTCAAAAACGGCAAATTTGACGGAGAATATATTTGTTATTATAAAACCGGCCAAATTAAGGAAAAAGGATATTTCAAAAACGACAAAAGGGAAGGAGAATATGTTGCGTATTTCAAAAGCGGAAAGATAAAAGAAAAGGCCACTTATAAAAATGGAAATTTTGTGGGGAAATTTCTTGTCTTTAATGAGGATAGCTCCAATCCTCAGAGCGCGGATAATGAAGACAGCGGCGTATCGGATATCTGGGATGAAAAAGATGTAGCTGATTTGCTCCAGGATTTAAAACACTTCGACAAAAAACAAAAGTAATCACGTCTTTGATTTTATGGATGAGACATCATGATAAAAAAAATTCTCATTCCTACTGATGGTTCCGTAAGTAGCCTCACGGCGTTGAAATATGGGATTTATATCACCAGAAAACTTTCCGCTTCCTTATCGGGCCTTCATGTTATTGATGTGAATTTGATCCAGGGGCCCCTGCTTACTGAAATTTCCGGTGCGGCCGCAATGCCGCCTTACGAAGGTTTCTTTGATGCCATCGAAAAATCTCTTAATGAAAAGGCGGATTTGATCTTAAAAGACTTTATGGAGCGCTGTCAGAAATTTGGCATACAGGCCGAAGTAAAAAAGATAATCGGTGGAATCAGTTCAATAATAATCGAAGAAGCCCAAACCGCCGATTTGATTATAATGTCGAAAGAAGGAGAACACTTTCACCTAAAGGAAGGGGGGCTTCTTGGCTCGGTTGCTGAAGCTGTTGTACGTCATTCGGGCAAACCGGTGCTTGTCACTCCCGAGAATTTTATAGAGATAGAAAGTATGGGAATTGCTTACGACGGCAGTGATGCAGCGTCGGAAGCTTTTAAGCTTTCTTTAAAATTATCAAAACAAACCTCCTGGCCGCTGACCGTCCTCATTATCACGTCAGACGCGAAGAAGGCTGATACGTTATCCACGCAGATAGAAAAAATGACTCAACAAGATCCGGATGAAGCTTCCATTGATTGCGAAGTAATCATCATGTCCGGCAAAGAACAGGATGAGATCATAAATTTCATCCGGGAAGGCGCCGTGGAATTAATGGTTATGGGTGCCTATGGTCACAACCGTCTGCGCGAATTATTGCTGGGCAGCACAACATCACATGTTATCCGCAAAAGCCCGATTCCTGTTCTGCTTACCCGTTAGTCAACTTATCTTCCAGTACAAGTTATCCGGATGATCAAAGTTTATCTTGTTTTACAACATCCTTGAGAGTATCGATTAAATCGAATCTGGTCATATCATATTGAATGGGCGTGATCGTGATAAAGCCCGCAGCCAGAGCGCCGACGTCAGTATCTTTCTGTTCACGAGCGCATTGCGCTTCACCGGCAAACCAGTAATAAATATTTTCTCTTGGATCCACGCGCTTCTCGAAAGTTTCAACAATGTTGCTTTTGGCTTGCCTTACAACAACAACGCCTTTGATTTTTTCGCTGGGAATGCAGGGAATATTTACATTAATTGCGCTTCCTTTGAGTTGTTCCGAATGGCGTAAAATTAACCGGGTCATCTTGCGGGCGAATTTGGCAGCATAGGTAAAATCCGCTTCTTTATGAGTATCAAGAGAAATGGCCATTGACGGGACGCCCAGGATGGCTCCTTCAGTCGCGGCAGATACGGTTCCCGAATAAAGGACATTGATGCCGGCATTTCCTCCCCTGTTGATACCCGAGACAACCAGATCCACCGGCTTGTCCGATAATTCGGTGATTCCTATTTTTACGCAGTCCGCGGGTGTGCCTAAGACGGCATATCCTAAAAAGTTCGAATTCTTGGTGGCACGACGCACCATCAGGGGACGAGAAATTGTGATGGCGTGTCCCACAGCGCTTTGTTCGATTTCCGGCGCGACAATCAGACAATCAGCTTCCCTCGAAAGCTCCTTATATAGTGCACTTAATCCTTTGGCATAAATTCCGTCATCGTTGGTTAATAGAAAACGCATTAATTATTCCATCCTTGAGTTTAAATATTTTGAATAAGCTGTCAGATATTGTTTATCGTAAGAAAAAAAGACAGCAGAAAGTTCATCAACATCATTGTACTTGTTCAAGCTTTTTATCTTTAACTATTAATATGAAAGCGGTCTTTTGAGCGACCCTGTTTGCATCAAAATAAGTATTTCCGGTCGCGCCATTGTAATTTTCCATTTTTATTAATCCGGCAGCAAGTTCCTGCCTTGTTTTAATATTTTTGTTTACCAGAACACTAAAAATTATTCCGGCTGTATCAAAAGAAAGCGCTTCAATGTTTTCCGGTACGCGGCTGTAGGCTGCGTAATAAGCGTCAACAAAGTTGATCGTGTCCGGATAGAAACCATTTGCAAGAAAGCTGTCCGTAAATACAGCCCCCTCCAAATATTCAGCGCCATTCTTCAGCAACTCCGGCGAGTGCCATAAACTTGTGCCTAAAAGTTTAAAACCCTTTACATCATAGAAATTAAGTTGCGAAGTAATCATTTTGACCCGCAAATAAGAATCGGGAATAAACAAAGCTTCAAAGTCAATAGATGCCGGTTCCTGATTATCATTTTTATCAGCCTTTGTTTTTGCGGAAGATCTGACGACACGGCCGGTTAGTTTGCTTATTTCGTCAGCGAAATCTGTCTGCTTTATACTGTAGGGAATAGCTTTTTCCACTTTACCGCCTATGTTTATTACATCCCTGCGGAAAATTTTCACCATTTCCTCTCCATAATCATCCTGGGGATACAAAATGGAAAATATCGCGCAATTTAAATCATTATAGGCATATTGTACTAAAGCACTGATTTGCTGTGTAGGTGTCAGGAAATGTTGAAAGACATAATCGCCCGCGGATGTAACCCCTTCTTTGGACGTTATTAAAATGATAGGAACCTTCCATTTCTGGGCTTCCCGGGCGGCTTCAGCGGCTTCTGCCGTTTCGGTAACGGCAATTATTGCCATAACATTTTTATCGTTGGCCAAGTGTGCTATTGCCGCTTGTGTTTTCTCCGGCAATTCGCCGGAATCTTCAGCAAAAACTTCCCATAAAGTTTTATTTTCCCTGTTAAACATTTTTGCCGACAACAGAATCGCGTCTAAGGCTTTATGTCCCCAGGCGGCATATGGTCCGGATAAGGGAAGCACACATCCTATCGCATTGCGGTTGAGCTTGTTTGACGGAGTTATAATTGTCGAAGGCCCGTTTTCCGGTTGTGTCGCCGGTAATGGTTTTGTTTCCGCAGGTGAAACAGGGATGGGCTTTTCATCAGCGATGGCAATTTTTGAACAGCAGATTATGAAAATGACCAATAACAAAATGAATAGTTTGTCGAAGACTTTATAAAAATTCATTTCGCCTCCTATCGTTGCGATGCTGTTAGCCGGATCCGGTCTGTCATCAAGCCGCTGATCAATCACTGTAAGTTTTATATCTGTTGTTTTACGCGGTGAATTAAAAAATACATTAACTCCTTTTTAAGCCAGAAGTTTTCCTGCTTGTTTTGAATTTTCAGTTCCTCTGATTTGTTACCTGTAGCTTTAATTATACGAAGTATTTTATAATATTTTTTAGCGTTGGTCTATGTAAAAAATGCCCGGAGTGGCTTGCGCCATTCCGGGCATTGAGAATAATCGATCTAGGCTATTATTTTACCTCCTCAAAGTCGGCATCGACGACGTCGTCATTTTTTTTGCCGGACGCTTGCTGCTGATGGCTTGCCTGCTGCTGCGCTCCGGCATCTGCCCCCGGTCCGCCCTGGCTGCCTGCTGTCTTGGCGTACATGGCTTCCGCGAGCTTATGTGAGACATTCATAAGATCATCCTGAGCCTTTTTGATGGCGTCAATATCGTCGCCTTCAAGAGCCTTTTTGGTCTTAGCTATCGCTTCTTCGATTTTTGTTTTCTCCGCCGCGTCTACCTTATCGCCGAAGTCCTTGACATTCTTTTCAACGGAATACACCAGAGAATCGGCCTGATTTCTGGTCTCGATAAGTTCCTTACGGCGCTTATCTTCTTCAGCATGTGCTTCCGCGTCACGGACAAGTTTTTCAATTTCCGCCTCGGAAAGTCCGCTGGACGCGGTAATTTTGATACTTTGTTCCTTGCCGGTGCCCAGGTCTTTGGCATTGACGTGCACGATGCCGTTGGCGTCAATATCAAAAGAAACCTCGATTTGCGGCACGCCTCGCGGTGCGGGCGGAATGCCCACCAGTTCAAAACGGCCAAGCGTTCTGTTGTCAGATGCCATCTGACGTTCACCCTGCAGAACGTGGATGCTTACCGCCGGCTGATTGTCAGCCGCCGTGGAGAAAATCTGGCTTTTCTTGCAGGGAATAGTGGTGTTCTTCTCTATAAGCCTTGTCATCACGCCGCCCAGCGTTTCGATACCCAGAGACAGAGGCGTAACATCCAGAAGCAGAACATCTTTGACTTCACCCGCCAGAACGCCGCCCTGAATGCTTGCACCGACCGCAACCACTTCGTCCGGATTTACGCCTTTATGCGGTTCTTTGCCAAAAATTTCCTTCACTTTTTGCTGCACCCGCGGCATTCTTGTCATGCCGCCAACCAGAATGACTTCGTCAATATCCTTCGTTGATAAATTGGCATCTTTAATGGCTGTCTGGCAGGGGCCGACCACTTTATTGATTAAGTCTTCTACAAGAGATTCCAGTTTAGCGCGTGTCAGCTTGATATTCATGTGCTTGGGACCGGAAGCATCAGCGGTGACGAACGGCAGATTGATATCCGTTTCCATGGTCGTGGAAAGTTCCATTTTCGCTTTTTCAGCCGCTTCCTTCAAGCGTTGCAGCGCCATTTTGTCGGTGCGCAGGTCAATGCCCTGATCTTTTTTGAATTCGGCAACCAGATAATCCATGACGCGCTGATCGAAATCTTCTCCGCCCAGATGCGTATCACCATTAGTGGATTTGACTTCAAATACGCCATCTCCAAGTTCCAGGATCGAAATATCGAATGTTCCGCCACCCAGGTCAAAGACAGCAATTTTTTCATCTTTCTTCTTGTCCAGACCATAAGCCAGAGCGGCCGCGGTAGGTTCGTTTATAATACGCAGAACATTCAGGCCGGCGATCTTGCCCGCGTCCTTGGTCGCCTGCCGCTGTGAATCGTTAAAATAAGCCGGAACCGTAATGACAGCGTCCGTCACTTTTTCTCCAAGATAATCTTCGGCAGTTTGTTTCATTTTTGTCAGAATCATCGCCGATATTTCAGCCGGAGAATAATTTTTCCCCCGGACGGTTACCTGAGCATCGCCATTGGATGCTTCAGTAATTTTGTAGGCAGTGATCTTCACGTCGTACTGAATTTCCTTGGAGTCGTATTTTCTGCCGATCAATCTCTTGACGGCGTAAACAGTATTTTCCGAATTGGTAATCGCCTGTCTTTTGGCAACCTGACCCACCAGACGCTCACCATTTTCCGCGATGGCCACAACAGATGGCGTGGTGCGGTTTCCTTCCTGATTGGCGATAACAACGGGATCTCCCCCTTCCATTATTGCTACGCACGAATTTGTCGTTCCTAAATCAATTCCAATAATTTTCCCCATATCGTTCCTCCTTATTCTTCTATATCCTCCATATTTTCACATACATCTTTTTCTTTGTTTATCTTTTTACAGACGCAGACTCTCGATGGTCTTAAAAGCCGGCCGTTAAGCAAGTAGCCTTTTTCCATTTCATTAATGATCTTGTTGTCTTCATGCTGGTCGCTTTCCATCTGCATCAACGCTTCATGGAAATTCGGATCAAATGTTGAACCGGCCGTGTTAATCATTTCCACGCCATGTTTTTTCAAACAACATAAAAGCTGATCCTGGATCAAGGCGATGCCGTCTTTAAATGCCTGAATATCACCGGTATCGTGCGTAAGGGCTCTGTCCAAACTGTCCATAAAAGGCAGAATATCTTTGATAATATCTTCTTTGCCGTACTTGATGATATCGGTTTTTTCTCTGGCCGCCCTCTTTCTGTAATTATCCAGATCGGCAACAGCACGCAAATATTTATCATAATTTTCCGCAGCTTCATTTTCCTTTTCTTCCAGCTTTTTCTTTAAATCTTCATTCTCCTGATGATGGTCTTGGGCGCCGATTTTTTCGGTCTGTTGTTCGCCTGATTGATCATGTTTAGCAGGA
Source organism: Smithella sp. (assembly GCA_035524255.1). Classification (GTDB taxonomy): domain Bacteria; phylum Desulfobacterota; class Syntrophia; order Syntrophales; family Smithellaceae; genus Smithella. Next base: position 103,518 of record DATKPG010000037.1, on the reverse strand, counting down.
TGCTCTTTTTTTATTTTCACCACTACCTCTGAAAAAAGTTATTATTATTTTAAGTCAGGTTTTTGGAATAACTTTATGTCCACTAATTCACAAACAGCATGACCGGCTGTTATATGCGTTTCCTGAATACGGGCGGTGTTTGAGGAAGATACATGAATGGAAAAATCAACAATTTTTGCGATATCTCCCCCGTCCTTACCTGTAAAGGCAACGGTCACCAGTCCCATTTTTTTGGCCATTTCAAGACCTTTCAAAACATTGGCGGAATTGCCGCTGGTGCTGATACCCCAGGCAATATCTCCGGGCTGACCGATAGCTCTTATTTGCTTGCTGAATATTTCGGAAAAATCATAATCATTACCAATACTCGTAATAACAGAGGTATCGGTAGTCAATGCTATCGCCGGAAGCGGTGGCCTTTCTATCACAAAACGATTAACAAATTCCGCGGCAATATGTTGCGCGTCGGCAGCCGAACCGCCATTGCCAAAAAGCAAAATCTTGTTGCCCGCTTTAAGGGCGGCAGTCAATGCCTCAATTACATTAACCAGTTTACTCAGATTTTCATTTATAAACGCGTCTTTAACGCGGCTGCTTTCCTTAAATGTTTTTATTATATGATCTTGCATACTTATCTTCCGGGAGTCCTTTTTAAATTGTGTCAGGTGAAAGCGAACTTAATATATTTACGGGACTATCTTCTGTCAAGGGCGGGAAGATGAAATTTCTTATTTTTATTAAATAGATATTAGATCCTCCAAGCAGGATAATTCATTTTAAAGGCGGTAATAAAATCATGCAAGGCGGATGCGGGCTTTTAAAAAAGCAATTTAAATTTTCAAAAAGCGGAATGTCAAGGCAAGATGGGCAAAAAATCCCATAATAATTATAAAAAAAACCGCTGCTCTCACACTGCAAGAGAGGCGGGTTTAATTAAATTTAATTAAAAGAACAATGGATATAAAATTCTAATTATATCCTTCGTCGTAAGCAATCATATCCAGATGCAAAGTTGCAATATCTTCAACGTCGAGATTTGGCTCTTCACCTGATTTTGGCAATTCAACGGTTTTGATATAGCGCCGGCATTTATTGCAGACATCCACCCGATAACGTTCTTCGCCTTCCACTTCAAAATAAGCCAGTGAATGCTGTTCTTCATTGCCGCAGAATGGACATTTTATCCTGTGAAAATACCATTTAAAGCCACACTGATTACAAAACAGATACCGCTTCCCTTCTTCCTCATCCCTGATTTCGCCAATCTTTGGTTCTTTACCGCAAATGGGGCAATATCCTTCCGACCACCCGGATTTCTCGACTATTTTTCCGTATTTTTTAGCAACACTTTCCAGTTCCGGCCTTAAACTTTCTTCAGTGAAAAGATCAATCAGGTCAATATTCTCTTCAGCCTCACGGCCTGCCGAAAAACCTTGAGCGCCAGCTTCTTCAATCTTGTGGTCAAAAGAAGCACGAATAATTTTTTCCCAATCAAATTGAGGACTTTTAATCATATCAATGATGTTTTGCGCCACTTCGGGGATTCTTCTTTCAGCAATGGAAATCAGAGAATTAAAATATTCTTTGGGACGCGTTAAATCATATTTCTTGCCCGCAAAATCAATGAGAGGAAGTCCCCCTTCCATCTTACGGGTAATTAAATTTTCATCCACATGGAAGATAGAATCTTCCATGTGGATGCGGTATTCTTCACGCAAAATCAATATGTCTGCCATAATATCTAAAAGCTCGGTATAATGAGGATTAGCTGCCTTGTAATCCTCTATTGTTTTTAGAGATTTGCGCAGTGTTGCTGCCATTATTTTACTCCTCATACCGGGAATGGTTTGATTTGTTATCCTGAATACTGACGAAGAATCTAATTTTTATTAGGATAAAACTAAGAAACCTATATCTGCTTTACCGGGTATCTTCAAGAAATATTTTTTGTGTATGTATTTAGTTTGATTAAGTTAATTAAACTAATAAAATATAAAAGTTATTACAATGAATAAAACGGCTAAAACGGGGATGGAATATTTAAACATGAATCCAAAAAAACTGGGCATCTTCACGCCTGCTTCTTCGGCGATAGATTTGACCATGAAATTTGGTGCATTACCGATATAGCTCATGGCGCCCATAAACACTGATCCTGCCGATATGGCTGCCAGATAGGAAATTTTTTCTTCAGTTAAAAGAGCCACGGCCTGCGACTGGGGCATCCCGGGATAGAATTTACCCAACGCGCTGTTAAAGAAAGTCAAATAAGACGGGGCATTGTCCAAAAAACTTGATATTGAACCCGATGCCCAGAAATAATGAGCAGGTGTATTCACTGATTTGATCAACCAGTAAAGCGCGCCACGCTCACCTGCTTTTAAAATTTCCAGCGCCGGAATAATTGTGATAAATATCCCTGCAAAAAGATAAGCCACTTCCCGAATCGGCACCCAACTGAAATCGTTTCTCTGGCGCACTTCATGCCGCGTAAAGGTAAGAGATAATATGCCCATCGCTATTAAAACGGAGTCTTTAATCAGGTTCTCTATTGTTTGATAAATGCCGAGAATATTAATCCCGCCCATTTTAATGACCCCACTGAATAATACCGCGATGATAATGCCTGCCAGAAAAATAAAGTTATAAGATCCTTCAATTCTTAAAGGTTCAAACTCAACGTCAGCCGCATGAGTTTGGCTTTCTTTTTTGAAGTAGTAGAAATCCAGAAAAAAATAGATCGTAAGCAACAAAACGGTGGCAAAAGCCACTTGCGGCAGAATATGCATGGTCCAGAAAAAAGGGACTCCATGCAAAAAGCCCAGAAACAGCGGCGGATCGCCAAGCGGCGTGAGTGCGCCGCCGATGTTGCTGACTAGAAAAATAAAGAAGACAATAGTATGAACTTTATGCACGCGCCAGGCGTTGGAGCGTAATATTGGGCGGATTAAGAGCATAGAAGCCCCGGTTGTTCCGATAATTGACGCTAAAACGGTTCCGGTAAGCAAAATAAATGTATTGACGGCAGGCGATCCTTTAAAGGTTCCTTTAATATAAATGCCACCGGAAACTGTGAATAGAGCCCATAACAGTAATATGAAGGGAATGTATTCTATGATAATGGTATGTACTATTTCATGGAGGGCTATAACCCGGAAAAAGTACAAAAAAGGTATGGCAAAAATTAAAGCCCAAAATGCCGAAATTTTCGAGAAATGATGATTCCAAAAACGGGGCGCAAATAAGGGAATCAACGCTATAGAGAGCAAAAGGCCCGCGAATGGAAAAGTAGACCAAATTGGCAATAATAGTCCCAGATTCATTGAATTATCCGCAGCCGGGCATGTAGAAGGCACGATGAGCGCTAAAATCAGCGCCGTATATAAAACATAAATATTTTGTTTCATTGAAACTGTATCGCTCCTTCGCAGTCGATTGGCTATTATTCTGAAATAAACAAAACAGAAAATAGACCCGCCTCTACAATATTCACATCAGCCTTCTCTAATGAAGAAATGTTTTTAAATTCAGATCAATAGGATAAAAAATATTTTTAAAATTGAGCACATACCTCTCAACAAATAAATATGATTATATATAACCCCCAATGCATGTCAATGTTTTATGATTAATGTCTAACTTAATCGGATATATTATCCGATAATATGAGCAGGCGAATGTTCTGTTTTTTTTCTTTATCTTCATTGGTTTTTATCCGTGATTGTGCTTGACAGGCTTCATATTTTTGTTACAGAATAAAAAGCATAAAATAATTTTACTATCATTATCTTAAAATAATTAAGGAGGATAAATATGGCTTATAATAACATCACCGTCTCAACGAAGGATTTTGTCACGACCGTCACATTAAATCGTCCGCCAATGAATTCTGTAAATATTGGTATACGCGAAGAACTGGATCAACTTGTAACTGAAGTAGAGAAAAGTATGGATACCAGAGTCGTTATTATTACCGGTTCCGGAGAAAAGGCTTTTTGCGCGGGCATGGATGTTTCAGATATCGCGAATATTGACAAGGGGCCCAACGGTAATGACGTATATAACAAAATCGAACGTTCCACCAAACCTTTCATCGCGGCGATAAACGGACACGCTCTTGGCGGCGGATGTGAACTGGCAATGGCCTGTCATTTCCGTTATATGACCGACAATCCCAAAGCTCAGATCGGATGTCCGGAACTTAATCTTGGCATTATTCCCGGTTGGGGCGGCGTACAGAGAATGCCGAAGATAATCGGAAAGTCGAAAGCTTTGGATTTTATTTTTTTCAGCAAGAAAGTCAGCGGAACCGAGGCGCTGGCTCTTGGCCTAGTGGATAAGGTTTGCCCGGCTGCCGATTTAATAAAAGAAGCTACCGAATACGCGATCGCTATTTCAAAGAGACCTCCTCTTGCCGTGAGCGCGGTGCTTCAGGGAATGGCTATTGGCTTGGAAAAGGGACTGGATGCGGGTCTTGAATCCGACAAGAAGTGGATAGAAAAATTGAAAGTCAGTAAGGACGCCGTGGAAGGAATGACAGCTTTCTTTGAAAAACGCGAACCGAATTTCAAGGGAGAATAAATACATCGAGCCGGTTTAATAAATTTAAACCTCCGTTTCCTAAACAAGGGAACGGAGGTTTTTTTATCTTGCCCTGTAGTTGTCATCTGCAGGCCTGCTACTACGGGACGACTTGATGTCAGACTATGAACAAAGCCAGGCCCTCGGCAACACACGCCGGTTTATCCTGCCCTTCAATTTCAATGGTATGAGTGGTTGTCACAAGAATGCGTCCCAGTTCTTTTTCTTCAACACCCGTGATAACCATTTTGGAGCGCACCCTTGATCCCACATGAACCGGAGAGATAAAACGCACCTTGTTCAAGCCGTAGTTTACAGCCATCTTCATTCCTTCCGGCAAATATTTTCCGGAACTGGTGAAAAGGGGAATCAGAGACAGGATTAAAAAACCGTGCGCAATCGGACCGCCAAAAGGACCTTTCCTGGCCTTTTCGACATCCACGTGAATCCACTGATGATCATCCGTGGCGTCGGCAAACCGGTTTACTCTTTCCTGATCTATCTGAATCCAGTCGCTTATGCCGTTATCCTGACCTATCATCGTCTTTAGTTTTGCCCAAGGCACCATTTCAACCATTTTTCCAAATCTCCTTCTGTTTTAAAGAAAAAGTGTTTAATATTCTATTCCCGCGCGGTCTTTGATGCCGGCGGCATAATGATGCTTTATCTCCCTCACTTCGCTTACTGTATCGGCAAGCGAGATTATCTGCCGCGGCGCGTAGCGGCCCGTCAGAATCAGGTCAAGCTCCGCGGGCTTGTTTTTAATCAGATCAATCACTTCATTTAATTCTATAAGTTTAAAATCAAGCGCCACATTGATTTCATCGAGAATAACCATATCATATTTGCCGCTCATGATTGCCCCTCTGGCCGTGTCCAATCCTTTTTTCGCCAACTCAATATCAATTGCCGCCGGATTATCGCGCATGACAAAGCTGTCCAGACCGGACATGCGTACAGTTAAACGGGGAAGATATTTCCGGGCGGCAATGAATTCGCCGTATTTTCTTCCTTTCATGAATTGCAGGATGAAAACGTTATAGTTCTGTCCGATGGCTCGCAGCGCTTGACCGAAGGCGGCGGTTGTTTTTCCCTTGCCGTTGCCGGTGATAACCATGACCAATCCCCTGTCTTTTTTGACGAAAGGCTTTTTAATTATTTTTGCGGATAAAGATTTTTTTTGGATAACGCCGGAGGCATCTTTCTTTTTACTTTTCGCAGCTTTCATGTTTTGTTCCGCTTTTGAAAATACTTATCGGTGATTTCTTCAGCAATGGAATAAGGATCAGATTTTCTGTTTTTTATATCTTCGGAATATTTCTCCAATTCACCGCTGTTCATTACCGAGTGCAAAACCGGTTCCAGAAGACAGGCGCAAAGCGCGTCTTTAATTTCCGCCATCGCTTTTCTGTGCATTCTTTCGTTGAATTTGCCGCTTTGTTGCAGATAAATATGATGCGCCTTAATGTTCTTCGCAAGTTGGGCGATATCATTGGCAAATGCAGCCGGATCAAAGGCATCTCCTATCATCACGATGGGCGGCTTCCATCCGTCAGCGGTTTTGGGCGATAAATTGAGCATGGAAGCCAATTCCATCTGTAACTGTTTAGCGCCGGCTCGATTAGCTTTGTTGACGACAAAAACATCGGCTATTTCCATTAATCCGGCCTTCATCGTTTGAATTTCATCGCCCATGCCGGGAACCAAAACAACCACAACGCTGTGCGCGTGATTGACAATATCAATCTCCTGCTGACCGATGCCTACGGTTTCCACAATAATAATATCTTTACCCATTGCTTCCATGACATGGATGGCATTACCCGCCGCTCCGGAAAGACCTCCCAGCGCCCCGCGGGTGGCCAGCGACCGGATAAAAACATCGGAATCTTCAGCATGGCGCTGCATGCGGATTCTATCTCCCAGAATCGCTCCTCCGGTAAAAGGGCTGGTTGGATCAACGGCCAGCACACCGACGGTCTTATGCTGTTTCCGCAATTCGGTGATTAAAGCATCCGTTAAAGTACTCTTGCCGGCGCCGGGCGCTCCGGTTATTCCGATAATGAAGGATTTGCCGGTATGGGCGTAAAGTTTTCTTATTTTTGTTTTAGCGTCCGGAAGTTTGTCTTCGATGTCTCTGATCAGGCGCGAGGCCAGGCGGACATCACCGGAGCATATTTTTTTTATCATTGAATCCATCATTGTTTACAAAGGGCTTCTATTGCGGTTTTATATTTACTTTGATCCATTCCACGATGGAATCAAGCGAAGCGCCGGGAGTAAATATCGCTTTGATGCCGGCATCGTAAAGCATCGGTAAATCCTGTTCAGGAATAATACCGCCGCCGATGACTGTGATATCGGACGCGTCTTTTTCGCGCAAAAGTTCCACGACCCGAGGGAAAAGCATGCGGTGAGCTCCGGAAAGACAGCTCAAACCAACCAGATCAACGTCTTCCTGAATGGCGGCCGACACGATTTGCTCAGGGGTTTGATGACAGCCTGTGTAAACAACTTCAAATCCGGCATCGCGGAAACAACGCGCGAGAATGCGGGCGCCGCGGTCATGGCCGTCAAGCCCCGGTTTGGCAACCATCACGCGAATTTTTCTTTCCGGCATATCTATCTCCTAAAATACTATGATAAAATTGTTTATAACGGTTTGCAAAGTGCTAATACAATCCCGGGTCTTTATATTCCCCGTAAACCTCACGGTAAATATCGCATATATCCTGCAAAGTTGCCAAAGCTTTTACCGCTTCAATGCAATGCGGCATTACGTTTTCTCCTTTTTTGCAGGCATTTTTTAAATTATCGAGAGATTTTTTGACGGCGTTATTGTCACGTTTGCGGCGCACATCATTGAGCCTTTTTATCTGTTCTTCGCTGATTCTTTCTTCAATTTCCAAAAGCGGGATGGGGTGTTCATTATTGCTTACATATTTGTTCATGCCCACCATGATTTTTTCGCCTCTTTCCAATTGTCCCTGAAATTTATAGGCTGATTCGGCAATTTCCATTTGCGGAAAACCTTTTTCTATGGCGGCGATCATTCCGCCCATGTCGTCAATTTTACGGATGTAATCCCACGCGTCCTCTTCTATTTGATTCGTCATGGCTTCAATAAAGTAAGAGCCGGCCAGAGGATCAATGGTATTGGCCACGCCGGTTTCTTCTGCCAGAATTTGCTGTGTGCGCAGGGCAATTTCCGCGGCATGTTCAGAAGGCAGACAAAACACTTCATCGAGCGAGTTGGTATGCAGAGACTGAGTGCCTCCCAGGACAGCAGCCAGGCCTTCCATGGTTGTGCGGATAACGTTATTATATGGTTGCTGTGCTGTCAGCGAACATCCCGCCGTTTGTGTGTGAAAGCGCAGCCACATGGAACGGGGATCTTTGGCATGAAATCGATCGCGCATGATTTTTGCCCATATGCGGCGCGCTGCCCGCAGTTTGCAGATTTCCTCGAAAAAATCGATGTGCGAATTGAAGAAAAACGAAAGCCTGGGAGCAAAATTATCAACCTTCATTTTCTTGCGGCGGATGACGTCCTCCACATACTCGATACCATCGCGGATAGTGAAAGCCAGCTCTTGAACGGCTGTGGAACCTGCTTCGCGGATATGATAACCGCTGATGCTTATCGTATTCCAACTCGGAACAAATTTTGTGCCGAATTCGACAGTGTCACTGATCAGCTTTACGGAAGGTTCAGGCGGACACATGAAAGTTTTTTGCGCGATAAATTCCTTGAGCATGTCATTTTGAATGGTACCGCCTATTTTGGTAAGAGGGACGCCCTTAATGTCCGCTGCCGCGCAATACATGGCAAATAAAACTGTCGCCGGAGGGTTTATCGTCATGGATGTGGTAACTTCATCCAGAGGAATGCCTTCCATAAGCGTCATGAAATCTTCCAGGGTATCTATGGCAACGCCGCATTTGCCGACTTCGCCCAGCGCTTTGGGCGAGTCGCTGTCGTATCCCATGAGAGTCGGAAAATCAAAAGCGGTGCTAAGACCGGTTTGACCTTCACGCAGGAGCATTTTCCAGCGCTTATTGGTGTCTTGCGCGCTGCCCATGCCGGAAAACATGCGGAATGTCCAATAGCGCCCCCGATAACCGGTGGCTTGATTGCCGCGCAAATATGGGAATTCACCGGGAACGCTGATATCTTCAGAGTAATTAATATCCTTAATGTCTTCAGGAGTATAGAGCCTTTTGATTTCCATATCCGACACGCTGGAAAAACGTTCTTTTTGATCCGGATTGTTTTTTAACGACTTTTGAACGTTACCTTCCCATTTCCGGCGGAGTTTCAAAGACGTTTCTTGCATTTCTTTCGAGAAATACACAATTAAGCCTCCCGTATTATTAGGAATAATTAAGAATATCCACGGTTAAATATAAAAGGCACTAACTTAAATCTTTTGTTTTTGTCAAGACATATTAAAGGAGAGAAATTTAAGCAAATTTGGATTTGCTTCGAAATTTGCCTGCGTTCATTTTGTTTAGCCTGAGTGTGTTCAGAGGTTCGAGTTTGACAGGCATAGGAAACGGGACGCACAGTTTGTTGAGGAAGCCGTAAGCAACGCAAATGTTGATAACACTTTTATTCAGAAGTAGTAAAAATATAAAAAAACACTCCCGAATAATTATAACAGGAGTGTTTTTTTGCGGTAAGCTTATTGAGGTTTTACGTTTTCCGCTTCCAGGCCTTTTTTGCCCTTTTGTATATCGAAAGATACACGTTGTCCCTCGGTCAGTGATTTAAAACCTTCTGCCTGAATGGCGCTGAAATGAACGAATACATCTCCGCCTTCATCATTTTCGATAAAACCAAATCCCTTACTTGCGTTAAACCATTTTACTTTACCTTCTGGCATAGTTGCTCAAACTCCTTTAATAAATTTTTCCAAGTCGAATTAACACTATGACAGGATTTGAAAATCTGAAATACTTTAAAGTATATTAGATTTATCCTTACGGATTGAAAATCCACCAAACTTTAAAGACCATAACGGATTAACTTTGTACTTCAAAATGTCTAAATTCAACTTTTCCTTTCGCAAATCATAATTTACGAAAGTGTTTAAACTTAGACGCAAGGCAAAATAAAGTCAAGATGAATTTCAGGTAATTTATCGAAATGAAGATTCTGAATAAAATATTAATTTAAAAATACACAATGAATATGTAATCAGAGAAATTGGAGTTCACCGTTTTTTATTCTGCATAAACGACTGAGAAACTGTAGTATCCGTTACATTGATGCGCGTAATTTCAATCGGCGTCAGCTTTTGATCATGCTTATCGGGGAACCGGAAAAATTGAATCAAGCGGCAAAATCATACAAGATTAAATATTATTGTTATCTCTGATTTTTTCTTGACACAATATGGATATTATTTTATGCATTTGCCGTAAGAAATTATGGATAAAAAAACGATGTCCTGAAAAATCTTTATCGATCTGTGTCGGGAATCAATATCATGTTGAATAAAGGCGGCTAAATTGAGCTTGGAAGAAAAAAGAAGAAAAAAGAAAGAAAAAGGAAAAGAAAGTCGAAGAAATACGATTTTGAAAGCCGCTCGGAGACTTTTCTTTGACCGCGGATTCAAGGCTGTAACCGTTGATAGTATTGCTGCCAAATCTGAGGTCAGCAAAGGATCAATTTACCTTTGCTTTGACAGTAAAGAAGAGATCTATACTCAAATCTTAATTGCCGATAATATCGCGCTTAATGAAAGAATAAGAAATTTCTCATCCATAGAAGCTTCGGCTTCGCAACTTTTGCAAGAATTCTCCCGGATTTATGTTGATTATTTTCTAAATGATAAGGAACTTTTCAGGATACTTATGACTTTCATGATGCAAACAGGCCAAATGCATCTTACGGAAAAACAAAGTAATGAACTCATTAGATCCACTAACGAAAATATTAAGCCCATTTCCGAAATTATACAAAAGGGCATAGATTCCGGTGAATTTATTCCCATAAAAAACATTCAGCAGATACAGAATGCGATCTGGGGTATGTTGAACGGCGTTATTTCCCTTTATCTTTTTACAGGCAATCCGATAAAGCGTATGGAGAGAATCCATTCTACGATTCAAAATAGTCTGGATGTCATCATAAAAGGCTTGAAGAAATAATTTGTTCTGCAGAGGAACTTTTCAAGCATTATTAAGATGCCCGGGAATTTTTCTTCAAAGTTGTTGCAATTCGGATTCACTTCCCGTCATTTAAAACATTTTTTTAAAGTCTTTTTCCGCCTTGTGCAGGATGTTTTCGACGTCTTTTTCAAGTTTTTTAAATCTTTCAATGATTGTCCTGGCCTCAGATGTAAGGTGCAGTGATTTTTCCATCGTGCCGCTCTCAACCAGTTTCTTTTCCATCCGTTCTTCAGAGGCTTTCAATCTTCCCCATGCAGCGCGATAAGACATTCCCAACTCTTTAGCCGCGGCATTAAGGCTGCTCTGCTCATCAATGGCCTGAAGAATGGTATCCCGGCCCTTGCCGAATATCACTTTTCCGTTTTTTTCAATCCAAATTTTATATTTAATTTCCATCAGGTGCCTCTTAACGCAATAGCGTTGTTTTTTGGTATGGGTAACATAATAATAAGATGTCAATAAAATTTCGTATCGATGTCTTAATAACTCTATCATCACATAATTAAAGAAAATTTTCATCAGTTATCATGAAGACAGTTGAAAATATTTAAATATAACTTGATGAAATTAGTTGGAGTCAACGGTTTACGAGGTTCTGAAGTTAATCATTTAAAATTTCGGTGATTTTATTAAATCAATGAGAAAAAACATAAACTTTCCGAAAACGAATAGAATGAATCGTTGAATTTTATTAATTTTACATAACATTTTTAATAATTTTTTTTATTGACAGCTCATAGGGTGTTGCTGTATTAATGTTAATCCCATTATGTCATTTATAGCATGTAGTCTGGTGTTGAAAAAAATATTTTCTACAAGAAAAAGAAACTATTTTATGACAACACCAAAGAAATAAAAATAGCGGAAGCGGAAGAACTATTAATAATGGCTATGCGTATGATGGAGTTAACTGTTTTCTGAAATTCGATTTCTCTTTCGCTTCCGCTAGGCAAACATATTAGCTGACCCAATCATATCAATGTTCAGGGCGGAAGATATTATGAATTTACAAACACCAGGCGTAGCAAGACGTTTAGAGACTGCCGAAGAAATCAGGGCTCCGAGAAAAGAGGTGACGGTTTGCACTAATCCCGCAACGTGCGCGGTAATCGCAGAATACCCGGTTCATACGGTTGAAGATGTTATAAATGCCGTAAAAAACGCCAGGCAGGCTCAACCCGCCTGGCAGGCGTTGCCCCTCGGGAACAAAATTCAATATGTAATGAAATTTGCCGATTATATTCAGAAGAATTCGGATGAATTAGCGGAAATAATATCTAAAGACAATGGAAAGACTCTTTTCGATGCAATGTTTGCCGAGGTTGGTCCGGCAACGCTGGCTACGGCATATTACTGTAAAAACGCCGCGAAGTTTTTAGCGGACAGAAAACTCAAGGCGGGCAACATCATGCTGATGAACAAGCGCAGCCGCATCGTTCGGGTGCCGTATGGTGTAGTGGGTATTATTTCTCCCTGGAACTATCCCTTCGCGATTCCTTTTTCCGAAGTCGTCATGGGGCTGCTGGCCGGAAACACGGTTATTTTAAAAGCGGCATCGGAAACTCAGGTGGTAGGCCATGTGCTCAAAGAGTGCATCGAATACGCCGGTATTCCGAAACATGTTTTCACGTATATCAATATGCCTGGAAGCAAGGCGGGAGACGCGTTTATAGATGCCGGTATTGATAAACTGTTTTTTACGGGTTCGGTTCCCGTCGGCAAATATTTGATGAAAAAGGCATCCGATCGGTTGACTCCTTTAGTTCTGGAACTGGGCGGTAACGACGCGATGATTGTCTGCGATGATGCCGATCTGTATCGGGCCGCGTGCGGAGCAGTCTGGGCCGGCATGCAGAATGCCGGCCAGTCATGCGGCGGCGTCGAGAGGATTTATGTGGATAAAAAAGTCTATCATGAATTTCTGGCGATATTAAAGCAAAGGGTCGAAGGGTTGCGCGTCGGGGAAGGAATATATTCGACGTCGGATGTCGGCGCCATGACGACCAGAAAACAAATGACGACCGTTTGGGAACATGTTGACGACGCTTTATCGAAAGGGGCAAAAATCTTCGCGAAATCAAAAATCCCGGAAAACAGTAAAGGTAATTTTATGCCCTGCATGGTGCTGACTGATGTGAACCATACCATGCTGACTATGAAAGAAGAAACATTCGGGCCGATTGTCGGAGTAATGCCTTTCGAAACAATTGATGAAGCCATAGCGTTAGCCAACGATTCCAACCTCGGTCTGACCGGTTCGGTTTGGTCAAAAGACAGAAGAAAAGCAAGACAGATCGGCCGCAGAGTTATGGCTGGCGCCATTTCCATCAACGATCATTTAATGACGCACGGTCTTGCCGAGACGCCCTGGGGCGGATTCAAACAAAGCGGTATCGGCCGGACGCACGGGGAGCTCGGTTTTGCCGAAATGACTCAACCTCAGGTTATAGTCGATGATATATTCAGCACCATTCCCTTTGTTCGAAGAAACTTCTGGTGGCATCCCTTTGAAAAGATTCAGTATGAAGGGATGAAAGGCCTTATAGATATTTTCCACGGCAAAGGAATATGGGAACGCTTTGCCGGTCTCAATAAAATAACTAACGCCTTCCTCAGTTCATTCGTTAAAAAATAAAATATTTGAAATAGCTCCCCGATCTGTTGTTTGATGATCGGGGAGTTTTATGTTAATTAATTGAATACAAGGCACAATTTTTTAATGTGCTCCATTTGGCAGCGGATTTCAAAATCTCGGGTCAAATTTTCTGCATTGACAGGCTGAATGTCCCTGCTATATGAGACAGCATGCGCAATACCTTTATACTGAACGGAAAAGAAACTCTCTTTAAAACAGGTCAGAAGATTCTGGATGCGGCGCGAGATAATGGTATTGAAATTCCCACGCTATGTTATCTAAAAGATGCCGCGCCCACCGGCGCCTGCCGAATTTGTCTGGTGGAGGTTAAGGGCGCGCGATCGCTTGCAGCTGCCTGTTCCACTCCGGTATCGACTGGGATGGAAGTATTTACGGACAGCGATCTGGTTCATCGGGCAAGAAAACTCAATGTCGATCTGCTGCTTGCCAGCGGCAAACATAATTGCATGATTTGTGAAGCAAACGGCAATTGCCGCCTGCAGGATTTAGCTTACTTTTATAATATCACCGGCTTGAAATTTGAAGAAAACGAAAAGACATATCCCACAGAGGATGAAAATCCTTTTATTGTTCGCGATTTCAATCGTTGCATCCTTTGCGGCCGCTGTGTTTCGGCCTGTAATGAAGTCGTTGTCAACCGGGCTATTTCGCACGGATACCGGGGCGCAAAAAGCAAGATTGTTACCGGCGGCGATCAGCCTTATCATGAAAGCGATTGTGTCTTCTGCGGTCAATGTGTCGAAGTATGTCCAGTCGGCGCGCTGACGGAAAAAAAGTCCAAAGGCATGGGACGCACATGGGAAGTCACACATGTCCGCACGACTTGTCCTTACTGCGGCGTAGGCTGCCAGCAGGACCTTCATGTGAAGGGCGAGCAGATCGTCAGAATTGCAGGTGTTGAAGATGGCGCTCCGAATTATGGACGGTTGTGCGTTAAGGGCCGTTTCGCTTATGATTTTATATACTCGAAAGACAGGCTTACAACCCCTTTGATTCGTCAGGCTGACGGTGAATTCCGCGAGGCTTCCTGGGATGAGGCGCTGGATCTGGTCGCCGTAAAATTTAAGGAGATTATTGCCATGCACGGTCCCGATGCCGTTGCCGGTATCAGTTGCGCGCGCAGTATCAATGAAGATTCCTACAACATGCAAAAGCTGTTCAGGGCCGTCTTTCAGACAAACAATATAGACCACTGCGCCCGGGTTTGTCACGCGCCGACAGTCGCCGGTCTTGCCGCGTCTTTCGGGTCGGGCGCCGGCACCAACTCCATTGCCGAATATAAAGATGCTAAAATGTTTTTTTGCATCGGTACGAACATGACTGAGGCCCATCCCGTGGTTTCTTATTATGTGAAGGAAGCCAAATTAAAGGGAGCGAAACTCATCGTTGTCGATCCCAGATGCCATGAGCTTGCCAGAATGTCCGATATTTTCGCTCAGATCAAAGTCGGTTCCGATGTGGCTTTCATAAACGGCATCATGAATGTGCTGATCGAAGATGATTTGTACGATAAGAAATACGTTGCGGAAAACTGTACGGGTTTTGAGGAATTGAAAAAGACAGTTATGAATTATCCGCCGCAAAAAGCCGCCGAGATATCCGGAGTGCCTGCTGAACAAATAATTCAAATCGCTCACGAACTGGCTGCCACCAGGCCGTCGATGCTGATTTATACTTTGGGCCTTACGGAACATTCCTGCGGAACGAACAATGTGATGAGTACCGCCAATCTCCAGATGCTGCTTGGGAACGTGGGCGTTAAATTCGGCGGCGTGAATCCGCTTCGCGGACAGAACAATGTTCAGGGCGCCTGTGATATGGGCGCGCTGCCCAATGTTTTCCCCGGTTATCAGAGCGTGACGGTTCCCGAAAACAGAGAAAAATTTATGAAAGCCTGGAATTTGAAATCTCTTCCCGATAAACCGGGAATAATGATCAATGCCATGATGGAAGGATTGCTCACCAAAAAAATCAGGGCGCTTTGGGTTTTTGGAGAAAACCTGGCCAATGCTGAGCCAAACATCAGCCACTCTGAAAAATGTCTGAGTTCTGCCGAGTTTTTGGTTGTTCAGGATATCTTTCCAAATGAAACAACCAGATTTGCCCATGTGATTCTTCCTTCCGCGGCCTGGTGTGAAGACGAGGGAACATTCACAAGCCTTGAGCGTCGCGTCAATATGGTCAGATCGATCAAATCTACCCCGGGCATCGCCAGGCCAAACTGGTGGATTTTCAAAGAGCTCGCCGGAAAAATGGGACACGATTGGGCCTCAAAAAGCGGGCGGGAAATTTGTGACAATGAAGTGGCCAAGTTATGTCCGATGTTCACCGGTATAAAATTCTCCCGCATTGAGAAAAACGGACTGCAATGGCCATGCCCGGCCGAATCTCATCCCGGCACGCCGATTGTTCATAAGGATGGGAAATTCACTCATGGAAAAGGAAAATTCAAAGGCATCGAATGGACTCCCCCCGAAGAAATCGCCGACAATGATTATCCATTGGTTTTAAGCACCGGCAGAAGGCTTTCTCAGTATCACACCAGAACACAGACCGGACGAAGCGGTATGGATGCCATTTACAGCCGGGAGACGGCCGATATTTCCCTCGCTGACGCAGCGGAAATGGGAATAGAAGATGGAGAAATGATTGTCGTGGAATCCAGACGCGGTAAAGTAACCGTTCCGGCCCGGGTGACCGACGTGGTTCCCCGAGGCCTCGTTTGGATGACTTTCCATTACCGCGACGGCAATTGTAACTGGCTTACCAATAATGCCTATGACACTGTAACACAGACGCCTGAATACAAGGCCTGCGCCGTGCGGATCAAAAAACTTAAATAAAATAACTTAAAATTTCCCGCAATAAAAAGCGGGAAATTTTTTTTGCAATTTGATATGCTATTTTTAACACAAAGGGGAACGCTTAAAGTAAGGTATTCATGAAAATTTATCGAATTGTTTTTATTTTAATTATTTTGATGAATCCCCTTTCTGCCCATGCCGCGGATAAAATTTCCGTTGCGGTAGCGGCAAACTTTATTTCGGCCTTTAAAGATCTTGCGGATGATTTTGAGACTAAAACGAAGATAAAGATTGAAGGTACTTTTTCTTCAACAGGCAATCTTTACACTCAGATAATAAATGGCGCGCCGTATGATATATTTTTATCCGCCGATGAGGATAGGCCTGCCCGTTTATACAAAGATGGCGCATCGGAAAAGCCGTTCGTTTACGCCAGCGGCCATGTGATTCTCTGGTCAGCCAATAAAGGCTTCTGCAAGGCTGCCGGCTGGCAGGAAGCCCTGGAGAATAATAAGTCAAAAAAAATCGCGATAGCCAATCCTCTGACTGCTCCATATGGAGCGGCAGCAAAAGAAGCCCTGCAAAAAACACATTTGTGGGAAGCATCACAGTCAAGGCTGGTTAACGCTCAGGATATCGCACAATCTTTTCAATATGCCTCAACAGCGGCCGTTGAGGCCGGTTTCTGCGCTTTGTCGGTAACGGCAACGCCTCAAGGGCGAAACGGATGTTTCTTCAACATCATTCAGGCTCCGGACGTTATCCAATCCGCCTGCGTGTTGAAAAGAGCGTCACATCGCGACGACGTGGAGAAGTTTGCCGCATATTTAGTATCACCTGCGGCGCGAAAAATTAAAATGAAATACGGTTATCGTTAAATGGATTATCTCGCGCTTTACATTACCTTGAAACTGGCCTTGGTTACGACGATTCTTTTGATGGTCATAGCCGCGCCCATCGCTTACCTGTTGGCTTATTACCGTTTCGTGGGGAAATCGCTGCTGGAAGCGCTCATCTACCTGCCAATGGCGCTGCCTCCCACCGTGATCGGATTTTACCTGATCATCGTCATGGGGCCAAAGGGTTTTGTGGGTAAAACATGGGGGATGTTGACCGGCCATACGCTTCTTTTTACTTTCCTTGGAATAACGATCGCGTCCATTGTTTATTCGATTCCTTTTGCCGTCCAGCCGATGAAAGCGTCCTTCCAGAAGATAGATCGCCATTTACTGGAATCTGCCTATGTGCTTGGTTTGTCGAGGCGGGCGGCATTTTTCCGGGTGATTATACCCAACTCCGTAAGCGGCATCGCCGCCGCGGCCGTTTTGGTTTTTCTCCATTCGATTGGAGCGTTCGGCGTTTTGCTGATGGTCGGCGGCAGTATCCCGGGCCGGACCAAGGTTGCTTCTATCGCTATTTATGAAGCCGTGGAAATGATGAATTATCAGGCGGCGGGATTGATCGCGCTGAGTTTCATCCCCGTCAGTTATGCTTTTTTATTGTTGATCAATAAACTCAATGAGGATTTCCGCGTATGACGATTCGCGCTTCGTTCAAAAAGAAATTGAAATATTTTGATCTGGATATTTCGTTTTCCTGCGCGAAGGAAAACATGATGGTGATGATTGGCCCCTCCGGCGGAGGCAAAACAACCATCATCCGCATTCTGGCAGGACTGGACAGGCCCGATGACGGCCGGATGATCTTCGGCGATGAAGTCTGGTTTGATTCCGCCAAGCGCGTTAATCTTGCGCCGCAGAAACGCCGGTTGGGATATGTTTTTCAGAATCATCCGCTTTTCCCTCATTTGAATCTTTACGATAACGCGGCCTTTGCGGCTGTGGATAAAAAAGAAGTCGATGAACTTTTCGAGATTTTCAAAATCAGTCATTTACGAAAACGCAAGCCCCACATGGTTTCCGGCGGAGAACAGCAGCGCTGCGCCATCTGTCAGGCGTTGGCCAGACATCCCCGTTTGCTGCTTTTAGATGAGCCTTTTTCCGCGCTTGACGCTGTCACGCGCCGCGGACTGCGTGAAGAATTGAAAAATTTAAAGGGCGGCATGTCTTTTCCGGTCATTTATGTGACGCATGATATCACGGAAGCGCTGTATCTGGCCGATGAAATTCTGCCTGTCGTTGAGGGTAAAATTGACAATCAATGGATGCAGCGGATGATCAACGGCGCGCCATCGGCGGAAGCGACCCTGCGCGCGGCGCGCAAACCACGCCTGGCTCTTGTGTATTAAAACAAAAATGTTTTTAACCGGCCGGCAAACATGAAGGAGCATTAGTTTTTATGAACATCTGTACCTATTCCTATGAAGAGTATCTCCAGCTGATAAAATCCTTTCACGGTAATCTCGCGCCGGGCCTGATTATCGGCGGATTTATGATTGATCTGGCGATGAAAAATCTGCCGGAAGGAGAATTTTTCGACGCCATTTGCGAAACGCCTGTTTGTCTTCCCGATGCCGTGCAGATTCTGACGCCCTGTACCATCGGTAACGGTTGGCTGAGTATTGTCAATTTTGGCAGGTTTGCTGTCACCCTGTATGAAAAATACAGCGGTAAGGGTGTGCGGGTTTATCTGGACACCAAGAGACTTGAAGACTGGCCGGAAGTGCGCGACTGGTATTTGAAAAAGAAAAAAAAGAGCGAACAGGATAAAGAACTTCTGATAGCGCAGATCAAAGATGCAGGGCACCAATTGCTTGGTGCGCAGAGAGTTTTGGTCGATCCGGAAAAAGTTCGCCGCAGGAAACTGGGACCGGTAGGTATTTGCCCCCTCTGCGGTGAGGCCTATCCGTTGAAAGACGGTGTAAACTGCCGTAATTGTCAGGGAGAAACGCCCTACTCGGAAGTGTCCGTGATTAAAACCACCAATTAAAACTCACAGCAGTTTTAAATGCAGAGAAATTTCATGCTGAAACAGGGGACCATTCTCGCCAATCTTTTCAAGCTTATTTTGCCGCGGGCGGAGAAACACAGTGTTACGGATTTGCGGATTGGGCCGGGCTACGCAGGTGTCATGCTGGATAATGGTGATATGGGAATGGCCGCTGTCTTACATGATAGCCTGCCGCAAGGCTGTATGGTTTTGCCTGCTGCGGGAAATTTTGCCGGTTCACTTGCAAAGGACATTCTCCAATATCTTATCGCCGGGAAAAATTCTGTCGAAACGGCAATAGGATTGGCTTGCGCCAACGCCCTGATTCGGCCGCCTGCAAAAGTCGTGGATGACCGAGAAGCGACAACTTATCTTGATCTGCAAAAGAATGTCAAAGTGGCAATGGTAGGTCTGTTCTCACCTTTGGTTGCCCGCATCAGGGACACGGGCGCTGAATTAACCATTATAGAAAGAAATTCAGCGCGAATGGAAATATTGAGCGATAAGGAAAAGAAGAAGGCCTTAAAAGCCTGCCACGTTGCCATCATCACGGCAACAACGCTGCTCAATTCTACTTTTGAGGAAACCCTGAGCTTGCTGGGCAAGCCTCGCGCGGTGGCTGTTATGGGGCCATCCACACCGCTTTTACCCGCGATTTTCCATGATACGCCCGTTACACATCTGGGCGGAGCGATTGTTGCCAATCCGAATCGGGTCTTGCAAATTATTTCAGAGGGCGGCGGAACGCCGGCTATTCGGCCATATCTTCGCTTTGTCAATATCATCAGAAAATAGCCGATAATTCATCTCTTCCCTTTATGACTTCATGGAATATGCCAAATAAAATTAAGCGCAAAATTCGGAGTTATCCTTTTGTGTTATCACTTCCCCCTTTTAACAATAACAGGATGCCGGATAGCGCAAGATAGGCCGCAGCAAGTATGTAGTGGGCATGCGAATGAATGTGCCAGGGCAGGTAAAGTTCACCGCTTAACATTACCGAATGGATAACGCCGAAGAGTGTCAACATGGCGCAGACAACAGCGCATAAAGCTGCCAGCCGCGATTTCTGGTCGATAAGATACGCCAGCATACTTCCCCAAAGGAGTCCCGTAAGGATAAAGCCGTTACTGAGCATCGTCAGTGTTTGATGCATGATTTGCAGGCGCATGGGCAGCTTATCCGGCGAGGCATTCAGCGCGCCCATGAACTGACCCAGAATGATAAGTACGAGAGAGGCGACAACCGGCAGAAAACTTAAACTTACCGCGGGGGAATGAGCAGGCGGCGAATCCTTATAGGCCTGACGAATGATTTCAAAACCGATAAAGATAAAAATCGGCGCGATGACCGCCCGCGGGACAAGACTGACAAAAAGCGAAAGCAATCCGACAACGGAGCATATTCCGATGAGCAGTCCCGTAAGCAAAGTGTACCACCAGGTCGCTCCCATCTTTTTATAGGCCGGATGACCGATATAAGGCGTGGTTTGCGCCACACCGCCGAAGAAAGCCGCGATCAGCGATGTGAATGCCTCCGTAAGCAGAATATCTCTTGTCCGGTAATTGTCGCCTGCCAGACGGGCGCTTTCCGTATTATTGATGCCGCCGATAATGGTCAGGATGCCGAAGGGGATGGCGATGGGCAGATACTGAATGCTTTGCGGCAGCGTTTTAAGAAAATCTATTGAAAAGACGGGTAAAGAAAAATTCATCTGCAGAGTCGGCGCCGTAAACTCCGGAAGAAATCCGCCATAGCCCAGAGCGAAATGAATACCGGTGCCCAGGATGACAGCCGCGAGAACACCGGGCAAGCGGCCAGGCAATTGTAATCGGGTCATGAGCGCCGTGAATATCAGCCCCATGGCGACCATGCCGACGACAGCTTCATTGAATATTTCGATAAGCGGCAGAAATCCCAGCAGCAGAAGTCCGATACCGGCGAGCGGTCCTAACAGTCCCGCGGTGGGAATAACGCGCTGAAGCCATCCGCCGAAAAAAGAGGTAAAGATCTTGACTGTGCCAATCATAAAAAGTGTGGCCATGCCGATGTGCCAGGTAAGCTGCGCGTCGCGCGTGGCGACGTAAGCGGGACCCATAACAGCGTAGGCAATTCCGATGGTGGAAGGCGTGTCAATGCCCAGAGGCATTGCCGTGACATCGGCGCGTCCGGTTTTTCTCCTTAAGCGGATGGCAAGCCATGTATAAACAAGATCGCCCGCGCAAATTCCGACGGCCGTGCCAGGAATCATGCGTGTCAGGATAATCTCTGCCGGATAGTTGAAAGTGAACACGAGGATCGCGCTGAAAAATATCAGCACTCCGACATTATCGAGAAACAGAGCAAGAAAAGCGGTTGTCTCTCCCCAGAATCTGTTTTGACTGACGGCATTCTCAGCGTTCATTGCTCCTCCTCAAATTCCACTTTCATCAAAACCCGTAAACTCCTATTTATATATCTAAAATTGAACTGTTTGACAATTCGTTTTCAAGTCATATGACAAACCATAGCGAATTGTTTCACTTCTTCTGAAGTTGTCATGCAAAGCGGAGAGTGCGAGACCCATGATACAGATATATATATCGCCAGCAGAGAAAAAATGAATGGATAATAGAATGGTTGCTGAAGACTCCTGCAGAGATAAACTGTTCAAGGAATATTATGCCACTCAATAGTTTTTAAAATGCAAAATAAACAGAATGAACCTTTCATGTGCTCTTGTATCATGGAAAATGCGCATAGGTTGAGAAAATAGCGCACAAAGCTAAATCAGGCTCCGATAAAAAACCAACATCTGCTTATTTTACAATTTTAAAAAGCTCTTTCGCTTTCGGGTCGGCGGCGGTTCGCAACAGCTCAAACAAAGCCATTTCCGTGGAGGTGATTTTTGCGCCCGCGCTCCTCATCGCGTCTATTCCAATTTGGCGGTTTTCCGGCGTGCGTGACGAAACGGCATCACAAGCCAGATGAACATCGTAACCGTTGGAAATTAAATCCAGAGCGGTCTGGTAAACACAAACATGGCTTTCAATTCCCAAAAGGACTACGTGCCTGCGATCTAATGCTTTCAACTGCTTTTGGAAAAGGTCTTCTTCCCAACAGCTGAAAGATTCCTTTGCTATAGGTTTTATGCCGTCAAGTTCCGCGGCGATCAGCGGCAGCGTTGGTCCCAGTTTTTGCGGGATTTGTTCGGTGACAATAACCGGCAGGTTTAAAACTTTAAATCCTTTAATCAATTTTACGGCATTGGAGAAAAGATTTTCCTTGTCAAACATGGCCTGGGCAAGATTACCCTGAATATCAATTGCAACCAAAACTGCGGTGTCACGACTGATCATTTTAGATTACTCCATATTTTTATCAGGAAAGATGATTGCCCAGCAGCAAGCCGCCATCGATTAGAATTTCCGCTCCCGTGGTATAGCTTGAGGCATCCGACGCCAGATAAAGCGCCGCACCGCATATTTCATCGGGATTACCTATTCGACCGGAGGGCAAAGCTTTTTCTACCATTTCTTTTACTTTTTGAGCTTCTTCGGGAGGCAGGTGTCCCCAGTGGGAATTCATCATCTTGGTATTGATCGGTCCCGGAGCAATCGTGTTGACCTGAATATTAGAACGGAGAAGTTCACTGGCAAAGGCTCTTGTCAGCATTCTCATGCCGGCTTTGGAAATAGAATAGATGCTCAAACCCGGTTCGGGATTATACCCGTCCACGGAAGCGACATTGATGATTTTGCCACCGCCCTGCTTGACCATAATATTGGCCGCGGCCTGACTGACGAAGTAAGCGCCTTTCAGGTTTATATCCATGAGTTTATCCCAGAGGCGGTCGTCACATTCAAGGACCGAACCCATGGCGGGACTCGCGCCGGCGTTGTTGACCAGAACATCAATCCGTCCGTATTTTGCCATAACCGCATCAAACATTTTTTTAATTTCTTCCGTTTTGCCCAAATGAGCCGGAAGCGGAAAAGCTTCGCCGCCCGCTGCCTTGATTTCGTTGGCCGTCGCTTCCAGATCCTGCGCCTTTCGGCTGGTTATGACAACCTTGGCTCCGGCTTTTGCGAAAGCAAACGCGATGGCCTGGCCGATGCCGCGGCCGCCGCCTGTAATTACCGCCACTTTTCCTTTTAATGAAAATTGGGATATATCAAACATGGTAATGCTCCTTTGTGTTTTCTGAATCAGATAAAAATGATTTGATGGAAATTTGCAACTATTTTTTTGAAAAGCCGGCCTCGGGTGCCGGCAGTTTTACCCGCGGACACCCGAGGCATGAAAAAATTACTTTTTCACCGGTTTGGGCGCCAGCGCTTCACGGTCACCGCCGCTCATTCCAGCTATATATTTCACCAGTTTTTTCCGGGATTCGATATCGTACTGCGTCGTAATGGCAATTTGTTCCATGATGGGCGATCCTCCTCCGTGGTAATTGCCAATATTGTAAATGCCGCCCGTCGCTGAACACATTTCATCGCCTATGTATCGCCATAACTGTGCCTGATCCTCTGCCGATATCTTCGGATTGCGTTTGGTGTATTTCAAAAGTGCTTCGCCCGTTACCGGATTGGCAAAATCCTTTTCATGGGGGAATGTTCCCGCAACACCGCCGGAGATATCACAAAGTATTTCTGCTTCGCGATAGACGGCTTCTCCCGAGAGACACCGGCCGACATTACAGTATATAGAATGGGGAATATAGGAACCGGGACCAAAAGGAACAAAACCCATGCCCGGAATATAAACTTCCGGTTTGGCCAGATCGGATGCCGTATAGCCCGCGGCATAACCAAGCTCCGTGGTCATGATGATTTCAGCGAGTTTTTCGCGTACATGCGATTCTTTATGGACGTTATTGCACTCGGCAGCCAGCGCGGCCTTCCCCAGCAGAATATCACCGATGGCCGGTTTACAGCCGGAGTATGAATGGCGATGGAACAAGGCAAACAGCAGGGCTAATATGCCGCCGTGCATATGCTCGCCCGCCAAAAACACTCTCTCCCACGGCACAAAACAATTTTCAAAAATCAGATAGGAGTCGGTAAGTCCCGGGGTAAAACCGCGTTTGTAATGATCGCGATGACGGTAGTTATGAATGGTCACAACTTGTTTCATTCCATCCCAGTCTCCGGGAACGGCAAAAGCCACGGCGTAGTCTTTGTCTTCGGGCCTGAGCGCGCGGGTAGGGATAACAAGAATTTCATCGGATACGGACGCTTCGGAAATGTGCACCTTGCAGCCTTCAACAATGATGCCGTCCTTGGTTCTTTCTTTGATATACACATATGAACCGGGATTGGGCTGCTCGGCCGGGCGCAGCATTCTGTCGCCCTTGGTGTCCGTCTGAGCGGATGCGGCGATCATATCTTCCTTCTGGAAACGGGTCAACCATTTCTTGAAGTTTTCGTGATAATTGGTCTCGCCTTTTTTTACTTTATCCGCTTCATACGAGACATTATAAATGGCGTTTGTGGCATCTATGCCCATGCATCGCTGGATGCAGCCGCCGACTTTCTGGCACAGCATACGCGTCATATCCTGCTTGCAATGCAGATCTTCCTTGCTCTGGTGAATATGGGTAAAACGGTTAATCTTCTCTCCCGTGAGGTGAGATTTGGCAGTCATCAGATATTCATTTTCAGGTTTGGCCGCTTCATCATAGGTCGTACCCATAACATTGATGCAGTCGCTTTGCAGTTCATCCGTCCGATCGATCAGATTGCCATCAAAATAGATGTTGCGTTTCATTTTCGACAGAGCATTTATAAAATCTTGTTTTGTTCTCATTTTGATACCCCTTTAAAAAAGTTTTAAATTATTTAGTTTTATCTTTTGAGGATGTTCCTCCATCTTTTTTCTTCATAATATTTTCCAAAACGCCGGCGTCTTCAAATTTCAGATAAAGCGTCGTGCCGGATTCCTCTTTTTTGGCGCGGATGCCGTCAAAAACAATTTCAATCAGGGGATCGAGCATATCCGCGATGCTGGGCTTTCGTTTATGCATTCCCTGCATATGCCAGTGAATGAATAAGTGCTCGACGGTGCCCATGAACATGGACCGGATCAAATAGGGATTGGAATCCTTTTTAAAAGTTCCATTGGCTATTCCTTCCTTGATGCAATCCAAAAAATTATGAGATGACCTGCGTATAGCGGCATGCGCGGGTGTTTGACGAAATCGCTTGTTGGACATTAATTGAAGCAGGACCAGGGCGGAATAGTTGGGATTGGATTGATAAAGCTGAACATAAAAAAGCAAAATAGCCCTGATTTTCCCCTCCACTCCTTTAATATAAGGAATGACCTTCGATGATTCTTCAAAAGTGTCATTGGATATTTTTTCAGGAATAGCGAAGAGAAGATCTTCTTTCGTGCCGAAATATTCATAAATTGTGGCTTCCGACACGCCGGCTGCCTTGCTGATTTCAGTAATGGTCGCGTTTTGAAAACCCTTTTCCGCAAAGATGCGTAAAGCGGCATCCATGATGCGGTCTTTTCTAGTCTTAGGTTTGTTTTTATCCATCATAATCCTCTGTCTCTTGCGTATTTAAGATATATTATCATAGTGAGACTGTCAAGTATTATTTTATTTCATAGTCATACTATGAAATAAAAATTAATTTTGAAATATATCAAAGAAAAATTCATTGATAAAAAAAGCGATAATTTGAAAAATATCGAAGAGTATTATATAATTACATAATTAAATTCGCTTGATGAGCATGAGCAGTTTTGCAGATACAGACAATAATATCCACATTTTATGGGCATGAAGGTTGTTTTATTGTCATATGACTTCCGCGTATAATAAAAAAATTGCCCGTTTTGCGCGCCGGTCAATATAATTAATGGATATGTCTTCCAAATCGGTAAATAGTGCAATTGGAAATAAAGATAAAATCAGACTTGCCAAATTGAATTTTATCAAATAGATTATATATGTTATGAATGCGAATATAAATGAAAGAGGTATTCATCAAATTTTCACTACTTTGTCATAAATATGTGCACCAAGTGTTACTATAAGGGATAAGCGTTTGATTTAATATGCGTAATAAAGAAGATAAACTATACAGAAAATTAGCAGATGCAAGTGATGCTTCCGCCCAAAACCTGCTGGGAATGATGTACCAGCAGGGTAAAGGCGTTCCTCAGGACGATGCTGAAGCCATGAAATGGTATCTCAAGGCTGCGGGTCAGGGTCATGCTGATGCTCAGTATAACCTGGGAGTGATGTACCAGCAGGGCAGGGGCGTTCCTCGAGATGATGCTGAGGCCGTAAAATGGTATCTCAAAGCCGGGGAGCAGGGTCATGAGGATGCCCAGAATGAACTGGGAATCATGTATCAGCAAGGTATTGGGGTTCCGCAAGACGATGCTGAGGCCGCAAAATGGTATCTCAAGGCCGCGGGGCAGGGTCATGCCGATGCCCAGAATGAACTGGGAATCATGTACCAGCGGGGTATTGGGGTTCCTCAAAACGATGTTGAGGCCATAAAATGGTATTTAGAAGCTGCCAGGCAGGGTCATGTTAACGCTCAGAATGAATTGGGAATGATGTACCAGCACGGCTTTGGTGTTGCGCAAAACGAAGCCGAAGCCATAAAATGGTATCTGGAGGCTGCGGGGCAGGGTCATGCTGATGCTCAGTATAACCTCGGGATAATGTATCAGAATGGCAAAGGAACTTCACAAGACAAAGCGCAAGCTTTAAAATGGTATTTAGAGGCCGCGGGGCAGGATCATGCCGGCGCGCAGAATAATCTGGGTATGATGTACCAGCATGGCAGGGGCGTTGATCAAAACTATGCTGAAGCCATGGTATGGTATCTCAAAGCTGCTGCACAGGGTAATGCTGATGCCCGGAATAACCTTGGCATGATGTACCAGCACGGTAAAGGCGTTCCGCTGGACAGAACTGAAGCCATAAAATGGTATATGGAGGCTGCCGAACAGGGGAATGCTGATGCCCAGAATAATCTGGGAATGATGTATCAGAAGGGTGAAGGTGTACCACAGGACGATTCTAAAGCCATGAATTGGTATCTCAAGGCTGCGGGGCAGGGTCATGCTGACGCGCAGAATAGTCTGGGCATGATGTATCAAGCTGAAGCCATAAAATGGTATCTCAAGGCTGCAGAGCAGGGTCATGATGAAGCCAAGTTCAATTTAAGTTTGATGTACGATATTCCGTTACACAAGACAAGGACTGTCGTCAGTGATTCAGAAAAAGGTAAAAATGTTGCAGAAGACTTGACAGAGGCTGTAAGCGAAGTTGAAGAACAAGAGGCTGCAGTTGAGCAGCCCGATGTAGACCTGTCATTAGATGAAAGCAAAGATGTGCCGCAAGAAAAGGTAGAGGCTGTAATTGAAGTTGAAGAACAAGAGACTGCTGTTGAACAGCCCGATGTAGTCTTGTCATTAGATGAAGGCAGAAATATACCACAAGATAATGTTGAGGCTGTAAGCGAAGTTGAGGAACAAGAGGCCGCGGATAAAGAGCCCCATGAAGACTTGTCATTAGATGAAAGTAAAGATGTGCCGCAAGAAAAGGCAGAGGCAATAAGCGAAGTTGAAGAACAAGAGGTTGCAGTTAAACAGTCCGATGCAGTTTTGTCATTAGATGAAAGCAAAAATATACCGCAAGATAAAGCAGAGACTGTGAGCGGGGTTGAAGAAAAAGGGATTACTGATAAGCAACCCGATGCCGGTTTGGTCTCAGATGAAAGAAAAGATGTTGAACAGGATGACCCGGAGACGATTATCAAAGCTGCCGGAAAAGGAATTGCCGCTGCCCAGAATAAATTAGGTATGATGTATCAAAGGGGTAATTACGTTGGGCAAAGCAATGCGGCGGCAATTAAATGGTATCTCAAGGCCGTCGTGCAGGGTGATGCAGATGCGAGGAATAATTTAAACACAATGTATGAAAATGGCGGTGGTGTTTTGCAGACCAACACAGATACTATCAAATGGTGCCGCAAGGCCGCTGAACAGGGAATCGCGTCCGCACAGTTCAATTTGGGTTTGGCATATGAAGAAGGTACAGGCGTTGAGCAAGACAATGCAACAGCAACCAAATGGTATTTCAAGGCGGGTGAACAGGGTCATGCTGAAGCCCAGTATCATCTGGGACTGATGTATAGTCAGGGATTGCAGGACTATGCCGAGGCTGCAAGGTGGTTTTTGAAAGCTGCTGAAAAAGGGATTGCAGACGCACAGTTCAATATTGGTTTAATATTGGAAGAAGGCAGAGGCGTTAGACGGGATGCTTTTTCGGCGGAGGTTTGGTATGGCGAGGCAGCCGCGCAGGGGCACGAGGAAGCGCAATCAAGACTGAATAAGATGAAAAGTAATCAACAGTAGCAGATAAACTCAACAAACGCATCTTTCTTAACGACACAAATCTTTCTATCTATCGAGTAAGCTTGCTTCAATCGTCAATAATCAAAAAAGCGACAAACTGCCGATTTAATATATGGAAGCTGCCGGTCGCACGGGAAGAAAATTCAAAACAGGGAGATTTACTGCTTTAGTTTGGCTACGACAATATCAGCCAAATCTTTTTCCGGAGCATTATCATGGTCAATGGAGTTTCCGGCAATTAAAATCCATTTGACGGCGATATTCTTAAAATCAGGTTTATTTGCGCAGGCAGTCAGGCAGCCGCAAACGAGAATACCGATATCCCATTTATCTTTTTTATCTTTGGCTTTACTTTCCGATAAAATGAATTCCGGCGGCAGTAGTTCTTGGATTTCATGAACCAACTTTGCCCTATCGATTGCAGGATTGCAACCACCGCAATATTTAATTTTTATCAGCTTCATTGCTTCGCTGTTGTGCATCAAATCGTAAACGGTCAATCTTTAATTCCGGCGATTTCTTTAGCCAGCTTCTTCTTTTGTTCCAGATTGCCCTGGCGGGAAATCATAATTCGTTGAGCCTGAGGAGAGCCCGCGCCATGCATGGATTCCGTGCGATAACCGACGGCCGCGGTGCCCAGAGTAATATTCTCCACCAGCCTCAAAATACGGCAGCGGTTCTCCGTGGGCACCGAAGCAATTCCCTTAAAATATTTTTCGACTAATTTGCCGATTTCCGGGTGACGCAAATCCTTTTCCGAAGCCATGGTAACCATGGCTCCTCCGGCAATATCTTCCGCCAGCCTGGCGATTTCATACGGGAATCTTGTAACGTTTTGCTTGCAGACATTGGCCAGCAGTAAATCAATCAGGTAAGTGCCGGAAGCCGTTTTATGACCCTGCGCCGAACAGGCGATTCCGCAGGAGAAAAGCGTTTCATTAAGATGGATCATTTCAATCAGTTTGTCTTTTACATGGGAAGCTTTGGACGCGCCGTTGTAATCGGCGGCCAGAGCCGCCGCGCCGATCAGCACGTCGCCGACGCCGACTTTACAGCCGCCATAGCTCTGACGGTGATAACCGGCAAAACGTTCTACCAGGGCTCCGCTGAATTCATATTCCCCGCACATGAACACATTTTCCCAGGGAACAAATAAATTGTCAAAAACCATTAATGCCTCATGACCGCCGAACTGCCTGTTGCCGACATCTATTTCACAGCCTTCCAATTTCCTCGTGTCGCAGGATTGTCGTCCATAAATATAGGAAATACCCTCCGCGTCGGCGGGCGCGACAAAAGAGACGGCGTAATCGGCGTCTTCTTTGGACATGGCGATTGTCGGCATCACTAAAATCCAGTGCGAGTTAATCGCGCCCGTCTGATGCGCTTTGGCGCCGCGCACGATAATGCCGTCCTTTCTTTTTTCCACGATATGCGTAAAGAGGTCCGGATCTTTCTGTTGAGAGGGAGAAAGTCCACGATCGCCCTTGGGGTCAGTCATAGCGCCGTCAACGACAAGATCTTCGTCCTGAATCATTTTAAGAAATTTTATAAATCGTTCATGGTATTTAGTTCCGAGTTTTTTATCCATCTCAAAAGTTACGCTGTCTACGGCATTCATGGCATCCATGCCGACGCATCTTTGAAAACAGGAACCTGTTTTTTGTCCCAGCAGACGTTGCATTTTTACTTTCTTAACCAGATCTTCTGTGCTTTGATGCAAATGGCAGAATCGGTTTATCTTTTCTCCCGTGAGATGGGATTTCGCTGTCATCAGATCTTCGTGCTGGGGATCTTGAGCTAACGCGTAAGTCATTTTTACGGAATTCATGGATGGTCTGATTATCGGATTATCCACCGGATTTTTTACCAGTTCTCCCAGTAAATAAACTTTAAAATTCATTTTGCGCAGACTTTCCTCATATTGCTGGGCCGTTTTTAACGCCATTTTTTACCTCCTAAAATCTTTATCCTGTGTGAATCTTCCGTCATATTCGTTAGTTGAAATTTTATTATTACAATTAATTGCCGGTTAACATTCTATCAAGAGACGTTGTATGTAAACTAATCCTTTGCCAAATAAATATCAAGGCCGGACGATGATTATATTCTTGACATAGATGATGGGACTTCTTATACTCCATCCGCTTATTTGAATTATTTTTTGACTGAAAATAGTTGTCAGATTATTGAAATCGTTGGATATTGTGGCCGCTTGGGCCGTAAAAAATATTTTGAAAAAGGGAAAGGAAATAAAGAATATGTCTATCATGAATTGGGTCAAAGATGAAACCGTAGCGATTATAACCATGACCAATGGTGAAAACAGGCAAAATCTTGTATTTGCGAAAACTTTAAACGCCATGCTCGATGAAATAATTGCCGATAAATCAATAACGTCCCTGATTATTACTTCCAATGACGAGAAGAATTTTTCCCAGGGCATAGACGTTATATGGATCACAGACCAGATGCAGAAAAATGATCATCAGCCGGTGACCGATTTCATCAACGAAATGGATGTTGTCTTTAAAAAACTGCTTCTTTATCCGGTGCCGGTAATCGCGGCGATTAACGGCCATGCTTTCGGCAATGGTTCGATTTTATCCTGCGCATGCGATTTTCGCTTCATGCGCTCGGACAAAGGTTTCTTCTGCTTTCCTGAAGTCAATATAGGCATTCCCTTCAGATGGGGCATGAACGCTTTTGTCAAGAAAGCCATTCCATTCCATATATTCTCGCAGATGCAGTTTTCCGGAAATCGTTACACCGCGCCGGAGCTGGAAAAGCATAACATTATTGTGAAAGCTTGTACCAATCAGGAAGACCTTATGGCCTCGGCTATAACCTTTGCCAAAACCTTCCAGAAGAAGCGGGGAATTTTTGGCGAATTAAAAAAGAGGCTGTACAGCGACATCGTTAAAGTACTGGACGCGGACTATATGCCGTCGTCAGCCAAAATCGATTCTCTGTTAATCACTGATTAAACAGCGCTGATCAATTTAATCATTACAAAATAAATTATACAGGTGGAAGAAAAATGAAAACAGCTATTACGGAAATGTTCGGAATAAAATATCCCATTATATGCGGCGCGATGATGTGGCTATGCAAGCCAAAGCTTTGCGCCGCTGTCTCCAACGCCGGCGGCATGGGAAATCTGACCGCGGGAAATTATTCCACAGAGGAAGAATTCCGCGACGCCATTGCGCTGACCAGAAAACTGACAGACAAACCTTTTATGGTGAATGTGACTATTCTGCCGTCGGTGCATATTACAGGCGAGCATCATAAAATGTACCTGCGTGTTTGCGCTGAGGAAAAGGTTGCCGGTCTGGAAATATCCGGCACGCCGCTCGACAAGGCGGTGGGAAAAGAATACATAAATATTCTAAAAAAGGCGGGCGTTAAAATGTTTCACAAGGTGGGATCGGTGCGTCATGCCGTACATGCCGAGAAGACCGGTTATGACGGCATTTATGCCGCTGGTATAGAAGAGGGCGGTCATCCGCTCAGTGATGACGTGACCACGATGGTGCTCACTCCGCGAATTGTCGAATCGGTGAAGATTCCGGTAGTGACTGTAGGCGGTGTCTCCAACGGCCGCACATTTGCGGCGGCGCTTACTTTGGGCGCCCAGGGGGTTATGATGGCGACCCGTTTTGTCGCCACGCAGGAGTGCGAGGTTCACGATAACATTAAACAGGAACTGATCCGGCGGCAGGAATATGAGACAACGCTTATCTGTAAATCCATCGGTTTACAGGGCAGGGCAATAAGGAATAAGGTTGTTGAAGAAGTTTTAATGGTGGAAGCTAAAGGCGGGGGACTCGAACAACTTATTCCGCTGATATCCGGACAGAGAGTAAGGGATGCGTGGGAATGCGGCAATGTTGATAACGCTCCCATGATGATGGGGCAATCCGTTGGCTTCGTCAAAGATATTCCTACGTGTAAAGATCTTATCGAAAGGATCGTAGCGGAAGCCGGATCGGATATTGAACGCGTAACGAATATTTTTAAAAAATAATTTTAATGAATATTCCCCTGCTTAGCTAAACAGGGGAATATTTTTATATACCTATAAGCAATTTTCTGTGCCGCGGAAGAAGCAGCGTGACAACACTCAAATGATATCAGCGGGGGGAAGCTGGATTCCCGGATAAGTATTTATAATCGTCCATATCTTGTCGTTGAAAAGTTTACATGATTCAAAGATCAATGCAAACGTCTTATTATATTTTCTTAATTGTAATCCATAAAGATACATGCTTTATTTACAAACATACCACCGCATAGTTTGCGGCCCGTATTTAAATAAATATTCCTTTGACACACGGGAGGCTTGTTCATATACTCTCCCCTTGAAAAAAGAAATGCTTACCATAAGGAGACAAGATAATGATTACACTGATCGCGACTTTAAAAATTAAAGAAGGAAAAACGCAAGACGCTATCAACGCGCTCAAAGAGATCGTTCCAAAAATAAAAGCGAGCGAGCCAGGATGTATGGAGTACATACCACACACTGTCCGCGGCGATGAAAGCACAATTATATTTTATGAGAAATACCGTGATAAGGATGCCCTCAAACTGCATTCCGCCAATTTGATGAAAAATATTGAAAGTCTTTTGCCCCTGCTGGAGCCGGGCATGGATATCAAAACCTGTTACGAGATTATCTGATAACATTATTCCATTTCTAAAAAATGTTTTCATCACGCTTATGAAAACTTTTCGTAAGGGGTAAAATCCGGAAAAAATTTCCGCCAGGTCAAAAAACCCAAGCGATTGCATAACGGACATAGGCGAGACTACAGTGCGATATCCGGTTAAAAGCGGACGGCAGGCGATGATAAATAAATATCGCTGATCCTCATTTGACTTAAAGGATTTTACAATGGGACTTATAAATTTATTAGTGAAAGATCCACTGGCTTTTGTAATTTTATCGGCGCTTTTGTTATATTCAGTCATCTTTCATGAGTTAGCCCACGGGTGGGTTGCCTATAAAATGGGCGATCCCACAGCAAAATGGTTGGGACGTTTGACGCTCAATCCGGTAAAACATTTAGACATTATCGGGACACTGATGCTTTTGTTTATCGGTTTTGGCTGGGCGAAACCTGTCCCCATAAATTTGGGGAATATTCCCGGTAATCAAAGACGCAAAGCGCTTATTCTCGTTTCAGCGGCAGGCATTACGGCGAACATTATATTCGCTTTTGTCGCGCTTTTATTATTACGGCTGATTTCTTCTCAACATACAGGGATGGTTGAACAAGTGCTTCTTCTGCTGGCCCGGATTAACATTATATTGGCCGCGTTTAATTTAATTCCGATTCCCCCTCTCGACGGTTCCAAAATACTTATGGGTTTCGCGCCGGAATCAATAACAACCGTTCTTAACCAAATTGAGCCTTTTGGATTTTTTATTGTTATCGGATTGCTTTATTTAGGAATTCTTGATCCGGTGTTAAACTTATTTCAAAATATCATTATGAAGTTTATCTCTGTTTTTTTGCCCTTATAAGTGATAGATAATCTATTAGATGAAGTCATTAATAAAAGGAGGGACTATTATTATGATGACATTTATGGAATTATTAAAAAACAGAAGAGCAATCCGTGATTTTCAGGAAAAAGAAGTTCCGCTCGAAATAATAAAAGAAATACTTAGCGAGTCTTGTCTGGCGCCTACAGCGAGCAACGGTCAACCATGCCGGTTTTCTATCATCAATTGTAAAAATACGATTAAAGCCCTCTCCGATGAAAGCAAGGAAAATCTTCTTGATGATTTTGCCAAAAATAAAACCGCGCTTAATCCCGGATATGTCGAACTGCTCAAAAACAAAAACTTTAATGTGTTTTATAACGCGCCCTGTCTGATCTATGTAAGCGGTTCCACCGCGGTGCATTCCCTGGAAATGGATTGCGCGCTTACTGTAAGTTATATCATGTTTTCGGCGGCCTCAAGAGGATTGGGAACCTGCTGGATCGCATTGGGTTCATATATCCGTGATCCCAAGACCATAGCCCTGTTGGGAATTCCCGATGGCTGCCAGATCGTCGCGCCTGTTATTATCGGCTATCCGAAGGAAATTCCCGCGGCTCCGGAGCGTCATGAACCGCGTATTCTCAGGGTAATTAATTAAGTTGACGTCAATACAGGATTCATAACAAAGGATACTGCATGACTTTCAATCCAGGCGACAAAATGAAAAAAGTGCTGGCGGCCATAGGCGCGGGTATACTCGGTAATCTGCTGTCTTTTTTATCCAGCCTTTTGACGCCGATGCACCCGCAGATATCTTTTGATTTCTCGCATCTGGCCACTTTTGTTGCCGCGATAGCCTTGGGGCCCGTTTACGGGATGATTGCAGGAGCAGTCGGCTCCATTTATCCTTACGCGCATTACGCCGTGTTCGGAATTTACGGCCCGTATTTCGGTCTGGCGATAATTTTCGGCAAAGCAATGACAGGTTTTATCTGCGGTTTGCTCAGAAACAAAATGCCGGTATTCCTGGCGGTGAACATTTCGTATATTCCTGAATCGCTCTACACATTTGGGTTTACTCAACTAATGATCTTATTTTTGCCCGGCGGAAGCATGAACGGCACAATCATTTCTGGCATAATCACGGAAGGCTGGGTAGAGGTGATTATATTTTCTTTCCTCATTGATACAGTAATGCGCCGCAGGGTTATCGAAACGGCGGTCTTAATGCTGGAGATATTTATTATTATGTTCCTTGTCCATAAGGAATTCATCAACACATTGCTGGTTCTTCTTTTGATTACACTTATCACCCTCATCCTTTTTGAAATTATCAAACCATTTATTAATAAAAATCCGGAAAGTGAATAGAAGAAAACAAAAAGAGTGAATACCTTTTGAATTGGTATAAAAAAAGCTAAAGAAGTTTAGCCAGCGTTTTTAAACCTGCGGCAGTGTTTTCTCGAAAGTGAAAACGGATGACTCTGCGTTTTTTATCCATCAACGCCTGCCAATCCCCCTTTGCCTGCGCGGCTTTGAGCGCGCCGAAGGTAAGAGAAGATTCTTTTTTGCCGATATCATCGGGAATATCCACATCAGTAGTATTATCCTGTGTGAATTGAATAAACAACCCGTTGCCGGAATCACCTTTATGCAACTGGCCGGTGGAATGCAGGTAGCGTGGGCCGTATCCAAATGTTACAGGGATATTATACTTTTGCCGTATAGCTTCACGCAAATGGCCCACCGCTTTGTCAATTTCTGGCAAGGGGCTTAAATAAATCTGCAAACAAACATAATTACCTGTCGCCGCCTGTTTTAAAAACCCGGTAAAAACTTCCTCAAGTGTTGCGCCATCGATATTGCCGAAGACGGAGCCTTGCTCGAAAATCAGCGCCGGTTTTGTATTCACAACGTTCTTCTTCTCTTTATGGCCGGAAATCATAGCGAGGGTGTACTTTTTTGTTGCCTCAACATCCGGCTGGTCGAAAGGATTTACTCCCAAGATATGCCCGGCTATGGCCGTGGCCATTTCCCAGATAAACATTTGCGAACTCGTATCATAATCATCACTTAACTTAACAGTGATAACAGGATGCCCCGCATTGGTTAGAAATTCCGTTTGAGAAGTTTTTGCCTCCTCATTATTCTGAAAAATAACAAAAACACGATCATTTCCGTAAGCGGCATTATTCAAAAACGGTTCATCCAGAACGGGCAGGATGCCTTTTCCTTCTTTGCCGGTGCTTTCGGCAATCAGCTGTTCGAGCCAATCGCCGAGTGATTTCCATCGCGGCGGCATGAAAAAAGTCAGTTTGTCGCGTCCTGCCAGGGCGAGCATTCCCAGAGCGGTGCCCAAAAATGCAGAGTTGGCGTTTAATCCATCCGCCCGTGATGTATTGACTGCCCTTTGCAGTAGTTTCTCTATATCCATGCCGATTACAGCCGCGGGCACGATACCCGGGAAGGAAAGCGCCGAATAACGACCGCCGATATTAGTATCGCTAAGAAATATATGATACGCGGAAATATTTTCAGCAGTTTTAATAAGCGGGCTTCCTTCATCGGTTATAAAAACAAACCGTTCGCCGGCTTTATTGCCTGATTTTTTGAATGTAAGATTATAAAAATATTTAAATAGCGATGTTATTTCAAGAGTCGTCCCCGACTTGGAAGAAACAATAAAAAGAGTTTTTTCCAGATTAAGGCGCTTTATTACATTGGAGATGAAAACAGGGTCGGTGGTATCCATAATATGTAATTGCGGATAACCGGCTTGGCTTCCGAATATTTTGCAAAATACTTCCGCGGCAAGGGAAGAACCGCCCATTCCCAGTAAAATAACATCGTTGATGTTATTTTTGATCAATGGTTCGAGAGTTGAGCGGATATAGCTTATTTTTTCTAATGTCTGCGCGGGAGCGTCAAGCCAGCCCAGCCGGTTGGTAATTTCATCCGGCGCCTGTTTCCACACGGTGTAATCTTTCGTCCATATGCGGGCGATAATATTGTCCCGGCGTATTACCTCCAGAGCGCTTTTGATAGAGTGCTGATATGTTCCCAGTGAAAAGGAAAAATCGGGATGATCCATTTTGTTTCCCACTTAAACCAACTTAAGTAATTCTCCGGCGGATTCAATAATTTTTGCTACGGTGATACCGAATTTTTCATAAAGAATCGGGGCGGGAGCCGAAGCGCCGAACGTTTCCATTCCGATAATTTTTCCCGAGAGGCCAACATAATGTTCCCATCCGAGTTTGATACCCGCTTCCACAGCAATGCGTTTGGTTACCTGCGGCGGTAAAACCGAGTCGCGGTATTCCTGCGGTTCGCGGTCGAATATTTCCCAACTGGGCAGCGATACAACCCGCACTTTTATTCCTTTGGCGGCAAGTTCTCGCGCGGCATTTAGCGTCATGGCAACTTCCGAACCAGTGGCCATTAAAATCAATTCGGGATTTGGCGCTGATTCCCACAGGATATAACCGCCGCGTCTGGTGCCGGAAGCGGGATGGCATACGCTTCTATCGAGCACAGGCAAATTCTGGCGGCTCAAAAGCAGTGTTGTCGGGCCGTTTGTGTTGGAAATAGCGCTGCGCCATGCTTCCAATGTTTCGTTGGCGTCTGCCGGACGGATAACCGTCATATTCGGCACCTGACGAAGATTCATAATTTGTTCGATCGGCTGATGCGTCGGGCCGTCTTCTCCCACGCCGATACTGTCATGCGTGAAAACAAAAATAACGCGCAAGCCCATGAGAGCGGCAAGGCGCATAGGCGGGCGCATGTAATCGGCAAAGGTCAGAAAAGTCGCCGTGTAAGGCATGATGCCGCCGTGCAGAGCGAGTCCCACCGCAATGGATCCCATCGCGTGTTCCCTCACGCCGAAATGAATATTTCGTCCTTCGTAACCCCAGGGGCCGCCCACCATGCCCTGCAAACCTTCCGCGGAAAAGGCGGGGCTTTGAAAATCACCGAAGCCTTTGATCCAGGTGAAAGTTGAAGGATTAAGGTCAGCCGAGCCGCCGGCAAGTTCGGGGATTTTGGCGGCAAGAGCCTGCATGACTGTTTCTCCCGCTTTGCGCGTGGCCACATCTTTTGAACCGGGGGGAAATTCAGTAAGCGCTGATTCCCAGTTTTGAGGCAGGTCGCCTTGGATGATTCGTTTGAATTCCGCGGTCAGGGCGGATTGTTTTTGTGAGTAAATATTTAAAATTTCCTGCCACTTATTTTCATATTTCTTCCCGCGCGCAAGCGCCTTGCGGAAATATTTTTGGACGTCTTCGGGAATATAAAAAGGTGAATCCGCCATCCAGCAAAGAGCTTCTTTTGTCTTTTTCAGTTCATCGGCTCCCAGCGGAGCGCCGTGCGCGTCGCAACTTCCCTGTTTGCCGGGCGCGCCGTAACCGATAGTTGTTCGTATGCATATAAGCGACGGTTTCTCCGTTTCGCGTTTGGCTTTTTTGATGGCCCGGTCGATAGCCGAAACATCGTTCCCATCGGCAACTTTTTGCACTTGCCAGCCATAAGCCTTGAAACGCTGTTCGATATTTTCCGTGGACGATATTGCCGCGGAACCGGCCAGCGTTACCTTGTTGTCGTCATAAAGAACGATAAGTTTTCCCAGGCGCAGATGACCGGCCAGCGAGCAGGCCTCATGGACCACTCCTTCCATCATATCGCCGTCTCCGGCCATCACGTAAGTAAAATGATCCACTAAATTATCACCTTCCCGGTTGTAGGATGCAGCCAGATGAGCTTCGGCTATCGCCATACCTACGGCGTTAGCCAGACCCTGACCTAAAGGGCCGGTGGTTACTTCCACTCCGGGCGCGTGTTTGTATTCGGGATGTCCCGGCGTGCGGCTGCCCCATTGACGGAAATTTTTTATATCGTCCAATGTCAGATCATATCCGGTGAGATGCAAAAGAGCGTATAAAAGCATTGACGCGTGACCGGCGGAAAGAACAAAGCGGTCGCGATCCGGCCAGAGCGGATTTTTGGGATTATGTTTCAGGTGCTTCGTCCAAAGAGTAAAAGCGGCGGCAGCGGCGCCCAGCGGCATGCCGGGATGGCCGGATTTGGCTTTTTCGATGGCATCGGCAGCCAAAAAGCGAATGGTATCAATACATTTCTTTTCCAATTCGTTATTATCAGACATAAAGTCTCCTTAAAATATAATATTAGGGGACTGTTGAAAAACGCTCATCTGCTGTGTTGCGCTGCAAACTGCACCGCTCGACGTATATCTATATACGCCTCGCGGTTCAGTTACTTGCGCGTCTTGCATCTGAACATTTTTGAACAGTCCCTCAATCCAGGTTTTTCAAAATTACAAGTGTTCATTTAAAACAAACATTCAATTATTGCACTAAAAATATTTACCAAGATTTATTTTCTGTCTCGTCGTCCAGCCAATTCAAATATTCTTTGCTGCCCTTGACTATCGAAACCGCAATTATTTCAGGCGTTTCGTAGGAATGAAGTTTTTTTATCGCGGCCTGGACTTTATTAAATAAAGCTTTTTGTGTTTTAATCAGACACAGCCACTCGTTGGCGCATTCAACAGCGCCTCTCCAACGATACGTGCTTTCAATGGGGCCGGTAATCTGCACGCAGGCGGCAAGCTTTTGCTCGATCAGATATCGAGCAATTTTCTGCGCCTCTTCTTTGGTTTTCGTTGTTGTGGATATTTGAATGTAAGATTTCATGGAATCACCAATTATTCTAACGACCTTGGAAAAAGTACAGATGCATCGTTGCGCTGCGTCCCTCGTCGCTGCGGCGTACACAAACAGTACGTCTCACTCCTCTGGTTTTGCGCGCCTTGCCTCTGCAACTTTTTGCAAGGTCGTAATTATCTTTTTACTGATTCGTACATCATGATCGCCGCCGCCTGCGGCAAACTCAGGGAATCGGCTTCGCCGCTTCCGGGTATACTCCATTTTTCATCGGCCATTCTTAAGATAGTCTCCGGCAGACCATGACTCTCATTGCCCAAAAGCAGGGCAGACTTTTTTTGAACCGGATGAGGCAATAAGCCATCGCGGACGTCAGAACCGATAAGAAAAAAGTTTTTCTTAATTTCCGGCAATGTCGCTGCTAGATCAACTTCCGGAATAATTGTCAAATGAAAAAGGCTTCCCATCGAGGCTCTCACTGCTTTCGGATTGATGTAATCCGCCGAACTGGAGCTTATAATAATTCCTGCAAAACCAAACCATCGCGCGCTTCGCATAAGCGCTCCGAGGTTGCGGGGATTGTTGATTTCATGCAAAATCAAAATATTGCCGAAAGTATTTGCGCACAGGTAAGAAATGCTTTGCGGGTGTTTCGTCCGCACCACGGCCATGATTCCTTCCGGTTCTCTGTCCTGTCCGATTTTCTGCCATTGGGAACGGGTGAGTTGATAAACCGGAAAATTTTTTATGGCATCTTGAGAGAGTCTTTCCCAGTATTTTACTTTTTCGGGCATGATGAGCAGCGCTTCAATCAGCCAGTCGCTTAAAAGAAGCTCTTCAACCACCTTTACGCCTTCGGCTAAGAATATTCCTTCCTCCTGCCTAGCTTTGGCGTCGGCAAGTCTTGCCATTCTTTTTAACTGGGCTTGCGATATATTTAAAAATTCGGTCATATTTAAATCATGATTATTTTTCTTAAATTATATTTGTATGCTTTTTCGGCCATATAAGCGATGCCATAACGGATAATGTTATTATTGAGGCTATAACCGTTAAAGAAATGCCAATATTAATTTTATAAAAATCAGTCATCAGCATTTTGACTCCCACAAAACCAAGTATTACCGCCAGTCCATAATGCAGAAAATGAAACAGTTTCATCAATCCGGAAACGGCAAAGAAAAGAGAACGCAGTCCTAAAACCGCGAAGACGTTGGACGTCAAAACGATAAAGGGATCCGTTGTAACCGCCAGAACCGCGGGGATGGAATCAACGGCGAAAAAAACATCCGTCGTTCCCAAGGCTATTATAACAACCATGAGGGGCGTGGCGTAACATTTATTTTTGCTCATGGTAAAAAACTTGTTTTCTGAATATTCATCTGCCACCGGCATAAACATGCGCAGCAATTTGACCATAATATTTTTTTCCGGATGAACATCCTGTTTTTTGCCCCGGGCAAGCTCAAGCGAGGTAAAAATCAGAAAGATTCCAAAGATATATATTATCCAGTGAAATTCGTTGATCAGCGCGATGCCGGCAAAAATGAAAATACCGCGCATCATCAACGCGATCATTATCCCCCAGATTAAAGCCTTCTGTTCATATTCGACCGGTACCGAAAAATAACGGAAGATGAGCAAAAAAACGAAAAGATTATCGATACTGAGCGAATATTCAATGAGATAACCGGTCAGGAATTCCATGGCTTTCTTGTGGCTTTGGCCATAAAATAAATAAATGCCGGTACAAAAGATCAAAGCCAGCGCTATCCAAAATGATGTCCAACGGAGGGATTCCTTAATCTGTACCGCGTGCGCTCTGCGGCTGAAAATACCAAGATCGAGCGCAAGCATGGATAGTATAAAGACACCAAAGAATGTCCACCACAGAATCATTTTACAAATTCCTTTATGACTTTGGTGAAACTGAAACCTGCTTGCGCCAGACCAAAATGATTATACCTCCCATTATCATCAACGCGCAAAGAACCTGTCCCATGC
Source organism: Smithella sp. (assembly GCA_035524255.1). GTDB lineage: Bacteria > Desulfobacterota > Syntrophia > Syntrophales > Smithellaceae > Smithella. The sequence goes on along the minus strand of DATKPG010000037.1, from coordinate 61,860 downwards.
TCATAAAACTTAAAACGAAACCAAGCTGATAGTCGGGCTCGCGGAAAAATTCAATAAAGAAACGCGCGATGCCGTAACCGCAAATATAAATTCCAATTAAAAATCCGTCAAAAAATTTCTTTTTTCTAATGAGCCACAACAGGGTGAATAAAACAATTCCTTCGAAGACGGCTTCATACAGCTGAGAAGGGTGGCGCAGACGATGTGTCATATCAAGCGGGAAGTACATTCCCCAGGGCATGGTAGTCGCGCGGCCGTACAGCTCTCCGTTCATAAAATTGCCGATTCGGCCAAATGTATAACCAAGCGGGATTGCCGGAGTGAACAAATCAATAAAATGCCAGATATTAATCTTGTGCTTTCGGCAAAATAGCAGAGTTACTATAACGACACCGATGAGGCCTCCGTGATAAGACATGCCGCTAAGTCCGACAAATTTAAATCCGTTGGAAAAATCGAAAGGCAAAATTATTTCCAGCGGATGCTGGACATAATAACTGAAATTATAAAACAGGGCATAACCGAATCGGGCGCCGCAGATCAAACCGAGCATCGCCCAGACAAGATAATCCTGCACCATTTCTGCTGTATATTCATAATTTTCACTTTTTACCCGGTAGAGCGTTAAAAAATAAACGATGGCAAAAGCGACAAGATACATCAGGCTGTAATAGCGTAATTGAAAAGAACCAATGCTGAAGAGAGCGGGGCTAACATGCGATGGTAATTGCTGCCACGCGTTTATAAAATATTCCATAATTAAAAATTCTCCGGTTTTAAAATTTAGTATGTTTGGCCTTTAAGTGCGTCGACGTAAAGCTCGGCGCTGTATGTGGCGTTGGCCCCGTCACCCGCGGCTGTTACGACCTGCCGGAAGAGTTTCGCCCGGCAATCGCCGGCTGCAAATATCCCGGCGGAGGACGTGCGCATATTATCGTCCGTTATAATGTAGCCGCCTTTGTCCAATTCCAGGATGTTCCGAAAAATGCCCGTGTGAGGAAGTCTGCCGACAAAAATAAAGACGCCTTCTGCGGCGATTTCTTGAATAAGTCCCGTTTGAACGTCGGCTACCTTCACGCCGGTGACAAAATCCTGTCCGGAAACTTCCGTCAGCTTCGCCTTCCAGACAAATTCAATTTTTTTCTCCGCGAACGCTCTTTTCTGCAGGATCATCGCGGCGCGCAACCGGTCGCGGCGATGGATTACGGTAACTTTTCCGGCAAAATGAGTCAGAAAAAGAGCTTCCTGAATAGCCGTATCTCCGCCGCCCACGACAACCACGTTTTTGTTTCTGTAAAACGGTCCGTCACAGGTAGCGCAGTAGGAAACTCCTTTTCCCGCAAATTCATCTTCGCCGGGAACGCTAAGCTTTCTCCACTGAGCCCCTGTTGCCGCAATAACGCTTAAAGCTCTATAGGATTTATCTTCCACGGCAACATTCCAGATAACCGGGTTCTCGCCGTTTTTTTTAATTGCCGAGACATCCCGGGTTGTTATTTCCAGTCCAAAATTAAGCGCCTGTTTTTTAAAAAGTTGCATCAGATCGTATCCGTTAATGCCTTCGGGAATTCCCGGATAATTTTCGATAAGATCAGTAATGGTTATTTGACTTACCGTGGCAGATCCTTCCACAAGCAGTGTTTTCAGCCCGCTTCTTGCCGCGTAAATACCGGCGGTATAACCTGCCGGTCCGCCGCCTATAATAATGGTATCATAATCATATTCCGGCAATTGTGCTTTGCTCATAAAAAAGCCTCCCCCTTAGTCGATTTTCATTTTAATCAGGATAAAGATGATTTGTAAAGTCTAAAATAACGCGGTTTATATAGTAAACGTTGAAACTTGAGCGTGTTTGGCCGATCTGCCAAGCTTATATGAACATGAGGGGATAATGAAAGGGTTTGCCGCAGCCCTCTGGGCATGCCCGGGATCATGCGTTATGAATCGCGCCTGTCACTGCGCTTCCATACTTTTTATAAAATAGTCCCTGCCGGAAATAAGCGTTAATTCCTTGTTCCCGCATTCAGGGCAGACGATGTCCTTCATTTCGCCGGCCTTCACCGGTATTTCTTTTGCGCAGCTTGCGCATTTAAGCACCACCGGTGTGCGCTCGATCACCAGACGGGCGCCTTCGGCTAGGGTGCCTTTGCTGATATAATCGAAATATCGCTGAAGCCATTCATCCTGGAGATCACTCAATTCACCAATGGCGAGCGCTATACTGTGAATCTTGCTGACATTATTCATGCGGGCATGATTAAGTACAACATATAAGATGCTTTGTATTATGGGTAATTCGTGCATGCAATGCTCCTGAAAATATTACAAATGAGATTGTATTTTTTATGTTTATGTTATTTTAATCAAGATGAAGGTGTTTTGTAAAGCGGGAAAAAATCTTTTGATAAATATTTATTATTCGGTTTAGTTGTGATAATGATTTTCCATCAAAAGGAAATTTTATGGAAAAACTTAAAGGTTCACAAAAAAAATATCTGCGCGCTCAGGCGCATCATTTAAAACCGCTTGTGATTATAGGCACAAAAGGCGTGACGGATCAGCTCATCGGATCGGTTGATCTTGCTCTGAAAGATCATGAACTCATTAAAGTAAAATTCGGCGAATTCAAAGAAGCCAGGAAAGAGATATCGGAAGATATCGCGAAAGCCACAAAAAGCGAGGTTGTGGGCATTATCGGCAACATCGCAGTCCTTTATCGTCAGCATCCCGCGCCGGAAAAAAGAAAAATTAAAATTCCGTGAATTTATGGGTGGGGATCGAACTTATATCCAACACTGTAGACGGACTGAATAAGGGCTGTTTGGGGATCAATCGTCTCGATTTTTCTACGTAATTTTTTTATGTGACTATCTACGGTTCGGTCGCTCACAAAGCGTTCCTCATGATAAATTTTTTCCATAATTTGCTGGCGGCTGAAAATACGGCCCGGATGATCAATGAGGAGTTTCAGCAGCTTGAATTCGACGGCAGTCAATTGCAAATCCCGATGATGAAGAGTAGCCTTATAAGTGTGGTCATCAAGAACGAGTCCCTGTGCCTGAATGGTCTGCCCATCGCGAGTTCTCCTAAGCACCGCCTTGACCCGGGCAACGACTTCGCGCGGGCTGAAGGGCTTGCAAATATAGTCGTCCGCTCCGAGTTCAAGTCCCAGTAAACGGTCAATCTCCTCAACCCTTGCTGTTAGCATAATGATCGGTACGCGGGAAAAAGTCCGTATAACCGTGCAGATTTCCATACCGTCTTGTCCGGGCAGCATAATGTCCAAAATGATCAGATTGGGTTTATTTTCCCTCACCCAGGCCTCAACCTGCGTTCCCTCGAACAGAGTAAACACTTCAAAACGGGACGTTTTTAGATAATCGGCCAGCAGGGCCGCGAGTTTAGGCTCGTCTTCCACGATAAGTATTTTTTCCGTCATTGGTGTCCTTCAAAAACCGGAAAGTAAATCCGTATCAGTAATCCGCCCAATGAGGATGAATGCGCGGATATAATTCCCTCATGCGCGTCAACAATTTTCTTGCTGATGGTCAACCCAAGCCCCGCGCCGCCTGAACTTCTGCTACGTGATCCTTCCACACGATAAAATCGTTCAAATAGTCTATCCATATCTTCCATAGAAACTCCGGGCTTTGAATCCTGAAACTCAATCATCATAAAATCTCCATTGATTTTTGCTCCTATTTCAAGCGTTCCTCCCGCGTCGGTGTATCTCAGGGAATTTTCCAGTAAGTTCGCAAAAAGCTGTCCCAGCCGTTCTCTATCGGCAAAACCAATGGCCTTGATGTCGCCGGAAATATTTTCTTTAAGAGCAATACCTATACGGTCAAACTCCGCGCGGTAAGATTGTATTGAAGCTCTGAGTGCTTCCACCAAATCAAGATTCTCTTTCCGATAGGTTAATGTGCCAAGATCGGATAAAGAAATCTGATAGAGATCATCCACCAGACGCTTCAAACGCAACGTTTCCGCATGAAGTGAGCGAATCGTTTCCGGAGTTGTGTTATGGATGCCATCCAGAAGCGCTTCGATTTCACCCTGAAGCACGGCGACGGGGGTGCGCAGTTCGTGAGAAATATCGGCAACCCATTGGCGGCGCTCCTTTTCGTGCTTTTCCAATGTCAGCGCCATGTTGTTAAAATCGCGCGCTAATTGACCCAGTTCATCCGTGGATGAATATGAAACACGCGTAGTATATTTCCCAGAGGCAATATCGTGAGTGGCCGCGGCCATCGCGCGAATCGGTTTGACCATTCGCCGGGCAAGCGGAAATGAAATAATAATTACAATCAGAACAACGCCCGAGGCTCCCAGGACAAGCGCAAGTTTCTGCTGACTGAGAAACCTGCCCTGCATGGGACGAGGGAAGTGCTTCGGCGGTAAAATGCCCACATAGCCTTTCGTGTTGCCATGGACGATAATCGGATGTAAATTTATTTCCCCGTTCGCCCCATTTAGTGGATAAAAACCATAAACCGGTTTTTTATTGTTATCAAGGATGACTAAAGGGTTGAAATGTCCGGGTGGATGCTCCGGGGCAAACTCCGGACCCGCAGGCGGCTTATGATCACGTTCATTTTTATTCTGATCAATCAACGGCGGATGATCCATCGGCGGTTCAGAAGACGGCATTATACCATCCGGGTTCCAGCGTGGAGCCTCATGTTTAAGAAAATCCCAATTTCCATGTTGCTCATACTTCTTTCCCATATCGTCCGCGACCTGTACTAATGTTTTTTGCTCTAAGGTTCCAAGATATTGATAAAATCCCCGGTTAATACTCCACCACATGATCAATATAAGGAAAAGGATTGCCAAACCGGTAGCGCATAAAATTAATAAGAACAGGCGGTAAGTAAATCCTATCTTCATTGTCTCATTACTCCTTGAATACCAGTTTATTAATATCGTGTTTGAGCGTCAAGGTTAAAAAAGACAACCGTAATGCGTTGATTGAATAAAATTTCTGCTGCCGGAACTAATTATTCATTTGTTATCAGTTACTTAATGTGTTCGTGATCATTGGAAACATGAATCTAATGTTTAAATATTTCCTTATTTCCTCCATATTTATGCCATATTTGCCTGCTATGATTCCTTCCATAAAACGACAGATGATTAAAGGTTATGCAATAAAGTTATGAACAGGAATTTGACAGGTAATCAGCGCTTGCTCGTTTGGTATGTCATGTGCCGGCATTGAAACGGTCGCCTGATAAACCTGATTTTTGCGAGAACGGGCGCTGTATGGCCATGACAATTGAGGAAATGGCACCGTGTATCAATTATCAAAAAAGTAAAGGCGTGTATTCTCAATTATGCAAACATATTGAATTAGGGTGTTACAAAGGCGGAGAGTGCAGAATGGATTACGTGGTAAAAGAGGCAATCGAGAAATGAAATCTTTTTTTAACTTTATTGATAATTTTATGGATACATACCGAATGACTACCATTGTAATTTTAGTAATGTGGTTTTTTTTCTTTCTGTATTTAGAAAAAAAATATGATTCCACATTACGCTTACGCAGGAATAACAAATAATTTCTTGTGCGAAGGTATCCCTGGTTAAAGGCGGATTGATAAATAGTTTCAAAAAGAATTAACTCCATAGAAGAAAGGAAAGCGCCATGAAAAAAATATCAATTTGTTTTGTATTAAGTTTCGTCATTTTGTTTATCGCATCGCAGTTTTCTTATGCTGAACCTTGGCCTCCGATAGACAGAGCGGAAAACGATTTTCAGGGAGAAGGACCCTTCCCAATGATGCCCTGTGATATAAGGCAACCCAAAGGAATGCCGGAGTTCATAAATCCCCATTGGCTGCCCCTCCGGAATCTCAAGTTAAGTGATAAGCAAAAAGAAGCATTAAAAGAAATTGAAAACTCTGCCGCGAAAGACTTAATCAGAAAGAACGCCGATGAACAGATCGCTGAAATCGAACTTCGGGAACTTCTGGATAAAGACTCAGTCGATTTGAAAGCAGTCGAGACGAAACTTAAAGAGATCGCAGCCATTAAAACCGAAACGCGGTTAATCATGATCAAGTCAGTGGAAAATATAAAAGCTGAATTGACATCTGAGCAGCGTGAAACATTAAAAAAAGCGAGGCTGATGGACCCCCCGATGAGGCCGCCTCTGAAGGCAGACATGATGCGTGATGAGACAAAAATGCATCCACCTTCTGCCGGGGAGCAGAATTAAGTTCATTTCATGATTGAACCTTCAACGATAATGAGTAATCTTTGAAAATCGGCAGTTGTGGAAGTCTTAAATAATTTCATTTACCCCTCATTAATGAAATTAAAAGAATCCGCAACTGCCGCCTTCATTTTAATGATTCAGCAGTTTGACTGCAAAAATCAAGCAAAAATCAAGGGCTTGTGCCGGTCATGAAGCGCCGGACTTTTATGAGGAATCTGCATGATAAAAAGGTTAATCAATGTCGCTCCATAGAAACAAATTCATTCAATTGTCATTACCGGTATTTCTCGTGTTTTTTATCATCGTTATTTTAGGTTGCCCCGCAGTAGGTCCCGACTATGTCCGTCCCGATACAACCGTATATAAGAATTGGAACACTCAGATCGAGAGCAATTCCCATAAAAAAGAAACGCCTGCCCGAAATCTGGCGAGTTGGTGGACTGCTCTTGGCGATCCCATGCTTTCGAGTTTTATTGATCGCGCCCAAAAAGGGAATCTTGATCTAAAAAAAGCGCAGGCAAGTATTCGAGAAGCCCGCGCCCGCAGAGGATTGGCTAAGGCGGGTTTTTTCCCAACCCTAGAGGCTTCAGGCGGCGATACCAGAAGCCGGGGCAGTGAAAATGTCGGGGGGATGACAACCGGCAATTCCAATGTAGTATCCGGCGTTATGACCGGTGATCTCTATAGCTTTGGTTTTGATGCTTCCTGGGAACTCGATATTTTCGGCGGAGCGCGCCGCAAAGTGGAAGCCGCGCAGGCAACGCTTGAGGCAAGTCAGGAAAATATGCGCGACGTTCTTGTTACGCTTTTGGCTGAAGTAGCTAAAAATTACGTCGATGTCCGAACCTATCAGGAAAGGATTGCCATAGCTGAAGAAAATCTGAAAACGCAGGAGGAAACATATCAATTGACCGTATGGCGCGACGAGGCGGGATTAAGCGATGCGTTGGCTGTTCAACAGGCCCGCTACAATCTTGAAAACACGCGTTCCACCATACCGGCCCTGCGAACCGGACTTGAAGAAGCCATGAACAGCATCGCGATTCTTTTAGGAGAACAGCCCGGCAAGGTTCATGAGGAACTTTCAAAGCGGGAATCCATACCGATTGCGCCGCCAAGCGTCGCCGCGGGCGTGCCCGCGGACGTGATACGGCGGCGACCTGATATAAGAAAGGCGGAGCGCGACTTAGCTGCACAAACTGCGCAAATCGGCGTGGCCACGGCTGACCTGTATCCTAAATTCACTTTGAGCGGCTCGATTGGACTGGAAAGCATTTCGACGGGAAATTTACTTTCATCGGGCAGCAGAAACTATAGTTTTGGTCCCAGCATCACCATACCCATTTTTTCGGGCGGATCAACTCTTCAAAATATAGAAATACAGTCCGCTTTGCAAGAGCAGTATCTGATAGCTTACAAAACGGCCATTCTGGGCGCTTTGAAGGATGTAGAAAACGCCCTTACCGCGTATGTTCAGGAACAAAAAAGAAGGCAGGCTCTAATCGATGCCGCCGCGGCAGCCAGAGAGGCGGTCAGACTGGCCAGAGACGAATACCAGGCCGGACTAATTGCTTTTACCGATGTGCTGGAGTCGGAGCGTTCGCTTCTGACCTACGAAGATAATCTGGCAAGCAGCGAGGGAGGGGTCACAACCAACCTGATCAGCCTCTATAAAGCTCTGGGCGGCGGATGGGAATCCACTGCAGATAATAAGAAATAAAAAGTAGTTGATAGGAATTAACCGATGAAAGATAACCAAAATGAAAAAAACGATATTTCCAGCGTTCTGGAAGTCGGCAGTTCTCCACACAGGAAAAAGATTCCTGGAATATGGATCATTGTTGCTGTCGTAGCGATTATCATTGTAGCCGCTGTTGTCTTCTTACGAGAATCAAACTCGAAAAACGCCGTGCGGTATAAAACAGAAGAAGTTAAACGCGGGAATCTGACGGTGATCGTTACGGCTTGCGGCACCCTGAAACCAACCAACAATACGGTTGATGTAGGAAGCGAACTTTCCGGCACCATCAAAACGGTTGAAGTGGATTACAACAGCAAAGTGAAAGTCGGGCAGGTTATGGCCAGACTGGATACGACGAAACTGGAAGCACAAATCAGGCAATACCAGGCAGCTCTGGAAGCGGCCCAGGCAAAAGTTCTGGAAACACAGGCAACGATTAAAGAATCCCGTAATAAACTGGCGCAGTATCAGCGCGTCAGAGATTTGAGCAATAATAAGGTTCCCTCGCAGACCGAAATCGACGCCCAGGAGGCAACTCTGGAGCGGGCGATTGCCAATGATGCCAGCGCCAGGGCGTCCGTTTCGCAGGCAAAAGCCAATCTTGCCACCTATGAGACGGATCTTTCCAAATCAGTCATCCGGTCGCCCATCAACGGAGTCGTCCTGACGCGTGACGTGGAACCGGGACAAACAGTTGCCGCGGCCATGACGGCGCCGACGTTATTTACTCTGGCGTCAGATCTGACGAAAATGGAACTTCACGTCAATGTCGATGAAGCGGATGTGAGCAATATAAAAGAAGGTCAAAAGGCCACTTTCTCCGTTGCCGCTTATCCGAACAAAACTTTTGACGCGTGGATTATCCGCGCCAATTACGGATCATCCACAACATCCGGAGTTGTAACCTATGAAACCGTATTGAAGGTAGATAATTCCAATCTCCTTTTGCGGCCGGGCATGACTGCCACTGCCGACATTGTTGTTAAGAAAATCGAAAAAACCCTTTTGATACCCGGTGCGGCGCTCAGATTTACGCCGCCTGTGCAGGAAGAAAAGAAGTCTTCCGGCGGCCTGATCGGCTCGATACTTCCGCATCCGCCCGGACAGGGAAATAAACAACCGGTCGAAAACGGCAATAAGAAACAGCAGCAAATATGGATTTTAAAAAACGGGAAACTCGCCTCTGTTTCCATCACCACCGGTTCCGCAAACGGCGGAATGACAGAAGTTCTTTCCGGAGATATTCAGCCGGGGGAGGCTGTAGTCATTGACTCTATAAGTTCGGTGAAATAATTATGACTGACCGCAGTGAAACAGAAAACCCGCCCGTCATCGAATTACGGAGCATCACAAAAGTATACGGCGCCGGTCAGGCGGCCATGCACGCGCTTCGGGGTATTGATCTGCGCATCCATCAAGGTGATTTTATGGCTGTAATGGGGCCCAGCGGTTCGGGCAAATCAACCTGCATGAACATTCTTGGTTGTCTGGATACGGCAACATCCGGAACGTATAGGTTCCGGAATATCGAGGTCAATAAACTAACCCGTTATCAGCGCACACGGCTGCGCCGTTTTTACATTGGTTTTGTCTTTCAGGGATTTAATTTATTGAACCGCACTTCGGCGCTGGAAAATGTCGAACTTCCCCTGATTTACAGAGGTGTTCCCGCGCGCGCAAGGAAAGAACAGGCCCTGGAGGCTCTCAGAACAGTTGGCCTGAACGGATGGGAAGATCATACCCCCGGCGAGCTTTCCGGCGGACAGCAACAGCGTGTTGCCATTGCCCGCGCCATTGTGACCGGGCCGGAAGTGCTTTTTGCCGATGAACCCACGGGGAATCTGGATACAACCCGCAGCCGCGAGATTATGGATTTGTTGACCGGATTAAATCGCGAACAGGGCGTGACGATCGTCATGGTTACTCACGAATCGGATATGGCAGCCTACGCCGGACGCGTTGTACATTTTCTGGACGGTATGGTCGAATCCGATAAACAAAACGGAAGAGATGCTCGATGATAGGAAATACTCTGCTTTTGGCCCTGCGTGAACTTAAACGCAACGTGATGCGCTCGATTCTGACAATCCTCGGTATCGTCATTGGTGTCGCGGCTGTTATTATTATGGTGACCATCGGCAGCGGGGCTACTCAGCAGGTCCAACAGCAGATTGCCAGCATGGGGAGCAATCTGCTCATGGTCACTCCCGGTAAGCGTTTGGGACCCGGTCAGTCTACCAGTTCGGTTCCTTTCAAACAATCCGACGCGGAAGCGATTTCCAAAGAGGCAGGCTCGATTAAAGCTGTTGCACCGGTCGCGACCCAATCGGTGAAAGCGATATTCGGCAACCAGAACTGGTCGACCCAGGTCACGGGGACAGATAATTCATATATCTCAGTAACCAACAGATCCGTCAAATCAGGCCGTCAATTTGCGGACAGCGAGTTACGCGGCGGCGCGGCAGCCTGCATCTTGGGCGAGACAGTGGTAAAAAAACTATTCGGTGGGCAGGAGGCTTTGGGTCAAAGAATCCGTCTGGAAAAAGTATCATGCGAAATAATCGGCATTCTGGAAGGAAAAGGGCAGAGCACCATGGGCACGGATCAGGACGATGTGGTGATCATACCGCTTTCCACATTTCAGCGGCGTATTGCCGGTAATCAGGATGTCGTTATGATGGATGTTTCCGTATTGGATGGCGCCTCGACGGAAAAAGTCCGGGAACATATAGAACAGTTGCTGCGCGTGCGCCGTCATCTATCTCCGAGCGATGATGATAACTTCAACGTGATGGATATGAAAGAAATCGCCTCTATGCTCACAAGCACCACGCAAATGATGACGGCACTGCTTTCCGCCGTGGCCGCGGTGAGTCTTCTGGTAGGCGGGATCGGTATTATGAACATCATGCTGGTATCCGTGACGGAACGCACTAGGGAAATAGGCATTCGCCTTGCTATCGGAGCGTTTGAACGGGAAGTTTTGATGCAGTTTCTTGTGGAAGCGGTTGTACTTTCTTCGTTCGGCGGTTTAATCGGAATTGTCCTGGCCCTTATCTCCTCAGTGTGGTTGGCCGGTATTTTGAGTGTTCCCTTCGTTTTTAATGCGGGTATCGTGATTGTCGCATTCCTGTTTTCAGCCGCGGTGGGAATAATATTCGGCTATTTCCCGGCAATGAAAGCCGCTCGCCTTGATCCGATCGAGGCGCTGCGTCATGAATAAAACCGGAAGGATGGTAAAAAAAAGAAAAGCCTGACAGGGTGTAACTCAGACCATGAAGATAAATTTGCAGTGGTGTTAACAATCATGCTGTGGCGCATAAGGCTTATCGGGCACATACCGATTTTGTTGATTCCTTCACAAAAGATCATAAACTGAAAAATTCATTTGTTATTATATGCTTACTGTCCTCGCAGTCATTGGGGTGCATAAACTCGGCTATTTATTTTTCCTCATTTCTTCCTTATTTCTTCCATTTTTGTCTGCTATTATTTAGATAAAACAATAGAGCGTCTTCACAGTGAAATGATAAGGAGGCAATCAGTAATTATGAAACCGGGGAAAAATTTCATTCCATTTTTGTTATGTTTTATGATGATGATATTTCTGATAGTCAATGGTTGCAGCAACAGCAACGATACCACTACCTACACGATTTCCGGAACGGTAACGGTATATGGAACCGGAACGGAGCTTGATAATGTAACCATTAATATGACAGGTTCGGCAACCTCTTCTGCAACGACTGGTTCAAACGGAGATTTCAGCTTTAGCGGCCTGTCGAATGGCACTTATACGCTGACTCCCGCGCTCACGAATTATACATTCAACCCGGTCAGTACAGTAGTTGTCATCAACGGGTCAGATATCACCGATACTAACTTTGTGGCGACATCCACGGGCGGCGCGGATACTTACAGTATTTCAGGAACGGTAACCGGAGCTGTTCAATCAGGTGTCAAGCTTACTTTAAGCAGTGGAGCAACAGGAACTGTCATGACAGGCTCTGACGGAACATATTCTTTTGCGAATGTTGAGGGCGGTACTACCTATATCGTGACGCCATCGCTTTCGGGGTATACTTTCAGTCCTGAATATTCCGAGTTTGCGATAACAAGCAAAGACGCTGCTAATATTGATTTCACATCATCCAACTGATTGTTGAACTGTTTTGTATATGTACCGGAAGGATTGATTGGAAAAAATGACAGTATTAAATCCAGGTAATAACGCCTGATCTTAAAAACGGCAGTTGTGGAGGATACTCAATAAGTATCACCTACCCCTTCTAATGCCTCTGCAACTGCCGCCTCCATTTTCACTAATCAACCGATATCTTTAGTAATGTTGAGGCAATGTGATTCTTATCGTCTGGTCAGTTGACGGTATTTGATACGATGGGGCTGGCTGGCGGCGGCGCCAAGCCTTCTGTTGCGATCTTCCTCATATTCGGAATAATTCCCGTCGAAGAAGAGCACCCTGCTGTCGCCTTCAAAGGCCAGGATATGCGTGCAAATCCTGTCCAAAAACCAGCGGTCGTGGCTGATCACAACGACACAACCGGCAAAGCTCTCCAGTGAATCTTCCAGCGCGCGCAGTGTGTTGACATCCAGATCGTTGGTGGGTTCATCGAGCAGAAGCACGTTGCCGCCTTCCTTGAGCATGCGCGCCAGATGGACGCGGTTGCGTTCACCGCCCGAAAGCGCGCCAACTCTCTTTTGCTGATCGGTGCCGGAAAAATTAAAACGTGAAACATACGCGCGGGAATTGATCTGCCGGTTGCCGATGGCAATAATGTCCTGACCGTCTGAAATCATTTCCCATATATTTTTGTCGGGATCCAGAGCGTCTCGGCTCTGGTCAACATAGGCCAGTTTCACGGTTTCGCCGATGCGAATGTCCCCTGAATCCGTCGTTTCCTGACCTGTAATCATTCTGAAGAGCGTTGTTTTGCCCGCGCCATTGGGGCCGATCACGCCGACAATACCGCCGGGCGGCAGCGAAAAGGTCATGTCCTCCACGAGCAGTTTATCACCATAGCCTTTATTCACGTCTTTGGCTTCAATTACCAGATCGCCCAGACGGGGCCCCGGCGCGATGAAGATTTCTCGCGTGCCTGATTCCCTTTCCAGATTTTTTCCAAGCAGTTCCTCATAAGCACTGATGCGCGCTTTGGATTTGGCATGCCTTCCTTTGGGTGACATGCGAATCCATTCGAGTTCCCGCTCCAGAGTTTTAATCCTTGCCGCTTCGGATTTTTCCTCATTCTTCAGGCGATTTTGCTTTTGCTCCAGCCAGGAAGAATAATTGCCCTGCCATGGAATTCCCTGACCTCGATCCAGTTCCAGAATCCAGCCGGCAACGTTATCCAGAAAATAGCGGTCATGAGTAACGGCAATGATGGTCCCTTCATATTTTTGCAGATGGTGCTCCAGCCAGGCCACCGATTCAGCGTCAAGATGGTTGGTTGGTTCATCCAGAAGCAGTATGTCCGGTTTCTGCAAAAGCAGGCGGCAAAGCGCGACGCGGCGTTTCTCTCCGCCGGATAAAACCTTGACCTGCGTATCGCCGGGGGGGCAGCGCAGAGCGTCCATAGCCATTTCCAGACGGGAATCAATATCCCAGGCGTCAAGGGCGTCAAGTTTTTCCTGCACCGCTCCCTGCCTGTCGCATAGTTTCGCCATTTCGTCATCGGACATCGGTTCCGCGAATTTCTCGTTTATTTCATTATATTCATGAATCAAATCCATGGTGCTTTGCACACCCTGCTCCACGATTTGCCGCACGGTTTTTGCTTCGTCCAGACGCGGTTCCTGCTCCAGATATCCCACCGTGTAACCCGCCGATAAAATCGTCTTGCCCAGATAATCCGTATCCACACCGGACAGAATTCTTAGGAGAGAGCTTTTGCCCGAACCGTTTAAACCGATAACGCCGATTTTAGCTCCGTAAAAATATGACAGGTAAATGTCTTTGAGAACGGGTTTTTTTTCGTAAATTTTACTGACTCCGATCATGGAGTAAATGACTTTGTTTCCTTCATTGGCCATAGATGCTTGTTCTCCGTAAAGCAGATGTTAAATATAGGGGAATATGCTCTGAATGACTATATTGAAATTGTCCTGAATGTTTACCTTGCCGGATAGGATACCCATATGTCCGGGCAGAAGCCACTCCAGATCAAGTTCAGTAAAAGACATGATGCTTTTCTTCAAAAGAGCGCCGTTGCCGCCCGGAAAGTCGGTACGTCCCACGCTTTGATCGAAAATTACATCGCCGCAAAATAAAGCTTTCTGCCGGGGCCAGTACAGACCTATCGATCCGGGGGAATGGCCGGGGGCAAGAATTATTTTAAAAGTCTGGTCTCCTAAAATGACATCGCCTTCATCCAACGGGAAATTTACCTGCATCCGCGGAACGTTAATTCCGAAAAGCCCGTAAAGCTCGCCGCCTTCCCCGTTTAAAAAACCGATTTCTTTTTTATGCAGGGCAATTTTGACCGTCGCCTGATCAAACACTTCGGATCCCTGAAAGTGGTCGGGATGTGAGTGAGTGTTAATAACGTAACGAACATCTTCTTCCCTGATGCCGTCAGCGGCCATCTGATTGAGCAAAGCGGGAACGTATCCAGTCAGGCCCGGATCAATTAATGCCTGCACCTTGCCGCCTATATAGTAGCTGTTGCAGTTATTATCGAAGGCGTTTGTCCATTCGTAAATATAAATATCGTTATTTAGTTTCATTGTTTATCCCCAGTTTTGGATGCAGCCGGAACAAAAATCCAAAGTAAAATGTATATTAATAATCCTGTGCCATAGAAAATGAAGAGTATCGTGAATAACAGACGCCATACCCAGGAAGGAAGCGGGGAATGTTCGCCCAAGCCGCCGCAGACGCCGCCAATCCAGCGGTCATGATCTGATTTTGTCAATTCGCGCAGCCAATTACTCTCCGCCATTACTTTTTCCTCATCATGATTTAAAGAGACTTGCTTTCAATAAAACCCGATTTACAAAAATATCATTTTTTTGCGGGGAAAAGCGCGTCAATCGCTAAATCCGATACCTGATGGCCCATACTGATGATATTCCCATCCTTGTCAATGAGAAATAATGTCGGTACTCCGACAAGGTTGTAATCGCTGGCGACACTTCCTTCCGAATCCACTAAAACCAGATAAGGGAATGAATTTGTTTTAGCAAAACGCTCAACTCTTCCGGCTGATTCATTGACATCTATATAAATAAATTTCAGTCCGCGCTGGGCGTACTTTTCATAAAGATCTTTGTAGTTGGGCATTTCAGCCCGACAGGCGGGACACCAGGTAGCGCCGAAAAAAATCACCACCGAATTCCCCCGCTGACTGCTTAGTTTAAATGTTTTTCCCTGCAAATCCTTTAACGAAAAATCAGGCGCTGCAATCCCTTCGTGTTTTAATGAATCCTTTGCCCTTGATTGTCCGAATGACAGGGCAACAAGGGTGGAGATTAGTAATACGATCGATACTAGTAATATTTTTTTATTCATCTTAACCTCTTTTTTATATTGATAAGGTACCTGTAATATACAGGAAATATTCCGCCACGCCAATTAATATCATCCCGGAAATATACTTTATTTTTGTCATCCATGCTCCCGATTTGGGTATGGCGGCAATAACTCCCGCAAATGTGCCGACGATCATCAGCAATGTTCCCATCCCGATAGCAAATACAAAAAGCAGACTTATGCCCAGTAAAAGGTTTGTCTTCATGGCCACATAGCCCAGTAAAACTGCCAGGGCGGGGGCGGTACAGGGGCCAATAACAACGCCGGATACGGCACCGATTAAAAAGCTGTCTAGAAACCCTTTGTTGTTGTTATTGCCGGCCAGTTTTATTAGCCTGTGCGGAACGGGCAGGGATATATTGAAAACGTCAAACATGGATAAACCCATGACAAGACACAGGTTAGCCATAATAAAATATGTCCAGGGCGTTGTTTGCATCTGCCCGAAAATCCTGCCCGATAACGCGGCCGCTGCGCCCAAAATCGAATAGGTTAGCGCGATTCCGGCAACATAAAACAGTGAAATAAAAAAACCGCGGACCTTGGACGATGATTCATGCGCGCCAATAAGTCCAACAGTTACCGGGATCAAAGGATAGGTGCAGGGAGTAAAGCTGATCACAAGCCCGCCCAGATACGCGGCCAAAAACGCTAAAAGCACCGAGCCGTGCAAATATAAAGATAAGTTGTTGACCAGATGTTGAATCATTACTTTCTGCCTTTTTGATTTTACCTGCTGATACGATAGAAAAAATGCTCTTGGGCGTCAAGTAAAAAACTTATGCTGAAATATAATATATTTATCATTATTATTTAGAAGTTAACGCGGATAAAAAAAATGGTGCCGAAGACTGGATTTGAACCAGCACAGGCGTACACCCACTAGACCCTGAACCTAGCGCGTCTACCAATTCCGCCACTTCGGCACTTGAGAAAGTGCACTATACCTATCAACATCTTCTTGTCAAGATAAAATGAACTTGAAATTAATGCTCAAAATGTTATGGTATCTGGCCAATTATCTTAAGTGTTAGTAAAGAATAATGATTATATTTAAAGGAATAGATAACATAACTAAAGATTTTAAAGGATCGTATGTCACAATCGGCAATTTTGACGGAGTGCATTTAAGCCACCAGTTTATTTGCCGTAAGCTTGCCACCGAGGCGAAAAATGCGGGAGCAAAGTCACTGGTTATCACCTTTAATCCGCATCCCAAGATGATTATTCATCCGGATATACGGCCTTTTTATCTGATCACTACTTTGGAAGAAAAGCTGAAATTGCTGGAGACATGCGGAATTGACGGCGTTCTGATCATTCCTTTTACCCTTGATTATTCCCGTATCACTGCCGAAGAATTTGTTCGGGGATTTCTCGAGCAAAAACTGGCGATAAAAAAAATTATTATCGGCCATGATTACACTTTCGGTCAGGGTAAAAAAGGCAACAGCGATTATTTGATTTCCTCCGGAGCAGAAATGGGCTTCATGGTTGAAGTTGTTGACGCTTTTAAAATGGGAGAGGAAATCGTCAGCAGCACGCTGATAAGAAAATATATTTTAAAAGGTGATTTTCAAACAGCAACGGGTTTGCTGGGCAGATACTATAATATTGCCGGCAGGGTTGTTTCGGGAAAAGGGCGCGGTACGGGGCTTGGTTTCCCCACGGCAAATATAGAGCCGGAAAAAGCATTGATGCCGCCTTCGGGTATATATGCCGCCTTTGTTGATGTTGAAGGAAAACGCCTTATGGCGGCTTTAAGTATAGGCGAGAAGCCGACTTTTGCTGATTATACTTTTACTTTTGAGATTTACGTGCTGGATTTTTCCGGCGATCTCAGAGGCAAAAGACTAAATACGGAGTTTGTGGAGAAGTTGCGGGACATTATCAAATTTGATAATCCCGAAATGTTGAAGATACAGATCGCGGCGGATGTGGAAAAAGCAAGATCAATATTGCTTAAGAATATACAAAATTAATTTTTAAAGAATTTAGAGGAGGTTATTGAATCATGTTAAGAATCGCAATAGTCGGCGCAACCGGCATTGTCGGTCAGCAGGCTATAGTCAGTTTGTTAGGACATCCCTGGTTTAAAATTACCAAGCTTGTTGCTTCTGAGCGCTCGGCTGAAAAGAAATATATAGATGCTTTAAGGGACGCAAACGGGTCGATCCGCTGGTGGTGTACAGAGGAACTTCCGGCGGATATCGCCAACATGGTTGTTGAAGAAGCTGCCAGTTTCGATCCGACCTCAGTGGATATCATTTTTTCCACAATGGATGCGGGACCTGCCAAAGAACTGGAACCAAAATACGCGAAGACCACCCCGGTCATCAGCACCGCTTCGGCGTTTCGCTATGAAGCCGATACCCCCATCCTTGTGGGGGGAGTGAATATGGATCACGCTTCCCTGCTTGCTGTTCAGCAAAAGAACCGCGGATGGAAGGGATTCATTTCGCCCAAATCCAATTGTACCATCGCCGGTCTGGTTGTTTCCTTAAAGCCGATTTTGGATAAATACGGCATCAAACAGGTCATGATGACTTCACTTCAGGCCATGTCTGGCGCGGGCCGGACTCCCGGGCTGTCCGCCATGGATATGATGGAAAACGTTGTTCCGTATATTTCCGGGGAGGAGCCGAAAGTCGAAACCGAACCGCAGAAAATTCTGGGTAAGCTGGTTGGAGATAAAATACAAAATGCTCCGTTCGGCATAACCGCCGCCTGCAACCGTGTGCCGGTTCTCGACGGACATCTGGTGTGCGCTTTTGTGCAAACCGAAAAGCCCTGCACTCCGGAAGATGTGAAAAAAGCGATGATGGAATATGGCAAGGATTTCGCGGAACTGCATCTGCCGAGCTCGCCACCGCATCTCATTGATGTTACCGATGATCCTTTCCGCCCGCAACCGCGAGTGGATCGCGACAAAGGCGGCGGAATGACGGTGACTGTCGGGCGTATTCGCAAAGATCCGATTATAGAAAACGGAATCAAATACGTTTGCCTGGCTCATAACACCAAGCTGGGCGCGGCCAAAGGCGCTCTGCAAACTGCGGAATACCTGGTGAAAAATTATTTGAAACTAGTTTAATAACAAAAAGGACTGCGGCATTTCTCAATTAATGCCGCGGTCCTTTGAAAATAATATCCTTTTATTTAAATATCCTTTCAAGACAAAAGAGATTCATAAATTTCCAGATCTTTTTGCGAAAAACAGCAAAACAGAACTTCTTCTATCTTTGAGGGCTGCCCGGTTGCTTCGCGGACAGTTTCAACGGCAATTCCGGCCGCAAGTGTAATTGGGTATCCATATACTCCCGTGCTGATACCGGGGAAAGCGATTGATCTAAATCCGTTCTCGGCGGCTATGGCCATGCTGTTTCGGTAACAGGAAGCAAGAAGCTCCGCCTCTTGGTTTTTCCCGCCCCTCCAAACCGGCCCTACGGTATGAATAACGAAGCGGGCGGGTAATTTATATCCCTTTGTGAGCTTTGCCTCTCCGGTTTTGCATCCGCCCAGTTTTCGGCATTCTTCGAGTAACTGCGGACCGGCTGCCCGGTGAATCGCGCCGTCAACGCCTCCTCCGCCGAGAAGCGATGTATTGGCCGCGTTGACAATCGCGTCAACTGAAAGCGTTACAATATTTGCCTGAAGCGCCCGTAAAATTGTCATCGAACTGCCTCCAAGACTTAAATGATAACAACACCGCCAACAAAAATAGCACTTCTATTTAGAAGTTTTACTTTACTTCATGGCCTGTTCGACCGCCACCGCAACCGCAACCGAAGCTCCCACCATGGGATTGTTGCCCATTCCGATTAAACCCATCATTTCAACATGGGCGGGAACGGATGACGATCCGGCAAACTGAGCGTCTGAATGCATTCGTCCCATCGTGTCGGTCATGCCGTAGGATGCGGGACCTGCGGCCATATTATCAGGATGAAGCGTTCTTCCCGTTCCACCGCCTGAAGCCACGGAGAAAAATTTCTTTCCGGCCAGCAGACATTCTTTTTTATAAACACCCATCACCGGATGCTGGAAACGGGTCGGATTGGTGGAATTTCCCGTGATGGCGACGTCAACGCCTTCCAGATGCATGATGGCTACGCCTTCGCGTACATCATCGGCGCCGTAACACCGGACAGCGGCACGGTCGCCTTTGGAATAGGCTTTCTCCTTTGCCACGGAAACTTTTCCTGTTTTATAGTCGAAAGCCGTCGCGACATGGGTAAATCCGTTAACACGGGCGATAATGTGAGCGGCGTCTTTTCCCAGTCCGTTTAGAATGACCCGCAGAGGAACCTTCCTCGCTTTGTTTGCCGATTTCGCAAGCCCGATGGCGCCTTCAGCGGCGGCAAATGATTCATGCCCCGCGCAGAATGCGAAGCACGTTGTTTCTTCCCTTAAAAGCATGGAAGCAAGATTCCCGTGGCCGATACCGACTTTGCGGTCGTCGGCTACAGATCCCGGAATGCAGAATGATTGAAGTCCTTCACCTAGCGTTTCAGCGATATCGGCGGCATTCTTTTGTCCCTTCTTGATGGCAACAGCGGCGCCGACTAAATAGGCCCATCCCGCGTTTTCAAATGAAATCGGCTGAATTTCCTTGACTATTTTTCTGACATCGACGCCTTTCCCGAGGCATACTTTTTCGGCTTCCTCCAGAGAGGAAATGCCGTATTTCGCGAGAAAAGGAGTGATTTGTTTGATTCTTCTTTCGTATCCTTCAAATAAAGCCATTTTTTAAGCTCCTTATCTTTATTCTTTACGGGGGTTAATAACTTTTACGGCTTCGGCAAAACGGCCGTAAGTTCCGGTTGCTTTAGCAAGAGCGCTTGCCGCGTCCATGCCTTTGGATATATTATCCATCATGACGCCCAGCTGAACGAATTTATAGCCGATGATTTCGTCATCGCCATCGAGGCCGATATCGGTAACATAGCCTTCGGCCATTTCCAGATAACGGGGCCCTTTTTCTTTTGTGCCATACATTGTGGCGATCACGCTGCGCAGTCCTTTGCCCAGATCTTCAAGTCCCGCGCCGATGGGAAGCCCGCCTTCGGAAAAAGCGGTTTGCGTGCGGCCGTAAGCAATCTGGAGAAATATTTCTCTCATGGCCACATTGATAGCATCACAGACAAGGTCGCTGTTGATTGCTTCCAGGATTGTCTTATGCGGCAGAATTTCGGCGGCCATCGCGGCGGAATGAGTCATTCCCGTGCAGCCGATACATTCAACCAGCGCTTCTTCGATGATTCCGTTTTTAACATTCAGGGTAAGTTTGCATGCTCCCTGCTGAGGCGCGCACCACCCGACACCGTGGGTAAGTCCTGATATGTCTTTTATTTCTTTCACCTGAGTCCATTTGCCTTCCTGAGGTATGGGGGCAGGGCCGTTTTTAGGACCCTTGGCGACTACGCACATCTGCTCAACTTCATGAGTGTGTTCCATAAATCTAAGTTCTCCTTCCGTAAAATACTGCGGGTCACAATGTAGCACCGGCTTCGCTTTTAATCAATTGAAATTGCTTTTGGAAGTTAAATATGACGGCATTGCCATTTTATTATTTAAATCATTTCAAAGCATTATCACCTCTTTTTTTATCAATGATGATCATTCTAAATCAAAAATAATAGTAAATAATTTCTTGACAGATTCTTTGCGGCATTTTACTTTCGCGTCAATAACAACAGAGAAATTATTACAAATATTTGACGAATAATGGATATTTTGGATAGGAAATTCTACGAAAGCGATACACTAAAGGTTGCCCGCGCTCTTTTAGGAAAAAAATTAGTGCGCCGGATGGGCCGTATTGAACTTAGCGGCATGATTGTGGAAACGGAAGCTTATTGCGGCCCCGAAGACAGCGCCTGCCACGCGCACCGCGGCAAGACACCGCGTAATTCTGTTATGTTCGGGTCCCCCGGCCATGCCTACGTGTATTTTACATATGGCATGCACTACATGCTCAACCTGGTGACCCAGGAAGAAGGAAATCCCTGCGCCGTTCTTATCCGTGCTTTGGTGCCTCTTTCCGGAATAGAAGATATGGAATCGCGAAGGAAAATGAAAGGCGCCCAATTAACCAATGGGCCCGCCAAGCTCTGTCAGGCATTGTCGATCGATAAATCTTTAAATGGGTGGGATTTGACTATCGGCAGCAAATTATGGGTTGAGGAATATAAGAAAATTCCGGCAAAATCAATAATCAAGACTCCCCGGATAGGAATTGATTACGCCAAAACAGAACACAGAGAAGCTCCGTGGAGATTCTTATATCGGTTTTAACTTAAGGTGTCGTTGTTATTGGCGAAAAATTGATCAAGGAACTATTTATGTAAACCTATAAAGTCATGATGGAGACTATTTCAAGAATTTAATTGACATATTCTTAAGGATGGCTATCTTAAAAAAACGATGAAAGTGAAGAATTCATCGAAAAAGGAGGATAATATTTAATGTTTACAGTTACTGAAAAGGCATTGGAAGTAATCAAAGACTTTGTCAAAGAGAAAAAAGCGGATTCCGCTGTGCGTATTACATTGGCTATGGGTTGTTCCGGTCCCGCTTTGGGTATGGCTTTGGATGATCCCAGAAATGATGATGAAGTTTTTGATGAAAAAGGAACAAAATTTGTAATTGAAAAAGATATTTATAATCAAGCGAAACCCATTCATGTTGATTTTGTTGATACCCCGCACGGTTCCGGGTTTAAATTAACTTCCGCCCTCTCTGCCGCGTCTGACGGTTGCGGTTCATGTTGCAATTGCTAGAAATTCTGGGGGAGGAATTTTCCTCCCCCTTTTTTTTGATATTATGAATGAAGAAAATAATATAAAAAGAAAAATTGATACAGCGGAAAATCTGATCCGGCAGGGTAAGTACCGGGAAGCGATTGTTTTGTGTGAAAAAATTCATAAAGAATATCCGGAAGAAGAATCCGTCGTTCTGATATTATCCTGGGCATATTATGACAGCGGTCAAACAGATCAGGCTGTAAAATATTTAAATATTTTGCTGGAGAAGGAGCTTAAGCGAAAAATTTTTACAGGCTTTGCCTTTGATGAACTCGTGCGCATATACAAGCAAAATAAAGATTTTCGAAAATTAACGGAAATTTGCCAAAGGGCTGTTGACGCGCAACCTGATGATATAGGACTTTTAACTGAACTCGGAGGCGCTTATCTTCAATCAGGCCAGGCTAAGGATGCTTGTGAAATTTATGAAAAGATCATTGATTTAGAGAACGATAACCCTGTTTTCTATTGCTATTTGGGCGAAGCTTTGTTTGCCGCCGGATTAAGCTCTGAGAGTGAAAAATCATATCTAAAGGCCGGCGAAATCGATTCTGATCAACCTGATCGTTATTACTTTAAAATAGCCGTTTTGTTTCAGCAAGCCGGAAATTTTAAAGAAGCTGAAAGATTATTAAATAAGTGTATCGCTGTAAATCCATCCAATCCCCTGTATCATTGTTCGTTAGGCGATACCTATGTCGGCTTGGGGCAATTTCAGAGGGCCTGGACGGCCTACGAAACGGCCGTGCAATTTGATAATACGGGGGCGGGAGCGTACTATAATCGCCTGGGCAATTCGCTTATGAAGGCCGGCAATTTTTCACAGGCTGTTGAGGCCTTTAAAGCGGCTATCACTCATGACGCGGCGCGGCCATACTATTTAAATCTGGCGTCGGCTTATAAAGGGATGGGGTTTGCTGATCAGTCCGATATGATTCTTAGCGGAATAAATAAAGTCAAATAAAATTAAATTTAATCCATTTTCCCGAGTTTGCGTTGATATTCCTTAAATACATGGTAGAAATACTCATTTTCTTCCATTTCTTTATTAATAATCAGACCCACCCCCGAGACTTCATCTTCATTAATGATTAAGTTCACGCTTTTATTTAAAGAATTCATGTAATCCATCGTCGCGAAAGTTGGACTGATTAAGACAACAAAAATTTTCCTGCGGACGGCCATGGGTAATTGTTCTAAATATAGGAGAACCTTATTAACTCCGTCTTTCTCGGTATCAAAATCTTCGTTGACGACAATAACATTAAAAGTGTGAAAGTTCGTGTATTTTAAAGCTTCTTTAGAGGTGGCCGCCTCAACGACGTTAAAATTAAGTGATACTAAAGCTTCTCTGATCCTTTGTCTAATGACGGGATCGTGTTCGCAGATCATCGAAGTATTGCTTTCCGTGTCCCGATAATCAAAAGGGCGTCCGGAATAATCTATTTCTTCCGCTTGCGGGGCTGGCATTGAATTTTGTTTACTCATGTTAATTCCCTGATATTTAATTATTTACAGAGCATGAAAATTATCTTTTCCACGGGTCATTTTGCTGGGGCTTGCCATATAATTTATCAACTTCCAGTTTGCCGATCGTTGAAGTCTTTTCGCCGCGGGTCTTTTTTATCGAGTCTATTCCGCGGCCAACGGTAGCTCTGTTGGAAGCGTAAGTAACAGCCGTTTCTTCCGTAATCAAATCTTTTTCAAAAAGCTCAATAATACAATCATCAAAGCTCATCATTCCGAAAGGTCTGCCCTGCAATATGATATCAGCAAAAGTTTTTCCTTCCGATTCGCCATGCAGGATAACGTCTTTAACCCGCAGGCTGGTGCTCATGGCTTCAAAAGCAGCAATGCGTCCGCCGCCGACCCTTGGCAACAAACGTTGGCAGACTATCCAGCGGATAGAATCGGCAAGACGAACGCGCATTTGATTCTCCTCTTCTATGGAAAACATGCCGATAATACGGTTTATCGTCTGACCGGCATCTACGGTATGCAGGGTGCTTAAAACCAAATGGCCTGTTTCCGAAGCATTCAAAGCAATTTCCACCGATTCACGATCGCGCATTTCACCCACAAAAATTACCTTTGGCGCCTGACGCAGGGCTGCCCGCAGGCCATTGACAAATGTATCAAAATCCTTGCCAAGTTCGCGTTGATTTATAGTGGATTGTTTTTGAGGATGCGTGTATTCCACAGGGTCTTCCAGAGTAATAATGTGCACGGAATTATTCTCATTGATCTCATTGATAATCGCGGCAAGCGATGTGGTTTTACCGGTGCCGGTTGCGCCTGTTATCAAAACGATGCCGAATTTTTCACCGGCAATTTTGTAAAAGGCGGGAGGCAAGCCTAAGTCAGCGCATGAAGGAATTTTCGATTCCAGCTTTCTTAAGACGATAGAATAGTTGCTGAGTTGAGAAAAAATATTTACACGAAAACGGGCAAGTCCCGGCAACTCGTAGGACAGATCGCAGGAGCCTTCCTTGATGAGAGCGTTCATCAGCCGGTGATCCTGATTAATCAGGTTCAGGGCAAAAATTTCCGTTTGAAAAGGCGTGAGTTTGTCAAAAGACGGCCTTAAATCAACGCTGATTAATTGACCGGCGGAATATACCTGCAGGGGTTTATTCACGGTTAATATGAAGTCGGAAATGTTCGGATGAGATTCCAGCATTTTAGTCAGGATATAATCTATTTCCGGTTTTCTCATAAGCTGTCCCCGCGACGATTTATGCTTCAGTAAAGTCTGTTGGCGGATGTTTCAAAAGCGGACGGAATCTGGTTTTATCGTTGGCCTTGATATAAGCTTCATCGCCGCTTATCCAGCCGCGGTTGTAGATATCCATAATTCCATCGTCCAAAAGCTGCATTCCGTATTTTTTGCCTGTCTGCATCATGGAAGGAATCTGATAGGTTTTGGATTCACGGATCAAATTACGAACCGCGGGTGTGGCAATGCATATCTCCAGAGCGACACAACGGCCTTTCGTGTCAATTCTTTTAAAAAGAACCTGCGAAACAACCGCGCGCAAACCATCGGCCAGCGTGGAGCGGATTTGCAACTGTTCCGATGCCGGAAAAACTTCGATTATTCTGTCGACTGTTTTTGCCGCGCTGGTGGTATGAACGGTGGAAAAAACCAGATGGCCTGTGGATGCGGCTTCTATCGCCAGAGAGATCGTTTCCAGATCGCGCATTTCACCAACCAGAATGATGTCGGGGTCTTCACGCAATGCTCCGCGCAGTGCCGCCGAAAAGCTTCTGGTATGGAGTCCCACTTCCCTGTGATTAATGATGCAGCTTTGACTTTTATGAACAAATTCAATAGGATCTTCAATCGTTATAACATGGTCTCTGCGAAGGCGGTTGGCTTCGTCAATAATGGCTGCAAGCGTAGTGGATTTACCGCTGCCGGTCGGGCCGGTGACCAGCACAAGACCGCGCGGCAGAGTCGCTAATTTTGATATGACGCTGGGCAGTCCCAATTCCGCGCAGGACAAAATTTTATCGGGTATTTCACGAAAAACCGCGCCTATGCCGTTTTTCTGCTGGAAGTAATTTACGCGATAGCGCGCGAGACCGGGAACTTCATAAGCAAAATCAACGTCGCCCGTTTCTTCGAAAAATTTAATTTTATGCTCCGGCGTAATTTCATATAGAAGCACTTTAAGGGCGTCATTCGTGAGAACATCATATTTAATTCTCTCAATATCGCCGCGGATTCTAATGGCCGGCTGCTGGCCTGAAATAAGATGAAGATCTGACGCGCCTTGCTCATGCATCAGATGAAAAAAAGCATCGATTTTTGCCATTTATATTCTCCTTGGAACGACTTAACTGTCTTTTACCATTTTTTCTGCCGGAAAAAAATCAAATATTTAATAAATATTCAATTTATTGCCATACAGGTATTTTTATAGAGATTTATTTTTACAAATCATTTGGGAATATGGGAAAAACTTAATTATTTTGTCAATCCGAGAATTATATTAACAATTTCTTGACACTAAGACAATCAATAATATATGCTCCCTTACGTTTTTCCTGGTAGAATTTTTAGGTTGGGGATGTAGCTCAGCTGGGAGAGCGCGGCGTTCGCAACGCCGAGGCCAGGGGTTCGATCCCCCTCATCTCCACCAGAACATAATCCAATAAGATTTAATAGAGAATAAAAACCCGTTGGAAATGGCGTGTTTTTTATGATCGCAATAACCGGCCGGAGTAATTTATCAGGAGAGAGTTATGCACATCATCCAGTATCTGCTTATCCATGTATCGACATTTTGGCTCAGTTTTTCAATTATTTTTTTCTATGTTTTTTCAACGATCAGCGGTCTTATCGTCATCAGAAAATTTTATCCTTATAAACGCTGCAAAAACCATAACGATATAGCCGGTTTTATTTTTGCCACCCTTGGTGTCATTTATGCCGTAACCCTTGCCTTTGTAGTTGTCGTCACATGGGAACAATTTGACAAAGCCAATGAAATCACCAGCAGCGAAGCTAATTGTATAGCTTCACTTTATCAGAACACCATGCCGTTTCCCGCCGAATTCCGCGCCCGGCTTAAGGCAGAGCTTACGGATTATGTTTACGCGATTATAAATGATGAATGGAAGACAATGGAAAAAGGTCAAAGAAGTCCCAACGTGAATGAGCTGCAGGAAAAAATAGTCCGGTCATACAGCAGTTTTCAACCAAAAAACGAAACGCAGAAAATATTTTTAGCCGAGTCCATCAAGAAATTGAATGAGGCCAGTGAGCTGAGAAGGCAGCGAATTCTTTATGCCGGAACCGGTATTCATCCGATTATGTATATTATTCTATTTATCGGTAGTATTATCACAATAACCTTTTCCATGCTTTTTGGCACAGAAAACTTCACAGAACATTTGATAATGTCTTCGGCCCTGGCAGTGATGATTGCCTTGTCGCTTTTTACAATCGTTGCCCTCGATTATCCATTTGTGGGCGATTTCAGCATCGATCCCGATTGCTTTGTAAAAATACTCCCGACTCTTTTGAGCAAATAAAATATCGCGCAGGCCTGCATTAGTTTTCGTTGGTGAAAAACGGCCTGGTTTTTATGATTGATTTTTAGATTCCATTGCTTTAACCTGCTCCCATAAATCACAAGAGATCATAAAAAATGAAAGATACCCCAAAACCGCTCAATAACGGATACACCAGTAAGATTCTGACGATGTTCATGGATAATTTCGGAATGAATCGCACGGCGGCCATTGTGACGACGATCATTGTCGGTCTGATCATTATCTTTTCCTGTTTCTGGTTTTTTCATTCCGCGCCTCCGAAAACATTAACCATCACCAGTGGCGAAGCAGGCAGCGCTTACTATAAGATTGCCCAAAAGTATGCTGAAATTTTGGCTCGTGACGGCGTAAAAGTTAAAATTCTGACCTCCGCCGGTTCGGCTGAAAATCTAAAACGGCTTGCGGATCCGGCTTTTAAAGTAGATATCGGCTTTGTTCAAGCCGGACTTTCTCAAGGACAAAATATCAAACATCTGGTGTCTCTGGGCAGTGTTTCCTATCAGCCTCTTTTAATTTTTTATCGCCTGCCCAAGCCCGTGGAAATTCTTTCTCAACTGGGTGGAAAGCGTATTGCCATCGGTCCGGAGGGAAGCGGGGCGCACTCATTGGCCTTGGCGCTCCTGGCGATAAACGGTATTGTTCCCGGCGGCGCTACGACGTTTCTGAATTTGGAAGGTGAAAAGGCGGCCGCATCTCTGCTTGCCGGAAAAACAGACGCTATTTTCCTGACGGCTGATTCCGCATCAACGCAGACCATGAGGGCGCTTTTTCAGACACCCGGGATCAGGCTGGTTAGTTTCAAACAGGCCGACGGTTATATCCGCCGCATCGGCTACCTGAAAAAGCTCACCATTCCGGAAGGCGCCATGGATTTTGGTAAAAATATCCCGGCGCAGGATGTCATGCTGGTCAGCCCCACGGTGGAATTGATCGCGCGGGACAATTTGCATCCGGCGCTGTCCGATCTGCTTTTGTCCGCGGCCACGAAAATACACGGGCGTTCCGCCCTGTTTCAGGGCCGCGACGAGTTTCCGGCGCCTCTGGAAAACGAATACCGTATCAGCGATGACGCTAGACGTTTTTATAAATCCGGCAAAAGCTTTTTTTACCGCTATCTGCCGTTCTGGTTAGCCAGTCTCCTCAACCGGATTCTGGTCGTGTTTGTGCCGCTTATCATTATATTGATTCCCGGGTTAAAAAGCATTCCGGCCTTATTCCGGTTGCGTATGAGACTGCGTATTAATAAGTGGTACCGGCTGTTATTGTTGATTGAGCATGATTCGATGATGCGGCCCGGTCCTGAGAGAATTGAGGAACTGACACAACAAATCGATGAAATCGAATCTGAGGTCAATAAAATGAAAGTCCCTGCCTCTTACGGCGATCAGTTCTATATATTGCGCACGCACATTAAATTTGTGCGTGCCAATCTTCAGGAGCGTAAAGCCACAGCATAAGAAGGAAAGGATGTTAAAATCAGTGTGCGATACTTTGTTATAATCTTTAATAATAATTGAGGGCGGAAAGGAATAAACGCAAGGGCCATTGTGATGTAATCAGGGGGACGAATTACCATATGAAGCCAATGAGTATTTATCAGGATAACATAAGGAGTTAGCTATGAAAGATTTAAATTACATGGATATTGCTGAGGATGCCATCAAGAAAATAAAAAAGGGCGCTTTCTTAACAGTCAAAGCGGGAAACGCGCTCAACACCATGACGATTGGCTGGGCTCTTTTCGGATTTATATGGCAGAAGCCGATCATGATGGTGGCGGTGCGACTTACGAGGCACACCTTTGGCATCATAGAGAAAGCAACGGATTTTACCGTTACTGTGCCGGCAGGCGGTATGGTTAAGGAAATTGCTTTTTGCGGTACCAAATCCGGCCGGGATGTGGATAAATTAAAAATGTGCAATCTTGAAATAATCAACAGCCAAAAGGTTGCATCGCCGATTATCAAAACCCCCGGATATCATTTTGAGTGTAAAATAGTTTACAAGTCCGCTATGAACGCAGCTTTTCTTGACAAAGATTATGATGCGTTTCTTTATCAGCAAAAGGATTATCACACTCTTTATTTTGGCGAAATACTGACCTGTTACGAAACTTGAGCAGGGTGCGGTGTCATTTATTTTAAAGTCAAAAACAGCGGAATGATTCCGCAAGGGAGGTTATCATGGAATTAGTTGCTGCAATCAGGGGAAGAAGGAGTATTCGCAAATTCAAATCGCAGGATGTTCCCCAAAATATACTTACGGAGATTCTGGAGACAGCGCGCTGGTCGCCGTCATGGGGGAATACGCAGCCCTGGGATTTATATGTGCTGACGGGTAAGGCACTGGCAAAATTTAAAGAAATGAATCTCCAGCAGACGCTGGCCGGAGCGGCAACCGCGTCCGATGTGCCCATGCTGACCAATTGGCCTGATGCCATGAAGGCAAGATATGGAGCGTTGGGCAAAGTTGTTTTGTCCGCGCAGGGTATAAAAAGAGACGATAAGGAAGCACGCGATAAATACTATATGGATATGGTTTCTGTCTTTCACGCCCCGTGTCTTATTCTGGCTTGTATCTCGCGGGATAATCTTGTCGAATATCAGATGCTGGATGTTGGCCTGATCGCCCAAGCAATTTGTCTGGCGGCGTACGACAAGGGTTTGGGCACATGTCTTTTGGCCGCGGCAGCTCGTTACTCCGCTGAAATCAGAAAGATCGCCGCAATTCCCGAGGATAAAAAAATTGTTGTGGGCATCGCTCTGGGTTATCCTGATCCTTCATTCCCTCTGAACAATTTCGAGCGGGACAGAGCAGCGCTTGCTGAATTTGTCCACTGGGTGGAATAAACAGCAATTTATGTTGGGCGGTTACAAAGCACGGGATGTCAATAAAAGATTGAAATAGCGCTGAAAGATTTCATGAAATTCATTATCTGCCTATGATTTTAATCCGGCGGCGCCTGTCGATGGCTTTATTCCGGCGATAGGCTTTTCTAGACGGCAGGTTCTGATTTTTCTTCAGAGTATCTTCAATACTCGATAATATCTCTTCCACCTCTTCTGAACGCATATGCGCATTTGCGGCGAAGTCGAATTGCAATCCGTATCTGTTTTTGTTGCCTTTATTCACCACATTGCGCACGATGGACAGGATATCCGGGGCGTGATTCCTGCCGCAGGAGATATCAAGAGAAATCCTGTTTTCCTTTTCAAAAACAAGATTCGTCTCGATGGCCATACCGAAACTATTAAAATCAATGGGCTGCACACTTTCGACGCAAACATCTGAGCTTGTTTCATCTTGAAATGAAATGCTCGCAGTCATGCCTGTCGCGTTATATCGCGCGTATTGCCTTCGTTCTTCACCTAAATACATAAAATCTCCTGTTAATTAGGTTTGCCTGAAGGATTCCTCATTGAATGAATGATTCATTTTACCATATTCACGAAACTTTATACCAGTTTTTTAATGATGTTTGAAAAAAGAGACAGTTTTATTTATTTTTCTGTGATTCTGATACACGTCCAACATTCACCGGATACGCCCCAAAAAGATTTTACCCCTCCCTTATGCGATCCGGAGATCACATGAGGAAGGGGTAAAAAGTGAAATAAAATTAGCGGATTTGATATTACCGCTGCAGGAAAGATTTATTTATCCTGCCCGGCTGCTTAAGCTTTCTTCAGGTTGCGAAAATTCGGTTTTCGTTTTTCCAGGAAAGCCATCATGGCTTCGGTATTTTCGGGGCCGCCAGCCTGCCGTTTCATACTCTCGTGCTCAGCCTTGATAGCGGCCTCGATGCCGGCTTTATGCGCCAGTTTGAGACACCTTTTGGCCTCGCGCAGAGACGCCATCGGCAGCTGGGCAATTTCGGAGGCTCTGGCCATGGCGTTTTGTAAAAGCTCATCATCACTGAACTTGCGGGCCGCAATTCCGGTTTCCAGGGCTCTGTCGGCAGTGATCCATTCAGAGGTAAGGATCAGCTCTGAGGCGCGCCTGACGCCGATATTGGCCTGCAACATATAAGTGCTCGCGAATTCCGGAGCCATACCCAGGCTGGTAAAGGGTATGCGCATGCGCAAACTTTCACCCACATACAGAATGTCACAATGGAACAGCATGGTCGCGCCGCCTCCGACGGCAACTCCTTTCGCCGCGCCGATCAGCGGTTTATCAAAGTCAATAACGGCACGTTCGCAGATTTGATAGGGCGGCAGTTCAGAAAATGCGCCGCTGTCGCTCAAATCCTGGCCGGCGGAAAAATCTTTGCCTGCGCCGGTTATGACAACGGCGATTACATCATCGTTTTCGCGGGCCGCGTCAAGCTCCGCGGAAAAAGCTTTCCACTGCTCAGTATTGAATGCGTTCTTTTTTTCAGGACGGTTCAACGTTAATAATAATACGCCGTCCCTGAGGTCTTTTACCACTGTGTTGCTCATGAAAACATCTCCTTTATAATTTATTATTGATATTGGGACAATAACGGCCGCGTGGAAAAAGTCTAGAGAGTCACGCCGTTATTATCGGAGCTGCTTTTTACTGCCTTCTTAAAAGAATTATGTCAAGCCTTTTTAGAAAAAGTAAGTAGTCATTGACATGCAAAAGGAAATTCCCTATCGTTAAATAACGTGCTTCATCAAAATCATCGTTAACAGGGGCGGACATGATAAAAAATAATAAAGTGGCTCTTAAAAACAGAAAAAGCGATCTCAGAAAACTCGTCTTATTGATGAACAAGAAAAATAAAAGATTTATGCCGCCCTTTGAGCCTATTCTCCAAACCGTTGATTTGATGATTACGCCGGAAGAACTCAACCTGCTTTTGAAAATGAACACGGCTACTTACTCCTATGAACAAGTCGCCGCGCTGGGCGGCATGAATCATGAAAAATTCAATCCCCTGTTCGCGTCCCTGCTGCAAAAGGCATTTGTCGGAATAAAAGAAACAGAAACAGGCGAAGAACAATATTCATTGAATCCTTTTATTGTGGGCTGGTTCGAAGGCGTGGTGTCATATTTAATCGGAAAACCCGAAGAAAAGGAATTCGCGAAAAGATATTTGCATTTTTTTGATACGCTACGGAATCGCAATGTCTTTCCCGTTCGGAAAGTAATGGATATTATGGGGAAGTACGCGCCCGTATCCAATCAGAGTGTCGGCATGGTTCATGAGTCAAAAAATGCGAAGGGGAAATCCACGATTGTTATCGATGAAAAAATAATCGCGCCGGATTCCAATATTTATACGACAAACTCCATAAATGATATCATCATGGAATATGGGCGTAAAAGTATCATCGGTCAATTCAAAAGATGCATGTGCCGGCAGCTTACGGCAAAAGTTGATGATCCCTGCCGCTTGAAGATGCCGGATGATATAGGATGCATGGGTTTCGGCGACAGAATCAAGCCCGCCATCAAATACGGATATATGCGTCAAATAAGCAGGGAAGAGGCCTTTGACATCATCCAGAAGGCAAGAGATTGCGGCGCCATCCATACGGTGTTTCACGAAAATGATGACGCGAATCTCCCTCAAAGCGGTCTGTGCAACTGCTGTTGGGATTGTTGCGGGATATTCCGGTCCTATAATATGGGAGCCGTTCCGCTGCGTTTCAGCTGTTATTATCTGGCAAAGGTAACAGATCGTTCAAAATGCACGGGATGCGGAAAATGTGAAAAGTATTGTCCCACTGCCGCGATAAAAGTTCTGGATAAGAAAGTCACCTTCGACACGAATAAGTGTATCGGATGCGGCCAATGCGTTCATCAGTGTTCCCGTTTTGTTTTAGAACTCATTGAGAACAAACGCACCGCGTTTCTGCCAATGCTTAAAAAATCCGAGACAAGATTAACGACATAGCTAAAAAAGTTTTTCTTTTTCAGTTGATTTATTTTCCTTGATAAATGTTCCGCATGTTGCTAAATTTAAACACAGTTTATTTTCCAGAGGGACCGGGTTCATGCCAACAACGCAAACTATTTCATCGGAGCTATTTCAGGCATGCGAAACAATTTTTGGGTCCGGGGTAAATGTATCCAGTGATTTTCTGGAATATCTTCAGCCCATCGGCATTAAAACGGCTTACCGGAAAAGAGCGTTGGAAACACACCCTGACCGGGCCAGAGTGCTGGGTTCTTTTGCCAGGGATTTAAATACGGAATTCATTGATGTCCGTCAGGCCTATGAAAAACTTCTTTTGTTTGTTGAAACAAAAAACGAAAGAAATGAAAGCGCTCCGCTCTTCAATAATTTTAGAGCACAACAAAAATACACGTATCAATCTCCGGGAAAATCGTCATACAAAAATACCCGTCATCACAAGGCCGGACAGAAAAAAAGCTCATACGATCAACGAACCGTTCATAAAAAAAATAAAAGTCAATCCGATCATTTCTACGGAGGCAGTATTCCGAAGGGAAATCTTATGCTCGGGCAGTTTTTATACTACTCCGGTCTTATTTCATGGCGAACCCTGATCGATGCCATTTGCTGGCAGAGGATGCAGCGGCCCCAAATCGGGCAGATAGCCATATCATGGGGATTGATTACCTGCCAGGATGTCATACGGATACTTACCGCCCGTTCCTTTAATGAAAAATTCGGAGAATGCGCGCTTCGCATCGGTTATATTTCAAATTACGAACATTTTGCGCTGATCGGCAGGCAGCGGCAACTCCAGCGCCCCTTTGGTGAATATTTTATTGTAAGAGGCATCCTAACCCCTGCGGAAATAATTAACATTGCCGGCAAACAGCAGCTTCACAACCTCACATCATACAAATGGAAATAATAATCCGGAACCATTGTGTTTCTTTGCAGCTTCACTTAAAATCCCGCTTTTGAAAGCGGACGCGGGGCTTTGCCGCATACACCTGCGTGAATTTGAGAGAGGAAAACATTATGGCAACTGCAAACTCAAAACGGAAGATGCCTGATGATCTTAAACGCTGCGTGGAATTTCACGGGCATGTCTGCCCCGGCTTGATTTACGGCTACCGAGTGGCAAAAGAGGCCATAAGATTGATGAATCTCAGGAGAGCCGTTGATGAAGAAGTGGTTGCCATCTGTGAAAACGACTCCTGCGCCGTCGATGCCCTTCAGGTACTGCTTGGCACTGTGGCGGGGAAGGGCAATCTGATCATTAAAAATTTCGGTAAGAATGCCTACACGGTGCTGAACCGCTCAAAGCGCCAGGCATATCGCTTTTCCCGAAAAACTCACTACGCTTACGCGGGTAAAAACAAGAGCCTGTTTAACCGGTTGGAGGCGGCTTATACGAACAAGACGGCGTCGGACAATGAACGGCGTGATCTAAAGCGCCTGAAGGTTAATGATCTTCTCGCACGTCCCTTTGACGATATCTTTACCACCACGGCAGTGCCTTATGATGAGCCCCACTACGCTAAGCTCGCAGAGTCTGAACCTTGCGCCATCTGCGGCGAGATGACCATGAAGGCCATGATGGTGAAGCTTGATGATGGACGGCAAGCCTGCATCCCCTGTTCGCAAAAAAAGAGTTCAAAAAAGAATTGTTAATGGGCAGTCTTTTTCTCAATATGACCAATAGCGCCTGGCTTTATAGCAGTTTCCCCAGAATCGGGTGTCTTTTTGCGGCCAAGCGCACAATCAGGCTTCCCATTTGGGCGTAGCTGATTCCAGCCACTTCGGCGGCGCAGGCCATGCTGGCGTCCGAGCTGATATCCGCGTTGGGATTAACATCCAGAACATAAAAAATATTGTTCCGAAGACGAATGTCCATGCGGGCATAATCCCTGCATCCGGTAGCCTTGTAAGCTTTACGGCAAACGTCTTCCAGAGCCTTTTTTTCGTCATCCGTAAGAGGGGCGGGCAACAACGTTTCGATTTTTTCATAATGCCGGGAACCGGGGATAAATTTCGCGTCATAGGTGCAAAGCCTGTCCTTCATACTGCCGAAATCGGAAAAATCCATTTCCGCCGCGGGCAGCACCGTTAGTGCATCGTTGCCCCAGACAGAGACATGGAACTCGCGTCCGTCAATAAAATCCTCCACCAGCGCCGGTTGAGAATATTTGTCCAGGATAAAGGATATTCTGTTTTTTAAATCCGGCTGATTCATCACCACGGATTCGGGCGTAATCCCCGCGGAGCAATGTTCGTTCTGCGGTTTGACAATCGAGGGAAATATTTTCCAGTCTTTTATATCGGGGGAATTATAAATTTGCCAGGCCGGCGTGGGAATTCCGGCTTTATCCAAAATGACTTTTACGCGGTATTTGTCGTACGCCAGCAACAATGTTTCTGAATCGGCTCCGGTGACGGTATAGCCCAGCGTCTCCAGCTTTTTTATCACCAGCGATTCACTGTTTTCAATACCCGGAAGCCCTTCGCACCAGTTGAAAATGATATATTTGGCGGGATCGAAAGGACGAAGGTGGCCGGCAATATCATCATCGGCGATGGGAACGGGGAATGTGGGATGTCCGATGCTTGCAAGCGCATCGCCAAGCTGTGTGGAGAGTCTGATCACCTCGTTTTTTTCATCCTGAGTCCATTCCGGATCAACATTGTATAATAAAACAACCGGAATTTGTGCGGGCGCTATATCTCTATCCAACGGCACTGTACCTCCTCCATACTCATGCTAAAGGAAATTTATTTTTTTAATTTGACCTGATAAAACCTGTTTTTTAAGAAAAAAGATTGTAAAGAAGCAATGCCTGTATGTCAATATAATATTGGTTATCATCAAGCCTTCCTCATTATATTTGTTATGACATTATTAAATAATGTGTCCGGGCAATTTCAGCTTTGTTTGCAAAACGTCGTGACGATTTTTCCACATTAATTTCAATCTTGTTTT
Organism: Smithella sp.; assembly: GCA_035524255.1. GTDB lineage: Bacteria > Desulfobacterota > Syntrophia > Syntrophales > Smithellaceae > Smithella. The sequence goes on along the minus strand of DATKPG010000037.1, from coordinate 25,634 downwards.
ACCTTCCAATATCTGGTAGTGCACCCATAAGGAAAGTGTTAATGAACGATATTCTTACAGTTTCACAACTCAATAATAATATTAAATTTCTCCTGGAAGAGGGATTTGATATTGTTCTGGTGGAGGGCGAGGTTTCCAATCTGCGGCGGCCGCAATCCGGACACATTTACTTCACGCTGAAGGATGATAAAAGCCAGATCAAAGCGGTCTTTTTTCATAAGTTCGGCACGTATCAGCGGCGGACTGATTTTGAACTGGAAGAGGGTTTAAAAGTTTTGTGCCGGGCGCGCCTCAACGTTTATCTGCCGCGCGGGGAATATCAGCTGGTTGTCGAATCCGTCGAACCTCTTGGTGTCGGCGCTTTGCAAAAAGCGTTTGAACAACTTAAAGCCAGGCTTTCCGCCGAAGGATTATTTGATGAACGCCATAAAAAAGCAATTCCCTTTCTGCCTGAAAAAATTGGGGTGGTGACTTCGCCTACAGGCGCCGTGATCAGGGATATCTTAAATATAACAAAACGGCGTTTCCCCATGGCGGATATAATCATTGCTCCTGTGCGGGTGCAGGGCAGCGATGCCGCCCCCGAAATCATTCAGGCGCTGCGCAATCTGCAATCTTATGGAAATATTGATGTCATCGTCATCGCCCGCGGCGGCGGTTCCCTGGAGGATCTTGCTCCTTTCAATGATGAGGCTCTGGCCCGGGAAATTTTCCGTTCGCCAATACCCATCGTATCCGCGGTTGGTCACGAAACTGATTTCACGATTTGTGATTTTGTGGCGGATCTGCGGGCGCCCACGCCCTCTGCCGCGGCGGAATTAATTGTGCCGGAATGGATAGAGTTAATAGCGAAAATCAATATTCTTAAACAGAGACTGATTGCGGGATATTTTCGATATCTGACAGACCGGAGAAACAGAATTGCCGAATTGCAGGAAAGGCTCAAAGATCCCCGCCGGTTTTTAATTGATCTGAAAATTAATCTGGATGATCTTAAAGAAAGGCTTAAATTATCTTTTTATCATAAAGAACAAAACCTGACTCATGAACTACAAAAATTTCAACTCAGGCTTTTGCACCAAAGTCCCGCCGGAAAAATCAGTGAAAGAAAAATATTAATAAAAAGTATTCAAAAAGATTTATTCAACAGGATATCCAGCCGCCTGGTGTCGCTCAAAGAGCGGCTCTGGAAGGACTCTGCCTTGTTGGAATCGTTGAATCCTCTGGGAGTTTTGCAAAGAGGCTACAGCATTACACGCAGTATGCAAAGCGGCATGATTATCCGGCAGGCGGCCGATCTTCACATAGGGGAAGATGTCAATATCCAGTTGGCAAGAGGTCATTTTAACGCTAAAATAGAAAAAATATCTCAGGAGTAATTATGGCAAAAGAAAAATTTGAAGACGCGTTGGAAAAACTCGAAGATATTGTAAGAAAGATGGAATCCGGCGATATGCCTCTAGATGAAGCCTTGAGATCTTTTGAAGAAGGAATAAAGAGCATTCGCTTTTGCGCGGCTAAATTAGAGGAAGCCCAAAGGCGTGTCGAAATGCTTTTGGGGAAAGAGGATTCCCTCGAGGTAAAGCGTTTTGAGGGAGACCAAAACGATGGAAGGTGATGAGGGATTCTTAAAAGCGTATTTACTAGACAGGCAGAAAATTGTGGAAGAAGCTCTTGAGCATTATCTGCCCGCGAATGATATACCGGCAAAGATATATGAGGCCGTTCACTACAGCGTTTTTAACGGAGGAAAGCGAATCAGGCCGATTCTCTGTCTGGCGGCGGCGGAAGCTGTAGGCGGCGATCTGGCTTCAGCCATGCCGGTTGCCTGCGCTTTGGAATTAATTCATGCCTACTCTCTCATTCATGATGACCTGCCGGCAATGGATAACGATGATTTCCGGCGCGGCAAGCCGACCTGTCACAAGGCTTTCGGAGAGGATATGGCCATCCTCGCCGGTGACGCGCTGCTGACCGAGGCATTTGTTCTTTTATCCCGCGCGAAAAAAGTCAGATTATCCGGATTTTCCGCGGAGCGGCGTTTGGCGGTTATACAGGAAATTGCCTATGCCGCAGGAATCAGCGGCATGGTTGGCGGTCAGGCTCTTGATATGCTTTCGGGAAATTCCGAATCCGACGAAAATACGCTGCGGGAAATTCACCGGCGCAAAACAGGAGCGTTGATTGTTGCCGCGGTAAAATCAGGAGCTGTTATTTGTAACGCCGGCAAAGATAAAATTCAAGCTCTGGCGGAATACGGAATAAATGTGGGTCTGGCTTTTCAGATAGCGGACGATATCTTGAATGTCGAAGGAGATCGGGAGTTGATGGGCAAGGACACCGGCAGCGATGCCGCCCGTAACAAACTTACCTATCCGTCTTTGCTTGGCATGGAACTGGCAAAAGAAAAATTGGCAAAGTACATTGACGCGGCCGTGGAAAGTCTCTCCGGTTTTGATGAGAGGGCCATGCCGCTCATCGTCATTGCGCGCTATATCATGGAAAGAAAATCATGAGCTATACCACTTCTAAATCAAAGCGCTATTTTTGTTGGCGTCGTTGTCGGCTTCCGGGGCGTTTGTATAATACGTCTCGTCGCCTCCGCCTAGCCGCCTCAATATCATCTTTGATTTAGAAGTGGTATAATTATTGATAGGAAGGATTTTGTTTTGGTAAAACAACCCGAAAAAGTGAATTACAGTGTTCTGGAAAATGTGAAATTCCCGGCGGATATTCGTAAACTGAATACCGCGCAGCTCAATACTCTGGCTCAGGAAATAAGAGACTTGATTATTCATACGGTCTCTTCCCGTGGCGGCCACCTTGCCGCCTCGCTGGGAGCGGTGGAATTAACGCTGGCTCTGCATTATGTTTTTAATACGCCGCAGGATAAGATTGTCTGGGACGTCGGCCATCAGGCTTACGCTCATAAAATCATCACCGGACGTAAAGATACTTTTGCCGATTTGCGCAGACAAACCGGCATCAGCGGATTCCCCCGGCGGGACGAAAGCATCTATGATGTTTTTGATGTCGGACACAGCGGAACTTCTATTTCCGCCGCCTCCGGATTTACAGAAGCCGGTTGTTTAAAAGGCGACAACCATAAGATTATCGCTGTGATTGGCGACGCTTCCATGACCACGGGCATGGCCTTTGAAGCGCTAAACTGGGTCGGGGATCGTAAAAAAAACATGATTATCGTTTTAAACGATAATGAAATGTCCATTTCCTCCAATGTGGGCGCGATGTCTTCCTATCTGAACCGGGTCATGACCGGCCATACCATCACCACATTGAAAACGGATATTAAAAGTTTTCTTGGCAGCATCCCCGGCATTGGCGGAGGGATGGTTAAATTCGCCCGGCAGATAGAAGAATCTCTGAAAACATTTATGGTTCCCGGAGCGCTTTTTGAAGAAATGGGATTCACTTATGTGGGTCCGCTTGAGGGACACCGGTTAAAATACCTCATTAAAAATTTTGAAAATATCAAGGAACTGTCAGGCCCTGTGCTTGTTCATGTCATCACAAAAAAAGGCAAGGGCTACCGGTATGCCGAAGAAAACCCGCTGACGTATCATGGCGTATCTCCTTTTAACGTGGAAACCGGTAAATCTACCGCTCCCGCGTCTGATATTCCAACCTATACGAAAGTATTCGGCAGTACTTTAGCTAAACTGGCGCGGGCCGATTCCCGTATTGTGGCCATTACCGCCGCGATGTGTGACGGCACGGGGCTTGATGCATTTTGTAAAGAATTTCCCAAACGCTTTTATGATGTGGGTATCGCGGAACAGCACGCGGTAACCTTTGCCGCGGGTCTTGCGGTGGAAGGTTTTGTCCCCGTCGTCGCCATTTATTCGACTTTTCTTCAGCGGGCTTACGATCAGATCGTGTATGATGTCTGCATGCAAAAACTGCCGGTTGTATTTGCCATTGACCGGGGCGGACTGGTCGGCGAAGATGGCGCCACGCATCAGGGACTCCTCGACTATTCTTATTTGCGTTCCATGCCGGATATTGTCGTTATGGCGCCCAGGGACGAAAATGAACTGCAACATATGCTCAAGACGGCTGTTGGCTGCGGGCGCCCGGTATCGTTGCGTTATCCGCGCGGTAAAGGAACGGGTGTCATTCTTGATGATGAACCAAAAACTCTGGAAATAGGCAAGGGTGAAGTCCTGCGTGACGGATCGGATCTGGCGATTATCGCAATCGGTTCGACGGTTCATCCGGCGCTCGGCGCGGCAAAGAAGCTCTCTGGCGAAGGAATCAATATTAAAGTGATTAATGCCCGTTTTGTAAAACCTCTTGATCGTGAGCTGATTTTGAAAACCGCGGCGACGATTAAAAAAATGATTACGGTTGAAGAAAACATGCTCTCAGGCGGCTTTGGCAGCGCTGTTTTGGAATTGTTCGCCCAGGAAGGTGTAACCGGTGTTTGGGTGAAGCGATTGGGCATCCCCGATGAATTTGTCAAGCATGCCACGCAGGCCGAGCAGCGCCATCAATACGGCATTGATGAAGAAGGTATTATTAGGGCGGTAAAGGATATGCTGGCGGGACAAGCCGGCATTCAATAATTTTTCAATATGCCTGATCGCTTTCGTTATTTTGCAAAAGCATAATGGTATCACATAAAATGGCCACTCAAAAAATTCGTCTTGACAAGCTGCTTGTTTTACGCGGAATCGCGCCCACACTGGAGCGCGCCCGCGCGCTCATCCTTGCCCGGTCTGTGAAAATCAATGATGCCTATCCGGATAAGGCGGGCGCTCCCGTGGCGGTCGATTCGGAAATTCATATCAAGGGAGAGGATAATCCCTATGTGAGCCGCGGGGGATTAAAACTGGAAGCGGCTTTAAAAGAATTCAACCTGAATGTTGAAAATATTACCGCCCTTGATGTTGGGGCTTCCACCGGCGGTTTTACAGATTGTCTACTGCAGGCAGGCGCCAGAAAAGTTTACGCTCTGGATGTCGCCTACGGCCAGTTGGCCTGGAAGCTGCGCGAAGACAAACGCGTCGTCGTCATCGAACGCACAAATATCCGTTATTATGACGGCGCCGCTCTGGATGAACAAATTGATTTGGCGGCAATCGATGCGTCTTTTATTTCTCTGAAAAGTATTATTCCATCCGTTTTAAAATTTCTGAGAGACGGGGCGCTGATTCTGGCGCTGATTAAACCGCAATTTGAAGCCAGGCGTGAGGAAGTAGGGAACCATGGCGTGGTTAAAGATGACGCTGTTCATGAACGCATAGTTCAGGATATCAGCGGGTTTTGCGAATCACTGGATTTAGACGTTGAAGGAACCTGTTTATCGCCTGTAATAGGCCCGGCGGGCAACAGGGAATTTTTTATTCTGGCGCGAAAGAAAGACGTCAATGAAAAATAATAAAATTAAAACTGAATTGAGAAAATTAAGGAATATAAAACCATTTCTAAATCAAAGATGATATTGAGGCGGCTAGGAGGAGGCGACGAGGCGTATTAGTAATACGTTGAGGAGACCGACTTTGAGCCAACAAAAATAGCGCTTTGATCGGTAGCGCATACCCGTCAGGGGAGCGCATAAAAACAGAAACTTACATTACCGAGAATTTTCGCCAGCATGGCGAAAACTTCCTTTAGAGATGGTAGAGGGACGATGGAAATTAAACTCGCAAAGACCGCCGGCTTCTGCATGGGCGTGCGCAGGGCTGTGGATATTGTGCTGGATATAGCGCAGCACGAAACCCGCCGTCCTATTTATACTTACGGTCCTTTGATTCATAACCCGCAAACCATTGAATTACTCAAAAGCCGCGGCGTTAAGCCCATCGAGAGTATCGAGGAAATAAAAGACAGACAAAACGCTATTCTGATTATTCGCGCTCACGGTATTGCTCCTGATGAAAGGAAAAAAATCAAGGAAAGCGGCATTAAGGTTGTCAACGCAACCTGTCCTAAAGTCGGTTATGTGCAATCCATCATCAAAAAACACACCGCGCTTGATTATACCGTGGTGATCGTAGGCGACAGGGAACATCCGGAGGTTGACGGTCTTTTAGGTTACGCGGGCGGCAGGGGCATTATTCTATCCACATTGGATGATGTGGATAAGTTATCCTCCCTTGATAAAGTTTGTGTTGTCGCTCAAACAACTCAGGATTCAAATAATTACGGCAAGATTGTTGAAAAAATAAAGAAAAGCTTTCCCGGGGCGGTTGTATTTAACACCATTTGCTCATCAACCGAGCAAAGACAGGCGGAAGTTATGGCAATGGCCGGTGAAATGGACGCCATGTTTATCGTTGGCGGGAAAAACAGCGCCAATACCAGAAGACTGGCCGACCTGGCCAAAAAGCAGCAATCTTCCACTTTCCAAATCGAAACTCCGGCGGAAATGGGAAATATTAATATAGGCCCTTATAACCGCATCGGGGTTTCAGCGGGCGCTTCCACTCCTAACTGGATTATCGATCGCGTGATGGATAAAATCATGGAAGGTCAAAGCCGCAAGTTAAAAAACCTGGGTAAATTGCTCAATCTCTGGATATGGGCGATCAAAACGGATATTTATTCGGCTGTGGGCGCGGGGTGTCTTTGTCTGGTTTGCATGTTGTTGCAGAAAATGACGGTAAATCTGTCTTTTGTGGCGATTGCCTCTCTTTATGTTTACGCGATACATGTCTTAAATCGTTTGATCAGCCTTAAGCCTGCCGGTCTCGTCGGCTCTTTTCGGGAAGACAGCTACCATCGTCACAGAAAAATATATTTAACCACTGCTTTGCTTTCCATTGCCGCCGCCCTCGCGCTTGCTTATAACAATGCGGTCATGGTCTTTATTTTTTTATTTGTTATTTCATTTGCCGGCGTTCTTTATAACATGAGGATTCTGCCTAAAAAATGGCATTTCCGGAGTTTAAAAGATTTGCCCGGTTCAAAAAATATTTCGATGTCCGCGGCCTGGGGAATCGTAGCCGCAATCCTGCCGGCGCTTAATAAAAGTTATTCCTTTAATGCCGGTTTGATCGTTGCTTTTTTCTTTGCCTTCGGGATTGTCTTTATCCGTTCTGCGATGTCGGATATTTTGGAAATACAAAGCGATAAATTGATGGGACAGGAAACTATTCCGGTTGTTTTCGGAAAAACGCTAACCATAACCATCCTTAGATTTATCTCATTAATATTATTTACTATTCTTCTTGTCTCTTATCCTATGGGCTTAAGTACATCTTTGAGTTTCTATCTGTTACTCTGTATATTATATGTATGGATTTGTTTTGGGTTTTGTGATAAAAAGCAGGTGCTTTCCGGGGCTATCAAGGAAGGCTTACTGGAAACCAGCTACATTATAGCTGGTTTTTGTGTTTTATTGTGGCGTTTTATTTGATATGGATGTGTCCTTCCGAAATTAAGGAGGTTTTAAAGATTATGATAAAAAAATCGTACGTTGAATATATATTAATAATTGTTATTTTAACGGCAATGGGTTGCAGCGGATTGCGCTATTCCCAATCGGCGCCGGAAGCAAAGGATTTTCATCCGAAAAGTGTGGCTGTGTTTCCGGTGGAAGTATGGAATCATAAAGATATGACGGATTCCAGGGAGGCTGTGGAACAAATTGTCGCGGGAACATTGGTTGAAAAAAAGTTGTTTCCCAATGTGATATATGCGGAGAGTTTGAACAAACAAATCCAGGTAAGCGATGAATTACGTAAGACTGTAAAGGAGTATCTTGCTAAATTGCGGCAACTTAATTTTTCCGACCCAGATCTTAGCAAAAAAATCGGCGAATTGGCAAAAATTGACGCGTTTTTGCTAGTGTCTGTCGATGATTGGGAATATACCACTGTCCAGGATAAGAAATTGGCTAAGGTTGGTTTAACTATTGAATTATATGATGTTTCAACCGGTAAACTCATGTGGAAAGCCGGTCATGATATCGTAGAGGATTATATGATTTTAAAACCTGATTTGCCTCAAATTGCCCAGGATGTTGCCCGTAAGATCATTAGTTACATGCCGCATTGAACGGGCGAAAAAGACAAATCTTAACCGATTAAGGAGAAATTATATGAAAGAAGAAGTGCAAAAAGCTATTGATCTTATAAGACCCAGCCTGCAGGCTGATGGCGGAGATGTGGAACTGGTAGATGTAAGCTCCGATGGGATCGTCAAGGTGAAATTAACCGGCGCCTGCCGCGGTTGTCCCATGTCTCAGATGACTTTAAAGATGGGCATAGAAAAAATGATTAAAAAGCAAATACCGGATATAAAGGAAGTAATTGCTGTTTAAGTCTGTTTTGTGTCAATCGCGCGCAAAATACCCTTAAAAACTTTTTTTATGAATTGACAATTATCAGTGATTTTGATTAACAAGGACTTCCTGACAGCCGATATGTCAGGGATCTGCATTTTAGTGAATAACTTTTTTAAGAAGGAGTATAAAGAATTATGGCATATGTGATTACTGACGAATGCATTGCTTGCGGTTCTTGTGAAAGTGAATGTCCTGTCGAGGCAATTTCTGAAGGCGAAGATAAATATGTTATCGACCCTAAACTTTGTAATGACTGCGGAAGTTGTGCCGATCAATGTCCGGTGGAAGCAATCGTTCCCGGGGATGGAAAATAATTTATCAACAGCAAAATCAAAACTGGGAATATATCCTGATTCACAGGGGTGTATTCCCAGTTTCCCCTTTTTAATGACAAACTATCCTCACTTACTGACAGGCACGTCTTGTTATTTTACAAAAATTAAGCCGGGAGTTTTTAAATTATAAATTAATGATCAGTTGTGAAAGGTTTAGTTAGTGAAAAAGTTAATTACCTTTGAAGGCATTGAGGGTTCGGGAAAGTCAACCCAGATAAAACTTGTTGCCGGGTATCTTGTTGAAAAAAACGTTCCGGTTGTTGTCACCCAGGAGCCCTCAGGGACCGACATCGGCCGGAAAATAGGCAGTATCCTTTTTAACAGCGAACATTATGATATGCGCGCGGAGACGGAGATGTTTTTGTTCTGCGCGGCCCGGGCGCAGCATGTCCGGGAAAAAATTTTGCCGGCCCTGGAACAGAGCAAAGTTGTTTTGTGCGACCGGTTTTCTGATGCCACCTTTGCCTATCAGGGCGCCGGACGCGGTCTTGATCAGGAATTTATCAGGTTAGTCAACGACTATTCCGCACTGAATTTAAAGCCGGACTTGACTTTATTGTTTGATTTGCCGGTGGAAATCGGGCTGCAAAGAGCCACGGATCGGAATAATCGCCTGAAAGAACCTTCTTCCATCGACAGGTTTGAAAGAGAAAATATTGATTTCCACCGGCGGATTCGTGAAGGTTATCTCAATATTTTAAGAAACGATCCGGGACGTTTCCGCCTGATTGACGCCAATCAAGGTGTTAACGCAATTCAGGAAGAAGTGCGCCGGCACATTCGTGATTTTATAAATTTACAAGATTAGTTATTTCGGGGAACTTCTTTTTACATTATGTCTTTTCGCGATATCTACGGCCATGAAAAAAAGATAGAAATCATTCAAAGAACCCTGGCTAAAAACAGAACAGGGCACGCTTATCTATTTAGCGGAATTTCCGCCGTGGGCAAAAGAACTTTAGCCCTGGAGTTTATCAAGGCTCTTAACTGCGAGAAGGTGAATTCTCTTTATGATTCCTGCAGTGAGTGTATTTCCTGCCGGAAAATTCAACATGAAAGCCATCCCGATATCTTTACTGTAAAAGCCGATGGTCAGTTTATTCGCATTGACTCCATTCGTGAAATACAGAGACGCGTTAAATGTAAACCGCTGGAAGCCAGAATGCGGGCGTTTATTATCGATGATGCCGATAAAATGAACGATCAGGCGGCAAACGCGCTTTTAAAAATGCTGGAAGAACCGTCCCCGTCCAATATATTAATTCTGGTGACAGCCAGGCCATATTCTCTGCTGCCCACGATCATTTCGCGTTGCCAGCATATGCGTTTTAACCCGTTGAATTCTGAAGCCGTGGCAAAATTTCTTATCGATCAGACGGGCATGGATAATCAAAGAGCTTTGCTTCTGGCGGCCCTGTCCGGCGGCTCAATTGGCAACGCCATGGAATTAAATAAAGAAGATATTGTTGCCTATCGCGATGAATTGTTGAGGTTGCTTTCAATGACACGCCCCAATGATCCCTTCAGTTTAATTAATTTTGCGTCATACCTTGCACAGGGGAAAAAGGAAATCAGGCAAGGTTTGAATATACTTAACACTTTTTTTCGTGATGCTTTGATTTTTAAGGAAATCAAAAAAAATGAAATGTTAATCAATCAGGACAATTCATCTTTTGTCGCAGCCTGTGCCGCGCGTTTATCCGGCGAACAAATTCTTCAGAATATAGCGCAGATTGAAAAGGCGGGTCAGATTTTGGATCAGAATGTCAACAAATCATTGACATTGGAAACAATGGCATTTAAGTTAAATTATTAAAAAATCAGGTAGGATAAAAAATTGCTTGTAAATATTATTGGCGTTAAATTTAAACAGGAGGGCAGAATTTACAGTTTTGGCGCAGGCGACTTAATTTTACATAAAAATGATCAGGTTATTGTGAATACCGATAATGGTCTGGCGCTGGGCTTTGTTGCCAATGATGTAAAGCGATGTCAACCGTCGGAAGTGCCGGCAAATCTAAAAAAAGTCGTTCGAAAAGCAACGGTTCAGGATTTGCAGATTAAAGAAGAAAACGACAAGCTGGAGGACGAAGCCCGGAAATTCTGTGTGGAAAGAATTCAGAAAAGAGAGCTTCCCATGAAATTAATCGATGTGGACTGCCTTTTTGACAAGAGCAAAATTATTTTTTACTTCACGTCGGAAAGCCGGGTCGATTTTCGTGAACTGGTCAAAGACCTTGTTCAAAGATTCAAGATCAGAATCGAATTGAAACAGATAGGCGCAAGGCAGGAGACACGCATTACCAAAGGCATCGCTGTTTGCGGCCGGATGGTTTGCTGCGCGGGTATTCTGCAAAATCTGGAAAGAGTTACCGTCAAAATGGCGAAAGAACAGAGCATGTCGCTCAATCCCGAAAAAATTTCCGGATTATGCGGCCGCCTGATGTGCTGTCTGGCTTTTGAACATGAAGGGTACTCCGGGCGGAAAAAATGTCCTAAAGCCGGTAAGGTTTCCGATAATCTTGTAGACATACAGTGCGAAAAGCAGATATTGGATTTGGAAAAAATGGATGAAAAGAACTGATTTCAATAATCAGGATGGGGATGCTGTTCATATGTCAAAATCATTTTATATAACGACGCCGATTTATTATGTTAATGCTTCACCGCATATCGGACATGCTTATACGACCATTGTTGCGGATGTTCTGGCCAGATATCACCGCATGATGGGGGATACAACTTTCTTTGTGACCGGAACGGATGAACACGGCGATAAAATCGCGGAAGCGGCGCAAAACGCCGGGATCACGCCCAAAGAATACGCGGACCGAATCAGCGGCCAGTTTCGTAGTTTATGGCCGGAACTTTCCGTAACCAACGATTATTTTATCCGGACAACGGATGCCAACCACGTCGAAACGGTGCGTAATATCCTGCAGAAAGTCTACGATTCCGGTGATATCTATTTTGGGTCTTACGAAGGTTTTTATTGTGTCGGATGCGAGCGGTTTTATATGGAAAAGGAACTGGTCGACGGCAAGTGTCCCGATCACCAGACAAAACCGGAGCATCGCAGCGAGAGCAATTATTTCTTTCGCATGAGCAAATATCAGGACTGGCTGATTGATTACATCAAACAAAACCCCGATTTTATCCGTCCTGAAAGATATAAAAACGAAGTTTTAGGTTTCCTGCGCGATCCGCTGGAAGATCTCTGCATATCGCGCCCCAAATCCCGGTTGGAATGGGGCATTACGCTGCCTTTTGATGAAAAGTACGTAACCTACGTCTGGTTTGACGCTTTGATTAATTACGTTACCGCCCTGGATTATCCTGACTCGGATAAATTTAAAATGTTCTGGCCGGTAGCCGAACATCTGATCGCGAAAGATATTTTAAAGCCTCACGGCATTTACTGGCCGACCATGCTCAAGGCGGCCGGTATTGAACCTTACCGGCACCTGAATGTTCATGGCTACTGGAATTCGGATCAGAGTAAAATGTCCAAGAGCCTTGGCAATATTGTCCGCCCCCTTGATTTAAAGGATAAATACGGTCTGGATGCTTTTCGTTATTTTCTTTTAAGAGATATGGTTTTCGGACTGGATTCCAATTTTTCCGAGGAAGCTTTTGTGCAGCGGTTAAATTCTGATCTGGCCAATGATCTTGGCAATCTGGTCAGCCGCACCATTACGATGGCTGTCAAATATTGCGACGGCAAGGTGCCCCAAGTCAGCCTCAAAGAAAATAAACCGGCTCTGCATGACGCCGCTTTAAAAACGGTCGCTGAAGTTGAAGCCGGTTTTAATGATATGTCCCTGCATAAAGCCTTGATTGCCATTTGGGATTTTATAAATGTCACGAATAAATACATTGTCGAGAATGAGCCGTGGACTTTGGGAAAGGACCCCGCAAACAGGGAAAAATTAACGGCCATTATGTATAATTTGCTTGCGGCCCTGCGGGATATATCTATTTTACTTAAACCTTTCATGCCGCAGACCGCGGAGAAAATTTTACGGCAAATTGGAGTGGACGAAACTGAGATTCTGGATATGGCCAGTATAAAAAATAATAATGCCTTAAAGGCGGGCAGCCCCCTGACCCGCGGCGAATTATTGTTCCCGCGTGTTGTTGAGGAAAAAGAAAGTAAGCCTGTAAAGGAAAAAGCGCCTATGATTGATTTAAAACCGGAAATTGACTATGAGGAGTTTGCCAAAGTGGATTTACGCGTGGCAAAAATTCTGGCGGCTGAAGCTGTTCCCAAATCCAATAAACTTTTAAAACTTAAAGTTGATATCGGTGAAGAACGCACCATCGTTGCCGGTGTCAGCAAGGACTACACTCCGGAAGAACTGGTCGGCAAAAAAATTGTGATTGTCGCCAATTTAAAGCCGACGAAATTAATGGGAGTAGAATCTTACGGCATGCTGCTGGCGACTGATACGGAAAAAGGGTTGACGGTGCTGACATTTGACCGTGAAGCAAATACAGGAGCAAAGATCCGATAGCCGCTCTTTTTGAAAAAAGCGGCTGCCGTTTCTACGCTTTAGCCTAATCTTTTAAAAGTTTTTCAATAACGGCAGGATCAAATCCGTCAAGGGCCTGACCCTTGATATAAAATAAGGGTGTTCCCCTGACCCCGATTTGCGAAGCAAGAAGCAAATGCGTTTTGACGGTTTCATCTACTTTTTTGTCGGCGCAAATATTCAGCGGAGCCTTATTATCGAGTTTCCCGGTCACCGCGTCATCATACGCCTTTACGGCATCCTTTGAACAGAGGATATGTTTAATCTTTTCCGCCGATTCCTTCGAAAACGGGAGAAAGAAAACATACAATGTCACATCCTGGCGTTGAGAAAAGAACTTGTAAGCCTGACGGCATTGAGAATTGTTTGGATCCATAAATTCCACGACAGCTGTTTTTCCGTTGCCGATTTTCAGAGCGCTATCCAGAGGCAATTTGGCCATTTTTTGCGCCATCTTTTTAAAAAAACTTTCGCGGGTGATATTTACTCCGTCTTTGGAAACTAAACTTCCGTACAGGATTACATCGTCTTTCGGCATGTAATAGTAAATCTGGTTGCCCGTATAGACTTCATAAATTCCTTTAATATCTGTGGGCGTTATACTTTCAAAAATATTTTTTGGGAAACTTTTTTTGAATTGTTCTTCTACGGGTAAATTTTTAGCCAAAACAGAAACCGGAATGAGGAATAGAATACATGAAATGGCCGCGGTTAATTTTTTCACTGTTAACCTCCTTGTTGAAAATCTACGTGAGTATTAGTTCAATTTATATCCGTTATCCGGAGAGTGCCGCGAATAAAAGGGCTTCCATTTTTTTTTACAACGGGCCGCTCAATTGACCGTTACTTCCGATAGAAAAGGCATAGACATAGCCGAAATTCGAATCTGATACATAGGCATAAGGCCCTGTGGGGTCAATTGTAACTGTGGTAAGACTTGTCGCGCCAGTGATTGCCATTTGCTGAATATTGGTTAACGCGCCAGTACTGGTGTTGATTGAATAAACCCAGATGGTGCCGTCATTCCTGTCTGACACATAAGCAAAAGCTGTTGTTGCGGTCGAGTAAATCGCTACCGGATTAGGATACGTTCCCGAATTCACAGTTGTTCCCGGGTTGGGGCTCAATGACCCGTCGGCTGAACTGATCGCAAAGACAGAGATATTGGCTGAACCCATATTGGACACATAGGCAAATGCTCCTGTCGCGTTCGTATAAAGCGTAATGGACGCGGGATATGTTCCGGCTGTCACTGACGGGGTGGTACCGGAAGAGCTTAATGACCCGTCGGTATTGATCGTATAGACCGAGACAGCGCCGGAACCCATAGTTGCCACATAGGCAGTGGCAAATTTGTTGCCGGGGTCAGCGTAAACAGCTATGGCGATGGGCCACGATCCTGTAGAGACCGTCGGGCTGGTTAGTGAAGCGGTCAATGATCCGTCTGTCCCGATGGTATAGGCCGAGATAGTGCTATCCGACATATTGGGCACATAGGCAAAAGGCCCCTGAACATATGTAGATGACGGCACGTAGTAAATCGTGACACCGGCAGGACTATTTCCCGCCGCAAACGGGCTTCCAGTTATGGGGGACAATGACCCGTCAATCGAACTGATCGTATAGGCCGAGATATTGCCGGAACCCATATTGGGCACATAGGCAAATTCTCCTGATGAGGCAAATGTTCCTGATACGTAAGGATAAATCGTTACGGAGAAAGGATTCATTTGGGCATTATACGGGCTTCCTGAAATGGCTGTCAATGCCCCGTAAGTCAGTGAGCCGGAATTAGTATCTATCGCATAGGCCGAGACAGTATTACTGCCCAAATTTGCCGCGTAGGCAAACTGCCCTGACGGGTCAATCGTGACCTGCGTGGGGTTTGCTCCGGCTGGAAACGGGCTGCCTGTAACAGTGGCCAATGCCCCGGGTGTGGCGGAGGATGATGGATCGATGGTAAAGCCCGCAATGTTATTGGTGTTCGCGTTTGACACATAGGCAAACAGCCCAAACGGGTCAACCGTCACAGGGCCGGCATTCTGGGTACAGCTCACGGCCACGTTCAACACGGGCGAACCATTGATTGAGCCGGTGCCGTTACTGACGACGCAGGTTTGTGCAGGGTTTGTCGGCTGTGTTTTTACCGTGACGGAGTAGGCGGATCCGTCGGAAAGCGCTGTTTGAAATGAAAAAGGGCCGTCAACCGTGACGGTCTGGTCATCTCCTCCATTGTCCTGCAACACCAGCCCGCTGCCGGCCATTCCGCTGACCGTGCCGCTTATTGTGTAACTGTATCCGGGCGAGTGGCCGCAGGACGAAAGAATTGCCATCAGGCCGGCCGCGCACGCGGTCCTGACCAATATCCCTAAAAATATTCCAAGTTTGCTTTTTTTGTTCATAAATAGTGCCAGCATTTTTTCTCCATGTATGCGGATTATTTTAAAATTGATTGAATCTTCCTTTTTCGGTGTGGAAGTATATGAAGAATTATTTAATATGTCAATGAATATCGGCTGCGAAAGTGCCGGCAGGCAATGCTTTCCCGGATCAATAAATCCTTGATTATTTTAACCCCGTCATAAACAGAAAATGTCTTGTAAAAATAAAGATAAAGGCATCATTATAGAATCTATCGGCGCCCGTTGAAACGTATCTCCGGGCGCCGTTTTCGTAGTGATCCTTGCTCAGGCTTTAGCGAAACACGCCTTATCGCGGTTCGTCTTTGACAAGCAGTATTGAACAGGGTATTTTCCGGATAATGGCATCATTACTGCCGCTGATAAGAAAATGTTCCGTGCGGCCCATTTCCTGGGCGCGCAAAATAAGCAGATCAATTTTTTCATCTTCAATAGTTTTTAGAATTTCTTCAACCGGATCACCCTCCTTGATAAACTCCCGGATGGTCATCCCTTTCTTTTTTTCGCTGTTAATAACGGTTTCCAGTTCCTGCTTTACTTTTTGCAAATCTTTCTTCCGCTCTTCCATCAGGGATATCATGGGCACACTCCATCCCTGAAGCCAGAACGTGTTCACGATATGAATCACGGAAAGCTCGGCTTTATATTTCTCCGCCAGTGAAACACCATAATGGATCGTCTTTTTGCATGATCGGGTCATCCAGCTTACAACAAGAATGTTATTAATCTCTTCCATATCCGCCTCCTTGGTTTTTGATTCAAAAATTCCAGACATTTCTTTTTTCCCGCGGCAAGAGCCGTTGACCTATACCCCGATAAAAGATACCCGGATTTTGCAGATTTCCTTTTTTAATATCGTCAAGTACGCGGGCATTTATTCATCATCCTTAAAATCCGGTGTCACGCGAATCGTTTTTTGCGGTTGCTGCCGGAAGGCGGCGCCTTTTTGAGAGATGAGCCATTCCCCCGTGCCCTCGACGGCGCTGACTATCCAGTTGTCCAGATCGGCATTGATGCTGCGAACTTTTGGAATCTTTGCTATGTCCCGAAAAATAAGATCGATCTCGGTCATCGTATAATCCGGTTTTGTCGTTTTAATGAGTGAGCCGGAAAGATAGACAACCCGGTTTATGCAGGAAACTGTAATAAGCTCCAGATTGGCCCGATGCCGGGTCAGGACGGAGCGAACCAGATGGTTCATCTCGTAGCGCGAGGGGATGTGTCCGTTAGTGTTTTGCATATTTGCCTTACTCCATGACCGAAGCTCGACCGAAGCTCGATGAAGCAACAGGTCATACTCAAATGCGCGCGCCTTAAACGGGCAAACGCTTTTCGGGTGGCCGCAAGCGCCGCCTAAAAACGATTGCTACTCCGAAAACGAAAGGGAAATGCCAAACTTTTTTATTTATTTTATCATCTTTATTTTTTCTTGCAACAGGATTAATCTACCAGATTAATCGGGCAAATTAATCGGCGGTTCCTGAAACAATACTTTAATACCCGATTGCAAACGATATTAGTTATGTGTTAAATACTACAGCGGTTGCGGTAATGGCGGGGAAACATATAAACCTTGTTGGATTGATAGCGTATGCATGTTGTCAAAAGGCTTTGGTCAGATTGGGTCTATAGATCAAATTTAAACGGAGGTCATATGAATGACGATAGTCTCGGCGCGGCTTTTATCAAGGGAATATTGGTGTGTATCGGTCTGGCGTTGCTTGGTTACTTTATTTACGGGGGCATCGTAAAGCTGAAGGCTTTAGAAAGGGTCGTTACGGTAAAGGGATTATCCGAGCGCGAAGTTAAGTCCAATATCGCGATCTGGCCCGTTAAATTCAGTGTGGCCGATAATGATCTGAACAGGGTCTTTTTTAACATCCAGCAAAAAAACTCAATTATCCTGGAATTTTTAAATAAACATGGATTTCAGGATAAAGATATTTCCATCTCGGCTCCCGCGATACAGGATCAGCAATCCGATAAAGCCAAATTCCGTTATTCGGGCATATCCACCATTAATGTCTACAGTGAAAATGTCGATTTGGTCAGAAAGACGATGGCATCATTCGCGGAAGAATTAGGCAAAAAGGGCATCGCGATTTCGGGCGGAGATTATGAATCGAAGCCGGTTTATGCATTTAAAAAATTAAATGACCTGAAGCCCGCGATGATTGAGGAAGCGACAAAAAATGCCAGAGCGATGGCGGACAAGTTTGCCCAGGATTCAAACAGCAAGCTGGGGAAAATCAAAAGCGCTTCACAGGGTGAATTTTCCATAGAAGATCGCGACAGCAATACTCCGTATATAAAGAAGGTAAGGGTTGTCTCAACCATTGAATATTATTTATCGGACTGACAATAATTTTTCGCGCCGGGCAATGCCCGCGCGCATGATTGCGGCTTTTGAGCCGGGAAACTTCAAGTTTTTATTTCAATGGAAGTGTGGGCTCGAATCGCTGATAATCGGGATAAGACTTAATTTGATGTCCTTCGGCAAAGTAAATACAAATCAGTGATAAGAAAAACAATAACCCCTCGTGAAAGACTTTGTTTCTTGCGAGGGGTTAAACCGGGAACCGCTTATGCCGTCTCGTCTATAAATAGACTCAATACGCGCATTGCAGTAACCCGAGTATCCTAAACATTACTCTTAACTTAATTTCAAGCAACCTGTATGCCATATGCGGCAGTCATATTCCCCGGATTATAGAAAATTAATTTAGCCTGTAAAATCAATGATAATGATTTATTAGATATCCGACAAAAAATGAACAGAGCGGCTCTGCCGGTAAGAAAAATGGGAATTTTAACCAAAATCCTGTTAAATTCGCCACAGGAAGCTAATTATTCCCCCGTCTCGATTAATTACATTTAATCACAAATCCAATCGGGTAACCGTTTTCGAATTTCCCTTTAAACTCTTTGTAATTACTGCAGACGAAAGTCCCTTTGCCATTGTAATTGCCATAGGCAAAGCCCCCTGAGTATCGCTCGCCGTTGGCATAGTAGTAAGAGCCCGTGCCGCTGAAATTGTCGTGAGCAAAGTCTCCTTCATATTTATCGCCGTTGGCAAACGTTAGCGTTCCTTTGCCGTGGAATTCGCTGTCGACAAAGCTCCCTTCGTATTTATCGCCGTTGGCAAAAGTGTATGTCCCGTTGCCGGTCATTTTGTTGTCTTTAAAGTCACCCGAGTATTTATTGCCGTTGGCAAAGGTAAGCGTCCCCATGCCTGAGCATTTGCCTTTTTTCAATATTCCGTTAAAACGCTGGGTTTCTTTGTCGTTTAGAGACCAGACCGCCTCTCCGTAGCCGGAAGCGTGTCCCTTCTCGCACTGTCCCGACCATGTTACGGACTCGCCTTTTTTCGCGGGTACTTCATTCCATATTTTACAATCCGGTCTGTCAGTATTGATGTCATCGGACTCTACCGCGAAAACTTTGAAGGGAACCAGTAAAAGACACACAAGAACTATTGAAAATAAAGATTTCATGACTCCTCCGGCGCATAGTTATTTATTTAGTCCCAAGAATGAGAAAAACATACTATTTTGACAATAAATGTCAAGATTATAATAACTTTTGGATTGGCCTTGCCGTTTGCCCTCTGGTTTGATGGTTCATTTTAAGACTTCCGATAAATAACCATTTTTCTTCTCCAAATAGACCACGTGTTCCATGATTCCGGTGCGCCTGTGAAACTCAGTGCCGGTCAAGATACCGTAGACATGCTTTTTGATCATCTTTATATTCAGTCAGGCAAACAAGAGGCCATACTGGAGTTAATAAATTATTCAATTGAAAAACTGCAAAACAAGAAAAAGGTTATCCTTGATGGCGGCATATTAAAATGCACATAACAAGCCAATACAGCCGATCGCCGCGTTTCGGCTGATTTCTCCGTTTTACAACAAACTACATCCTCAAATCTTCAGTTCGACATTCTTGGAATCATTCAGCCTTAGTGATCAGCTAACACTCGTTTTGCCGGCGGGGTTGTGCATTGGTTGTTTTTCATTGAAATATATTTTTTGATAGTGCGGCGGTCCATCTTCATCCTGCGGGCTACCTCTTCATATGAACCATTTTTTTTGTAAAGGAGGGTGCAGTAGTCGGTTATCAGACTATCGGCATCATACGTCTTATTTCTAATATGCTCAATTATATCCGCTTCCATATCGGCAGTTTTGTTTTTTCCCTCGGCATGGTACACTCCTTTTATTAATATGCTTCGGATGCACTGCTCGAGTTCCCGGACATTCCCCGGCCAGGAGTAATCCGGCGGCAAACTTTGGGCAAGCTTCTCCTTTACAAACTGAGTCAGTCCCGCATCATCCTTTCCAATCAGTCTTTGGATCGCATGGGCAAGAAGAATATCAATCTCTCCCTGATCTTCCATAACACGCTGGCGCAGAGTCGGCACGATAAGAATATCGGAACAAAGCCTGTAATAGAAGTCATCCCGAAACAGTTGTGTCTGTCGCAGTTCCGTCATTGATCTGTTGGTTGCGGCAATGACGCGGCCTTCGAAACGTTGTTTTTCATGGCTACCCACGGGACAGAAGGTTCTCTCCTGGAGAATTTGCAGCAATTTAATTTGCATCGAGTATGAAATTTCACCGATCTCATCAAGAAGAATCGAACCATACGGACTACACCGGGCGAAGACACCGGCATGAGCATCTATGGCACCTGTAAAAGCTCCTTTGCGATGGCCGAAGAGTTCCGATTCTATCAAGCTCTCAGGATACTGCGAAAGATTGATTGCGATAAATGTTCTCGTGAAGCTATCGGAGAATTTATTCGTCTTTGGATCAAAGGGTATGAATCCGGAACGGCCGATTGCCGCTGCTGCCGCCCCTTTTCCGGTTCCTGTCTCTCCCAGAATAAGGGTGGAAAAGTCTTCCATTCGGTTCCAGAGAAATCCATCATATAAGCGTGTATCGTGTGTAAAGACGTTGTTCCAAAGGTCCTCTCGCAGGCGGCGCATGGATGAACATTGACCCAGCAATCCCTCACGAATGAAGAAGAAAGCCCGTCGAAGCTGATAGAAGCCTGCCAGATACCGTAGAATCTCAATATCGGAAAAACCATATCGGGTGAGGGAAGAAAGAATATCTCCGGCAAATGTTACAACACACGCAGTGTCTCCTGATTTAGCCTGCTTGATAATCAGATCTTCAAACTGATCAGAGAAACGATGAAACAAATGAAACAAGATAGCTGTTTTGACAATGTAGCGGTCTTCACCATTGTATTTCCTTATATCACTGCGCCCGCGTTTTTCCAGTTCTTTGATTCGTTGATCCAATTCAAGGATTACACCGTCTAAAACGTCGGGCAAATGGTTGCCACAGTGCGCTTGAAAAATAGCTGTATCTATTGTATGCCTTTCTTCGCTGAAAGGGTTGGAAAAGGCCGCTTGGGCAATTTGTTTAAAGAAATTGCGATCGGCTTTACTAAGTAAAGCATTCATTGTACAATTAATGTACTACCTAATATCAAATTTTGTCAAGTTTAAATAAAATATTGTGTGGTTTATCGAAGGTGTCTTCGAAGAAATGCAAGTAATTACATCATGATATGATGTCGTAGCTTGGTTGGCACATATTTTGTCTTATAAATACCCAACAACGAGAAGAATACTTAGCTCAAGAGGAGGTACAAAATGAATATATGTATCAACCATCATAATCAACAAAACCGAAAGCTTAAATATCTTGGAATTTGTGTTGGCTCTTCAACATTGACTATGGTGACGATCTCTTCCAATATTGGTGAGAAGATATCTATAACAGATATCTTTCAAGAATCGCATCACGGAAATCCCCGTAACGCCCTCGAACAGGCAATACGTAATATCAATCCATCCGACTACGAAAATATAGCCATTACGGGTCAAAAGTTAAGACACCTGGTTAACATAACTTCTATTCCCGAACCGAAAGCCATAGAGCATGCTTTCAAGTATGTGAACGGCAATAAAAAAGGCATACAAACCATTGTCAGCGCCGGCAGTGAAACATTCATGCTCTATCGGTTGGATCGTAAAGGCCATATCGTTTCTGTTAATGCCGGCAATAAATGTGCATCCGGAACCGGTGAGTTTTTTCTTCAACAAATAAATAGAATGGGTATCGAGCTTGATGAAGCAGTGCAAAAGGCGAAAGATGTTGATCCTTATCCTGTATCAGGAAGATGCAGCGTCTTCTGTAAAAGTGATTGTACACATGCCACAAACAAAGGCATCCCCAAAGAGCGGGTAGCCGCCGGCCTTTGCCGGATGATGGCCGGCAAGATTCTCGAATTGCTAAAGAAGGATTCCCATGGGTGCATCATGATCATTGGAGGTTGTACAAAAAATACGGTCATGGTCGATTATTTAAAGAGTGAACTTCATTCGGTGACGGTTCCGGTTGAAGCATCTTACTTTGAAGCGCTCGGATGTGCACTTTGGGCGATGGAAAACGATGCCGTGCCAATTTCGGTTAAATCTCTTTTCCGTTCACAAAAGAATACCTTTTCCAGTCTGCCGCCGCTCAAGAACGCAGAATCCATGGTTACATACAAAACGGCAGCCAGAGGAATACCCAGAGCCGGAGATATATGCATTCTCGGACTTGATGTGGGTTCAACAACAACCAAGGCTGTCTTAATCAGAACAACGGACAACCTGATTCTAGCCACCGATTATCTACGGACCAACGGAGACCCGGTACGAGCTGCCCGTGCCTGTTACAGTAGTTTACTGCGGCAGCTTGGAGACAATGCCGACAAAATAAGTATTATCAGCCTGGGTGTTACAGGGTCGGGGCGGCAAATAGCGGGTCTTCATGCCATGACTGATGGAATAATAAATGAAATCACAGCTCACGCGACCGGAGCCATTTATTTCGATGAGAGTGTAGACACTATTTTCGAAATCGGCGGTCAGGACGCAAAATATACTTATATCACTAATGGAGTTCCCTGCGATTACGCAATGAACGAGGCCTGCAGCGCGGGAACCGGATCATTTCTTGAAGAAGCGGCAAAGGAAACTTTGAATATTAAAATGGAAGAGATTGCAGATATTGCTTTACAGGGCACCTGTCCGCCTAATTTCAACGATCAGTGTGCCGCCTTTATCAGCAGCGATATAAAAACCGCATTTCATGAGGGAATATCCGTCAAGGATATTGTGGCCGGTCTGGTATATTCCGTTTGCATGAACTACAATAACCGTGTGAAGGGCAACCGGCCCGTTGGGCAAAAGATTTTTATGCAGGGAGGGGTTTGTTATAACCGGGCCGTTCCCCTTGCCATGGCCGCACTTACAGGAAAATCAATCGTTGTCCCGCCGGAACCGGGCCTCATCGGTGCTTTTGGTGTTGCCTTGGAGGTTAAACACAGGATCGAACTCGGTTTAATGAAGAAAGGTGTTTATTCTCTGAAGACCCTCAGAGATCGGGAAATCGAATATGGACCCTCTTTTGTCTGCGGCGGTGGGAAAGAGAAGTGTGATAGACATTGCGAGATAGCAAAAATAAAGATCGGCACGAAGACTTATCCTTTTGGAGGAGCTTGTAATCTCTGGTATAATCTTCGCTCCAACATTGAGACCTCTGCCGGACAATTTAACGATGTCTCGCGCTATGAACATTTTATTTTCAGAGACAATCCGGTTCATGAAGCAGTCAATGAATCCGGATTAAGGACAATCGGAATTAACAAGTCCTTCCTGGTCAATACTTATTATCCTTTGTATAAAACGTTCTTCGAAGAAATTGGGTTCAGGGTTATTCTATCCAGTCTGATTGAACAGGAAGGAATTGATCAAAAGAGTGCGCCTTTCTGCTACCCCGCCGAGATCGCCCACGGTTATTTTCTGAATCTGCTGCAAAAGAAACCAGACTATCTTTTTCTCCCTCAACTGAAATGTGATTATGTGGAGCACGGTGATTCACAGGGTGTCTGCTGTCCTCTCTCACAAGGCGAACCATACTATCTTGCCGCTGCTTTTAAAGACCATGGAATCTATGAACAAATTAAGGCTTCCGGGCGGATACTGAATCCGGTTATTGATTTTTCGAGAGGAATTTCAAAGACGGCGGATGTCTTTGTGGACATGGCTCTGCAACTTGGTGTCAGCAAAAAAAATGCGCGCAAAGCTTTTCTTAAAGCCGTTAATGTTCAACAAGACATATTCAATGAAATAAAAGATTTTGGCCTGCAGGCACTGGCTGATATTGAGAATGATCCCAATGCCTTCGGCATAGTCGTCTTTGGCCGGTCTTATAATGCCCTGGTATCCGAAGCGCACAAAGGGATTCCAAACAAGATTGCTTCCCGGGGCATACATGTCATTCCCATGAACTCCTTGCCTTTGGCAGAAAAGGTCACAAAAGAAAATATGTACTGGTCGGCCGGCCAGCGTATCCTTCAGGCAGCAGCCTTTGTTGCAAAGCATCCCAAACTCTATGGTTGCTATATAACAAATTTCTCTTGTGGCCCTGATTCTTTCCTGATTGGATATTTCCGAAATATGATGGGAAAAAAACCTTCATTGACTCTTGAATTGGACAGTCATGTAGCTGATGCGGGCCTTGAGACAAGAATCGAAGCATTTATAGAAATCATCAAAAGTTATCGACAACAGGGCAATGAAGTACAGTCGGAATTTATCGCTGATCAATTCAGTCCGGCTAAGGTCAGAACGAATAAAGATCAAGCTACCTATATCGACTCTGCAGGTGCAAAGTATTCCATCCCCGATCCATCGGTTCATCTGATCATTCCATCCATGGGCAGATTTCTTTCGGAAGCTGCTGCAGCCACCTTCCGCGGAATAGGTATTCGTGCCACAGCCCTTCCTCCCGCAGACGATAAGACACTTAAGTTAGGAAGGACGTGCTCAACATGCAAAGAGTGTCTCCCTCTTATTATTACAACGGGCAGTCTTTTAAAATATCTCGACGAGCGGAGCGAACGGAACGAAAAACTGATCTATTTTATGCCGACCGCGAGCGGTCCCTGCCGCTATGGTCAATATTCTGTTTTCATCAACGACCTGATTCAGAAGCGCCGGATTAAGGATGTTTCCCTCCTCTCATTTTCGGCAGAAAACAGTTATACCGGTTTCGGAGGAAATCGTTTGTCTATGGCCATTTGGAGCGGCGCCATCATAGCTTCTCTGTTCGAAGAGATTTATTCAATCTTACTGACCAATGCAATCTCAAAATATACCGCGATGAAAATTTTTGAAAAGCAATGGGAGGTTGTGCTCCTTGCTCTTGAAAAGTTCCCGGATTTGACAACTCTTTCAGACCTGTTACGAAGAGTTGCCGATGTATTAAAAGAAATCCCTGTTAAAAGAAATCTTGCTGATACGCCGGTTATCCTTTTGGCCGGTGAGATTTTCGTCCGCCACGACGACATTTCCAGACAATTTTTGTTGGAAGAACTTGCCAAACGAGGTTTTGCCACCAAAGTTGCCTCTTTGCTGGAATGGATTTACTATACAGATTGGTGTGTCCAAAATGGCGTGTCAGCAGATCATGTTTCTGTTAAAGATCGCCTTGCCCTTTTATTTCGAAACAAAATAATGAGGCAATACGAGAAGGTTTTACGCAAAGCTTTGTTACCTTCTAATCTTTGTTGGGACAAAATGGAAGATGTAAACCATGTTATGAAGAATACGATTCATCTGATTAATCCCATGCTCGCGGGAGAAGCGATACTTACGGTTGGAACGGTCTTAAGTGATATCGTTGACCACTACTGCGGTGCCATTGCCATCGGACCATTTGGATGCATGCCGAATCGTATCGCAGAGGCCATTTTGACACGAGAAATGAACATGGACGGGAAAAGGAATATGGGAAAGAACGGGCATCAACAATTACTCCATGAACAACTGATCCAGGAATTTCCTTTCATGGCCATTGAAAGCGACGGGAATCCCTTTCCTTCTATCATTATGGCTAAATTGGAAGCATTTATGCTTCAGGCCGAAAGGTTGCATGAGGAAATCAGGAATTCAAATGTCTCGAAATAT
>DATKPG010000036.1:0-28274 GCA_035524255.1 Smithella sp. | reverse complement strand
ACATGAGCCGGTCCACCCGGTGAACAAACGCTTTCATCTCCTCCTCTAATTTATACTGCGAAAGCCCCGTACTCACGGTGAGATGAACTTCCCGGCCCGCGGGGTAAAAAGCTTCTTTTCTTAATTCCTCCCGGATTCTTTTCGCCGTCACAAGGCCATCCTCGCCTGTGGTCATCGGCAGGATGACCGTGAATTCCTCGCCGCCGTAACGATAGGCGGAATCCGTCTCGCGCAGGCATCGTTTGATCACCTCGCCCAGCCGCGATAATACATAATCCCCCTCAACGTGACCGTATGTGTCATTGAACATTTTAAAGTCGTCAAGATCCAAAAGCAATATGGTCAGCGGCTGTTCATAGCGGTTCGCGCGGTCTATTTCTTTTGCAAGCTGGGCGTAAAAATGCCTGGAATTGTAAAGCCTGGTGAGGTCGTCAACGATGCTTAGTTCCAGGTATTTCTGCTCACTTTGCAAAAGCGCCTTTTCGACGATGATTCTTTCCGTAATATCCACCATGGAAGCGATGCTCTGCGTCGTTCCCGGTATCATGGCAACGGTCATGAAAACATGGAGAAGATTGCCGTTCTTGTTACGGATCTTGAATTCGTAATTCCTGGGCGCTGACGACTGTTCCTCCCGCCTCGTTTTGTGAAATGTAAGAAGGCGTTCGATGTCGTCTTCAGCCACATACCGGGTCCACGTGCGGCCGATGATTTCCTCGCGCGAGTAGCCCGTGAAATTCGCGAAGTCGTTGTTCATCATGGAGATGGTGGTGTCCTGTTCGATGACAATGGTCGCCGTGCCGGAATTTTCAAACAGGGTTTGATAAAAACGTCTCGATTGCGTCAACGCCTTTTCGAACTGTTGATTCTTTTGGGCCTGCGCCTGAAGCTTATTTATTTCCTTGTGAGCCGCTTCCAGTTCGTCAATGAGTTTCAGCCTGGATTTGTATTCTTTTCCCACTGCCTGAGCCTCCGGAACCATTTGCTCTATTTTATACAAGAACAAGATGATTGTCCATTAAATAGAACTCAAAGATAAGGAATTGAATCTATTGCATATTTATGTAGGGATTGTATTTTTTGCGCTGCCGAAACCGAGGGATTGTATTTCTGTTCCTTATGGTAAAAGATTTTTATCTTATTGGTTTTAAAGCCCCGCGGAAGTAAAATCTAATACTTATATACTGTATTAAATAGGAGGATAGTTGATCTTCTCTCTTCCAAGGGAAGATACTCCCGCGGGACAGTATTTACTTGAAATATCGCGCAAATCAGGCCGCTTATGCTATAAGTTTTTCTGCCTGCTTAAATAAACTATTCCATAACAATTGACAATAACCCGAAAGAGTGGTTTATAATTACTACTATTTTGATATAGTTTCATGAAGTAAATTATTCACGCGACGCAAACGCAATGTCTGTTAAAATATCCCTCCTGATAGACGCGTCGCTACCTGAAAGTTTCACGATAATTATTTTTGGAAAGTTTTGATGATGAAAAGTCAAAAACGAACGGGAAAAATTTTACGGAAAGATTTGGTTTACGCGTCTTTCATGAAATCGCCGATTCCCATGTGTATCAACACGATGAAAGAAGGCATCTATGTTGAGGTAAACGACGCGGCTCTTAAATACACGGGCTTGAAACGCAAGGATATGATCGGGCAAAGGGCGTCGGATCTCGGATATTTTCCGGCGGAACAAAGACGTATTCTCGTCGATGAATTGAAAAAACACGGATATGCCAGGAATATTCTACTGGAACTTAATCTCAAGAATCAGGAGTCTATCCGGATTCTTTACGGCGCGTATCCGGTTGAAATGGGAAAGAAAAAATATCTGCACTGTTTCGCGCACAATATTTCCAACCACAAACCGGCCATCACCAGGTTCCAGGGTGATAAATTTTATGAAATAACATTTATCAATGACAAGTATGTGAAGGTGCTTCTTCAACCGTTTAAATTAACGCCGAGGAAAGAAGAAGTAGCTGTTTTACTGGCAAAAGGACTTTCCAACAGGGATATCGCCCAGCGGCTCTTCATCAGTGAAAATACCGTAAAAGAACATATGAAAGATATTTTTCGCGCAATCGGCGTTGGCAACCGCGGCGAATTTTTTCCCAAGCTGCTCAATCTGCGGTAGGGCTTGCTAGGATGAACATAGGGTAGGGGATACCCTCCCCCGTCGCTTCGCGACACCCCCTCCAAAGGGGGACATTTAAAAACGAGATTGCCACGCCGCATGAGATGCGGCTCGCAATGACCGTGGGCAATGAATGGTCGATTGAAGGCCTCCCAAGGCGAGCCTTGGGAGAGACTTCGATTCTTAAGGAAAGTTATAGTTTATTATTCGCTCGCTTAACCCGCAGCATGCTGCGGGTTTACACTTGCTGCCGAATTCAAAAAGACTCGACCGAACAAAAGAAGATATCCTTCAGATGCGCAGACAACTTTGTAAAAAAGCCGAAGGCAAGGCGGGCAATCCAGAGGAGTGAGGCGTACTTTTGCGTACGCCGCAACAACGCATGATGAAGCACAACGCGGCATCCGGCTTTTTTTACAGAGTTGTCCTCCTAATATCCCGGCGGATGTTTGAATGCCCCGGCGACGCTGTCAATCTGTTTGGCGACGGTCAGGAGTTCCATATCGCGCCAGTGCTTTCCCACAATCTGCACGCCGATGGGCAGGCCTTCTTTGGAATAACCCATCGGAATAATCACCACGGGATTGCCGGTAAGATTGAACACGGTCGTATAGGCCATATTCGCGGCCATGTAAGTTTGCGGCTTGTCATCAATCATGACCGGTTTTGTATAATAGGGAAAATTCAATGGCGGCACGTATCCGTCAGGCGTGATGTGACGGAAGGCGGGGGATGCCGTAACGGGACATAAAAAAGCATCGTACTGCCCGACAAATCTCTCCATCGCCGCCGTAAGCTTTTCTCTTCGTGTCAGCGCCCGCAGGAATTTTTCGTAGGTCTGGGGGATGACCATTTTTCCCAGTCCTATTTTTTTTCGAATCGACCCGCCCGCGACATATTCAAGAAAACGCATATACGAAGGCGTATACGGGCCCATTTGCAGGTCCAATATATCGTTATAGGTCTGCCAGGCAAACGCGGGGTCGAACCCCGGCGGGTTTATTCTTTCCACCGTGCACCCCTGACTCGCGAGTTTTTCCGCGAGCTTCATCAGGGCTTCCCGGGTATCGGCCGTTACGGGTACGCCGGCGAAATCATCACTCCAGGCGATGCGCAGATTTTTCAACTCTTTTTCGGGAGGCGGGGTCAGATTCGCCAGTGGGACCAGGGGTTCATCCGGATGAGGGCCGGCAATGATGGTAAGGGTCAGCATCAGATCGTCAACGGAACGCGCGAGCGGCCCCTGATAAACAAGGTAGCGCCAGGAATTAAAATCATATTTGGGCATATCCGGAAGAGGGTAGCCGGGAAACACGCCGAGTTTGGGCACCATATATTCTGTCGGCTTGAGTCCGTAGATGCCGCAGAAGTGGGCGGGAATGCGGATGGAACCGGCCAGGTCGTTGCCGATATCCAGCGAGGTAAAACCCGCGGCCAGCGCCGCCGCCGCTCCGCCGCTGCTGCCTCCCGGCGTTCTTGTCAGATCCCAGGGGTTATTCGCCGGGCCGAAGACGGGGCTGTTTGTCTGGACGTCCATCGCGAAGACGGGAAGGTTTGTTTTTCCCATGATAATGGCACCGGCGGCGCGCAGGCGCGAAACGACGGGGGCATCAAAATCGGGCACGTAATTGGCGAGGGCGGGCAGACTGCTGGTGGTTTTCATTCCTTTTACGGAGATGTTGTCTTTGATCGTGATCGGGACGCCGTGCAGCGGCCCCCAGATCTCGCCGCGGGCCAGCGCCGCGTCCGCTTCTTTTGCCCTTTTTCGCGCTCCTTCCGCGTCGAGGGTGACAATGGCATTGAGCTTGCCGTTGTATCTGGCTATCTGCGCGAGATAGGCCTCGACGACTTCCAGCGAGGAAACCTGCCGCGATTGGATTTTTTGCGCAAGCTCGCTTGCTGTCATAAAGACAAGATCATGGGAAGCAACATCTTTTTTCGATTCTTCGCCCGCGGCTAAGGCTTCTTTAGCGCCTAAAGGCAGGAATATGGTCAGGCAGATGATCGCCGCGGCGATAAATAATGTCCGGCTGGATCTAGCCCTTAAAACCCTGTGTTGTTTCATCTTCGCCTCCTTTAGCTTCTTTGATTTGCTGTATTTTATGACATGCGAGGCGAACCCTTTTTACTGGATATCTGGTTGGCCGCGGGTAAAATATTATTTGTAAATTTTAATTGAAATATAGAGAAGTTCCGTTTGGTTGTCAATTATTTTTACCCCGGAAGCCACTGGTTGATTCCCGGATAGTATAGTGTTATAATGCCCCAAAATCGCAAAGGAGGTTAATGATGCCAAGTTATCAATGGATTCAACACAAAGGCAAAAGGATTCTTTACATGGACATTGCCACCTCGTCAAACGATGAGTTGATCGACATAACCAACCGCCTTAAACAAGTTATTGCCGCTGAGCCTCCGAAATCCGTATTGTGTCTGGTGGATGTCACAGGCGGAAAATTTAACAATGAAATAAATCAGACGGTCAAAGAATTTGCCAAATTCTGCGACCCGTATGTGAAAGTATCCGCGAGCATTGGCGTTGAGGGCCTTATGAAAATAATTCACAATGCCATCGTGATGTTCACGGGAAATAAAAGTCTGGTTTTAAAGAACTCAAAGGAAGAAGCTCTGGATTGGCTGGTCGAGCAGTAAATACTGTGCACGTCTGTTCATTTAGCGCTTTAATCTGTATAAATACCTGAAGGAGATCTGGAGATGAACGCGAAAGGAATTTCTTATGTTGTGTCAAAGGCCAATATGACCGCCGCTTTCGGAGAAAAAAGCTGGGCAGACTTTATGGCCAAACTGGCAAAGAAGGACAGTTATTTCGGCTCGGTTATCATGTCCATTACCCCCATGCCGGTGGAAAAATTAATCGTTTTTTTTGACGAGATGTGTGCTGAATTTTTCAACAACGACAAATCGCAGTACGAAAAGTTCGGCAAGGCCGGAGCCAAAGCTGTTCTGGCGCCGGAGGGTCCGTACAGGACTTTTATGCTTACAAAGGATTTAAAGCAGTTTGTCGAGTCGGTGCTGCCGAAGGTCTGGGCCACGTATTTTGACAGCGGTGTCACCACAGCGCTCCTCGTGGACAACGTGGCTCATGTTAAAATTACCGGAATTGATATCAAGCATAATGATTTCGAGAATATGATTATGGGCTATTTTCAGCAGGCCCTGAAAATGTTTGGAAAAAAATCTACGGCTAAAAAAATCCGGTCGCTGGCTTCAGGCGATAAAGATATTTATTATCAGTATGAACTAAGAGATGCCTGAGCATCACACCCGGCAACCGGCATCGTAATTCGCGGGGTGTTTAAGACAATAATTATCGCGCAAAAAAAGGTGTAAAGGGAATTTCTTCTTTATGCCTTTTTTTGCACATTATTTATAATCTAATAATATAAGCCTTTGCGCGAATCGGGCGCCGGAGCGGGGGCCGTAGTCGTGGAGCCCGGAGCAGCGGGGGCGGACTTCTTCATTTTCATGGCTTCCTCTTTCATTCTCTTTGCATCTTCGCACTTGCACGGACACATGCATTGCGCCGGATGATGCTTCCAGTGATGATGCTTCCAGTGATGATGTTTCATTACCGGTGCGGGCGCAGTCTTTTCACCCTCCGCGGTAGCTTTCGGGCAGGGGGCCTTGTCGCAGTCTGGCGATGTGCAGGGTGTAAAATCTGAAGATTGGGCCGCGACGGCGATAAAAAAAACGAAAACGAATGACATCAAAAATAATCCTAAACGCTTCATATTAAAATCCTCCTTCTTAAATGGCATTTTTTCTATTCATCTGTTCTATTCATCTGTTTTATTCATCCGGCAATCAAGACATTCTGATAAAAAATAAAACATTGACGTTGAGGCTTTTACGTGTGCCGGCCTCTTTTCTGATTTTGGTGTCAGTCTGAAGTATCCGCGGGGTGACCGCAATACGAATATATTGAGAGGTTATTGGCAGGTATTAATTACGGCTTATAAAGCAGGATGTTACGGCCGGATATCAATCGGGTCATTCTCTTTTGAAGAAGAATCAGCCGGTGTTCTGAGGCATCGGGTTATACCGGATTGAGGATGAATACCTTACAAGAGGAGTCATCCCTTATTATTTTTATTCGGCTTTAAATACACGACGATAAGCGTTACCACCAGCGCCACGGCCGCGACAGGGATGATGAATCTGTAGGAATAATGCGCGAAGCTGTGCCAGCCGTTTCCGAGAAAATATCCTAAATTTATAAATACAATCGTCCAGAATAACGCGCCGCCGTATGCGTATACGGCAAACGTCTGAAAAGACATCTCGGAGATGCCCGCGAAAATGGCCGTTAAATGTTTTACCCCCGGAATAAAATAGCCGATCAGCAGCACGGACTTTCCGTACTTTCTGTAAAACTCTTCGGCGTTTTGAAAATGCTCGGGATTGATGCGCATCCTGTCGGAATATTTCTTCAGAATGATCTTGTCCGAAAGCGTTCCGATATAATAGGCAATCGTCATTCCCAACGATGTCCCGATGAACGAAACGATAATGGCGAGCGCGTAATTGAGTTTATTCTGAAAAACCAGAAAACCCAAAAAGACCATCAGGGTTTCATTGGGAATGGGCATTCCTAAAATGCCAAAGGCCATGGCGAGAAATATTCCCACATAACTGTATTGAACGATGTGCAACAACAAAGCATGCATGAAAGCCATCCTGTTTTATCCGGTTTTTTCCCGCGCCGGTTAAATTTCTATGCCGTTTAAATTTCAGTGCCGCCGGACCGCTGCGGCGGAATGTCCTTGCGCCGGATTTTCTCCCATCTTTCACCCACCGGGCAGACGCGCATGCACTCGATGCAGTTGTCGACATCGGTGATGTAAGTCTGGCCGGCCTCCACGAGCATATCGCGCCGCCTGGCGTGCCCGCGGATCATCCGGATATAGGCGGGCCACTGGCTGAGTTTGACAGGCGGCAGACTTTTAAAACCGTATGACCAGTATACAAAACACGGGTCCACGTCGTAGCGGTCTTTTTTCAACGCGCCTGAAGGACAGGCGCTGACGCACCGGCCGCATTTTGTGCAGA
This sequence comes from Smithella sp., assembly GCA_035524255.1. Classification (GTDB taxonomy): domain Bacteria; phylum Desulfobacterota; class Syntrophia; order Syntrophales; family Smithellaceae; genus Smithella. The sequence continues at coordinate 21,059 of DATKPG010000036.1, read as the reverse complement.
GGCCTAATTCCCGCCGGGGATCGGCCTCAAGCGGCGCCTCGGTGATAATGGCGCAAAGCCGCTGGTGAGGCCCGAACTCAGGCGTGATCAGAAGATTGTTCATGCCGATTTCGCCCATGCCGCAGCTGACCGCCGAATGTTTATGCGAGAGAAAACCAATCGCCCTGGTTTGCCGGAACTTTTTGCCGGTTGCCGGATTTATTTTTACGATCTCAACGGGCTTATCGGCGGATACCGGCAGGGAGAGGAAGCCTTCGCGCTCGAGCATCCGGCCGATTTTTTCGGCCGTTTCATCAAGCAACCGGGAGGTCTGCATTTTGCTGCGCGTCCAGATCATGATATCCGGCGCGTAAACCGCGCCTAAAGAATGCGCGACGGCCATAACGATGACGCTCCGAGCCGAAGGCATGAGCGCCGTGGCCGGCCTTGGCGGATAGGCCACAACAAGATTCCGCGCGTCGGCGATTCCCACAAGATCGATGCCTTCATCGCGTATCAGCTTTTTTATGGTAACAGCATCAAGGGGGGTATTCTTGCCTTCTGTCATGATGTCTTCACCTCTGCTATAGTCGTCCGTTATATTCTTTTGGCGGTTCCATAAATATCGGCAATCTTTAATTATAATGTAGCACAAAAATGTAATTTTTAAAAATAAGGATATTAAGGAAAGGAAAAAAATTATTCGTTCAATTCGGGAGTTCAAATTTCCATATATTTCTTTACAATTTTAGGGGAGTTTGTTTAATATACATCACCTAAGGTCGGGCGGGTCTTTTCGGCCCGGCCGTTTGTCTTGTTAATAGATTTAAAAAACAGGGGGAAGAGTTTCATGAAAAAATTAGTCTGTTTGTCTTTTTGTGTGATGTTTATATTAGCAACGAGCGCTTACGCGACAGCGGTTCAATATGTCAAAGTATGCGAAACAAACTTTTTTTATTTGCCGGGCACTAATACGTGTTATAACCCCGCAACGGGTGAAACCCGTGAGAGTATATCAGAAGACGTAGTATGGTATTCTCACATTCCGGCAAATCCCGGGAATTGGGTAGCCACACCGTGGGATGATTGCTCATCAGGAAGGCTGGTTAGTGTCGGAACATTCAAGGCAAGCAGTTTTGCACTGAATTCTTACGGGAAATATGAGTCGGCTCCGATTCCGCTGACGATCGCTTCAAATGAATACATTTCAAAGGTCATGCTCAAGGGCGGATTCGATGTTACATCCAGGTCATACTTCTGCCTTTCGTTTCTGGATGCCGCGTCCGGAAAATATGAAATTCTCGGCTGTAAGAACACGGCAGATATGATGAACGAAACTGTTACATGGTCGTTTACGCCTTTGCAACCGGTTCCCCTGAGCACTTTTACAAAGCCGTACAAATTGGTTGGGAACAGCGGGGATGAAGATTGGGGAACCAATGTTTTTGACGGCTCGCTTACCTGCTGGGTCTGCATCAAGAAAATGACAGGTTTTTGATGTCCGGTATACTGTTCTGAGCTTTCGTGGGAAGGGGATGGATGTTCTTTCTTTCAGACGCTTCATTTTTTCCCTCCCCCGTCGCTTCGCGACACCCCCTCCAAAGGGGGACAATGCTATTGTTCTGACGAGTCAAAAAGACTCGGCCGAACTTATAAGCGGCGCAGTGTAAATGGCGATTCGTTCCAATAATCAAAAGGAGGTTTCATCATGGGATTTGTCAAGTCGTTTCAGGAAATCATGGACAATGTCAAGCCTACGGCGGAATTTTATGACGCCCAAATGCTTGCCGTCTTCTGGGAAACCAAACCGGAAATCATCGCGGGACTGCTTCCCGCGCCGCTGAAACCTGCCGCGCGTCCCACTGCCATGGCTTTTGCGGCTTACTACCCCAGCACCAATTTCGATGTCACGTACCATGAGACCGCCCTGTTTATCAGCGCATCATACAATGGCGAGGAGGGAAACTACTGTCTGGCGATGCCGGTGACAAGCGACATGGCCATGGCGGGCGGCCGCGAGGTGTTCGGCTTTCCCAAGAAGATAGCCGATATTGGTTTTGAAAGAACCGGTGACACCATTCGCGGATGGACCGAGCGCAGGGGCGTAAGGTTCATGGAAATTAACGCCAAAATGACCGGAGGATTCAACGATCCTGCGGCTCAGGAACTGATTCTCGCGAACCCGCCGGACGCTGAAGGGGCCATGCGCGCCGTCTCATTTAATTTCAAACATTTTCCGGCACCTGAGGGCTTCCTCATGGATTACAATCCAAGGCTTGTGAGGCAGGAGACAATATTGAGGCCCAAAAAGATTGAGTTCGGCGAAGCGGAGATTATCTTCAGGCCATCCGCGTACGATCCCTGGCAAGATGTCGAGGTTGTGAAGATGCTCGGCGCTGTCTATACGGAGGGGGACAACACCATGCTCGGAGGCAAGGCCGTAGCCGAAGTTGATACTATGCAATTCGCGCCCTACGCGTTTTTGAAATGGGATATGAAATAAGATTCAATCGGATGATTCCCCGAAGGGTACATTAAGATCGGTCGAGTTTTTTATTCTATTGCCCAAATGTCCTTTTCTTATTCTGTAGGGATTGATCCCCGATCAATCCGATGCGGCGCGTTTGGGGAAACGCGCCCTGCATAATAACCGCACGTTCGGGCGAGTTGAAAAGATCCGGCCGAACGTGAACTCGCCCGTTTTTCCCGAATTTATTCCTTTAACTGCCCTGGCTGTTGAGACGGGTTTATTTTTTTACCCCCATTTTGTTTTCGAGCAGGTTAATGGCCTGCAAAATGACATACGCCTCGTCATTTGTTTTGATGTCAAAGGCAATGCCGCTTTGCGCAAGCAGGGTCTTCATTCTATCCGCGAGATAGCTGATGCTGGTAGAGATATAGACCGGGAAATACCAAAAATATCCCAGCGCCACCAAAAAGCAGATAGCGCCTATCATCACCATGGAATTTTTAAACCGGGCTGAATCATGTTTTGTTATTTCATTCTTCCGCACGACCGCCTGCATGTTGACGTCATTAACATTCATGACGGATTGCTTTAGTTTTTCAGAGGCGGTGAGGAAATCGTTCAATATCGTAATTTCTCCCCTGCCGTTTTTTATCTCCAGACAAAGCTTTAAATACTCGGCATAGTCGCGGTTGAGCGTTTCCACATATTCTTTCTCGTGTATCTCGGTGATGTTATTATTTTCGTCTTTCAAATTGCTCTCAAATTGATTTTTCCCCGATTCAAAAAGCTTTGCGTAATAATCGGACATTCCGCCCGCGTGATTCGCGTTACGCGTTATGCCGATTACGGAAGTTTTCATCGCGTCAAAACCGGAGAGCATATTGTTGGCATAAACAATGGAACTATAATTATCCTTCAGGATATTATCGGATTCCTGCCCCAATCGTCCGACATAATAGGAGCAAAAGCCGACGAGAATAAAAATAATGATGAATAGAAATCCCAACCCCAGTGATAGCTTTGTCTTGAGAGTCATAAGGCCTCCTTATGTTATGTTAGTATCAGGCTGATTGTGGTAATGCGGAGTGAAATTATATTCCCAAAGCTTTAGGATTTCCAGTAAAAAAAGTCGCGCCGGTGAATATAAAAACAGCGTTCATTGTCTTTGCGAGGCGAGCATAGCCAGCCTCCCGCTATATTGGCTGGTTGGGGATTTATTTCAGCAACCACATTCGCCCTTAGCTTTGACTGTTTTATGCTGACCTTTTTGAGTAAAGGTAATATTGATGTCATAATACCAAATTTCGCATGAATCATCATTAGGTGCGTCTGATTCACATGTCCATGTTAAGAGGTAATCAAACTTAATAGTCATATCTCCATATTGATAGATTTCGTAAGAGCGCCGTCCTTTCTTTATACTGCCTTCTGATTCACTTTCCTCGATGCGTTTTAGTTTGACATCTTTGCCATTTAAATGCATCCATGCAGTATCTTCGAAATTTGACTTAAAAATTATCTTTTCCCTTTCTTCTTTATCCTTGTCTGAAAAATAATAAGCGCAACCACAGCCCATGTATATATGCGCGTCAGTCACGTAACCCACATCAACTACCAATGGTTTGGTTTCGATCTTTTCATCTGCAGCAGCATGGCAATACATTGATAAAAGAATTAAGCAAATAATTAAAAAAATATTTTTTTTCATAAAAATAATTTCCTGTCCCCAACAATGTTTATACAGTCTGTATAAATCTGTAAACACAGATTGAAGATTACATGCTGTAACATAGCATAAAGTTACAAAAATGAAAATAAGGATTACAGGAAGGTAGGTTCAATGAAAAAATCAGCCGGCGCGTAGCGATCGGCTGTATTGTCTTGTTCGATGATTTCAATGAAACCATTAAATAAATCATAATATGAAAAATTATTATTTTAGCTGACAAGTTGAAATAAAGAAACAATACATACCATATAATATAAAAAAAGGGACAAACAGTGTGATATGATAAATTATGATTATAGAATAGCTGCTCCCCCCATATCTTTTTAAAAAGAAATCTTTGTGTAGCAGTACAGCAACCAATATACATACTAAATTTATGAAGGCTGATATTAATCCCGTAATCATGAAGTTGAACACTGAATGCGGAATTTTATGCTGATAAAATAAGGCAAAACATAATGGTACAATAATAATTGGTAATGCATATAGTAATCGTAAACGTAAAGATATATTCATTATCAGTTCTCCAATAGCATTATTTTTTCTGCTCGTTTATGCCTAGCATTGTTTACATAGGTCGGTGCTAATTTTACAAACACCAACGATTACTGGTTGTAATCTAGCATAAAATTGCAGATTTGAAAATTGGATTTACAGGAAACTGATGCGGATAAGCACGTCGAGTAGCTTGTGTGGGCCGGGGGGACCCCCCGGCACCTTGAATAGTTTTTATTTCAGCCTTTCTTCCGATAATTGCAAGTGATCTGTTTCGATTTCCACCAATGCTTCAAAAAGCTGTTTCATCCGCGGATGATCCGATTCCATAGCCGAATTTTTATAGAATGCGATCGCCCTTGCTTCCCTTTCGTGGGATTCTTTCAAGTTTTCAACATTCTCCATGTGGCATGTCTCGCTTCCCGGAGGAACGGATTTCAGTTTAAGTATTTTTTTCCAAATGGATGCGTGCTCCGCCTCAATCTTGCCCAGCGCTTTGAACAAAATTTTTCCTTCAGGATCATTTGTTTTACCCGCGGCGCAAGCATAAAATGTCGAATTGCTTATTTCCACATAAAGCGCGTGTTCGGCATTCGCCTTATCCCTGGCGCTCAAAGGAATATCAAAATTCACAACAGCCGCTTTTGCTTCCATAATGTAACTCACGTGAGCGCCGCAAAAAGGGCAGTTTGACGGAGGATTGTCACCGATATACGCATCGCCGCAAATAATACATCTGTATAATTTAACCATTTTTTCTCCTTTCAGAATCCTTCAGTTTTTATATTATCAATTATTTTATCCTTTTACAATTTCCACAGTCCTTGGAGATTGCAGTATTTTCGCACCGCAATATTCGCCGCCTTGTTAAAGCGTCCTTTACTTGCCGTCGCCAATTAGAGGCAATATTTTGTCCACTTTAAAATAGATAAGAAATTTTGATTCCGTCTTATCCTTGCACCTGATTCCTTTATATTTCTTGCGGCGGATTTTTTCGATCAGAGGGCTGTCTTTTTCCTCGTGTGTCTTTGTAAGATAAAGCCTGCACCCTTTATAAGAGCCATCCTCTTTGAAGAGATATATCGCGGAAGAATTCTTTTTCAAATTGGCGTGAGTCAATCTATCGGAGGCAATAAAGGCAACAGTATGTTCATCCATAAAATGCGGTCGTCCATAGACAGCCGCGTTTACCTTTCCTTTGTCATCGGCGGTAGAAAGAACGCCGACTCCATTAGTATTTTCAAAATAGTCATCCAGCTTCACACTTCCTCCTTTTAATCCAACTCTTTTCAGGTAAATTAAGGCATATTTACCTGATTGTAAAGGGAAAGGACAAATTGAAATGAAAAAAATACTCATGGCCATTGTTTTATTATTAGCCAGTTGTGTCAATGTGCCTGAAAATATTACGGGGGATAGTATACTTAATTATCCCTGCGCCACTGCAGCAATCTTTCTTTAACTTTTATCCTGTCCTAAAAAACTTATATTTCAATAATTAAATATACTGTCCCCCGAATTAAGATCGAGCACCTTACTGAAAAAGACTAAGAACCTCCGTCAAGAAAATACCTGTTACGATCAATATAATTGCAACAACAATAGAAATCTTGTCAAATGAAGTCCATGGAGGACAAAACCGTATCGTAACGCGTATCTGTATAAGACTAACAATGATCAGTATGAACCTTATCGCCTCAACGGGGGGTGTAATAGCGCTGTATACAAAAAGACACGAGCCAGCCAGCATGATTAAATAGAAACACGCCCGACAGTATACTTAATTACTGAAATATAAGTTTTTTTGGACAGGATAAAAGTTAACGATAGATTGCTGCAGCGGCTGAGGGATAATAAATATACTGTCCCTCGAATTAAGTAAGACAAATTAATCTATATCTTCAAATAAATTTTCATGGACAACTGAATAAGAACCAAATGTGTTCGCCCTGCTGAGCCAATATTTTAAATGGTGAATCCATTTAGGCCATAATGCTTTAACCTTGTTTTCCGGTACATTTTTAGACAGCCAGATTCCCTTAATCTGCTCCGGCTCTTCTAAAAATAAACGATATGCCCTTTTTGTTATCTCATCATTCTCCTGTAAAAAACATAATGGAACTTGAAGCATGATTCCCTCTTGGTTAAGAAGATCCTCTTGTCCTTCAGCGATAGTATCTATGAACTCAATCACATTAAGTGCAATATAATAGGCACAAAGTGCCTCCAGATATCCGTCAGCAGAACCGAAAGACTCATTTAACCAGTTCCATCTTTCTGGTAGTACAGTCAAAAAAGGCCATGCTTCTTTACAATTCCCTCCTAGTGTTCCAGGCCAACCAATAATTTCATGATGTTTGTATAAAGGTAGAGAAGGTTTTTCATATTTTTTTACTATTTTAGACCATGCTAATTTTGTTGCAAGTGATAATTGATGTGTCTGTAGACACATGGCACCATTCAAAGCTTGGTATGCATAAGCAATCGTATATGGCACATCGACAATAATAGTCATGCCAGCCGGATTCCAATCTCTTGGATTAAGAATTTCATCAATTAAGCCTACTTGATTTATAAACTTTTCTCTTCCAGATTCAAGACCTGCCAAAGCTATACTAAATATCTTCGCATAGATATCGACAGCTTCTGAAGACATATTACGTAGAAATTGAAAATCACCCTGTACGTTACCCTCATATTTATTTCGCCATGCAATTAACTGTTGTGATATAGGCAATAAAGCACTTCTAATCATCCGTCTCCATGCAACTAAATCACCCTTTCTCGCTATATCGAGAGCTATGTTGTATACGCCTGTAATATCTTCTGATAATTTTGAAAAATTAGATATATCAACAAATACTGAATCTGAAGGTGTTTCAGCTCCTGATGGCTGTAATGCAAAAGGATTTTTACCAAGTGGAGGCTTTGTTATTGTGGGCATTTGATGTAGTTCACGTAAGAGAAATTCAAATTGTTCTTCAATATTTTGACCTTCACTTAAATTTACATAGAACCGCGTACTGAGTGCTTTTGGCAGAATCGGGTCCTGCGTGTTCTGTCGAATGATAGGTATAAACTTCGATGTACCCAAGTCCGCAATAATTTCACCAGTTACAATCATTGCCTCATATCCGACACCGCCTTTACCTTCATCTGCTTTTTTTACGTAATTTTCCGTGCATATCATTAGCACACGGTCAGCTTTGCTAACTCCAGTTTCCATGAATTTCGGAACGTCATCACCTAAAGCTAAGTCCCACTGGTCAATTATTACATCAATCCCTTTTCTGACAAGCGTTGAAGCAAATTCTCCAACCCACTTCTCGTGGCTTGGACTGTCATGAGAATATGAAATGAAAACCTTAGGTATTTTTTCTTCTTGGGAATTCGACATGCAAATATTCTATCTCATGTTTTTGTTGATGACAATTAAAAATTTTTAATGCACGACAGAAATAGGTACAAATAGGCGACAGCGCCACATTTCCCCCTATTTCCCCTATTCCCAAAAAACATTTACTCCTGATCGGCATACTCGCGGGCGATTTGAATGAAGGTTTGTTCTTCTCCAATAAACGCGTCTACGATATCCGGATCGAAGTGACGGCCTCTTTCCTTCAGGATGGCCGCGCGCGCGTTTTCGTGCGAGAATGCCTCCTTGTAAACGCGGCGGCTGATGAGCGCGTCATAAACATCGGCTACGGCCATCAGGCGGCCGGTAAGCGGAATAGCGTCTCCCGCGAGCCCATTGGGGTAGCCGCTGCCGTCCCATTTTTCGTGATGGGAAATGGCCAGATCATAAGCGTATTTCAAATAGGGGAAATTCTCATCGCTGTCAAGCATCCGGCCCGCCTGCGCGATGGTTCTGGCCCCGATAACGGTATGGTTTTTCATCTGCCCGAATTCTTCTTCGGTGAGCGGTCCCGCCTTTTGAAGAATCATGTCCGGAATACCCACCTTGCCGATATCGTGCAGAGGGGCTGATTTATAAAGCAACTCAATGGTCTGATCGTTGAGAATCTTTTTATACTTGTCGCGACGCTTCAGATTTTTTGCCAGCGCCCGCACATAGCGCTGAGTTCTGAGAATATGATGGCCGGTTTCCTTGTCCCGCGTTTCGGCAAGCGCGCTTAGGCTTAAGATGGCGACATCCTGCGATTTTATGAGTTCTTTGGATCGCTTAAGTACTTTGATTTCCTCCATGGCGTATTTGATTGTATTGAGTAACACAAAATTTATGAGCAATACCGAGAGCGGCATTACCGGCGACAGATATATCCCATGGGTTGAAAAAAGCAGATAAAATATTGCCGCGGTCCCAAACGCAGCAATCAGCGTAAACGACAGGCACAAAACCGCGCCGCCCAGAGCCAGCGCGATCGACGATAAAAGACCCGCGGCCAAAACAAATACGAGTTCCGCGCCCGGCGCCCACGCGGGACGTTTAATAAAATCCCCCGTGAGGATGCTGTTGACGATACTTGCATGAATTTCCGTGCCATGGATCATTTTATTAACCGGAGAAAGGTGATTGTCACCCATGCCGGAGCCGTTGACGCCGATAAAAACAATCTTCCCTTTAAATGTTTCCGGTTTGATTTTGCCGGATAAAATATCAGCCGCAGAAATATAAGGATAATTGTTGTCACGGGCGCGGTAAGGAATCAGGAAAAAGCCGCTTGAATCAAGCGGGATTCTTCTTTCATTCCAATCAATCAAATAACCGTCGTCGGTTGTTTCAATCATAACCTGTTGATTGCCGTATGCTCTGATGAGCGCCGCCATGGCAAGCGATGGATAAAGAACGCCTTTATATTCCATAATGAGCGGGACGCGCCTTACAATGCCGTCGCGGTCTGTCAGTGAGTTGACAAATCCCGAGGCGCCCGCCGCCCGCATCAGCATGGGCAGGCTGTGAATCACGTTATCGGCGGATGTGATTCTGTGTTTTTCGCGGGGGTTGTTTTCTTTGATGATGTATTTCAGAGGGTGAATATCGGAATATTTTAATGGAGATTTTTTGCCGAATTTAAACTGATAGGCAAGCACCGCGGGAGCGCTCCGGAGAACTTTAGCCAGAATCTGATCGTTTTCATCCTGAGGGCCTATCGGCGAGCCTGTCAGAGCTCCCGGCGAACCTCCCGGTAGAGCTTTCGGCGCTTGCAGGGTTTCATTTTGAAAATCAACGCCTCTTTCCCTGCTCATTTCCTTTAAAACAACAGACAGCGATGTCCGGTCCTGTTCCGGAAGGATCATATCCATGCCGATGGCGGACGCGCCCCCGGAGGCTATTTTTTTCACCAGCCGCGCCAGAATGTATCTTGGCCACGGCCATTGTCCGTATTGGGTGAGGCTTGGATCGTCTATCCCGACGATGACCGGAACGGAGCTTTCGGACGAAGGCGGAAGCGCGCGGATCATGAGATCATAGGACTTGTTGTTGAGATACTGCACAAAAGGGGGAGGGAAGACGGCAAAACAGGCCAGGGCAATGGTTATAAGACAACCGTATAGAAAAAGCTTGATATTGCTCGAACCGAATCGTGAGTTTGTGTTTTGCAGACTCAAAGGCTTACCTGTCATTCATCGCGGCTTTTTGAGATTTTCTATCGAACAATGATTTCCACGCGCCTGTTGCGCGGTTCGGCAACGCCTTTCTTTGTGGGAATCAGCGGATTGCCTTCACCGTGAGACGTGGTGGAAATGTATTGTTCATTAATACCGGCCCCGACCAGTATATCCTTCATGTGAACGGCTCTTTTTAGGGAAAGATCAAGATTGTATTCGGCCGTTCCCGTGCTGTCGGAATGGCCGTTGACGCTGATATCGAATGAATTGCGCTGCTTGATGCTTTCAATCACCTCGGGAATAAGAGGCTTGGAGGCCTCGACAATTTCGGTACTGTCGTTTTCGAAATACAGAATAAATTTTTGAGGCGGCGGCTCGATGGCGAGGGCGCTGCCGAATGTGGCATTTATTTTTTGGTCATCATATGCAACGGCCGGCCGGGGGGATATTATTTCATTCCACACGACAACGGCCTTGCCGGATTCTGAAAGCAACTGCTCACCGCCCTGGTTCTGAACAGCGACCTTACCGACATGGCCTTCGCGGTCGGGAACCAGAACCACGGTTGTCTGGTGAACGCAGCCCGTAATCAAAAGAACAATGAAGAATGCGACGGATATAAATTTTCGAATCATGATCTTATCCTCGGTTGTCTGATTATTTGACCTCGATGAGTATCTTTGTCCCGCGCACGCCGATCATGCTGGTCGGCGTCTCAATGTTAATGGAATTCGGAGAGAGCTTTCCGATGACGCCGGAGACATACACGAATGTCCCCTTGACAAATTTCATGAAGAAAGAAAACTGATTGTCTTTGGGTTCAAACACATATTTTTTTAAGTTCATGGTGCTTCCGGGCCCGATGGAAACCGTGGTATCGTCACGGAATATGATGCCCACGGAGCCTGATTTGGAGGTTTGAATCACATCTCCCTGATACACCGGCATGCCTATTGCGGCTGGATAGGTCACGTTAACCCGTACAATAGACGCCTCGCCGCTTAGTGTTTTTATGCTGCCCACGGGTTGTTCCGCGGCCAAAACTATTGTGGGAATAAGGAAAACCAAAAGGATGGATAGAAACGGTTTCATCTTAAAAGCCTCCTTTAGCACACCGCCTGAAAAGTTAAGAGTTCCCCAAATCATGCTATTTAAAAGACTATTTATCCCGCTTCGCGTTAATATTCTTGCCGGATATGATATTGCTTTTCGTGTAGGTTAATTATAGGAAAATTAAGCCCGGATGTCAATGGTTTAAAAAGGTATTAATTGCCGCGCGGAATGTTGCATAAATGGACGGGGTGGAAATCTAAGTTCGGTTAAAAAAGGGAGAAAATAATTTTTGTTCGGGCGAGTCAAAAAGACTCGGCCGAACTTATAGTCAAAAAGACTCGGCCGTCCTCTGTCATTGCGAGTTCACGCAAGTGAACGTGGCAATCTCTCTCCCTCCCTCGTCGCTGCGCGACACCCCCTCCAAAGGGGGACAACGTTATTGTTCGGGCGAGTCAAAAAGACTCGTCCGAACTTGTCATCAGCTAGGTCAAAAAGACTCGGCCGAACACATTCACTACTTATCAAATGCGTTACAACATTAAATACCACTTGGAAGTTTTGACTGCATCATTTTCTTCCGGTCAAGTTTCCTGCCATCCACTATAAAAGTTCCGTCGCCAACCGCGTGAAGGGTTCGTTTTTCCTTTCGTGAAGCATCAAAGTACGCCGCGACACCGTCGAGGATAACGATATTATGATCGCTCACGATGTCGGCAACTTTGCACTCGATGTTCGCCAGGCATTCTTTGATCAGGGGCGCTTTAACATGCGCTCCCTTCACGGGGGTCAAATTAAATTTATCAAATTTGTCCGTATCGGCGCCGGAACATGTGCCCACACCAACGACCTTATCGAGCATGTCCACCGTGGGAATCGCGATAACGCACTCCCTTGTCTTTTCCAGAGCGGCAAAGGAGTAGTTCCATGAGCCTGTGGTCATGGCAAATACCGGCGTAAAGTCCACGACCATGGTCCACGAGATTGTCATTATGTTGTTCTTCTTTCCATCGTAAGTCGATATAAGAACAACCGGACCGGATTCGATCAACGTAAACGCTTTACTGATCTGCATTTTTCTCATACGCGCACTCCTTTTTCTGTTTGCCTAACTATGTCTGTAAATTAAATAGAACCGTCCCCTTTGTTTGCCCTCTTTATTTGAATGATTCATTTTGGGGTCACGATCGGAAAAGCATTGGATGACCGGTCAAACAAAGAAAAAAATCTCATCAAGTCCGTTTTACTGCCTTCGATTTTCAGGTCATTGGAGAAGATAAAATCTTTTAAATCGGCCTTGCCGACAAGCATTTTCAGAAAAAACGGTTTTGTTACTTTCAGGGTCGCGTTGGCATCGCCCGCGGGCGGGGCCGCCCTGTGATGCAGCACGGCATTCTCAATCCACAGGACATAAGATTCCCCCGAATCGGTAAATACCAGATTGATTTTCCAGTTTTTATCTTCAGCGGCGGGGCCGTCGAGATTCGCGGACATGGCCGCGAGCAGATATTCAACGGGCGCGTTTTCCAGCACGTCCAGGGATTTTGCCTTGTTGTATCCGGTCTTGGGTGTGCCGTGGCGCAGCTCGTAGGCGGCCATCAGATAGCTGTTGCGCCATATGGCCGATTCGGACATGAAGGCCATCTGCTCATAGGTGCGGGCAAGCAGTTCTTTAGCGGCGCTGTGATCGGGCGTGGCAAAGACGACGTTGTTTAAAAGCTCGGCCGCCCAGCGGTAGTCGCCCTTGTCAAAGGCCGCCTGCGCGGACGCTACGGCTTTATCCGCGCCGCCGATCAGTTCGACATAATGCCTGGCCGAATCCTCGGGCGGCAGAAGATTAAGGTTCGCCGGATTGCCGTCATAAAATCCCAGATAATACTGATAGATCGCTTTCACATTGTGGCGGAGATCGCCGTAGTAACCGCGCGCTCCGAAATAGGATTGCAGCGACTTCGGCAATTTTATTTTATCGGCAATTTCCCGCGGCGTGTAACCTGAATTAATCAGGTGCACCGTCTGGTCATGCATGTAGAGATAGACATCGCGCTGTTTTGTGATGAATTCCGTGATGCGGTCATGGCCCCAAACCGGCCAGTTGTGCTGGCCGAAGTACACATCGGCATCCGAGGCGTGTTCCAGCGCCTCGTCCAGATAATGGCCCCAGAGCAATGAATTACGTATTTTCGCGCCCCGCAGGGTTAACAGATTGTGCATGCTGTGGGAAAGAATTTCGGCCCCGCAGAAAGCCTTCTTTTCGGGAATCGTAAAGGTAAGTTCCGCCGGAGCCTCCGCGTCGGGCACGTTATAAAAAATAAAACGCACGCCGTCGAGCTCCATTTCCTGCCAGGGTTTGCTTATCGTAACATTGGGTTTAATGATTCCGACACTGCCGTAGGCAACGTCTTTGCCGATGCCGTTGTCAACCATGCCGGAGGCAAAACGCTCGATATCCCGGCCGTACTGATAGGTGGAACGTCTGGCCATGGCCATGCCGACCATGATATTTTCGCTGACTGCTTCTTCCAGAAATCCTTCCGGCGCGACGATGGGCAGCCTGCGCTCTTCCACTTCGCGCGGCGATGTAATACCGAGGACGCCGCCGAAATGATCAACGTGACTGTGTGTGATGATGATCGCGGAGACGGGTTTTTCACCCAGATATTTTTTGGCAAAGGCATAAGCGTAGGCGGCGGTTTCCCGGCAGGTGAGGGTATCCACAATAATCCAGCCGGTCCTGCCTTCGATCAGTGTCATGTTGGCGATGTCAAAACCCCGCAACTGGTAGATGCCGTCGGTGACTTTAAAAAGTCCGATCTGGGCGTTGAGCGCGGCATGACGCCACAGGCTGGGATTAACGGTTGGCGGCGCATCGCCGCTGATGAATTTGAAACGATCGAAATCAATGAGAACCGTGCCGTCCTCCGCCCGAATTTGCCCTTGGGGTCTTACGATCAGGCCGCGTTTGGCTTCTTCCAAATCTTTTTGATCGGTGAAATCAAGTGTTGCGGCCATGCTCTGGTTTGCCGCGACTGTTGCCGGCATGGCATCGCCTGAAGCCTTGACGACATTTTGATTTTGAACACAACCGGCAAGCGGCAAAGCCACGGCCAAAACCGCCGCTAAAAGCGCATATTTTGCAGATTTCATCGTGAATCCTCTGAGTTTTAGTCGAGTCTTTCCGACCCGACCGTATATTAACGCGGCACGGCTATAAAAAGCAACGTTCATTGTCTTCGCGAGCCTAGCCAGCCGTGGCAATCTCCGGTTTTTATAATGAGCATGAGATTGCTTCGTCGCTTCGCTTCCCGCAACGACAGCATACTCTTGTTTGTCTTTGCGAGGCGAGCGGAGCTAGCCGTGGCAATTTCTCTCCCTCCCCCGTCGCTTCGCGACACCCCCTCCAAAGGGGGACAAAACTATTGTTCGGGCGAGTCGAAAAGACTCGGCCGAACTTATCAACATTCTAACCCAGGTATTTCTGAAGCAGTTGATTGTAAGCGGCGTTTGAATCCACAAACGCGGCGCCGACGTCAATGACGTCGTCATTATCCGTCAAACGATACGACCGGCACTTGATCTTGAAAGGTTCGGTTTTGTCAGGCAGCGCTATGACGATATCGAGGGTTGTTTCGCCGTCCTCAATATTAAAAGTATACCCGCTCTTTTTCGAAATGGAGAGGCGCAGGCCCGTCAACGAAATATCCTGAATGACACCGGGATGATAAGAATTCCATTCTTTGTTCATTTTATTAACAAGAGTCGGAATATGAACAATCTTTCTCTGGTGATGGCGTTTTTCGTTTTCGATAGCCGCGACAGGCAGAGGCTTATCCACGCCCGCGGGGTTCCAGAGAATCATGTCCGTACCGGGGGCGGAAAACAGTTCTTTGGGAAGGGGAGACGGGCCCGAAAAAGCGGGCAGGGGAAGGCCGTCGAGCCTCAAAACATCCAGGACATCCATATTTTCACCCGTCCGGGATTTTATGCAGGTGCGGTAATTGATTTGGGCGGCGACTTTTCCGTTTGCCTTGATGAAGGCTCCCGTGGCGTAGATATACCGGCCTTCGCAGTGCAGCATCTGGACTTCGATCGTAAATTTCTCAAACAGTTTGAGCGGCCGGTGCCATATGGCCTGGGTCTGGTCCCAGATAAACAGATATCCCCGTTTCAGGGAGGATTTGGCCAGTCCCGTTCTGATGACGGCGCTGATGGCCGCGAGCCCCAGAAGAGTGACGTAGCGGCCGTTGTTCATGTGGCCGTAAGCGTCAATGTCGTTGGGCAGGACCCGTCCCTTCCATACCGTTTTTTCGTCACAGCGCACGGGCTTGGACAGAAGCGCCCTGATGACGGTTAAAATCAAGCGAATGTATAGATTCATAAAAATCCCCCGTCGATTGATATGATTATTGCACGGATATACATTGATAAGATTTGTATTTTTAGGTATAAAGTATAGGAAACGCCATCATGTATGTCAAGGATATTTTGGACACTTGTTAAAATGAGGTTCACAAGTGGAAGAAGAAGCGAAATATCAAATCTCTTCACTGATGAATGAAGGAATCCTGGAAATTGTCATTGCCGGAGAATTGCCCAAAGATGACATTGAAGAGGCGCAACTTAAGATAGCCGGCATCATATCGGAATCCGGGGCAAGAAATGTGCCGGTCGACAGACGGGAATTGGGTGAACCGCGCATGGGCATCATGGAGAACTATTTTGCTGTCAGGTCAACTCCTGTGCAGGGACTGAGAGTGAATGTTGCCGTTGTAGACCTGCCCAAGCATAAAGAAATGGGAGAATTTCTGGAAACGACGGCATATAACGTTAATCGTTCCCTTAAATTTTTTACAGATATAGACGCCGCCAGAGCCTGGCTTGCGGGCAAATAAAAAGAAATATTTGAATAACAAGCCGTCGACTTCTGCCGCCGCCTTTCTTCCTGTCTATAATCCACAGTTTCTAAATTTCCGGTTTTATGCTATAATACACATTATAATCGTAAAAATATTTTTCTCCGTTTTTTTGTTGGCTAAGAATAAGAAAAATCCGTTGATACGGAATAATTTTTGTGTTCGCGGATTTATGTTGCCCTTGTAAACATTGTCAGCAAACCTTGCGGCGATGGGCTATGACGCACAGCCGCGCTTCTCAACAATCTCACAATGAAAGAACCAGACTATAAAAGTCTCACATCAGGAAAGGAGGGAATATTATGAATGAAAATAGCGAGAACCCGGCTACGGGCGGGGGAAATATGCCGCAAACCGGCAGTCCCAAGTCGATCCGCGAATGGTGGCCCAATCAGCTTAACTTAAAAATCCTTCATCAGCATTCATTGCTATCCAATCCCATGGGGAAGGGTTTCAACTACGCCAAAGAATTCAAGCGCCTTGACCTTGCGGCCGTGAAAAAAGATCTCCACGCTCTGATGACCGACTCGCAGGACTGGTGGCCGGCGGATTTCGGCCATTACGGGCCCTTGTTCATCCGCATGGCATGGCATAGCGCGGGCACCTACCGCACAGGCGACGGCCGCGGCGGGGCGGGCGCGGGACAGCAGCGTTTCGCGCCGCTGAACAGCTGGCCGGATAACGTAAACCTCGACAAGGCGCGGAGGCTCCTTTTGCCCATAAAACAGAAGTACGGCAAAAAAATATCATGGGCCGAC
This sequence comes from Smithella sp., assembly GCA_035524255.1. Classification (GTDB taxonomy): domain Bacteria; phylum Desulfobacterota; class Syntrophia; order Syntrophales; family Smithellaceae; genus Smithella. The sequence continues at coordinate 4,094 of DATKPG010000036.1, read as the reverse complement.
CTTATGATTCTCGCGGGCAACGTCGCCCTGGAATCGATGGGATTTAAGACCTTCGGCTTCGGCGGCGGACGCGAAGACGTCTGGGAGCCGGAAGAAGCCGTTTACTGGGGTTCTGAAAACAAGTGGCTGGATGACAGGCGATACTCAGGCGACCGTGATTTGGAGCGGCCGCTTGCCGCCGTGCAGATGGGGCTGATTTACGTCAATCCGGAAGGCCCCAACTACAATCCTGATCCGGTCGCTGCGGCAAAAGATATCCGCGAGACTTTCGCCCGCATGGCCATGAACGACGAAGAGACAGTCGCGCTTATAGCAGGCGGCCACACCTTCGGTAAAACGCACGGCGCTGGTCCGGCAACCCACGTAGGGCCGGAGCCGGAAGCGGCGGGCATCGAGGAGCAGGGACTCGGCTGGCGCAGCAGTTTCGGCACCGGCAAGGGGGGTGACGCGATCGGCAGCGGTCTGGAGGTTATCTGGACCAATACGCCGACGAAGTGGAACACAAAAAACTTTTTCAGAATCCTGTTTAGCTACGAATGGGAACTGACAAAGAGCCCCGCTGGCGCGCATCAGTGGCAGCCGAAGGACGGCGCGGGCGCGGGAACGATTCCGGATGCCCACGACCGCTCGAAACATCACCCGCCGACCATGCTGACCACGGATCTTTCTTTGAGGTTCGACCCCGCCTACGAAAAGATTTCCAGACGTTTCTACGAGAACCCGGATGAGTTCACGGACGCGTTTGCCCGCGCCTGGTTTAAACTGACCCACCGCGACATGGGGCCCAAAGTCCGCTATCTCGGTCCGGAAGTACCGAAGGAAGACCTGATCTGGCAGGACCCCATTCCCGCTTGTAACCATAAACTGATCGGCGCGAGAGACATCGCCTCTCTCAAGTTAAAGATTCTGGCATCCGGCCTGCCGGTATCAAAACTGGTTTCGGTTGCCTGGGCGTCAGCGTCCACCTTCCGGGGCTCCGACAAACGCGGCGGCGCCAACGGCGCGCGGATTTGCCTTGCTCCGCAGAAGGATTGGGAAGTCAACGAGCCCGCCCGGCTGGCAAAGACCCTCAGGATACTTACAGGCATCCAAAAGGCATTCAACAAAGCCCAGTCCGGCAATAAGAAGGTATCCATGGCCGACCTGATCGTTTTGGCCGGTTGCGCGGGTATCGAGCAGGCGGCGAAAAATGCCGGTATCAAAGTGACGGTTCCTTTCACGCCCGGCCGCATGGACGCCTCGCAAAAACAAACCGACGCGGCTTCCTTCGCCGCGCTTGAGCCGAAGGCGGACGGCTTCCGCAATTACCGGAAAACCGGGTCAGCCCAATCGGCCGAAGAAATGCTTGTGGATAAGGCGCAACTGCTGACGCTGACCGCGCCTGAAATGACGGCGCTCATAGGCGGCATGCGCGTTTTGAATACGAACTTCGGGCAGACGCCACACGGCGTTTTTACCAAACGGCCGGAAGCCCTGACGAACGATTTCTTTGTGAATCTGCTCGACATGAACACAACATGGAAGGCGGCATCGGAGGGCGGGGACGTTTTTGAAGGGTATGATCGCAAGACGGGTGAGCCTAAATGGACCGCCACGCGGGTTGATCTTATTTTTGGTTCGAACTCGCAGTTGAGGGCTATAGCCGAGGTATACGGAAGCGCGGACGCGCGGAAGAAGTTTGTCCGGGACTTTGTGGCCGCCTGGATCAAGGTGATGAATCTTGATCGTTTCGACCTTGCCTGAATTTGTTAAAATATAGGGGACAACCGTCCCCTTTTATTTATGCTATATTACGGGCCATAACGATTTGTTGTGAATCATGAATGAAAAGGTTGCTCCCGATGAAAGAGATCAGCATCGAGAATTTAATCAAAAGAAACAAGTTCCTTGAGAAAAAAAATAAGGAACTGGAAACTGCCCTGTCGGAGAAAAAAAACAAGCAGGTTCCTGTTTCTTCTGACCAGATTTACCACACGCTGTTTCGTCTGTTTCCCCATTCAATTCTTGTGACGAAGGTGGAAGACGGCACTATTTATGATGCCAGCGATTACTTTTGCAGGATAACCGGATTTTCACGGGAAGAAGCCATCGGCAAGACGACCGTGGAATTAAACCTGTGGCTTAATCATGATCGTGAAAAAATCGTTAAAATCCTTTTAGAAAAGAAAAGATTCAGTAATCTGGAAGTAAGGCACCGGATGAAAGACGGCTCCATAAAAACATGCCTCGATTCCGGGGAAATGATATTGATCGGGGGTGAAAACTACCTGATATCAGTCGAGACGGACATCACGGCCCAAAAGGATTTGGAAAATGTCCTGCGGCATGACCAGCAGGAACTGATCGCCATCATGGACGCCACGCCTATCGGTGTTTCGTGGTCGGACATGCGGGGAAACATTAAATATACCAACCGGAGGTTTGAGGAACTGTTCGGCTACGTTCTTTCGGACATACCCAGTATTGATGCCTGGCTTGTGCTGGCCTTTCCGTCGCAGGCCTACCGGGAGAAGGCCGCCGCCCTGATGCTTTCGATTATGGAGGCGGAGGCGCGAGGCGAAGATCCCGGCCCCGCGGAAATAACCATTACCTGCAAAGACGGCTCCGTCCGCCACATTCTGCAGACCATTGTCATTACCGCCAATCGTATCCTGGCCATTTATTATGATATTACAAAGCAGAAGCGGTACGAAAGGGAGCTGAAGCATTTTGCCGAAAATCTTGAAGAGGCCAATATAGCGCTGCGCGTGTTAATGAATAAAAGGAATGTGGATCAAAAAGATTTTGAGGAAAAATTGCAGGTCAACATTAATGATCTGGTGATCCCTTATCTGACCAAGTTAAGAAACACAGATCTGGATGATCGTAATAAAAATTACCTCAGTGTGTTGGAAAGCAATCTTACCAGTGTGCTGTCTCCGTTTATGAGAGACTTCCGATCTTCGCACAAGAACTTAACCCCTCAGGAAATTCAGATTGTCGATCTGATCATGAAAGGGAAGAACACAAAAGAGATCGCCGATATGCTCAACGCGTCGGTCAACACGATCGCGACTCACCGGAATAATATCAGGAAAAAACTGAACCTGAGAAACTCTAAAATCAATCTCCGTTCGTATATCCTTTCAACAAAATAACGTGTATTTCATATACATGTTTTACCATTGATAATTCATTGTTTATAATTATTGAAATTTGAAGATATCCGGCGCATAAAGTAAGCAACGATTTGTATTTATTGTATTTATAATGATACGAATTTAATGTCCCGCGGGAATTGCCTCATAGCGGCTGAATAAAGGGAAATTCTATCCTCCTTCTTTATTCAATAACTATGAGTAAGGTTTTGTTCTCGCGGGATATTATAGATAGGGTTAATATTTTTTAGTGTATGGCAATCATAGACGCAATTTTCAGAATCAGGATATTCATAAATGGAACAGAAAGAAAAATGTCAAGTCTCCTCATCCGTATATAAAGGTATCCTGGAAATTGTCATAACAGGCGACATCGTAGAGAATAACTACAAAAAAGTGACTGATGAAGTAAATGCCGTCATCAAGGCAAATGGCGCGAAGCAGGCCATAGCCGATTTCCGCGCGGTGGAGAAACGCATAGCGCCTTCGGAAATGTATCGTTATTTCAGAAGTTATAATTCCATGCTTTTCGATATACAATACGCTATTATAGATCTTCCCCAAAACATTCAATACAAAACCGCGGCGATCAACGCGGGACTTTCGTCATTGAACTGGTTTACGGATATGGATTCCGCAAGAGCATGGATGAAGAATAAGGGCCGGTCAAATCCAGACCATTATTGATAGAGTCATTCTTCAAATGACTCGCAATCAAACATTGCGTGTAAAACCCCAAAATAGGCTTTTTACCGCAAGTCCACATCGTTGCCCTCCCCGGTCGTGACCGGCCCAAATTATTTAGAATCAAAGGGGACCGTTGTACTAGCTCACTAATTAGGTAACATTTTGGTGCTTATCAAAAGGTGTTTCATAATTCAGTCCACCATGCCGTCTTAAATGATTATATTCAAATTATAATCACTTGTTGCTCATTTTCCATTTGTCACTCATTTG
>DATKPG010000035.1:0-15017 GCA_035524255.1 Smithella sp. | reverse complement strand
CAGCCGGTTCCTCCCAGTCTGATCAGACGCTGGAAGAAATATTTCCCCAACCACGATTACGACACGAATTACGGCCTGTCGGAATCCATCGGTCCCGGGTGTGTCCATCTTGGCATAGAAAATATCCATAAAGTCGGCGCGATCGGCGTGGCAGGCTATAAGTGGGAAGTGCGGATCGTGGATGAAAATGGCCGCCCGGTGAAACAGGGCGGGGTGGGAGAACTTTGCGTAAAAGGTCCGGGCGTGATGAAATGCTATTACAATAATCCGGAAGCGACCGCCGAGATTCTCAAGGACGGTTGGCTCTATACGGGCGATATGGCGCGGATGGACGAAGACGGGTTTATCTATCTTGTGGATCGCAAGAAAGATGTGATTATTACGGGTGGCGAGAACATTTACCCGGTGCAGATCGAGGATTTTCTGCGCACACATAACGCCATCAAGGATGTGGCTGTGATCGGACTTTCGGATCAGCGTTTGGGCGAGATCGTCGCGGCAGTCATTGAGTTAAAGCCCGGTTTCTCCTGTTCTGAATCCGAGATCATGCAATTCTGCAACGCGCTGCCGCGCTACAAGCGTCCGCATAGAATATTTTTTGAAGAAGTGCCGCGCAATCCAACCGGAAAAATTGAAAAGCCGAAACTCCGCGAAAAGTATTGCGGCGGCAGCATCGTCGAGGCGCAGATAGAAAGTCATTAAATGAATACAGGAGAAAAGTATGATTGCTTATCAGCTATCCATTTTCGCGGAAAATAAATCAGGAAAACTGGCGAAAGTTACGGGCGTTCTGGCTAAGGAAAAAATCAATATACGCGCGACGACGATAGCGACGGCGGACACATTCGGCATTATTAATCTGATTGTGGATGATCCCAAAAGCGCCGAAGCCGTTCTGTCGCAGGCGGGAATGACGGTGCATTTGCGGGAAGTTCTGGCGGTTTTGATTCCCGACACACCCGGCGGGCTGGATAAATTGATGCAGCTGCTGCATCAGGAGGGCATTAATATCAATAATGCCTATGGCTTTGTGCTGGAGAGTTCGAGAAAAGCGGTGTTCGTTGTTGATGTCGATCAGATGCAAAAAACGGAAAAAATTCTGGAGGAAAGAGGTTTTAAAACTTTGGATGTTCAGTCGCTATCCGGCATGTGATATCCTTCTGCCGAATCTGATCCTTTGAAAGCAGAAGGATATTGAGATATAATTAAACAGGAGGAAATATTATGGCGCATGAAGATAAAGGACAATATTTTAAAAAACATCCTCATGATTCCAAGATAGACGAAGACCTGAAAAAAGAAATTTGCGAGCAGGTCAGGAATAATAATTTCTCCTGCAAGAAAGCGGAGGAAATCGCGGGCGATCTCGGATTCACGCTTGAAGAAACCGGCAGAGCCTTGGATATTTTAAATATTAATATTACCAAATGCCAGTTGGGGCTTTTCGGCTATGGAGAGGCTAAAAAAATTGTTCAGCCCGCGAAAGAAATCACGCCGGAGCTAAAAGATAGTATTACATCTGCGCTGAAAGATGAAAAGCTTCCCTGTATTGCCGCCTGGGAAATTGCCCGTAAATTAAATATTTCCCGCATGAAGGTGGCTTCCGCCTGCGAAGCTATGCAGATAAAGATTAAACCTTGTCAGCTGGGCGCTTTTTAATCTTTTCAAGAATAAATCTTCAGGTAGCTTTTGAGCAACCGGCTCATTAAATCGGCGTTTTTACGGGTGCCTTCAAGGATTTCTTCCATACCCAAAGGTTCATCCAGAAGACCGTTTCCGAAATTATCAACAGAACATACGCAGGCATAGGGTATATCCAGTTCCATGGCAATGACCGCTTCATTTGCCATAGTCATGCCGACAATATCGGCAAAATGGGTCATCATTCTAATTTCAGCTTTTGTCTCCAGCCGGGGTCCCTGCGTTTGCCAGTAGGTTCCCTTTTCAATAACCGGCAAACCGGTCTCTTGTGCCGCTTTGATTATTTTCTGCCGCATGTTTTCATTCAGTGACGGCGTGATATGCACGGGTCTGTTCTTGTGAATGGTGGGGGTGGCAGTCAGTGTCATAAAATCGTCGGGGACAACGAGCATTCCCGGGCGCAAATTTTTCTTTAATGAACCGGTGGAATTGATACTCACTATTTCAGTAACCCCCGTATCCTTCAGCGCTTTGAGGTTGGCGCGATAGTTAATTAAATGAGGCAGGATATAATTTTGAGTGTCATTGCCGTGCCTCAGAATCAGGGCAATTTTATCCGTCATAAATACAGAAGCCCGTCCGAATTCATTTTCCATCAATTTAAGCGAGCTTTTTTTTAATAAATCGCTTCTTTCCATGATTAACTTTGTGGAAATAACGCCCAAAATACCCATAAGAATCTCCTTGAGATTTTGTTTGTATAGCAAATTAATTTAACGCAGTCAAATTAATCAGTTACTGAAACATTGGTTTTTTAAATGACCTAAAGAGCTTATTTTATATTGTCAGATAGCATTTGACTTTCTTCGCTCTGTTGTGACATATAGACTCTCTATAAAAAATGAAAGGGGGATTTTATTAATGAGCAGCCAATCATTAAGTATTGCCACTGATGATAACTTTGAAAACGAAGTTTTAAAAAGCGCAAAGCCGGTACTCATTGATTTCTGGGCGCCCTGGTGCGGACCCTGCAGAGCAATCGGCCCCATTGTGGAAGAACTTGCGGAACAATTTAAAGATACCGTTAAATTTATGAAATTAAATGTTGATGAAAATCAGAAAACAGCGGTTAGCTATGCCGTGCGCAGCATACCGACCCTTATTCTTTTTAAAGACGGCAAGGTGCTGGATACTCTCATTGGACTTGTTCCACAGAAAAGGCTTGAAGATTTCGTCAAAAAATCCTTGTAACATTATATAAATTAAAAGGTTGCGATTTTGAAGTACTTAAGAATATTCAAAAAGATAATTGGATTATGCATAGCTTTATCGCTGTTTATCATTATCACCGGTTTTTCGTTTTCAGATATTTTTGGCAAACACGAAACGGTTAAATCTTCGCCCGAAGGACTTTATGCCAAGGCATCCGCTGAATACAGGAGCGGCCATTATAAAAAGGCACAGGAATATTTCCTGCGTCTCAAGGAAGAATATCCATTGCATGATATGGCGGTTTTAGCGGAGATAGGGGTGGCGGATTCCCTGTACAGTGATAAAGAATATCCGGCGGCCGAAAACGCTTATTCTGACTTTATTTCTCTTCATCCCATTAACGAAAATGTTCCTTATGCCATCTACCAGTTGGGATTGTGCCATTATAATCAAATAGAAGATGTTGATCGCGATCAATCGGAAACGATAGCCGCCAAAAAGGAATGGGAGAAGCTGATCTCGCGTTATCCTGACAGTAAGTTTTCCACCATGGCTGAAAAAATGGTGCGGGAGTGCAAACAAAAACTCGCGGAACGGGAATTTTATGTGGGGAAATTTTATCTGAGGCAGGACAAGTATCAGGCAGCCCTCGCGCGGTTTGAGAAGGTGGCTCGTGATTATGCAAACATTGGCCTTGATTACAAGATAGAATACTACATAAAAGAAACCAAGGCAAAAATCGCCGAGGAAGAAAGACAGAAATTAAAAAAAGAAGCGGATAAGGCAAAGAAAGAGGAAGAGAAGAAAAAGAAAGAAGAAGAAAAGAAAAAGAAAGAAGAAGAAAAGAAGCAAAACGCTGCAACAAAATAACACATATTCCAGCCTGATTAATTCCCGATTTATTCTTCCAGTTTGATTTTTCTGATAATTTCCTGTCGCATACTTTCCGGATTAACGGAAGTGTCAATTATGAAGTGACGATCCGCCGGCATTTCGTCAATGGCGTCAAAGTCTTCCTTTTGCTTATAAAACAATTCCCATCGTCCGTCGGAGGGATTGCCGTTATTCCTGATTCGTCCTTCCAGACGTTTCTTTATCATTTCAACGGGGCAGACGCATTCCAGGATATAGAAACGAACGCCGAGTTTTCGCGCCAAATCCAGCGCCCTTTGGCGCTCGGTCCGTCTTTTGAAAGAAGCGTCTATAATGACCGCTTTCCCCTGTTTAATTTTCCGCGCGGCCAAATCATAAGCCCTGTCATAGGTAAGACGGGAAATATCGTCGCAATAAATCCCTCCGCCGAAATTTTCATAATGCCGGCTCGTTGGTTCAATATGACATAATTCTTTGCGCAATATATCGGTGCGAATAATTTCCGCGCCAAAGCGTGCCGCGAGTTCGCGTGCCTGATAACTTTTTCCTGAACCCATCAGTCCTGAGGTTAAAATCAATACCGGTTTATCCAGACGGGTGGCGTAGGCATAGGCAAGATCAAAGTATCGCGCCGCGGTTTTTGTGATTTCCACGCGTTCGCTTTGAGGGATTTTTTTTTGATTACGGCGAAAACCGGTTACTTTCCCGCGCACGTATGCATAATAGCACCGGTAAAAATTCAGCAGGGTAAGCATATCGGTATCGCCGGAATGTTTAATGTAGGATTGAATAAAAGCATCGGCCTGCCGCGGACAACCGTTGAAATCAATATCCATCGTTAAAAAAGCTACATCCTCCGCGACATCGCCCCAGCGGAAACGTTCGTTAAATTCGATGCAGTCGAAAATGATGATGTCGTCAGTGACGCAAATATGGTCCAGATGCAAATCGCCGTGACAATCTCTGATCTTGTGATCGGAAACTCTTTTTCCGAAAAGAGTTTCCTTCTCAGCCAGAAATTTTTCCGCGTAGTCTTTGATGAAGTTATACTGATATTCGGGGATGGTAATATTTATAAAATTCACTGTTTCAGCGAAATTTTCCTCATGATTGCGGCGGATGTTTTCAATATCTCCCATCGCGTCTATTTTGCCGCCGGTTTGAGCCTGTTGATGAAAATCGGCGATTTTTTTAGCCAGGTTATCCATGATCCTCTCATCGGCCAATCCTTGTAAAAGCAGTGTTTTGAGCATTCTGCCCGCGGGGAGCTTTTTCATCCGTACGGCATAATCAATGATTTGAACTCCTTTGCCAAGTGTGATGTTTCCCTGAGAGTCCAGTGATATGGCCGTAAAATCAAGATAGGTATCGGGAGCAAGGCGTTTATTTAATTTCAGCTCTTCTTCACAGTAAAATTTTCGCCGCGACAGGCTGGTAAAATCGAGAAAATCGAACTTGACTGGTTTTTTAACTTTGTAAACAATATCTCCGGCAATGAAAATATAAGAAATATGCGTCTGGATGAATTCTACGCTTGCCGGATGGTGAGGATAGAAGTCAACCTTTTTCATGGTTTCAATTAATTGAGGATGAATCATACATGATTCCTCGCAAAGCTTGTCCGGAAAAACTATTTTCTTTCAAATTAATTAAACAATCATACGCCGATAATCAAGTCAAAATAAAATTCGCGCTTGCACTCACGGATTATTCGTGATTATTTTACATCAATATAAAACATGGAGAAGCATAGATGTTTAAAAAACTGCGTAAAATGGCTAAAACAAAGCCTGCCAGTGCTTTTATTTATTGGACAGCGCGGCTTTATTGCGCGACGCTTAGATTGAAAATAGAAAATGAAAATGAATGGTTCGATTATCTGCAGCAGGGCGGAAGGGTGCTACTTTGCGGGTGGCATCAGCATTTTTTTGTCGGAGTTCGCTATTTCAAAAAATACAGAAAATATCAGCCCGCCCTGATGTCTTCCAAAAGTCTTGACGGGCAGATTGCCGGCGGTATCGCCGGGCTGGCCGGGTTCCATACCGTGTGGGGTTCTTCTTCCAACAGCGCAAGCGCCGCTCTTAAAGAAATGATTCACCGGTTAAGAAATCATCGCCTGGCGGCGCATATCCTTGACGGGCCGCGCGGTCCCGCGGGGGTGGTTAAACTCGGCGCGATTGCCATTGCCAAAAACGCCGGCGCCGTAATCGTTCCTTCCGTTGCCGTTGCTGATCGTGCCTGGTACTTGCATAGCTGGGATAGATTTATGATTCCTAAACCTTTCTCCCGCGTGACTGTAAAATTTTTTCCTAAAATTGAATTGCCGTCTGTAATGGATAGAGACGAATTTGAAAATCAGAGAAAAAAGCTCGAGGATGTTTTGCAGCCCTATTTGAGGCTTTAGATGTAATTAATAGTATTTTATATTTCCCGAAGCAGTAAAAAACCGTGTGTAAATCCGATACTATTGATACTGGTCCATGAAATTGTGTAAAGCGGTCTTTAACCAGGCAAAAGAATCCTGTTTGGTTACAACAAACAGGTATCCGCTGATATTTTTTTCATTAAACTCGAACACGGTCCTTAAAACAATGGCTACGTTGCCGGGAGCAGTCAGGCTGCCGGACACGATATCGCGGCTGCTTTTTTCAACAACAACGCGCGGTGGTGAATAAGTAGAAAAATCGCCCAGTAGTTCGGAAATTTTTCCAATACATGCTCCGATCAGGATGTTACCAATTTCCAGAAATGTTTCTTTTTCCATTTCATTGGCGGGATCCGAGAGAAACAATTCATCTCCGTTGCCCAGTATGGAAGATATTTTTTTCCCCGTGCCGGACGGGAAAAACAAATAAGCGTTTCCCTTAAATTTACCCCAGAAACTTTGTTCCACAACGGATACTTTTTCGCAGTCTTTGAGTTCCCGGTTAATATATGCCGGCAGATCAGAGGCTCGAAGCAGTATGACATCAGGGGGACTGAGGAGCACAAAAATATCTATAAATTCTGCCAGATCCGCAGCGGCACGGCCAAAAGCTATATTCATGATCTCCTGCATGAGATCAGTTTCTTCGCGGGTAATCATTTCATTGATGTTATCATTTTTCGACATAATTCATCCACGCTCCGCCAGGGCATTGTCCGCTTCTTTGATGGCTGCCGTTATTGATTCCTTGGCCGGCGGCTTTTTCAATACCGAAAACGCGCCCAGGTCATGTGCTTTTGCAATGGCTTTGATTTGTACATCCGCGGTACAAATGATAACAATGGCTTTTGGATCTACTTTTATAATTTCTTCCAGGGCCTGAAAACCATCCATGACCGGCATCGTTAAATCCAGGAAAGTTAAATCGGGTCTGATTTCCTTGAATTTATCCACGCCGCTTTTGCCGTCAGGAGCATCATACAATTCGTAGTCATTATCTTTGGGGATACAACTCTTCATTATTTTCACAGATATGACAGAATCATCAACAATTAATATTTTTTTAATCATAAGAACCTCTTTTAATGAGCGAGCCTTGTTCGCTTCGCTTTTCTTTTAAACGGCAACCCGATTGCGTCACATATTTCCGGCGGCTTTGTCTTTTTAAGAGCGTTTCTGCCGCAGTTGTTTATTCATTCAAAGTTGATACGCCTGGCTGACAGTTATTTCAATGATCCTGTTCCGTAAGAAGAATGTTTTTAAGAAAATTTTCTTTCAGAACCGTTTCGCATACAATATTTTTCTTTGTATAGGAGTTTCCGTGAATAATCAACAGAATTTTTATCATCCATACCGCGTTAAAATATCCGGTTGCCTGTAATCTTTTCAATGACCCGGCAATTTGTCGTGATATAAAATTACTGCAATGACGGCCGTAAGCATCATTAATCTTTTTGGGAACTTTCAATGTCATACATGATCAAGCTTTGCGGCTTATGGGACGTCCCTTTATTTCAAATTCTTATTTTGGGGACGAATATACAAATGACGGCCGTTGCGATTTCCGGTAAGAGCATCATTGCGCTTATTTCCATAAGATTTTGCCGGAAGTCAACCACTCCCGCAATGTCTTGAATTCGATACCAATGTGTTTCATGACGCCATTTTGACTAAAACACATGGGATTGTCGTAAAAATTATCTAAATTTCATTGTTTGCCTGATTATGAATCATAAGGTTTTATAAATATTTAATATAGAAATATTTTTCAGTCAATTTTTTAAAAACGACGGGTTGAGTTGATTGGATGCGCGACTAATTTTTATCAATATTAATAAGTTGGCGGCATATAATCAAAAGTTTATGTTCTGATTCGTTTGCATATTATCTCTTGACTTTGGTGATATATTTTGGTGATATATTTAAGAATATGGAAAGTTTAAGATTGATAAAGGCAAACCGCCTGAAAAGACGGGACGCAAAGTCACTGACCTAAGTCTTCGTATCGGGGGGATATGGTGGCAGGACCGCCGTGAAAGCTCACAGTAGTCCATAATCCTGCCATAATCTCAAGTATAACAATTTAAAAAACAGATTGTATATATATATCGAATTTCCTGGCTTGAGGCGTTCGGTAAAATAATATTTGAGTGGAAAAAGATAAAAATGGACCTAAATCATCTGGCTATATCGTTGATCGAACTCGATCCGGAAAACATTTCGGATTTTAACGCGTTTAAGGAAAACCTGGTCATTGCCCAAAAGAAGGCCAGGGGACATGTCAAAGATATTTTGGGACAGGCTTGCGCCGAGATAGAGGCATGGCAAGGCTATGACCCGGAAACGCGACGGGCGGGGATCGTCCGTTTGGGAGAATTATTGGAGCAGGCAATGGATTCAGGCGCGGGAAATTCCTCCGGCGCTAAACCGAAAAAAACCAGGGACGTTTCACTGGAAAAAATGAAATCGCTTAAATTCACTCTATCTAACGAATTTGACGCGGATCTGCTCAATGAGTTTATTGTTGAGAGCATGGAATGCTCTAACATGGCCGAATCGGCCATTCTGGGCTGGGAAAAAGATCCGAACAACCAGGAATTACTCAATACGATATTCAGGGGTTTCCACACCATCAAAGGAACATCTTCCTTCATTAATCTGGATTGCGTTAAGGACGTGGCTCACAAAGCGGAATCTATGCTGGTCCGGGTCAGAGATGGTCAGGAAACTTTCACAAGAGGCCATGCCGATCTGTCCCTTAAATCGCTGGACATGACCAAGAGCATTTTGGAGAGGATGAAATCATCGGGTCCCGGCCAGCAAATAGAACTGCCTTTGGGCTATGAAGAACTGCTGGAAGACTTAAAGAATTTTATCTCCGGTACCCGGGATGCTCAAGTCAACGATCTGTCTGCCGAACCTGCGATCAATCAGGGATCCAGGGAAGGGCTGGCCCGGAAAGACGGAGAAATTTCGGCGGAACAGTCTCCGGCCGTAAGCCAGCCTCCTGACCAGATCATCGAGTCCACGGTCAGGGTCAAGATCGACCGGCTGGATAAGCTTTTGGATACGGTGGGCGAGCTGGTGATTGCCCAGACCATGGTGGGACAGGATGATCTTATCGTAAGCGGAAAATATCGCGAACTGAGTAAAAAAATATCCCATGCCGGAAAGATAGTGCGCGAACTTCAGGATTTAAGCATGATCCTTCGTATGGTCCCCTTAAAGGGCACCTTCCAGAAAATGGCCCGGCTGGCCCGCGATCTTTCCCAGAAAAATGGTAAAAAAGTAAATTTCACTATTGAAGGTGAGGATATCGAGATTGACCGTAACATGGTTGACATGGTTGCCGATCCTCTGGTCCATCTTATCCGGAACGCGGTTGACCACGGTATTGAAACGCCGGATGAACGCCGCCTGTTGGGAAAACCCGAGGATGCCCGGATTTGTCTCACGGCCGGTCACCTCGAAGGCAGCATAATGCTGACGGTCCTCGATGATGGCAGAGGACTGAGCCGTCAGAAGATAGTAGACAAAGCGATATCCCGGGGCTTGATAGATACGGACGAAAGGATGACCGACCAGGAGGTTTGGCGGATGATATTCCAGCCGGGCTTTTCCACGGCGGAGCAGGTCACAGAAGTCTCCGGCCGGGGAGTGGGGCTGGATGTGGTATGCCAGGCCGTGGAAGCGCTGCGGGGCCGCATAGAGGTTCAAAGTTCGAAAGGTCAGGGCTGCACATTTATTTTGAGAATGCCCCTGACAATGGCTATAACCGACGGCATGGTGGTTAGAGTAGGATCCCAAAGATACATTTTGCCTATCGCCAACATCCAAAAAGCGGTAAGGCCGGTTGAGGCAGATATTCACACGGTGAATCAAAGAGCCGAAATGCTTGATTTCAGGGGGGATCTGTTACCGGTTTTCAGGTTGCACCGGCTTTTTGATATTGAGGATGCTCAAACTGAACTTACTTTGGGGCTGTTGGTTGTGATCGGTGAGGGACAGCAGCGTTGCGCTCTTTTTGTGGATGATCTTTTAACCCAGACTCAGGTGGTGACCAAATTACTGGGCAAGGGAATCAATAAAGTGCAGGGGGTAGCCGGAGGAGCCATCATGAGTGATGGTACTGTAGGTTTGATTCTGGACACAGCAGGAATTGTTAATATGGCCCGAAGCGATTAAAGACAACAGCGTGATTGAAAGGCCATGCAGGAGGACAAAGGATGCAAAACGGAAGGCCACCTCATCAAAATCAGTCCGGCGGGATTGATTCCCGTGCCGGTAAATATCTGACTTTTTTTCTGGATAACGAGGAATACGGTGTGGAGATACTCAAGGTTCAGGAGATCATCGGCCGGATGCCGATCACACCGGTTCCGCTGACCTCCAGATATATCCGGGGGGTTATCAATCTGCGGGGCAAGATTCACCCCATCATGGATCTTAAGGTTAAATTCGGTATGGATCAGACCATCATCACCGATGAGACATGCATCATCGTTATAAATACAGCAAGTTTAATGATGGGGATTCTGGTGGACAAGGTCTCCGAAGTGGTCAATGTGGCTTCCGGGGATATTGAAGACACTCCGTCTTTCGGGGCGGACGTGGAAACTGAATATCTTTTAGGAGTGGGCAAAACCGGTGGACGCATCCGCCTGCTTCTGGACATTGAAAAGGTGATCACGGCTTCGGACGTCATAAATTTCAAGAAGGCTGCCGGTGGAGGGAACGAAGAAGCCCAGGCCTGATCCGGAAGGGGAATGTCTGATTTTTTCCTGTGCCTTGAAAGAATATGGGGTAGAGATACTTAATGTTCAGGACATATTTGGCCGGATGCCGGTAAGTCCGGCGCCACTTACCTCCGGGCTTATGAAGAGTTATCAATCTGCGAGGCCGAATCCGTCCGATGGACATCAATATCAAGTTTGGAATGGAACAGCCCTGTATAACCTGCGAGACCTGCATCATAGTCATCTGTATGAAAAAACACAGAGGGAGATAGCGAAAAAACAGAATCCTGAATCCGGGAAACAAAATCTGAAATAACTGACGGGAGCAACAACGAAAAAGGAGCAGAAACATGTTTGATGATGTCAAAGTTGGTGTAAAGCTCATCGGGTGCATTGTTGTGATTTTTATATTAGTAGCGGCGATGATGTTGTTCAGCGCTAAGGTAAGAATGGACGTAGTGCATGGGCTGGATTCGATGTACTTCAAATATATAGGGACCATCAGGGAAATAGAGGAACTCAAAGCCAATCTCGGAAAAATACAGGAGGATATTTATCATTATGTTGTCGTGCCTTCAGGGCGTAATCATGTCCTGCCCGGCATTAATCAGGAAACAAATTCAATCAATCAAATTATTCAGCTCTATAAAGTCAAATATTCCACTCCCGAAGAAAAGAAATTTATCTCCGATTTCGATGCCGACTGGCGCGAGATGCAACGTGGCTACAAGGAGGTCATGAAAGCGGCGGATGAAGGAAATAATGCTGAGATTGTCAGGCTGTTGGCTGACGGAAGCTATTTGATGGAAGCCCGGAATAATGCCCTGGCGGCTGTTCGCAACATCAGTGATTATAACACCGGCCGGAATGAAGGAGCCATCAAAGAAACCGTTAAAGGCAAGGGAGGCTGGTCAGGGACGCTGTTGTTAATGTCTTTATTTGGCGCAATTATTTTAATAGGCATTGGAATCATGTTGACCGAATCCATCACCAAGCCGCTGCAAAAGATATCTCTGATGATGCAGGAGATTGAAAAGGGGCACCTTTCAAACCGTTTGGAAATGAAACGAAAGGATGAAATAGGCAGCCTGACTCGATCCATAGATATGTTTACGCACAATCTCCAGCAAAACATCGTATACAGCATGCAGCAAATATCCGAAGGCAACATCGATATTAAGCCGGTTATAACGGATGAACGAGATGAGATCGGCCCGGCGCTTAATAAAATGATTAAAACCCTCAATTCAATGAGCGATGAAATCAGCAGATGTTGCGTTGCCGCGCTTGAAGGCGATCTTGTCAATAGGGCCGACGTAACACCTTACCACGGGAAATATCGAAATATCGTTCAGGGTTTCAATGATACTCTGGACGCGGTGATGGCGCCGCTTAACGAAGCATCGGATGTTTTAGTGAAAATGGCTGAAAAGGATCTGACCGCCCGCCTGCGGCAGGATTATAAAGGGTTTTATAACATGATCAAAAAAACCATCAATGCGGTCGCCAGAAACTTGGATAAAGCCTTGCAGCAGATGGCCATCGGGGCCGAGCAGGTGGCGTCGGCCAGCATTCAGATAAGCACCGGGGGGCAATTGTTGTCGCAGGGGGCCAGCGACCAGGCCAGTTCTCTGGAAGAAATATCCAGCAGCCTGCAGGAGATGTCATCCATGATCAAGCAGAATGCCCAAAACGCGAGAGAGGCCAGGGGAGTGGCTGAAGCGGCCAGGACCAGCGCCGGTAGGGGCGTGGAGAGCATGAGCCGGATGTCATCGGCTATCAACAGGATTAAGACATCTTCGGATTCCACGGCCAGGATCGTAAAAACTATAGACGAGATCGCTTTCCAGACCAATTTACTGGCGCTCAATGCCGCAGTGGAAGCGGCCCGTGCCGGAGATGCCGGTAAGGGATTTGCCGTGGTTGCCGAAGAAGTAAGGAATCTGGCCATGCGCAGCGCCGAGGCGGCAAAAAACACGGCCAATTTGATCGAAGAAGCCGTCAAAAATTCGGAGAACGGAGTGAATCTCAATGCGGAAGTATTAAAGAACTTTCAGGAGATCACCGAGCGCACCAATAAGGTCAGTCAGGTGATGGCGGAGATCGCAGCGGCTTCCGATCAGCAGGATCAGGGTATAAGCGAACTGAACAGGGCGGTGGAACATTTGAACCATGTGACGCAGCAAAACGCCGCCAACGCCGAGGAATCGGCAAGCGCGGCCGAGGAGATGTCCTCGCAATCCGAGGAGATGCGGAGCATGGTGGCCGGTTTTAAGCTTACGGTTTCAAATGAATATGCCCAGGCCATGCATCCGGGCGGCCATTCCGGACATCTGTCGCATACCGCAGGCCCGCAGGGATTGGGGGGCAGGGCCGGAGCGGCTATCAATCCCGATCCCCGCAAGGTAATCCCCCTGGATGAGAAGGATCACAGCATATTGAAAACATTCTAAGCATGGGATTGGGACGGCATGTATGGAATAATAGATTATGCAAGCAGTTTTTATGAGGTTTAAATCCCCATCATAAATGGTGCGCGGGGAAGCCTGAACCGCTAATCTTTAAATCAGAATGTTGACCAGTGATGCGAAGCATATGGATTTTGATGCAGTGGCGGGGCTTCAAGGAAAAGGAGGAAAAGAATGCTTAACAATATCAAAGTAGGTGTCAAGCTCACAGGGAGCATTGTGATAGTTTGTTTAATCGCGACGTTTCTGCTTTCGTTTGGCGTTAAAGTAAGAAACGACGATCTGCGCAAGCTGGCTTCGGTATACAACCAGTATGTGGGATCCATGCGTGAAATAGGATATCTTAAGATCAGCCTCGAAAAAATGGAGGGCTCTCTTTATTATTATATTGCGGCGCCTTCAGCACGTAATAATACTCTGGCGGGCATTAATAAGGAAATAAACTCAATAGATCAAATTGTTCAAACCTATAGAAGCAAAGAGATGACTTCTGAAGAAAAGAAGCTGCTCTCCGATTTCGACGCGGCCTGGCCTCAAATGCAGCGCGGTTATAAGGAAATAATGAAGATGGCGGATAACGGCAAAAATGATGAAGTTGCCCGCCTGCTGGCCGACGGAAGTTCTGCGATGGAAAGCCAGAAGAAAACCATGGTTGCCGTCAATAACCTCAATGATTACGGTTTCAGACAGAACGAGGCAGGTGTAAATGCCACGATAAAAAAGACAGGGGGATTTTCATATGTCATGCTGACATTGTCCGCCGTAGGAATAGCTCTGTCGATAACCGTGGCAATGATGCTGACAATATCCATCACCAATCCCCTGAGAAAGGGAGCGGTGATGATGCAGGAACTGGGAAGGGGCCATCTTTCCAAACGCTTGAACATGGAGCGTAAAGATGAGATCGGGGTACTGGCCAATGCGATGGACCGGTTTGCCGACCACCTTCAGAAAGACGTGATATTTAATATACGGCAAATCTCTGAAGGCAATATCAATATTTCGCCGGATATAACGGATGACCGCGATGAAATCGGGCCGGCTATAAAAATGATGGTGATCAATATAGGCAACCTGGTTAAAGAAATGAATGTATTAACCAGAAGCGTCATGGAAGGCGAACTCGACGTCAGAGGCAATGCCAAAGAATTTAATGGAGCTTATCAGGATATCGTGGCCGGCGTCAATAATACACTGGACGCGATTATGGGTCCGATCAATGAAGCGTCAAAGGTTTTGGGAGAAGTCGCTAACAAAAACATGTCCATCCGGATAAAAGGAGATTATAAAGGGGATTACGCCAGGATCAAAGAATCCCTCAATATGGCAGTAGACAATCTGGATAAGGCCCTCAGGCAGGTAGCCATCGGCGCCCAGCAGGTGGCCTCGGCGAGTCTTCAGGTGAGCACCGGCGGGCAGGCGCTGTCGCAGGGCGCGAGCGAACAGGCCAGTTCCCTTGAGGAAGTCTCCAGCTCTCTGCAGGAAATGTCCTCCATGACGAGACAAAACGCCCAAAACGCGCGGGAGGCCAAAGGCGTCTCCGAGCAGGCCCGCGAAAGCGCCGATAAGGGCGTGGAGAGCATGAGCCGGATGTCATCGGCCATCAACCGGATCAAATCATCGTCGGATTCCACGGCCAAAATCGTCAAGACCATCGACGAG
>DATKPG010000034.1:0-61911 GCA_035524255.1 Smithella sp. | reverse complement strand
ACCTGGGGCGGCACCGGTTCGGGAGCGGCAAACATAAATACGACTTACTTTGCGGCAGCAACCGGCCGGATAACTATTGCGACGGCCGGTGGAACCTACAGCCTTTCCGGAACTGTTTTCGAGGATATCAACTACGGCGGCGGCGCCGGGAGAAGTTTAGCCAGTTCTTCGGGTGTCGGTATAGCCGGTGTGCGTGTGGAGCTATACAACAGCGCGGGCGGTTTTTTGTCATCCACCACCACCAATGCCAGCGGTGTTTATACGTTTTCGCCCAGCAGCGGCAACTATATCGTCCGCGTTTCCAGCAACGGAGCAACCGGAATACGTTCCACCCGCGCCAACGGATCAACATGCACGACCTGCGTGCCGGTACAGACCTATCGCACCAATGCCTCAAGCGGCACGGCGCTCGCCGTTACCGATCATGTGGGCGGCCAGACACCGGCTTTGGTGGACGCCGGGGATAATACCGCCGGCGCCACACTGTCCTCGCTCACCACGTCAACGACCACGGCGCAATCCATCACCAGCGTGACGATAGGCGCCGCAAATGTTACCGGCGTTGATTTCGGTTTTAACTTCGACACCATAGTCAGCATTCGTGACAGCAGCCAGGGTTCGCTGCGCCAGTTCCTCATCAATGCCAACGCTCTGGGAGGTGAAGGATCTCTGACGCAGGCGGGCCAGACCGCCGGGCAGGAGACTTCAATATTCATGATCCCGAACGGCGCGGCCAATGGGGGCCAGAATACCGGTTATGCCAGCCAACTGACGACCAGCGGCGCGAATACAGGCGCGGCTGTGATTACCCTGACATCAGGCGCCCTGCCGACTATCAGCAGCGCCAACGTCAGCCTTGACGCGACCACCCAGACAACCAATGTCGGGGACACGAATTCCGGCACGGTCGGGACGGGCGGGACTGTCGGCACAATGGCTCAGTCGCTTTCGCAGTTCAACCGCCCTGAAGTGGTAATTTTGGCGGGAGCCACACAACTGAGCGCCACCGGGGCAACGGACATTATCAAAGGATTGGCGGTCGCTAATGGCAGTATCATCGTATCCGGCGGCAGTTCGCAGGTGAGAGAATGTCTGGCCGGGATGAACGCCGACGGCTCGATCAGCACGGTATATAGCGGGAATTACGGCATTACGATCGGCGCGGGGACAGGCATTCTTATTCACCACAACTATGTTAAAGTCAATAACAGCGGTATCCGCGGTGATACGACCGGCTCAAACGCAATCATTGAATACAACGAGGTCGATTCCCCGGCCGGCACACCCGGCGGAGGGCACACCGATACCTTTGACGGGATTCTTATCGTCGGAACAGCAACCGCTATAACGATACAATACAATCTCGTCAAAAACATGCGCGGCGGCGGCCTCGAATTCGGTTTTGCCGGAGGAACGGTGGTTAGCGGAACGGCTATCGGCAACACCATTACCGTCAATGGTTTTAGCAGCGCCGGCATCCGTTCTACTGAACCTATCGGCATCGTCGCCTGGGAATTGAGTGCAGGAAGCGCATTAACCATACAGCAGAACCTTGTTACCGGGAATGCCGGTCCGGGAATCACTGTTATTTCAGCAACCGGCGTGACCATCACACAAAACAGCATCTACGCAAACGGCTCCCTGACCACGGACATAGGCATAGAGCTTAATTCGGTCAGTGGCGATCCGAATACTTACACGGCTCAGGGGGTCACCATCAATACCGCGGGCTGTACCCATACCGGTCCGAACAACGAGCTCAATTTTCCCATTATACAGACGGCTCTCATTGCTGGCGGTAATCTGGTTCTCAGGGGCTGGGCATGCCCGGGATCGGCTATCGAATTATTTATTTCCGCCCCCGACGCGAGCGGTGGTTTCGGTTCGGGCAAGACCTATCTAACCACGCTGACTGAAGGTTCCGCGTCCGATACCGATAGTACCTCCTCCACCTACGGCCCCGGTGCTATCAACGGCCTCCTTCAGGGTACCGACACAACCAACCGTTTTACGTTTACCATACCGGTTCCTTCAGGAGTCGCCATAGGCACCGTGCTGACAGCCACAGAAACACTTGCAGGCAATACATCCGAATTTTCAGGAGAGGCTACGGTGGTCGGCGGGCCCAATCTGTTTATCCTCAAGTCGGCCAACAGCGCGAGCGGCAACCCCGGCAGTGTCCTTACATATACCGTTCAGGTAAAAAACACCGGCACCGGACCGGCCAATACGGTTACCCTGACCGATAGTCTCGGAAGCTATAGCGCGCTGCGCATATCCGCCTATTCGGGTTCTCCGTTCAACTTCACGGATGGCAGTCCGTCTTCCGGGCTGACGCTCGGCACACCGAAGTATTCATCGGACGGCGGCGCCACGTGGACTTATACGCTCACTTCGGGCGGGGGAGGAGCGCCGGCCGGATATGACGGTAACGTTACTAACTGGCAGATCCCAATGATTGGTACGATGAACGCAAATGGAGCTAATTTTACGCTCAATTACATGAGCATAGTCAAATAACCGGATATGTAAATATTTGTGCAATAAATAAGTAATAAATTAAAAAGGAGGTAATATGTTTAAGTTACGCTTATGGATAGTAATAGGAATATCCGCTCTTTTCTTAATTTCCACAGTTTACGCAGATAATGTTGTGGACGTAAAAAAAGACAAACCCGGTAGTAGTTCCGGTTCGTTCAGTAAATTCGTTCCGTCAGGTAAATCCGTTTCGTCAGGCAGTTCCGTTCCGTCAGGTAAATCCGTTTCGTCAGGCAGTTCCGTTTCGTCAGGTAAATCCGGTTCGTCAGGCAGTTCCGGTTTGTCAGGCAGAGCTGCTTCATCAGGCAGACCCGGTTCGTCAGGCAGAGCCGGTTCGTCAGGCAGAGCTGCTTCATCAGGCAGACCCGGTTCGTCAGGCAACTCCGGTTCGTAAGGTGGGGCACCATTTTCTTCTGGAAGCACACACAATTTTTATGCTCCTGCTTTAGAAAAACTAAAAGAATAGCGAGACCGGAAGCGCTGAAGACAAAGGTGCGCCTGCCGGTCGTAAAGAGTATGACGGCGCTGAACACAGGTAATGAATTCCGTGTCTGAGAAGTTTTCATAATTTTGATTGAACGAAAGACGAAGAAACGATGCCAACTTCAAGAGGATCGTTAAGCTCAGAATCAACCCGACATAAGATTTTGATTCCGGTCTTGATTTGCCTGGCTTTGGCGATACTTACGGTTATCACCTTTTGGTCACTCAAGGACTGCGGATTTATCAACCTTGATGATAATATCTACGTATATGAAAATGCTAATGTACAATCCGGTCTGCATTGGAACAGTATAGAAAAAGCATTTTCTTTCGAACTCATGGAGAAAAGCGGCAATTGGCATCCATTGACATGGCTGTCATTGATGCTTGACTATCAGATCTTTGGCCTTAACCCCTCCGGTTATCACCTGATAAATCTTCTCTTCCATGTTCTGAACACCATACTCCTTTTCCTGATATTACGCCGGATGACAAAGACACTCTGGCCAAGCGCCTTTGTAGCCGCTTTGTTTGCTATACATCCCCTCCATGTTGAATCTGTTGCCTGGATAGCAGAGCGCAAGGATGTTCTTTCCACTTTCTTCTGGATGCTCACCATGGGCGCGTACAGCTATTATATTGAACATCGGGGGGTCCTGAGATATTGCTTTGTTCTTCTGTTTTTTGTCCTGGGCCTGATGGCGAAACCCATGCTGGTAACCCTCCCTTTTGTGCTGCTGCTTCTCGATTACTGGCCCCTGAGGCGTTTTCAGGAAATAAAACCGGATCACAAAATCCGGAATGAATTATTTATGTCCGATACTTTTGATAAACGAAAAAAGAAATCTAATGAGAAACCGGCTATAGAGGAAACATTAAAATTAAAGAAATCAGTCGAGACCGAATATAGATGGTCATTGATCTATTCTTTGCTTTGGGAAAAAGTTCCCCTTTTTATCCTGGCAATACTTTCCAGTTTTGGAACATACATCGCCCAGCAAAAAGGAGGATTTGTCCAATCTATTGAAGCGCTTTCTCTGGGTGTTCGTATTGGAAATGCCTTAATTTCTTATAGCGCTTACATAGGAAAGATGATCTGGCCGGGCAATCTTGCAGTTTTTTATCCTCATCGAGGGGCGCTGGTGCCATGGCAGGTTTTGGGGTCGGCATTTATCCTTATAGCTATAACCTTGGTCGTGATATTCAGGACAAAGAGATCCCCTTATTTGGCGACAGGCTGGTTGTGGTATACAGGTACACTGCTACCCGTTATCGGTATCGTACAGGTTGGCGCTCAGGCCATGGCGGACCGATATACTTATATCCCCCTGATAGGGCTATTCATCATAGTGGCATGGGGTGTTCCGGAACTCCTGAAAAAATGGAACCACCGGAAAGAAATACTTTCGACATTATCCGCATTTAGCATTTTGTGCCTTTGTATGATTACATGGGCACAAGTCGGGTACTGGCAAAACAATATTAAATTGTATGATCACACGTTGAAAGTTACTGACAATAATTGGCTCATTTATAATAACAGGGGTCTTGCATATGACAACCTCGGCAATCACAAACAGGCGATTGAGGATTATGACAAGACGATCGAAAGCAAGCCCGGTTATGCCGATGCCTATTATAACAGAGGGCTTGCCTATAACAGCCTCCGTAATTACAAGCAGGCCATTGAGGATTATGACAGGGCGATCGACATAAACCCGGGTGATGCAGAAGCCTATTATAACAGAGGGCTTGCCTATCAAGGAATCGGTAATGACAGGCAGGCGATTGAAGATTATGGCAGAGCTATCGACATCAAACGGGACTTCACCGATGCCTATTATAACAGAGGTGTTGTTTATCTGACTCATCATAGTATTTCCGGCTGTAGCGACGCACGAAAATTATGTGAATTTGGGGATTGTGAATTATTGGAAGCCACTAAAGGTAAGGGAATTTGCCATTGATTCGATCGGTGCTCTAAAACATGATTGCAAATTGTAAACTACCACAAAATTGCAGTTTTGAATATTGAAGATTCCCCGATGTAAAGCGCTATCCGGGATGAATGATATGACTTATTACTAATACACCGTAAACTAACACGGCGGCCAATATCAATAACAGTATTGATATAATAATCTTTCCCGGTTTACTGAAAACTTCTTCATCTTCTTGCTTGGATTGCGTATAAACCCTGCGAAAAACTATATATAAACCAACAGCCCCTAATCCTAATTTAGTAATCATTTCCCTGCTGCTATTACTGATGCCCAGCGCTTCAGTCAGTCTATCATACCAATCGTAAAGGCCAAGTAAATCGAACAATTTGTACGCCCATTTCATGAGAAAGACGGGCGCAATCTTTAAAATGAACGGAAATACACAGCAGATGATCAGGAGGGTTACTAAAATTCTATCTTCGCATTTTTTTGTCAGTTTCATGGTTGGTTTCAATGCCAAACAGTTGTGTCCGCCAGGTAATCATTTACTCCGCTGACACTGTTTATATTATTCGATATTCATAAAAACAACACCACGGACAGTTGGACATATTTTATAGATAAAATAATTTTTTAACGATTGCGAGTTAAAAACTACCATAAAATTGCAAATTTGAAAACTGTGGATTACGGCAAGTACGATTTTTTGCCGATGCATATATTTTTTGTTTAACCTGACCATGAATCGGGGGACAGGGAATCAAGACCGATGAGCTCTCTGGCGTGATCGCACGCGGGATTATGGTTTCCGGTTTTCCATGAAGGCTCAAAACCCCGGCAGACAGACGGGCGCTGGTTATAAATCATGCATTGCACTTTTTGCCCCGGTTCTCCGCGAAGAGCAACGCATCTTCGCTCTTGAGGGCCAAGCCAGCGCATAGCCCTGCGAAAATTATCAACCTTAACCGTCTTGCCGACAGGAACGCCGCCTTCCAGGAAATCATCCGCTTCCGCCCAATAAAAGGATACTCGGAAATTAACGCAACACGCTCCGCAATCAAGACAATGATTTAATCTGTTTGTTTCATCTCCCATGGATTTGATTCCTCATTTTTTCGCTTTTTGGCATTAAGGAATACTGATTAGCGCTTATCATAAAAGAGCCGTTTTGAAAACTGCGGCTTCCCCGCCGCAAAACAATTCGCGCCGCTTAATAAACGGTTTGATTTCCGTTGAGGGCGGGTCATAGATTATACCTATTATTATCCTGCCATTCTATAAATATTGTATTTTTGTGGCGCTATTCTAAGACAACAATGAAAGAAAATATAAAGACGGTCGGAAGAACATGAGCAGTGTTTTTGATGTCATTCTGGTATCCTTTTGATTGCTTATAATGTTGAACGATATCGGGGGATTAATAAACCGGTTTCCCGCGAGGATAATAGGGTCAGCGCCCCATTAATTTGAGTATAGAATTATCAGGGCGATGTCCCCGATTAAAAAAAACTTTAAAAGAAAGGAGAATGAAAATGAAAAAATTAGGCCTGGGAATTTTATTGGCGGCGGTTTGCATTATCATTGTTTTACCGGCTTTCGCGCAAGATCCGGAAAAGGAAAAGGGATCCATGACGGGGATGGATAAAAAAATGATGATGGGGAAAGAAGATTGTATGCCGCATATGATGGGTATGATGCACATGATGGGACACATGGTCGCGACCGGTGACGGCGGCGTCATTGTTATGATGGGAAATAAACTTTACAAATATGATAAAGACCTCAATCTGAAAAAAGAGGTGGAAATAAAGATCGATATGAAAAAAATGCATAAAATGATGAAACACCAGATGATGCCGGACGGAAAAAAAGAAAATTCAAAAATGCCGGGCGATTCAGAAGAAACATCGGGACATTAAACGCGTCAGCCGTGATCGCGAAGCATTGTTGGTTATTTTGAAAAGGCCAAATATTAATGTGTCTTGACCTGTAATGAAGCTGCAGGTCGTGCCGGGGCAGGTTTTGTCTCGTCATCGCTGCAATAATATGGAATAAACCGGTTTCCTGCGAGGCAGATCACCGTGCGGCAAAGCGGTAAATTTCACAACATAACAAAAGGACTTATTTTTTTCTTTTTTATATTCGCGGATATGTTCATGCCTGTTAAAGTATCGGCGGGTCCGCCTTTTATAACGGACGATCCGGAGCCTGTCGAATACAGGCATGGTGAATTCTATATCGCGACGATGTATGCCGATAATAAGGATGGAGAACAAGGCACCCTGCCGCATTTTGAAGCAAACTATGGCGTTGTCCCTGATGTTCAGCTGCATCTCCTTGTTCCGTTTGCCTTCGCGCGTCCCGGCAGCGGTTCCACCTTTTACGGCATTGGGGATATTGAAACGGGCGTAAAGTACCGCTTTCTTCACGAGACCGATGTCATCCCGCAGGCCGGCATTTTCCCTCTTGTGCACTTTCCGACCGGCGACAGCGATCGCGGCCTTGGCGGCGGATATGCGACAGCTTTCTTTCCGCTGTGGCTGCAAAAAAGCTGGGGGCCGTGGACGACCTATGGCGGCGGAGGATACTGGATCAATCCCGGCCAGGACAATAAGAACTTTGTGCAGCTTGGATGGCTACTGCAACGCGATTTAACAAAGGCGCTCACTTTGGGAGCGGAAATCTTTTACTTCGGCAAGGACACAACCGATGGGCGCGACAGCACAGGTTTCAATATCGGCGGTATTATAAACTTAAGCGATGAACACCATATTCTTTTCTCCATGGGCGGTGATATCGCGGGGGATAACAGATTCTCCGCCTATCTGGGTTATCAATGGACATTTAGCCTGTTGAAAGAAGAGAAAAAATAGATTCCATACTTTCAGAATCTAAAATATTTTTAAGAGAATGATGCCTGATGAACACAGGCATTGAAACAACTTTAGGGGATGAAAAATAAATAATGGAGGTGCATAAACATGAAAATGCCAAGACCGATGGATGAAAGTTACAAACTGTTTATCGATGGTAAATGGGTTAACGGTAAAGATGGGAAAACATTCAAGACCTACTGCCCGTCCAACGGCGAACTTCTCGCGACCTGCGCCGAGGCCGGAAAGGAGGATGTGGACAAAGCGGTGAAGGCCGCGTGGAAGGCCTTCACATTATGGAAAGACGTAAGCCCGCAGGAACGCTCGGGGCTTCTGCTTCAGATCGCCGATCTGATTGACGCCAACAAGGATAAACTCGCCATGGTGGAAACGCTTGATAACGGCAAGCCGATCCGCGAGACGATGAACGTCGATGTGCCGCTGGCATCGGATCATTTCCGCTACTTCGCGGGCGTCATCCGGGCCGAAGAAGGACAGGCCGTCATGATCGACAAGGACACGTTGAGCATTATCCTGCGGGAGCCCATCGGCGTCGTCGGCCAGATCATCCCGTGGAACTTCCCGCTTTTGATGGCCGCGTGGAAGATCGCGCCCGCGCTCGCGGCAGGCGATACGGTGGTGATCAAACCGTCATCGGCGACACCGCTCAGCCTCCTGGAGCTGGCGAAGCTCCTTTCAAAAGTGCTGCCTCCCGGCGTCGTCAACGTGATTACGGGGGCCGGTTCAACCACCGGCCAGTATCTGCTGGATCATCCCGATCTGCGCAAGCTTGCCTTCACGGGTTCCACCGAGGTGGGCTACAGCATAGCCGACGCGGCCGCGAAAAAACTGATTCCGGCGACGCTTGAGCTGGGCGGCAAATCGGCCAATATCTATTTCCCCGACTGCCCGTGGAAAAAAGCCATCGAAGGCGTTTTGATGGGCATCCTGTTCAATCAGGGACAGGTCTGCTGCGCGGGTTCGCGTGTGTTCATCCACGAGGATATCTATGACAAATTCCTGAAGGAAACCATCGCCGAATTCAAAAAAGTCAAGGTCGGGCCTCCCTGGGAACCGGATACCACGATGGGAAGCCAGGTCAACGACGCCCAGCTCAAAAAGATTCTCGCCTATGTTGAGGTGGCCAAAAAAGAAGGGGCCAGTGTGGCGTGCGGCGGCGTTCAGATGAAGGACAAATGCACGGAAAACGGCTGCTTCATGATGCCGACGATCCTGAAGGACGTGGAGGCGAAGATGCGGGTGGCGCAGGAAGAAATCTTCGGCCCGGTGGTGTGCTTCATCAAGTTTAAGGAAGAAGACGAAGTCATCCGCATGGCCAATGACAGCGAATACGGCCTGGGCGGCGCGGTTTGGACAAAGGACATCAACAGGGCGTTTCGTGTCGCCAGAGCCATCGAGACAGGCCGCATGTGGGTGAATAATTACAACAACCTTCCGGCGCACGCGCCTTTCGGCGGATACAAGAAATCGGGTATCGGCCGCGAGACCCATAAAATGATGCTTGAACATTACACCCAGAAAAAGAATATTTTTATCAGCCTCACCGAAGAGAAGGTAGGCTTCTACTAAAATAAGCGCACACAGAGCGCCCCTCGGGTATCATTCCCTGAGGGGCCTCTGCGCCCTGTTGTTCAGGATAAAAACGATGCGCGGGAACCGGAGAAAAAAAACCATGATTACGCTTGAGACAAATGTGGAAGACATCGTGAAAGACTACCCTCAGGCCATCACCTACGGCATCTTAAACGGGGTGAGCCTGGTGTACTGCGTGGGAGCGTTCCCCACAACCTTAGGGGACCTGCTGCGCATCAAGAAAATCGCCGATCCGAAAGTTTTTGTGGACGGGTTGAACCAATACATCAAAGAGAATCCGGAGAAATGAGCCTGTGTGTCTTTGCGGGATTCGACATCGGATAAATTTTAAGGAAAATCAAAAGGCAGCTAATTGAAGAAAAGGAGGCAATGATCCGTGGAAACTTATACAGGCAAGACACTGGATAAACTGGTCGAGGAACAAATTACCAGATGGCAATCCAACCGGAAAAGAAAATATAAAAAACCGATACGGCCGGTCATCACCATCTCAAGGCTCCCCGGCTGCGACGCATGGAACCTGGCTAAACAGCTATCGGTTGAACTGGAAATAGATTTTTTCGATCAGGAGATCGTTGATCAAATAGCAAGGGATGCCGATGTAAGCCGCCGCGTCGTGGAAACCGTCGACGAGCAGGACAACTCCATCGTTCTTGACTGGCTGTCCACCCTTACCTCGGAGCGCCATCTCTGGCCGGATGAATACCTCGATCACCTGACCAGGATTATCGGAACCATCGGCGCCCATGGACACGCCGTTATCCTGGGCAGGGGGGCCAGCTACATTCTGCCGAAGGAAATCTGCCTTCGCGTTTTGGTTGTGGCGCCTCTGGATTTCAGGATTAAAAACGTCAGAGAAACCTACAAGGTCGCTGAAAAAGCGGCCCGGCAAAATGTGATGGGCAAGGAATCGGAACGCGTCGCTTTTATCAGGAGATATTTCCACGCGGATATGCTGAGCCCCGTCAACTACGATCTGGTTTTCAATACGGAAATGTGTGAAAAGGACTCGATAATCGAAATGATAAAAGCAGCCTATAATACGCGCAAGTGGTATAAATACTCGATGAGTTGATATCCGCAATTCATTGCTATTTAAAGACCTCTTTGAGATCCATGGAGGTCTTTTTTTATTTTCCCCCGAAAGCGCCCTGCTAAAACATATCGTTTCAGAGACCTGAAACGGCGGCGGCTTTTTCCGCCTGTAATCCCTGTTTTTCAAAATGATAATTTTATGCTAAGTTACAGGCGGTGATGGAGAGAGCCGTCATACACTCATTGATACCGCGAATAAAAGGATGGGGCCGCCGGTGGTTAGAAATCGCATAGTTGTTTTTTTTCTTCTTGTCTTTTTGATTTTCTCTCTCACGAGCTGCTTTATCATCACCGTCCCCTACAAAGTGGTGAAAGGGACGGTGAAGGGAACCTATTACATCGTAAAAGGAACCTATGAACTGACCGCCGGCACGACGCATCTGGTTTACAGCATCGGCAAATTTACGTTCAAAGTGGCGAGGGCTCCCATGGACTGGCCCCTCACAAGCGACGCCATCGAATCCATAGGGGGCATGCGGCCTAAAGACGCGATTCTCAAAGGCGTCGTGAAAGACTCGCCCTACGTGGTCAAGGGAAAAACATATTGCCCCATGTCTTTCGCGAAGGCGCGCTCTTACGAGCAGACGGGACTGGCCTCATGGTACGGTTATGAGAGCCTGCGCGGCAAGGGCGATCACATGACGGCCAACGGCGAGGTCTTCGACCCGGGCGGGCTCTCCGCCGCGCATAAGCTTTTGCCCATTCCCATGCATGTCAAGGTCACGAATCTGGAAAACGGCCGCTGGATCATCGTGCGCGTGAACGACCGCGGTCCGTTCCCCAGCGATCACAACGCCGCCTCCGGCGACCGGATCATTGACCTAAGCGAGGGCGCGGCGAAGAAACTTGGCTTTCATGATCAGGGCGTGGCCAAAGTAAAAGTGACAGCCATCGAACTCAAAAATGAGGGATAAAAATAAAGGGGACGGTTCTATTTAATTCTTTGGCTTCGAATTCGAAAAAAATATCAGGGAGGTAAATCATGAAAAAATGGATTATCGGAATACTGGTAGTGCTTGCGGTCGCGGGCGGAATATTCTGGGTGACGGCGGACAACGACATGCGCGCGCTCATCTGCCACCTGCCGCACAACAGGGATGTGCTTTTCTGGTCTGTCCCTCAGCGTGACGCCGCCTTCCGCGCGATGGACCGGATTCCTCTGGTTGCCAAATCCCGGATCATTTCAAAAGACGCGGACGTCTATCCCTTGCCCGTGGGAGCGCCGCTTAACATCGGTGTCGATGTCGATGCCTATATGAAGGACCAGCGCGCCGCGGCATTGATAATTATTCAGGACGGTAAAATCAGACTCGAAAAATACGGACTCGGCTTTAGCAGCGCCGGACGCTGGACCAGCTTCTCGGTCGCGAAATCGATCACTTCAACGCTTGTCGGCGCGGCAATCCGAGACGGCTATATCAAAAGCATCAACGACAAGGTATCGGACTACATTCCCGATCTCAAGGGCTCGGTCTACGATGATGTCACGATCAAGCAGCTTTTGACCATGACATCGGGCGTGAAGTGGAATGAAGATTATGCCGACCCCAAATCGGACGTCGCTTTGTTTAACGAGCATAAGGCCGAGCCGGGCGTCGATGTGACCGTCAGCTATATGCGCAAGTTGAAGCGCGAAGCTCCTCCGGGCACGAAATGGCTTTACAAAACCGGCGAGACCAATCTGATCGGCGTGCTGGTCAGTTCCGCGACTAAAAAAAACCTGGCCGACTATTTGTCCGAGAAGATCTGGCGTCCTTTTGGCATGGAGCAAAACGCGAGCTGGCTTTTGGGAAACACCGGCCATGAAATCAGCGGCTGCTGCGTGCAGGCATGCACACGCGACTTTGCCCGCTTTGGCCTTTTTATGCTTGGCGGCGGCGTGGCGAAAGGAAAAGCAGTGCTGCCCGAAGGTTGGATCGCCGAGGCTACGGCAAAACAGGCCGATACCACCGATGCCGACTTTAACTACGGCTATCAGTGGTGGACCTTTAATGACGGCAGCTATGCGGCAAGGGGGATTTTCGGACAGGGCATCTTCATCGATCCCAAACGCAAACTCGTCATCGCGTCAAACGGCGACTGGCCGCACGCCACCGATCATCAGGGCGGCGATCAGGCTAAAAAGCGCGTCGCGTTTTACAGGCAGGTGCAACAGGCGATTGATAACGAGGCCAAACCCACAAAATAAGGAAATAAAGGGAGAGGACAACTCTGTAATAAAAAGCCGGATGCTCAAGTTGTGCTTTGTTCGGTCGAGTCTTTTTGACTCGACCGAATCTTTCGTAGTTCGGGTCTTTAGACCCGCCAAAAATAAGCGCACCTGAAGGTACGCACTACGAATACAAGAAACATCGTCCACTGTCATTGCGAGCCGCATCTCATGCGGCGCGGCAATCTCACTTTACCTGTCCCCCTTTGGAGGGGGTGTCGCGAAGCGACGGGGGAGGGGCAACCCTGCCCCACCGTCAATGTGTGATAAAGGGGACGGTTCTATTTAAATCCTGAATTAAATAGAACCGTCCCCTTTACTCTTAAAAAATTTGAATTATCTTGATAATTCCGGCCAGCACAAACGCGCCCGATACCCAGTATTTCAATTTCGGGATGATCCGGCTCAGGAATTTTTCTCCCAGCGTGATGGACAGATAAATAAGGATCAGGAAAAGAAAAAAAGTGGAAAGAAAAACACCGCTTCCAAAAGAGGCCGCGTTAGCGGCTGAGGCAAAATGATTGCCGAGATGGAAATTGCTCGCGATTAACAGCGCCGCGAACCCGAAGATGTTTTTCGGGTTGACGATGCTGATGGTGAAGGAGCTCGCGTAATTCATCAAAAAATCCTTCCGCACAGCGCTGCTGGAAAGATCCGCCTGTTTAGGACCTGCCGCCTGTTGAGGGCTTGATGAAAGATAAAACAAAACGCCAATGATAATGGATATCGCGCCGCTTACCGCGTTAATAAAATTATTGCCACCGTTGTGCGACACCACTCCCATGATCGACGTCAGCAGCATAAACGATATGACGGCATGAATAAACATGGCCGTGACGCTGCCCAGCGCCGTCGCCATTCCCTGCATCCAGCCGAAACGGAGGCTCCTGTATAGACAAAGCGTTCCATTGGGGCCCACGGGAATCCCAAGAACCGACCCCGCCATTATTCCGAAAACAAACAAACTCTGCATCATCGCTGTCACACGCCCTGTTGAAATTGATTCCGGTTTATATCACCTGCCGCGCCGGGAGCACAAGGCTCCATTCGCGCCGGCTTTCGCGTTTTCACATCCTTCATAATGAGCTTTATTTTGCTGCCGATATGCTCTTCATCGCGCTCGATCCGGTCGACATAGTGAATGTAGATAGGCAGGCATTTTACCGCGAGCGATTCCATTTTGTCTTTAATCAGGGACTCAACCATCATGGCGTACGTATCTTTGTCATGGCCCTTCTTAAGAACCAGATTAAGATGCAGGCCGTCATCCGCGTGAATCACCTGATACTGCCTGAGCTCATGAAGCGCGCCAAGGGGTGACCGGAAATGCAGAGGATGCACCTGCACTGAATCTGACGCTATCCCCTCCATTTCCAGGATATCGTCGCACCGCCCTTCGATGTGCTCGATCAGGCGGAAAGGCCTGCCGCAGGTGCAGGACGCGGCGGAGATTCTGACCATATCCGTGATCTCATAGCGGATAAGCGGCTGCGTGTACGAAAACAGATTCGTAATCAGAATTTTGTGTCCGAGCACGCCGTCGGGCACGCGCCGGTTGTGTTCATCCACCACTTCCACAATCGCCAGATCCTCAAAGATATGAACCCCCTGATGATGAGAGCAGTTGACCCCTAAAAAAGGCACCTCGGTCATGGCGTAATTGTTAAACGGCGTCACACCCCAGGCCGACTCCATCTTTTGTTTCATGTCATCCGTGCAGATTTCCGCGCTGATGACCATGACCCGCGGAGAAATCCTGAGGTTCCCTTCCATCTGTTCCATCGCCAGAAGCGCGCCGATGGACGGATAGGCAAAAAGGATTTCGGGCTGGAACTCATTGAGGCATTCCACAAGGTATTCAATCGATTCGGTGGCGTTTAGCTTCTTCACTACCGTAAGGCCGAAATCCATGCTCTCGGGCAGGCGGGAGGTTCCATGCCGCGGATTATTCGCCCCAATCGTGCAGATTTTCAACCTGTTCGGAAGGCGGGGCGTGACATTCATATAACGTCCCACCCGCAGCATCGCGGTCAGCACGGCAATCCATTCGTCGCGGTTATAGACAAAAATGCCGGCAAGCCCGGAACTGCCGCTTGTCGATAACACGCGATACTTGCCCAGATAATACTCATCGTGCTCAAGCTGTGTGAGATGATCTTCAATATCCGCAAGATTCAACCGCGGATCGGTGACAACCTGATTGAAATTGTCCATCATGGTCTCTTTACTAAGGACAGGCAGGTCATCGAGAAGAAAAGGTTTTCCGCAATCGACGTGAGCAAACGCTTTTTTGTAGAAAGGGGAATTAAGGGCTGCGTGCCTGACCACATCCTGCAGCCGCTCCTGCTTAAACGCCTGAAGTTTTTCAGGCGTCCATTGATCGCGCGAAGCAACTTCCCCGATCGACATCAGCGCCTGAAGGCCGTCTTGCAGCCGTTTCACATGATAGGCAACTCTCATCATCGTATACCTTTTTTAAATAAATAAAATATATTTACGTGGAAACGAGTCGAGTTAAATCCGTGAATCCTGCTTTTGCGTTAACTCATAACACATCATTACCATTATTTCAAACGATCATCACGGCTTTAATAGTACTTGAAATAAAAACCCGATTATTATAATTTATTCTGCAGGAAACAACATATGGTCAAACAAACATAACGCAAAATGGAGGCCGCATGTCCGATCAGATAAATTTTCAAAAGTTACGCTCCCTGACTATTTTCAGAGAACTCGACAAAAAAGAGATCGAAACCATCCAAAAACACATGTTTGAACAAAGCGTTAAAAAAGACTCCATGCTGTTTATGGAGGACATGCCCGGAGAATTTCTCTATATCATCGTGTCGGGCCGGGTCGACATCATCAAAGAGACCGTCGACAAAGAAAAAATAATCCTGGCCTCCATGGGACCCGACGAAATCATCGGAGAGATGTCGCTGATCGACTGTCAACCGCGCAGCGCGACCGGCGTCACCAGCGAGGATTCCGTCCTGATGGTCATCAAAAAACAAAATTTCGACGAGATGCTTCAGTCGGACCCGCGCATAGCGGCAAAACTGCTCATGGGCCTTTTAAAGACCGTCAGCAGACGTTTGAGGATCATGGACAAGAAAATCGAAGGGATTAAAAAAATCGTCAAAAGATAGATATCGTAACCGCGACAATTTGGGGGTGTTTTATGTCAGACGATAACGGGAATTTACTGGTAGGTTTTATCATCGGCGCGCTGGTTGGGGCAACTTTGGGGATTTTGTTCGCGCCCAAAAGCGGCCGGGAGACGCGTGAAGATATTGCCCGCAATACCGATAAGCTTTTAGTCAAAGCAAAAGACGAATATAAAAAAGCCGCCGAAAAATGCACCGATGCCATAAGCGGCGCGGAATCCTTCAAGGAGTATTGGGAAGAAGACATCGAAAAACCCGCTTAATAAGACAACTCTGCAAAAAATCCGGATGCTGCTTGGCAATTCCTAAGCTGTCATTGCCCGACTTGATCGGGCAATCCATAATATGTTTTAGGTCGAGTCTTTTTGAATTCGGCAGCGAGTGCAGACCCCGCAGCACACTGCGGGGTTAAGCGAGCGAATAATAAATTATTACTTTCCCTAAGAATCGAAGTCTCTCCCAAGGCTTGCCTTGGGAGGCCTTCAATCGCCCGAATATTTACATGCTACGATTATAAAACAGCGTTCGCTATCATTGCGATCCGCATCTCATGCGGCGTGGCAATCTATCTTTTCGGCCGCTCTTCCTGTCAGGGTACTGTCGCGTGAACGATTCGCCACCAGGGCTTAACGTATTGGCCGCTGTTTCCGGCAAAATATTTTTCTTTCAGTTCCGCCGCGCCCACATCCACCACATCGCAAAATCCACGCGCGGCCAGGAATGATTGTATTTCCCCTTCTCCGATTCCAAAAGTGAAGGGCTCGGCGCTGCGGCTCATTTTCTCAAACTCACTGCGCGCGCCGCGCATGCCGCAGGTTCCATCCAGAAGAGACTTCACGATATAATCAAACAACACCAAACTGCCGCTGCCGCCGCTCGACACAATGAATTGCAGAACCTCGTCCACCGCTTCGGCCGACAGATAGGGTGTCACGCCCTCCCACAGGAATATCGTCCTGCATCCATCCTTATAACCGCTGAGGCGGAGTTTGCCGGCGAGTTTTTCAACAATGAAGTCCACCGGCACGTAAATCACCCTGTTTGTCACATCGCCCGGCATGCTTTGAACTTTCAATTTTTTTGCCGCCGATGTTGCCGGATGGTCCACTTCAAAAACCGTGACCCCGCCCATAAGATCGGCAAACCGGTAAGCGCGCGAGTCGTAGCCGGCGCCGAGTATCACCAGTTGTTCCGGGTTATCCGGCAGCCGCTGCCGCAGGAATTCATCGAAATAGCGCGTGCGGGCGATAACGTAGTAGTGATGCCCCGCGAAGAGCGTCTCCATCAGCCACTCGACGCCGTCGCGCAGCGGCCGCGCGCAAAGCGGCAACCTGTATATTGCGCCAAGGAATCGCTCCGCGTACGGATCATAACAGATGCGCTCCCGCGGCGCTTTGCGTGTCTCGATGGCGCGTGAGAGCGCCATCTGCTCGGCGGTTTTGCTGGATCGTGACTTTTTTATGGCTCTTCTCCTCCATGGAAGGACAACCCTGAAAAAAGCCGGATGCTACGTTGCGCTTCATCCATCGTTGTTGCGGCGTACGCAAAGTACGCCTCACTCCTCATGATTTGCGCGCCTTGCCTGCGGCCTTTTTACACGGTTGTCTGAGAGATTGCTACTCTATCAATCCTCAAGTTCGGTCGAGTCTTTTTGACGCGACCGTTCATTTATTCTTACTTCACCTTCGTCGGCTTGAGCATTTTCAGAATATCCTTGTAACCTCTCTGCTGGGCGTAATTATACGCGGTCCAATGGCTCGCGTCCTCTATACTCTGCTCCGCGCCTTTGCCGAGTAAAATTTTCACGATGTCCGTGCGGCCCCTTTGAGCCGCCGCCATCAATGCTGTCTGATTATCTTTGCCCTTCGCGTTGACATCCGCGCCCCTGTCCACTAAAAGTTTTGCAATACCGGTGTGTCCCGCCAAAGCCGCGGCTATCAGCGCGGTCACTGTTCCCTTCCCCGCGTTGATATCCGCGCCTTTTTCGATCAAGGCCCGGACCGCGCCGGTACGGCCGTTGCCTGCCGCCTCTATCAATGCCGTTTTGCCTAAAGAATCCTTCGCGTTGACATCCGCTCCCTTGCTGATTAAGAACTGCACCATATTCGTATGGCCGTTCGCGGCCGCTTCCATAAGCGCCGTGCTGGCCCCTTTGGCGTTTACATTCGCTCCGTTTTCAACCAGCGCTTTCGCGACATCCATATGACCCTTGGCGGCCGCCTGGATTAACGCCGTTTCGCCCGCCATATCCGCCGCGTTTACGTCCGCGCCTTTCTTAATCAGGAGTAACACGACATCCGTATGGCCCTTCTGCGCGGCTTTAATCAGAGGCGTGCGGCCGGTAATGCTTTTCCCTTTTTCATTGACATCGGCGCCTTTATCGATCAGGGATTGAACGGCCGCGGTATCCCCGGAACTTGCGGCTTTAATAAGATCAGTCGCTAACATATCGTCAGTTGTATCACCCAGTGTTGATACGCTGTCCCAAAAATCCCTGCCTCCGGCCGATTTCAGAGCTTGGATGATGTCATCGTATCCACCCTTCTCCGCGTACATCAGAGCCGACATACCCGTCTTGTCCCTGACGTTTACGTCCGCGCCTTTTCCAATCAAATACTGCACAATATCCAAATAACCGGTCATGGATGCCAGCATCAGCGCCGTGACCCCTGCCTTGTTTTTCGCGTTGATATTCGCGCCCCTGTCAAGCATTAGCTTTGTGATCTCGGGATGTCCGGAAGAAGCCGCTATCATGAACGCTGTCCCCGAACCCTTATCCAGATTCATATCCGCGCCCCTGTCCAGCAATGCCTTCACGATTTCAATATGACCGTTGGCTGCCGCGGCCGCAAGCGGCGTATAACCCATGTCATTTGCCGCGTTCAAATCCGCGCCCTTCTCTATCAAAGCCCTGGCGGTTTCCGTCATGCCGCGGTCGGCCGCGATCGTCAGCGTCGTCTCGTCGCTGAATTTCGCGTTCGCGTTAGCCCCGTTATCGAGCAGGAGACGCGCGACATCCTCATGACCCTGACTGATCGCCCACATCAGGGGCGTATAACCGTCACTGCCCGCCGCGTTGACATCCGCGCCTTTTTCGAGCAGAATCTTCGCGACCCCGGCGTGGCCGTTAAAAGCCGCGCCGGTCAGGGCCGTATAGTCGTAACTGCTCTTCGCGTTTACATCCGCCCCGTTCCCGATCAGGATCTTTACGATTTCCAACTGTCCATGATCGGCGGCCAGTTTTAAAGCGGTGATTCCTTCTTTATTTTTCGCATCAACATAAACTCCCTGCTTTAACACGTCCCGCACGGCATTGACGTTGCCTTTCTCAATCGCTTCAAAAAGTTTATCTTCAAGAATACCGGCTGAGGCATTGAATGCCGGAATAAGGCATGACAATAATATCAAAACGATCCATAAAGATACGCGCTTCATAAAATCCTCCCGAAAGTGTTTAAACGACTTGCTGAAAATAATCTGTACGATTTTCAATCTACACTTTATTATGTATATTTTCAATAAATACTGAAACAGGGACAACTCCGTAAAAAAGCCGGATGCCGCGTTGTGCTTCATCATTCGCTTTGACAGCATACTCTCGTTGTCTTTGCGAGCCGCATCTCATGCGGCGTGGCAATCTCTATCCTCTACTGTCCCCCTTTGGAGGGGGTGGCGCAATGCGCCGGGGGATGGACATACCCTGAATCACACATTTAATAATTTTTCATTTTATGCTACATTGCGAATCATAAAAAAATAATATAAATTTCATTCACCGGAAGAAAAACATCATGAAATTAAAATTTCTCCTGATTTCTTTAATCGTGATCATCTTATCCGTCCCGGCTCTTTGTTTTTCAAAATTGCCGGACCCGGATAACTGGGGACAATACGGCGAAAATGCCTATTACAATAAAACAAATATCACTAAATCATCCGACACGGCTTCCGTCTGGACCTACACAACGGTAACAAGCGATATCAGGGAAAAGACCATCGCGATCAAAAAAGAAGAAGATCCGGAAAAAGCCGCGAAATATCAAAATTTCGATCACATCGTCATGCGGACCGAAATTGATTGCAAATACAAAGTATGGAAACAGGACGATATTACATTTTATGACAACAATGATAATATATTAGACGAGCAAAAAGATATTGAAACTCAATGGGGAAGCATCATTCCCAACTCTTTAATAGACCGGTTATACGACAAAGTCTGTACATTTAAGGGAGACTTACCGCCCACGCCCGAAAAACAGATTGTTCAAGCCGCGGAACCGGCGCCCGCGCCAACGTCCGCGCCCGCGAAATCGTCAGGCATAGCCCTGGAACCAACGTCCGCGTCCGCGAAACACCCTGTTGAATCCGCGGAACCACCGGCGGCACACGGAAGGCAGCTTGGCGCGGCCTGGGAATATCTGACGGATAATGTTTATTACAATAAAAAGAATATCAAAAAATCATCCGGCATGATTTCCGTCTGGACATATAATATCGTGACAGACGAATTCAGGGAACAAAAAATTGAGACCATCAAGAAATACGATATGGAAAAAGCCAGAAAATATGAATTCTATGACCACAACGACGTTTTATCGGAAATCAATTGCCGCAAGAAACTTATCCGAACAAAAATGTATGTGGATTATGAAGACAACGGGGGAGAACTATTCAGCTATACCTATAAAAGCCGTGATTGGAAAAATATAACACCCGGAAGTCTGGGTGAAAAATTATATCAAAAACTTTGCGCACCCGGAAAGACGCCCGGAAAGCGCCCCGGAAAACATCATTGAAGAAAAAATCCAAAATTCATTGATCAGGAAAAAAACAAGATAAAGGTGTTGAAACCAAACAGCCATAAAGTACAACTATCCCCTTTATACCCTGAATTTGCCGTATTGACCATCGGTCATATTTTTTATTGACCAGCAGTCACGTTTCATGATACTCTTACTTTTAATGAGCATAACGGTATCGGGAATGGATTTCATTTGAAAATAAATTATGATTAATTTAATATTCATTTTGGAGGGTCTTCATGAAATTACGTGATGTAGTAAATATCTTGAATGCCGAAGTGATCACGGGTGAAGATAGTCTGGACATAGAAATAAAAACCGCGTGCGGGGCCGATTTGATGAGTGATGTCCTGGCCTTTGTCAAAGGCGGCAGCCTTCTTCTCACCGGATTAACCAATCCTCAGGTTATCCAAACCGCCAATATTCTGGATATCCCCGCGATTGTGCTGGTGAGGAACAAGAAACCTTCGGCCGAAATGATCGCGTTGGCCAATGAGTTTAAAATCCCCCTTTTAACCACAAAATATGTTCTCTTCGAATCAGCGGGACGTCTCTATGCCAACGGCATGCTCCCCCAGCCGGCCGTTGAAAATACCGGCAAGAAACGTTGATCACATCAATTACGGAAATGGTTCTCTTTATAATTTTAGAATCATCCCCTTTTCTTATCTCAAAACTTCCAGCAACATGAACACACGAATTTTCAGCATGTAATGTTTATCTTAAAAGAATTGACATACAGATTGAAATTTCCTATGTTTTCTCAATCGGAGGGGCAATTTCCCGGTTTTGTTTCGCGCGAAGGCTTCGCGCGATGGAGACACACATGGCTGATGGCAAAAAGGTGAAGGACGCGAGCGTTTCGCGAAGCCGGCGTGAAAAAGTTTCTACAGCTCACACAGCGCGGGAGACAACC
Organism: Smithella sp.; assembly: GCA_035524255.1. Taxonomy (GTDB): domain Bacteria; phylum Desulfobacterota; class Syntrophia; order Syntrophales; family Smithellaceae; genus Smithella. Next base: position 40,265 of record DATKPG010000034.1, on the reverse strand, counting down.
GGCATCATGGGCATCCTGCAATCATCGCCCGCGCCCGGCTGGCTTTGGGGCATGCTCCTTGCCCTCGCGGCGATCATCGCCTACGGGCCTCTGTGGCACGCGGGATTCATCTGGGATGACGATACCTTTTTGTTTAACAATCCCCTGATCAAACAGGCAGACGGCCTTTATCAATTCTGGTTTACCGCCAAAGCGCCCGATTACTTTCCGCTGACATCCACCACCCTCTGGCTGGAATGGCGCATCTGGAACAACAATCCGCTGGTCTACCACATTGTCAACGTGCTTTTGCATGCCTTAAGCGCCGTGCTGATCTGGCGGGTGCTCGTCCATCTGAAGATTCCCGGCGCGTGGCTTGCAGCGGCCCTGTTCGCGGTTCATCCCGTCAATGTGGAATCGGTGGCGTGGATCACCGAACGCAAAAACACGCTTAGCATGCTGTTCTACGTCACAAGCATTCTATATTATCTTAAGTTTGAAGAAACAGATATGCGGCGCTTATACGCGATCGCGCTTTGTTCTTTTATGCTCGCGTTACTGAGCAAAACAGCCGTAGCCCCCATGCCCTTCGTGCTTTTGGGCATTGTGTGGTGGCGGCGAGGCAGGATCACAAGCCGCGATGTAACACTCGCCCTGCCTTTTTTCGGAGCAGCACTGCTTATGGGCATGATCACCATCTGGTTCCAATCCCATAACGCCATCGGCGCGGAAATCGTTCGCGCGGATAACTTTTGGTCGCGCCTCGCGGCCGCGGGTATGGCGCTGTGGTTTTATCTCTACAAGGCGCTTGTGCCTGTCAATCTGATATTTGTTTATCCCAGGTGGCAGGTGGACGGGGCAAAACTGATTTCATATATCCCGGGGCTTTTGGCAATTGCGGGTTTTGCAGTGCTTTGGCGCAATCGCAGCAAGGGATGGGGCAAGGCGAGTCTCTTCGGATTTTCGTACTTTGTCGTCATGCTTCTGCCTGTCTTGGGATTCCGGGATATTTATTTCATGCGCTTTTCTCTTGTGGCGGACCACTGGCAGTATTTCGCGATCATCGGCCCTATCGCGCTTGCGGCCGCGGGAATTACACATGCCTCCGCCCGGCTGGAGAAAAAATATGAAATGCTTGCGCCGGTTGTATGCGCAATCCTTCTGCTGATTTTGGGCGCTCTGACCTGGCGGCAAACATGCCCCTACATTGATAGCGAAACGCTTTGGAAAACGACCATCGCGAAAAATCCCGCCTGCTTTCTGGCGCACGAAGAACTGGGCAACATCTATAAAGAGAAAGGCCAATTTGACGAAGCCATAAACCAGTATCAGGAGACCATCCGCCTGAATCCCGGTTACGCGGGCGCATACTACAACAGGGGAATTGCCTACGCCAAACTTGAGCAGTACCAGCCGGCAATCGAAAGCTACAATGAAGCCATCAGGCTGTCACCCGATGATGCTTCCTATTACAACAACAGGGGTTCCGCCTACCTGAAACTTGGCCGGTATCAGCAGGCGTTTGATGATTTCGGCCGCGCCATCCGCCTTAAACCGGATTACGCCGATGCCTACTACAACAGAGGAATTGCCTACGGCAGATTAGAACAATACGCCCCGGCCATTGAAGACTTAAACAGCGCCATCCGCCTCAAACCGGATTATGCCGACGCCTACAACAACCGCGCGATTATTTATTTTTTGCAGGGCAACAACGAATTGGGTTGTAATGACGCGAAAAAAGCCTGTGACTCAGGAAACTGCAAAGCGCTCGAACTCGCCAAAGGTAATAAATACTGCAATTTTTAATGAAGGCGAGTACAACCAGTTAGGTTCGGTCGAGTCTTTTCGACTCGACCGAAACATTGATAAATCTTTCGGACAACCTTGTAAAAAGGCCGCAGGCAAGGCGCGCGAATCATGAGGAGTGAGGCGTACGTAAAAAGTACTCCGCCGAGACGTTTGATGCAGCACAACTTGAGCATCCGGCTTTTTTACATGGTTGATCCCCTTTATTTTCCGGGTGCGGGTTGAACCGCTTTGTCAATAATCAGTCTCCTGCGGAAGGCGTCGGCCTCCTCTCCAAACATATTATTCTGAAGCTCTGTTATTCTCTTCGATTTTTCGTTGCTGTCGAGCGCCGGATCGTCATTGATCGCGCCTTCCTGCGCGTAATAATCTTCCTCTCTCTTTTTATTATCCGCGATCACCCTGTCAACCTCGTCAAGACGGTTCAACTGATCCTGAGAAAAGAACTCTTTCCTGAATTCCCTGTCCCTTGCCTTCCTTTCCTCATCGGAACCCATTTCCGCCAGGTCCTTCTGATATATCTGAAGTTTCTCGTAGTAGCGGTTCAAAGGTTCGCTTACAGCGTCGACTGAATCGGCATCGTCACCCCACATGTCCTTTTTCAGAGAAGCGATAATTTTTTCCTTTTCCGCGCCATACTTGCCCGCGTCGCTTGCTATCGACCCTCGCCTGATCAGGTATTCTTCGGATTTCAGACTGGGACCGAACAGGGCATCCGCTGTCTCGCCTCCGAACACTTTCCGCCTGTAGTCCTGTATTCGATGAAGATACTCAACCGCCTCCGCCGCCGTGGAAGGCGTGCCCCAAGATCTCGTCTCGTCATGAAGTCCTTTGTTATAATAGGCATATGTCTTATAGACCTCGAAAAGCTTATCGGCCATCTCATGCGTCGGCATGTCGGCGTAAAGATAGTCATGCACCCTTTGCAGCAGCTCTTCCATGTTTCTCGAGTCCTTGAATTTATCGTCCAGGAAAAAGAAATATTTAAGCGTATAGGCGTTTATCGGGTCATTTTTAAAGTAATCCTTTACTTTTTCCGGGGAGAAATCCGCCGTGTTGATGAATTTTATGACATCCTTTGCCGTGACCCCGGAGTTTCTGTCAAACACATATCCTTCATGTATTTTTCCGGTTTGCATTTTAATTGCCACAATGACCACGATCACGATGACAATCACGAGTCCGGCATCTGCGATAATTTTTCTTTTGTTCATAACTTCTTCCTTAAAAAATGGAGTTATCAGACCGCTATCATATTAAAGTTTTCATGATATTTACCGGGATTGCGGCCGAGGCCTGCGCGCTACCTTTTAAATGATGACCGCATAAATAAAGAAAAGCGACACACTGTTTTATCATGCCGCTTTTCTCATTGTGTATGCTATGTACTTACAACAGTTTTTCCATTTAACGCCTAATACCCTTTCCCTTTCAGGTCCTTGACCATACTCACATAGAACCCCGGCGCATCGAAAAACGGGGTTACATCAAGAAACTGGTCGCACATGTTCACGTGTGATACACCGCCGCCAAAAATTGATCCGCCCTGATTCCCGCGGTATGTGCCCCACGGAGCCGACCAGGTGGAAACAAGACCGTCATTGGAGCCTTCGTACCACCATAATATGGCCGCTGAAGCCGTGAAAGGCAATTTGTCCAGGATTGGAGGGGCGTTCATGGTCGCTGACCAGCTCTGATAGTAGACGCCGGAAGCATTCGGTGTGTTGGGATTGAACGTGTTGGTCATGAAGTTCACAGACAGCCATTGAGCCGCCGCCACGGAGTTCTGTTGACCGCCGAAGAGAAAGTAGTATACATCCGTGGTCAAACCGGATATCCAGCCGCCGAGATCCGCATCGAGCGAAAGCAATACATCAGCCACTGAACTGCCGCGGTTCGGGCTGGATACCGTGGTCAGTGATGCCACTTTGGACGACATGCCCAAATTGGATATCATATACCTCGCGTCCAATCCTCCCTGGGAATGACCGATGATATTGACCTTGGAAGCTCCCGTTGTCGCAAGAACCTGAAGGACATAAGTCTGTAGCTGAGCCGCGCGGGCCGACGTGGCCGCCATCGCGGTTTGATTGGATTGGAACACCTGCGCGCCATGGCTTGCCAGTGCCGACGGGATGTTGTACCAATATCCAATACCCAGTAAACCGCCTGCCGTATATCCCATACCATGTGATAATACGATGGGATATTTCGTCGCGCAGGTTGTGTCAGCGAAAGACACTAAAGGAAACGCGCTTACCGAAAAGACAAATACAAGCAAGATTATTAATTTCCTCATCTATCACCTCCCCATTTTTTTCCGGTTCAAAAAAATTTTAAGGTTTCAAAGTAAATTAACATTTTACGCGAGTACATAGCTTGATATTTTGTAACATCGTCACGAGAAAAATGCAATGAATCTTTAGCCGTTTTATAAAAAAAAGGGGGCGGTTTGAACCGTCCCCTTTTTTCTGATATTTATTCATCCGGATTAATTGTCTTCGCCTTCATCCTGAACTTTTTTTCTTGAAGAATGCTTTTTGGATTTTTTCTTCTTCAATGCTTTCTTCTTACTAAGCGGCGCTTTCCCCGCCGCGCAAAGTTGATGATATAATTTTTCACCAAGGCTGCCGGGTTTTATAACTTCCCATTCACGCTTGGTATAAGTATAACTGTGCAGTTCTTCCCCGGCATCGTCATAATCCACATACATATTCGTTTTGGCAAGTTTCTTTTTGCAGTTAATTTCCGACAATACAACATTGTGGTCATAATATTCGTATTGTCTGGCTTTCTCTGGATCGGTTTTCCTGATGCTCGCGATCTTCTTTTCCCTGAAATCGTCTGTTACAATATTATAAGTCCAGACGGATATGGCTTTGGCTGTTTTCCTGATCGTCTTGTTATTGTAATAAACATTATTCGTTAGAGCTTCCCATCCCTTACCGAATGGTTTTCCGGATATTGCCGATGATTCCTCCTCCGCTGTGTCCCTCATCGCTGTTTCTCTCATCGGTGCTTCCCTCACCGGTGTTTCTTTTGCCCGCTCTTCCCTGAACCGCCGTTCCTTCGCCCGCTCTTCCCGCGCTTCATCTTCCCTGGCCCGCTGTTCACGAGCCTTATCTTCCTTTTCCTGCTGAACTCTGGCCCGCTCTTCATCTTCCCTGGCTCGCTGTTCACGAGCCTTATCTTCCTTTTCCTGCTGAATTCTGGCCCGCTCTTCCCGCGCCTGCTGTTCCTTCATCTGCTGTTCTTTTATTTTCTGTTCTCTGGCCTTCTGTTCCTTTTCGCGTTCTTCCCTGGCCAGTTCCTCTTTCGCCTGCTTTTCCTTCAGCAGTTCTTCTTTTGCCAGCCGTTCCTTCTCCTGCTGTTCTTTTATCTTTCGATCCTTTGCCTCTTGTTCCCTATCCAGCACTTCCTTTGACGGTTTTATATTCTGAATCGCGGATACTTTGTTGTATAATTTTTCAAATATACTGTTGGGCTTGATATCTTTCCATTCACGATCTCTATAGACGTTGCTCTCTATAACATTTCCCCTGTCGTCATAATCCGCGACTTCTTTTAATTTTCTTTGTTTATTATTTAAATCAACTTCCCACAAACTCAGGTAGTGGTCGTATTTTTGATATTTCGCGGCTTTATCCGGATCGGTTTTCTTTATGGCCTCAATTTTCTCTTTCCTGCCCTCAACGCCTACATCTTTATAAACCCAGACCGATACAATGTAATTGGATTTAATCATATTGGTTTTGTTGAAATACCAATCGTTATCAAAAGCCTCCCATACCTTACTGTCGGGCTCTCCCGCGAAACTAAGAGCCGGGAATGAGAACACCATAACGATTAAAAAAATCCAGAAACTTTTGAACCTCATAATTATTTTCCTTTCGATAAATATTATATTAACTATTTTTTTTCAAAAGCTTAGTCGCATAGGGGATTAATTATGCATCTTAAGTTAAAATTCTAATATTTTCAAACTATTTTATTGATGAATGTATCACAAAACGATGAAATGAAGAAATAAGATTTTTAAGGCGCCTCGCGGGGCTTGATCGAAGCATCCCCAAAAGCGGGACTTCGTTCAAAAAGGCAGGCGTTACACCGTCCGGAAAGCCTGCATCAAAGGCTCCGCGTCATTTGATTAATTTTGAAAATTCCAGTGTTGCAGACGCTTTAAAAATGTGCCGTCAGCGCAATACGGACTTGCAATGGCTCGACGGGATGGAAAACATATTCAAATGAAGGCGTCGCGCCGGGCGTAACACGGCATTGATAGGCATAGTCAATATCGTGGTCCCGCCGGTTAAGTAAATTTAATACTTCGGCGGAAACGCGCCATGTTTTACTAATTTCATATCCCCCTGCCGCATTGAGCAATAACGTTTCGGGGGAACGATAAATTCCGTCCGACGTTAAATCCCGCGGACCAAAGTAGCGCAGCCGGAGACTTGCTGAAAAACCGCTCCAATCATGCAGGGCAATGCCGGACGCGATCACAAGGCCGACGGCTTCGGGAACCCGGGTGCCTCCCGTACTGCCCGGCGCGGCATCGGCGGCATCAATGGAAGTAAAGCGGGCAATGGAATCGGCTATATTAAGGTCAAACGACAGATATTTTGCCGGATTGAAGTAGTTCGCCCATTCGACGCCGTACCGGTCGCTTGGCTGCTGAGAGGCAATGGTGCCTCCGGTATCGCCATCTTGTTGCAGTTCGGACGCACTGTGAAGATACCATAATGAAATTGTGCTTTGCAGATTTTCAAAGGCCATCATACGAACGCCGGTTTCCGCGCCCTGAGTTTGAATAAGACCGGAAATTTTCTGGGACGGCGTGCCGGGGAATGGATTGTCCGCCGATACCGGCTGCACGGTTTGCGTTGTCCCGCGCGCGTCGTTACTGTGAAAACCGTATCCGCCTGAAATATAAAATTCTGTTTTTGCCCATGGACCAAAAATCAGACTCAGTTTGGGACTGGGCAAAAAGTTGGCGGAAGCGCCGGAGTTGACCGGATTGTTGATGCAGGTAACATCATAGTAAGCAAAGTCGCCGCGCAGGGCCTGTACTGAACGAAATTTATCCGTCCACTGAACTCTGTTTTCAATATAAAATCCCAGTTGCGTATCCGTAAAACGATCTTCCTCGGTCGTTGCCGGTAGAATCGTGCCGGTGGCTATATCTAATTTGTCTATGCGCACGCGGTTTTGGGTTTGGAAAAGGCCATTGTTGATCCAGTCGTTGCGGACCTGCAAACCAAAAGTGTTCTGAACATCGTGACCAAACCATATACTGTAAATCGTATGGCGCGCGTCCAGGCCCGCGACCCAGCGTTTGTCCTCCTGCTCGAATTGGTCGCCGTGAACGGGATCCGTAAGAAAGTAAGTAAAATCTGAAAACAAATCGAGATCATAATAAAACCCGTAAGCCGTGATTTTTGTGACGGAAGAGGAATCCTGACGATGCAATTCGGCCTGCAGGCTATACCGCTGCGAATTGCCGCCATCACTTGGATCAAGCGTGCCGAAAAAACCGACGATAGGCTCCGCGCTTTGGGCGATTTGATCACTCGAATTCCATTCGCCGTGATAGCCCCGCGCGGTGACGCTGAAGCCATCGGAATCATTGCCCTGGCTATAAGTCAGAAGACCATTCAGTTTGACGTACTTATCCGGATTCACCCAGGGACCGTCATCATGGTATATCTCGCCGCCGAAAAGTAAATTGTTGGAACCCAGTTTTTGCGATACGCCGATGACTGAGCGTTCATAGCCGTACATGCCCGCTTCGACGATAGCAAAATTTTGCGGTAAAGTTTTATAAAAGACCAGATGCGCGGATCCCGCTGAACCGTAATTACCGACATCCGCGTAATAGGGACCTTTCTCCCAGTCGATCTGCTGCACAAGCTCCGGGATAACAACATTCATATCGGCGTAACCCTCGCCATGAGCGTGAGACGGCAGGTTGAGAGGCATATTGTCTAGAAACACGGCGAAATCTGTTCCATGGTCCAGATTGAATCCCCGCAGGAAATACTGATTCGCCTTTCCGCCGCCGGCATGCTGCGTGATGATAGCGCCTGGAATATTTTCCAGAATTTCGCCGCTGCGAAGGATTGGACGGTCTCTTAATTGATCCGCATCGGTTGTTCCCTGACTTGCCGAATCCGTGGCGCCGGACGGGCTATTATCCTGTTGGCCTTCAACAACTACCTCAGGGAGACGGATAACGGGTTCTTTTTCCTCATCAGCACGCGTAATCCCGCCCATAGTCCAGAACAAAATATTGCCCAGAATAATCCAGATAAAAATTTTTGTGAATCTCTTCATTAAATTACCGGTATTTAGTTCTGTTAGTGTATCACCTCCCTTCATTAATTCGCATAGGTGGTGAATCATCATGATTTATGTGTTACTTATTTTAATATCGTAATACTATTATTATTAATAATTTTCAAGAAAATTCTTAGTGAAGATCTTATTATTCTATCGTCAAAGTGATGAATGTAAATTGGCATGCAATTTCGATTCAATGATAAGGCGGAACAACACCCGCCGGATGGACTCGCGTCATTTGTTTAATTTTAACAATCCGGATCAAAATGACAGGCCTCACCGGGGCCGGCACGCTGTGGATATTTTCTATTTTGCGGAATCGTTAAGATGTCCGTAGCGTTGTTGATTTGACAAATAACCGCAAATCAAGTCTTACTCCGTTGTTTATTTCATCTACTTTTTTGGCGGTTTTTCATGCCAGTTAATTTTGAGGATTACATCTACTTATCAACAGTTTTTGAGGGTCGTTAAATTTGCGAATTGCAGGTTGAAAGGTGCAACGTGGAGTTTTTCGGAACAGTACCTTTTTTATTATAATCTTTTTCTCTGGATTCAGTCTGTTTCCTGGAAATAAGTTTATTTTGCTTTCCGTCTTTTTTGCTCTTTTGGGTGTTTTTTATGAAAGTCCACCTTATTTGTAAGGTTTCTTTATTACAACTCATCATTGGGTGTCCTTCCTATCCAGCAAATTAAAAAAAGAAAAAAGATGCCCATAAGCAAGAAAAATATGTTGCCCCGGAAAAGATCTGAATAACTGAATATTTCTTTTCCTACGGCAAAATTATCCGGATTCGCAGGATCATAATTAACTGTCATAGTCATGCCAATCTTGTCGCCTTTATTGGCAAGCGCTTTAAATGTGATTTCTCTACCCGCGTCAGTCCTAAAAGCGATAACTTCTTTTTTGAACTTAATTGTACCACGGGCAGCTTCATATATTTCCACAATAATTCCATCTGCGGTTGAAGTTCGGGCGGCTAAAAGACGTTCCTGAGTTTTTATATGTGTATAATCGGAAATCATTCCGCGGATCCCAATTAGCAAAAAGACAGCCATCGGAACGGCAAGCACAATCTGAAATATTCTTTTTTTTACACTTGATCCAGACGCCTTGTTCATTGATTAATCCTGCAATGATGAAGCTTTCAAATATTGTTCAGACAAATCAGTTTTCACAGTGCCGATATTCATGATTACTAATTGAAATTTAGCATAAAATTCCAGTTTTGAAAACTGAAACTTACCCGTTGTAATCCTTATAAAACCTTGACTTAATCGAGGCAGTCTCCCATACTTTTTGCCGTTTTCAGCAATTTGCAGTCTTTTAATTCACAGGCTTTTATCGCGTCTTGGCAGCCAAGCTTGTTGTTTCGCTGAATTAAATAAATAGCTCCTCTGTTTGTGTATGCTGATTCATTATTCGGATTCAGTTGGATAGCTTTGCTGTAATTAGATAAAGCCTTAACAGAATCGCCTTTTTTCCACCAGGCTAGCCCTTTATTAAAATATATTTGGTCGTCATTAGGAGTAAGCTGAAGTGCTTTATTAAAATCAGCAAAGGCTTTGTCATAATCCTTTTTCATTGCCCAAACAGTTCCTCGTTGCGCATATATGCGGCCGTCAATGGGAGTAAGCTGAAGTGCTTTGTTATAATCAGCAATGGCTTTGTCATACTCACCTTTTGCCTTCCAGGCTACTCCTCTATTCACATATATACGGTAGTCATTAGGTTTAAGTTGGATTGCTTCGCTATAATCAGCAATGGCTTTGTCATACTCACCTTTTTTCGCCCAGGAATTGCCCCTCATTGCATAGGCGTCAAAATAATGAGACTTCAATGCGATTGCCTTACTGTAATCATCAATAGCTTTATCTTGATTTCCTTGATCAGCCAACATACATCCCCTGTTATAATAAGCGTAGAAAAAATTTGGCTTCAATGTTATTGCCTTGCTGAAATCAGCGATTGCCTTGTTATATTCCCCTTTGTTAACCCAGACGGTTCCTCTGTTGTAGTATGCTTCAGCATCATCAGGGTTTTTTTCAATGTCTCTATTGTAACGAGCGAGGGTTTTATCATTAGCGTCTTCGATACCGAATGCGTGGGAAGTATCATTAAAAAAATAAAGCATTACAGAGATAATTATAAAAGTAATCAGAACTAGTCCAAATAGTTTATTTTTTATGTTCATATCCCTCTGATAAAATATTTTATTAATTATTTCAGGTCATAAACTACCACAAAATTGCATTTTTGAAAACTGAAGATTACCAAATGAAAGTTGCAATGATTTTTAAGACCGAAGGGTAATGGATTACTCGTGGTAATCTGCAAGTAAAAAGGCAGGGCCGATACTGACCCTGCCTTTATTGGCTTATCTGAATATATCGTCAACGGATGACTTTTAAAAGATCTTTATCCGCGCAAATTGTCCGGTTTCACCGTTCGTGAAATAAAGGTACCCGTCAGCCGAAATGGTGCAGGCGGCGCTGTCGCCGTGCGCAAAAGGAAGCGATGGCGAGAACTGGCTCCAGGAATCTGACGATTCCGTGTAAACCCACACCTCGGTGGAGGTGCTGGTGTTTGCGGCAGTAGTCGTATAGATATGACCCTGGCGGTCGGAACAAAACGCGTCGCTCACGCCGTGGGAATCCGGAAACGCTTTCAGAGATGTGAACTGATCATCCGTCGGGTTGTAGGCATACATGGTCGTGTGTTCGTAATCGGCCAGATAAACACGGCCGGTTGAGGGATCCCACGCCAGGCGCGGTTCGTTGTGGGTAAGATCGTCCGGAACGACGATATTTGCAAAGGTATCGTCACTTGTGTAATACTTCAGCAGGGAACTGTCTTCAGCAACGGAATAGACATGGCCGTTGTCATCCGCTGTGGTTTCCGAGCTCGCATGGGTGAAAATGAGGGACGCGGATGTATTCCAGCTATTGCCGGAGATGTCGTATTTGAACATGGAGTTTCCCTCGGCAAAATAAAGATAACCGCCCGACCAGGCGAAGCCGATATAATCCTGCATGGATACCGGCGGGGAATTAAGAGTGCTCAGAGAGCCTTCTGAGTTGGATGCGGTAGGAAAATCATACTGATAAAACGATCCATTGCCGGCGCCGGTATAAAGAAGCGATTGTCCCGTAGGGGTGTAGTCGCTGAAAGAACAATACGCCGGCAGAGTAGTCAGCGTCTCCCACTGAGCAGAAGGAGTGCTGCTGCTCGAAGAACAAGCGGCAATTATTAATACTAAAAAAAAGACTGCAACAACCGGTAAAAAAAAGTTTCTCCGACCAATGCTGTTTTTCACAATTTTTTCCCCCTCATTTATTGAATTTTTAATATTTCTTCAACCAGGCCATGTGCACCGTAGCACAAAGATTCAATAATGAAAATTGAAATATTCAGGTTAAAACTTACCGGTAAAATCGAAATTATAAAATTGAGACTTACCCGCTGTGAGATTGCATGATTTTAGGGCGGGAAAATTGCGGATTGCGGGAAGAAAAATGTAAAGCTCACCAATACTCTAACTCAATAACCAGCGGAGAGCTTCCTGCTCATCGCTGACAATGAATAATCGCCCGCCTCGATTTACAACCACGTTCTCTGTGAATTTGTTGATGTGTTCAGGTTTTCTCAGCAACGCAAACTTGATTTTATTGCCGAACATCTTTGCGCCCTGTTCGCCGATATAGAACTTTTCCATATCCGGCACATCAGACAGATCCCACGCATTGATAAAAATTCTTGTGCGGTCATTTTCTTCCGCCAGCCTCTTAATGTGCATTAATATTTCATGAATTTCAGGGTAGGGATTCCCCCCGGAAATATGAATTTTCAGGTAGTTATCGAAAACTTTAAACGATAACTCAATTTTCATTGTTTTTCCTCTTCAGGCAAAAATGTTTGTTTTTTAATACTGACTGCCGAAAGCTTCAAAAAATGCGTGCTATATAGCCGGACTGCCATGACAAATCATGGTTATAAATAGCATAAAATTAATATTTTGAAAAGTGAGGATTACGGGTTGCAAACCGCCAAAGAATCGTAATTTTTACAATTGAGGCTTACCCGTTGCAAGGTAAGATATAAAAATCATCGACGAATGAAACAAGACTCCACTAAATTTATTCCAATTTTATTTTTCTTTCATTGGTCTCGATTTTTGAAAAAAGTACCATATGGATGACAGGCCGCGTCCTCCAAAAAATAAAAGTATACCAATAAAGAACTGAACAGTTATGCCAGTTGAATATGCCCAGGTGCCAATTGTAATATGTTGTTTGACTGCTTCCGATCCGGCGCTTTTTATGGCCTGAAGATTTGCCGCAAGCTGTATGAGATGGGGAATGGCAATTACAATCATAACAATACCCACGACAGAAAAAGCAATAGACTGAATATTTTTTGCAGTTAGTTCATTTGTTCCGACAATTATTTCGTCGTTTACAATCATTTGCTTTGCGAGATATCTGCTGAAAATAATAAGACATGCGCCCACAACTAAGAGTAGGCCAAATGAAACGAGAATTCCAATTAATAATAAATCCGTCCGCGTCTGGCCATTATTCATCACTACTTCTGAGTCACGCCAAGCAAATACTTGAGTTAATTCTCTAAGAAAAGGGATAGCTTCAATGATCGAAAATATTCCTAGTAGCTTGAGAGATAGTGAGGCAATTTGATTTTGATTCATAATATTTCCCCTCTATAACATTGTTTACATGGATTGATGATGTTGCAAACTTTAATCATTGCATTTTCAAAGTCATCATAAAATCAAGTCTCTGAAAATTGAGACTTACCGCTAGTAAGATTTAACATTATCTAGGATAGCCATTGCAGACCACTACCGTCGTAGGGACCCCTTTGACGTGGTCCTTTGGTCTTTATGCGTTTAATTTGGTTATCCAGGTAATCATCAAAATTTCCAGCCAGATTATTATATTTTTTTAATATCTCGTAATGTTGAATAGCTTTATCTCCTGAACCAATGCTTTCATAAAGAGTGGCTATCCTGAAGTTTGCTATAAGGTCTGCAGGTTTAAGTGAAAGCGCGTCAAGAAAAGCCTGTATAGCTTCTTTAAGTTGCCCATCTCTTGCATAGACTAGCCCAAGTTTCACTAAGAGGCAAAATTTTAGTTCAGGGTTTTTCTCGCATTCTTCTTTATGAATTAGATTTTTGTCAAACTTGCCCATATATGAATGTTCAAAAGTTTCATATCCAAAAGCATTCAGAATAAGTTGATTGCTTGATTCCTCAAATCTTTTCTCTGCCCTTTCGTAATCCCCTGTTATTTTCCTTCGGGAAGATGAAAACAATCTCATCATAGGAATCTCAATGAAAAAAACTAATAAACATCCTAGAAATAGAAATATAAATAAATGTAAACGACTATCAAACATATAATAAAAAGGAGGTAATGAAAGTATTAGATACTCAAAAGTGAGTGCTAAAATTAAAAATAAAGCGAATTTGCGTCGTAATTTTTTTTTGGCTTCATCAATCGTCAGGGGTGGGCTACTCTTTCTTTCCATAATACTCATTATGCCTGATAATAATTGATTTGGTGTTGCTGGAGCCCCCGACCGGGCAAGACCATAAAGGCCAGCTAAAGGAATCGCTATGAAGCAATATCCCATAACGCAAAATATTTGCCAGAAATTTTCTCCCACAAGGATATACAACAAAACAATAGGAATAATGATTACAGCGGCACTTATGATCACTGCAATGACATTTATCTCAGTATTCGTATTCCAAACTATTTTGCGATTTAACATTCGGTCCCTGAAATACGCTGCTCTTGTTTATATATAGATAGATTAATATTATGTACGTTAAAGATTGCGGGTTGTAAATTATCATAAAATTCCATTTTTAAAAATTGAAACTTACCCGTTGTAAGGTGCAACAACGCGTTATAATTTTAATGATGACTATCCGCGCCGGCCTTATTCGATTTAATGGCAGCCTTAGCCATTTTATACTCGATAAAATTGTCAACACCTGTAGATACTGTTTTTGTGAAATAATCTAACGCAATTTTTCTTTCCTTGTTAAATAGTTTTAATTCACCCACATAGTAATATGCTTCACACAGTCGTCCTTTTACGTCCTTAATGTCCTTTCCCTGCTTTGCCATCGTGAGTAATTGATTTTCTGATAATCTGTTCAGGTAATACAATGAAAGGGAACGAACCCAGGCATCCGATGGATATTCTTTTTCATGACGGCTTAATTGCTCAAGCCTGGCTGTGCGCGTCTCTTTCGAAAGATATTCTGCCGCAATAACAGAGCGCAAATAATTATATTCATCACCCGGTTTACACTCAATAGCCTTGTCGAAATCTTGAAGTGCCTGTTTATAGTTCATAATTTGGTAGTATGCAATTCCGCGACCTCTATAGGCGAACGCATCTTTAGCGTTTAGTTCAATAGCTTTGCTGAAATCCCGGATTGCCTGATCAGAGTCACCGAGATAATCATAGACCATCCCGCGACCCGAATAGGCCGTGGCAAATTTTGGATTAAGTTCAAGAGCCTTGTTGAAATCTTTAATGGCTTGATCGTTATCCCCATGTCTATGATAAATAACTCCGCGGGCTGAATAGATCCCTGCATTTTTCGGATCAAGTTCAACGGCCACGCTAAGATCTTTGATTGCCTGGTTATAGTCGCCAAGAAAATCATGAGCGGCGCCACGCCCCCAATAGGCCCTGATTAATTTTGGATTAAGTTCAAGAGCCTTATTGAAATCTTTAATGGCTTGAACATAGTCGCCGTGTTTGCCATATATATTGCCGCGGGCCGCATAGATCCCGGCATCTTTCGGATTAAGTTCAACGGCCAGGTTAAGATCTTTAATTGCCTGATTATAGTCGCCAAGAAAATCATAGGCAATGCCACGGCCCCAATAGGCCCTGCCATCTTTTGGATCCAGTTCAATGGCTTTAGTAAATGCCGGAATCGCTTCTTTATAATTTCCCGCCTTTGCAAGATAGATTCCTTCTTGTAATTGACACCATTCATTGATCTTTGCACAGGATGATAAAAAGATTATGCCAAAAAATAATATGATTACTGGAAAATATGATGCCGTAGATTGCGATAATTTTTTATTCATCAACTGACTCCAAAGTTTTATAGTTACTGTTAATCATTCAAAATAACTTCGCGATGTTTAAACAATAATACTGCTATTTTTGAAGATTTCTAGTTGAAGAATACCATAAAAAGGGAATTTCCAGAATAAATTTTTAACAATCTCAGGTTGCAACCTGCCACAGAATTGCATTTTTGAAAACTGAAGAATATCATTTTCACATTATTTTCCGGAGAAAGAATTCTTTTGTCAATTATTCATCCTTGAGATTTTGGGCCAATAAATAAATTTCAAAGGAGGAATAAACTTCATTATTTCCGCCATGCACAGGGAAATGCACAGACGCAACCCGGTCAGCAAAACCCAATGATTATTATTATACAAATAGGCGGAAAAATGCTCCAGCATTGTAAAATAATTTATTTTGTCGAATAATTGAAAACACAATATAAAAAGCGACCGCCTTCCGATATAAGAGACCGGCCTCAGATACATGGAAGCACTGCCTGATAAATAATGTGATAATTTCATCAGAAGATAACTCGCGCCTATCGCGCCGCCCAGCGAAACGGCAAGATGGTTATATCTGCGTGTATTTAAGTCAATAGCGCCCATAAAAATATCAAGAACCCAAATGCCGGCGATGGCAATAATTAACCAAACGGAAGTTTTATTTTCAAAAACTTTATATCTTTGCATCAAATAACCGCTGAATAAAAATACCTGCGATACGAGCGATATATCCAGACTCCAGGGCAGGAAAATATATTTGCCCGCAAGGTATCCGGCGCCTGTTAACAGGATTACAACTATTGATTGAAATATGACGGAACGGTTTTTAGATAATCTCAGAAAATAATAAAAGATAAGATCGGCGCAAAACAGCGATGGAAGAAACCATGTAATGCCCGCCGGTTTGATCTCCAATGACAGTTGCGTAACTTTTACGCCGGACGCGTAACCGTAGGTCAGCAGCAGATACTTTACCGCGTATTTCAGCGAAGATATGTAATCGTAAAAAGCGCTGTTGTTTTTGTTAAGGGAAATCACCACAAACGTCATGACGATAAAAAATACGATTAGCGCCGTGGCAATATACGGCAGCAAAAGACGTCTGAAATTTCTGTAAGCAATATTTCCGGCACTCAGTTTAACGGAATTATTTTCCGCGAAAAGGAAACCGGAAATGATGAAAAAAATCGGGATATCAAATGAAAAAACAAAACGGTTAAGCAGGAGAGCGCCGTTATGGCTATGACCTATGACCACGCATATGATGGCAATGCCTTTGATGACATCCAGAAATTGAATTCGTGGCGGCGCGGCAGTCGTATCGATAGAAATCTCCTTTCCAATCCAAACAACTTAAGCGTATTCGTTATTATTAAACGATCTTTGAAGATGTCCTGTAAACTAGCACGATTTTAAAATTTGAGGAACTAAAGATTATCCGTTGGACTAAAGGGGACGGTTGTTAATGCTCACTAATTAGGTAACATTTTGGTGCTTATCAAAAGGTGTTTCATAATTCAGTCCACCATGCCGTCTTAAATGATTATATTCAAATTATAATCACTTGTTGCTCATTTTCCATTTGTCACTCATTTGGCCTTTTTCTGTCTTTACTTATTATACCAAAAGAGTTACCTAATTAGTGAGCTAGTACAACCGTCCCCTTTATTTTCCTAATCTTTGAAGAACCGGTAACCATCAACATGGGTAACTATGCCGAACTTCAATCCGTCATAAACATCAGTCACTCTTGACAATCCTCAACGCCGCCCATCATCTTTTTTAATCAGGAATCTTTTAGTTCATACGTGAATAAAATATCATCATTGCCCATGGTTATGCTCCTCACCATGGTCGCGACAGATTTCTTTCCAAATATTTTGATGGCCTGCTTGTAGTAACTCATAAGCATTTTCTCATAGTTGACATTTTTGATGGTAAATCCGGTTATATTGAAATAAATAACATTGTTCTCTATCCGCGCTTTAACCGCGCCTCCGTCATTATAGGTTGCCCAGAGTTTAGGCAGGGCCGAATCGACAAACTGCTTTATATCTTTTGTGAACATAGAGGCGTGGTAATAGCCTCCCGGCGAAAGAGCCCGATCGGCGGCTACCGCCCCGAACATCTTGTATACCTCTTTGTTGTTGTTAAAGAATTCTTTCGCCAGTTCCTCAAGAAAAATGATGTGTTTCTCTACCGGCACCGGGGTAACGGAAATAATCATCTTGCTGAAAAAAATGTCTTTCGCGACCAGTTTGGCCATGAAGGATTTCCAGCGCTCCTCGCCGAAAGCTTTAATGATAGTATCCTTTGCTGTAACAATAACGGTGCCTTTGATGTTCATATTGAGATCTCCTATTTGATGATTTCAAGTTATCACCTACCACAAAATTCCAATTATGAAAACTGAAACTTACCCGTTGAAGTTTGTATGATTTTTCATGCTGCTAAATTGGACATCATAAAAATATTGTAACGGTAATCAGTAAAAAAGATACAGAAAAATAATATCTACTTGTCCTGTGGCGCGAATACTAATTTTTCAGTTTCAAACCCCCATGCTTTAGCTCTGGCTATCAGAAGCTTTTTAAGATGATCATCTATTTGCGGACTGCGCGCCAGTATCCACAAATAGGATTTATCCGGACCGCAAACCAGCGCGTAAGAATAATTCTTTTTATCCAAATCGATTATGATATATGAGCCGTAAAAAGGTCCGAAGAAAGATACTTTCAGAAAACCTTCGTCTTTACTCTTCACAAAATAGCCTCTGCCTTCAATTTCCTTCCACTTATTCCCTTTCGGGGAATAACCCCGATTAATAACTCTTAAACCGCCGTCAGAAGATAAACTGTACTCGGCGGTGACAGAGGTGAGACCCCGTTCAAAAGAATGATCAAGCCGCGCTATTTCGTACCACTTACCCAAATATCGTTCGACATTAAAATTATGAACAGGTGTTATGTTTTCCGGTATGCTGACGCAGCCGGTTAACAGCAGAATAAACGCGAAGAATATTTTTTTCATTCTGCTCGATCCTTTCTCTTTACAATTGATTGGACATGACTTAATTTACTTCAAAAGACCTGTAAATAAAAGGAGGATTTATGAACCTTGAGGAATATTTTGAAAATGCCAGAGGCTTCGGCGTTCTTTCAACGGCGGATAATAAGGGAAAGGTTAACGCGGCGATTTACGGAAGGCCTCATTTTATGAATGAGAACTCTGTTGCCTTTATCGCCTCCGATAGACTGACCCATGCCAATCTAAAAAAGAATCCTTCCGCGATATATCTTTTTAAGGAAGAGGGCGTTTACAAGGGGTACAGGCTTTATCTTACAAAAACGCATGAAGTTAAAGACAGTCCCCTGATTGAACAAATCCGCCGTAAAAAATATAAGGGACTCACGCACCATTACGAAACGGCATCGAAATTTCTTGTTCATTTTAAAGTGGATAAAGTATTACCGCTTAGCGGCGTCGGTAAATAAATAATTTAAATTTGCCATAATTCATAAAATTCGCGGGATATATGGAATAAAAAGAGAGGCTGAATCATGAAAGAAAACTCCTGGTATATAAAAATTGCAATGGGTTTGATTACGCTTTCCCTGATTTTTTACGCGGCGCAATTATTCATATTTCACGATGAGCATAATACATTTTTTTATATGCTGCAGGATCTGGCCTTCGTGCCTGTCAATGTCCTCCTGGTGACTTTAATCATCGACCGGCTGCTTAAAAAAAGGGAAAAACAATCCCTTTTGAATAAAATGAATATGGTCATAGGCGTATTTTTCAATGACACAGGTTCAGAACTTATCAAAATATTCGGCAATTGTATCCCAAATATCGGTGAAGTTAATAAAGAGCTTCAGATAACCGCAAAATGGAATGATAGGGATTTTAATAGAATCAGTCAGAACTTTAAAATCAAACCCGACCAGTTTATGCTGAATAACCGGAATCTCACTGACCTGAAGGAATTTCTTGAAAAAAAGAAAGATGGATTGCTTAACATGCTGGCTAATCCTAATTTACTGGAACATGATTCTTTCACAAATCTTCTCTGGGCGGTATTTCATGTCGCCGATGAGTTGGGTCACCGTTCTGATTTTAATAACCTTCCCAAAACCGATGCTGACCATTTAAGAGGCGACATCGTAAGAGCATATACCTTAATTATATCTGAATGGACCCTGTATATGAAGCATCTCAAAAACGCTTACCCGTACCTGTTTTCGCTGGCCGTGCGTACCAATCCCTTTACGCCCGAAGTTGTGATAACCGTTTTTGAAAAATGAAAACTGCGCTTTACCCGTTGAAGCTTGAAAATAAAGGGGACGGTTCTATTTAATTCTTATTAAATAGAACCGTCCCCTTTAACTGATAAGCAGCCAGGACGGCCCTCGCGTCATTTGATCAATTTTAAAAATTCCAGCGCGAAGTGATAGGCATCGCCCGGCCAGCGCGCCGACAGATATTTCCTGTCGAGCACCGAAAAACTATGGCTTGTATCGTTCAGGGTGTCTCTTATTAAACCTGAATTCCCCCTGAAAAAATTCTTCTTATCGATCAAAAAAGACTTCACCTCATCCTCAACCGTGAGAGGATAGGTCCGGTAGTAGCGTCCCCGCCACAGACAGGTCATGATGTAGGCCGCCATTTCCTGCGATTTTAAGAGCGCCGTCGTTTTATAATTATAGATGACCGATTTTCCCGTTTTGGGATCGATGCTCCGCGCGGCCAGAAGCGCGCCGTGACATATCGCGCCCACGGGCTTTTGATCGTCAAAGAACCGGACAACAATATTTTGCAGCTTCCCGGAGTCCAGATACGTTCTCATGCCGGGCGCGTGACCGCCCGGAAGCATGATCGCCGCGTAGTCCGCCGGATTGATTTCTTCCCATTTGACGGGATGATTAAACTTATCATCCTTTGTCATCGAAGCATAACATTTCAGCGCGTCGGCGTTGGCCATTAAAACCTTTTTCCAGATCCCCAGGCCGTTTCCTGTCAGCATTCTGGGATCGGCCTGCCCCGGTTTTCCCGACGGCGTCGCGAAAGTTATGTCGACACCGTTGTCTTTCAATACTTTCCAGGGAATACCCGTTTCACTGGGATCAAATTCAAAATCGGGAATAGGCATAAGAATCATACGCTTCACCTCCAAAAATATTTTTTCGAAGATTTAATGAATGAACAGCCATAAAGGGGACGCTTCTATTTAATTCTTATTAAATAGAAGCGTCCCCTTTAATTTTATGTAATCTGATAGCCCTTCTCCCTGAACAGTTTCAGGCAGGCTTCCGCCACCCTGCGGTCGTAGAGGATTCCCGCGTTGTTTTCAATTTCGGCAAGAGCGATATCGAGTCCCAGAGCCGGCCGGTAGGGACGGTAGGACATCATGGCTTCCACCACGTCGGCCACGGCAAGAACGCGGGCCTCCATGAGAATATTGGAAGCCTTCAATCCCTGCGGATAACCAGAGCCGTCCACGCGCTCATGGTGCTGATAAACGATATCGGCCAGCGGCCAGGGCGATTCAACGTCTTTGACAATATCGTAACTGAACTGGGGATGATTTTTAACCAGGCAGAATTCAAGATCTGTCAGCATCGCCGGCTTGCAAAGGATTTCCGACGGAACGGATATCTTGCCGATATCATGAATGGCGGCGGCCATGCGGATCGCTTCGATTTTGTCGTGGGAAAGTTTCATCTCCGTGGCAATCGCGCGCGCCAGATCGGCCACCCGCCTCTGATGACCCGCCGTATAAGGGTCTTTGGCTTCCGAGGCCGTGCCCAACGCCTGAATGGTAATTTTAATGGATTGCCGCAGCTTCTCCAGCGTCTCGTTGAGTTTCTTTTCAGCCTGACGGCGCAGCGTGATATCCTGATAGATCACCTGCGACTGTTTCTTGCCGTTCCAGAAAACTTCCTTGCGCAGGACATAAAGATGGCGAATCTCGCCGTCTTTTCTGACGATGCTTATTTCATATTCGGACGGGCCCTGTTTCCCTTTGAGTCTTGTCGCTCTTCTTACCTCATACTCGGCATAGCTTTCGGGGGTATAACGCTCTTTCAGCGACGTTTTCTTCAGTTCGTCAATGTTGTCATAGCCGTACATCTCCAGAACGGCATGGTTGGCATAAATTGTTTCGCCCGTCAGAGTGGCTATCCGCACGCCCAGCGGTGAATCATCCAGTGACCGGCGGAAATTCTCTTCGCTGATTCGCAGAGAATCTTCCACCTGCTTGCGTTTTGTAATTTCCCTGCCTTCTCCGAGGATGGACACGGGTTTTCCGTTATCATCCAGAATAAAACTGAACGTGCACTCTCCCCATATCAGTTGGCCGTCCTTACAACGGCATTCGATTTCCAGGGAATATTTGGTCGCGTAGTTTGCGGGGTCCGCCAGATCCCTGGGTATGTCAACATTATAAACCCGCATGGCCTCCTTCAGGGAAGACGGCGTAAGGAACTTGTCCAGCGGGAGTTCCATCATCTCTTCGAGGGTGTATCCCCAGAGCTTTTCCGCGGAGGGGCTGATATAGGTCCATTTCAGGTTCATATCCATGACCCATACCTGATCTTTCATGTGATCCGCGAGCAGACGGTATTTTGCCTCATTTTCACTGATGAGTTTTTCCGCCCTCTTGCTCTCGGTGATATCGCGAACAACGGTCTGAAATGCCGGCTTTCCGTTCCATTCAATCATCCTGGTTCGCAAATCCACCCAGGATGTCGAGCCATCCCACCTAAGCGAGCGGTAAATGTTGCCTTTGTAAAAACGTTCGCCGGCCTGTATTTTCTTGAGTCTTTCCTCGGCTATTTTCCGGTCGTCCGGGTGAATAAAATCAAGCGGGTTCCTGCCCAGTATTTGTTCGGCGGGAAGATGGCGAATGCCGCAGTAAGCATCATTGACCATGACAATACGGGAATCGGCAATGATCATGATGCCGTCAACGCTCTGTTCAAAAAGCGATTTATAATCCGCTTCATTAAGCGGACGGATCTCCTGCGCCCGTTTGCCTGCTGAAGCATTTGAAGAAACATTCATTGAAACATTCGGGGTTTCCGCTTGATTTTTCAGCGCCGCGCCGCTTTCATTTTTCATTGTTCTTTTCCTTAAGAGAGAGCAGTTGAGTTGGAATTTACATAATATCCCCATAATCCGGGAAGGTCATTGCACACTTCTTCGGATGAGCCGTTCATATACCTGATAGGCTTTTTCTGAAATCAGTTTAAATATTACTCTATTTAAGGAAAAATTAAAAGAGATAAAACCATGATACAGCCGCTAATCTCACAGAAAGACGTATAGCAGACCAATGTGAAGGAAATATGAAAGATTCATGAAAGAATGATGATTTTTTTGATTAATGAATTAGAAAAATGCGGGTGCTGAGGTATGTGGCCTCAACATAAAGCCCCTCGTGAAAATATTTTTTTCTTGCGAGGGGTTAGCGAGAACCGCTTATGCCGTCCAACTTCTCGAACACAGCAGTAACTCGCTTGCGTAGTATAATTGCCCGAAGAGAGCTGCAATGTTTTTCCCTCTGACCACGCGTACACCCAAGCATATTCAAAGATGCTTTAGAACTGCATCCCGCTTGAGACATGGCGGATCACGTTCACATCCTTCGGGCGTTGCAGCCATCTTCAAATATAAAATAGGTATGCCCATGACTTTTGTCAAGTGGGGTATGGCGATACCGGACAAATCAATTAACCTTGATATTACTGCTGTTTTAACTCAGTGAGGACAACCCTGCCTGCGGTCATTGCGAGCCGCATCTCATGCGGCGTGGCAATCTCGCTTTTCCCTGTCCCCCTTTGGAGGGGGTATCGCGAAGCGGCGGGGATATGCGGCTCTTTTTTATTTTGATGCCCTCGCCATTTGCTGGTATCGTTCGATCAGGTCGCGAATGGCGCGCGCGTCATTTTTGCGATGCCCGTGGCTCACAATGGGATTGCTTCCCCCCGTCGAATCGATCCGGATATCGGCCCATATCAGGCCCGTCTGGATATTGACCGAAGCAACCTTATCAACCGCGATGGATTCTTCGCTGGAACCGAACAGACGCGGCTTGATTCGCGTCACCCGGCTTTGATTCACTTCGATACGCACGGGAAAAATCCGGTTGCCTTTAGTCATGCGGCTGGCGGTGAATATTTGTGTTTCGTCAATCATTGCAATCTCCCTCAATAAAGGGGACGGTTCTATTTAATACAGGATTTAAATAGAACCGTCCCCTCTAAAGATTCTTTAAATAGTCAATCATCATCAAATGAGTTCTTCATTTTTTTCCGCCTGATAATCCCGAAAAGATTCCACCCCGGATACTTCCTTTGCCGCATCCTTATACTTCCGGGCGGCTTTTTCATATCCCTCTTTCGCTTTGGCTATCAGTTCATCCGCTTTACGGTTAATATCCTCACGGGTTTCCTTACCGCTTTTAGGCGCGAACAAAATGCCGATCGTTACGCCGATCAATCCGCCGATGATAAAACACGCGAGTAAATCTCCACTATTTTCCGACATAGAACACCTCCATAATTTTTACAGGATTATGCGTTTCTATCTGATTGGACCCTAAAACGTCTATAGCCGGTTACGTTAAAACCGCGCCAACTAATTTATCCTCTATTATATCCTTTTAGCGCGCGCATTTCCATTCATAAATTTTGTTTTTGGAAATAACCGGAGCGGGGAATCCGGACAAAACTTAAGCGGCGCCTTTATTTTCATCTCAATTAAATAGAAACGTCCCCTTTATTTCGGCATCAAATCTTTTCAAACATGATTTCGTCTCTTTGATCGAGATCATACATTCGCGTCAAATGCTCTATAAACCCGGAGGCGTCCGTGACAATCCCTTTTGACGGTATCGTTAACCGGGAAAAATGAGGCGCGATGACCGACAGGAATTGCTCCACGGTGACGCCGCCGACATTCTTCAAATGATGGGGCAAAAACTCCACCGAGAGCATTTTGCACCGGGAGATTATATCCTGCATCCCCAGCAGGGCAAAGTATTCCGAGCCCTCAATGTCCATGACAACCACATCAAAGTTCTTTTCCTCCAGGAATTTATCAAGGCGGCATGCTTTCACGGAAATGGTTTGGGGATCGTCATAGTAATACATGTTTTCTTTGATTTTGGGGACGCGTTTACTGCCTCCTGAATTTACTTTGCTTAGCAAAAAATCGATATTTTCATCTTGGTCGTTTGCCGCGATATTGACGGCCCGGCAATTACCGGCGGAATTCAGCATGATGTTTATTTTTAATAATTCGCAGGTGGACGGATTCGCCTCGATCGCGACAACTTCCCCGCAGAGTTTGGATATGGGTATGGCCAGTATTCCGACATGCGCCCCGACGATCAGGACCCGGCCTTCAGGTTTAAGATGCGGTCTGAATCTTTCGACTTCATCGGAACAATACTTTCCGTCCCTTCGCAACGCGCCGCCAACCCCCATATCTTCCGGATCCACCGCGAACAGATCGCCGCCCGACTTTATAATCACCGCGCAGGCGTGCGGTCCGAGAATCTTTCTGGTTAAAGCGCTTTTCAAGGTTTGCTTCGCGGGCAGTCCCGGTATGATCTTCATAGATAGATACCTTTCAATTCATCATGGAATTCGCGAATAAATAGACGGTTGTTTTAACTTAAATTAAACAGAACCGTCCCCTTTGTTCTTTCATCCCCGCCGCTATTTCATTTTATTAAATTCTTCGATAACTTTTTTGCTGAAGTCGTTTCCCTTATCGTAGTATGTGACCGGCATGTTTGCCACATCGATCACCAGAGCGTATTTTTCCTTTTTGGCGACGGCGCGGACAATTTTTATGATTTCATTCGTCAGTCTATCAGAGAGCTCCTCATCGCGCTTTCGCATTTCCTCGTTGGCATCCTGAACCATAATCTGGTAATCGCGCAGCTTCTTATCGTACGCGGCTTCCTTTTCATTGATTGATTCACGGGTCATCAATTCACTTTGTTTATCCAGGTCGTCCTTCATCTTTTTTATTTCCGCTTCCTGAGATTTAAGTTCCTCTTTTTTCTTATCGTAGTCTTTTTGAAACGTTTCCCTGGCTTTTATGCCCGCGGCGGAATTAAGCATGATTTCCCGCATATCGATAAAACCGATTTTATCCGCGGCCGGGGCAGTGGCGCACCAGCCGCAAATTAACAAGACAACGACCGTCATGATATAAATTTTTCTTTTCATATCTTCCTTTATTATCCTCTTCTTGTAGATGGACAAAACTTCTCCGAAAGCCTTTACCCTCATTAATATGTTTGTATTGAAAGAATGGTCCCGTTAACGAACAGCTATTAAAAATAAATGCATGATCACAATAATAACCGTGCCGCCCGCAACTTTCAACTGTCCGATAGACCTGTCCGTATCTCCGCTGGCGTTAATCAGCCCCCAAAAACCGTTCCAGCTTAAGCCGATTCCGATAAGTGGCACAATACTCGGATGTATCCCCCTTCCCGTCTTTGTATGCCCTATTGCCGGACTTTGAACATAACCTAAGAAACAAAAAACACCATAAACAGTAACGGCCAGAACATAGACCAACGCCGCGAGATGTCCTCTTAAATATTCTCGAATATCCATGGATGGCCTCCGGCGGGAATTGAATATTTCAATAATAATTTTTGTGAATCTAGCATAACCGCTTTTCGATTAAAAGATATTATTCCTTCGCTCTGGAAACAAGTATGACGATGCTTCCCCTGCCTGTTTCCCCAATAAAATCCACTCGCGGCGCGGGAGGACGCCCCAAAAAGATTTTGCCCTTGACATAATGCCGCGAATAACATAACGAATAAACACGTACACTTGGAATTTTGATACCGGTGTGCTTCTGAATCCGGCCGGGTGACGTCAATAATCATTTAAGATTAAATTAGCAAGTCTGCATTTCGCATAAAATAAATAAGGAGGTTTTATGGATAGGTATCAGTTGTTCATAGACGGCAAATTTTGTGACCCCGAAAAAGGAGTGTACCGCAACACCTATGACCCCTGCACGGAACTGCCGATCGCGGAAGTTCCGGTAGCCGAGACCGCTGACGCCAAACGCGCCATCGAGGCCGCCCGCAAATCTTTCGATTCCAGAGTCTGGAGCGGCATGCCGGTAAAAGACAGGGCGAAAAAGATGTACCGCCTGCTCGACATCATTAAAGAACGTGAAGAAGAGTTTATGAAACTCGAAGCCATGGACGGCGGCAGCACGATCAAAAAGACATCCATGATGGATATCCCCGTCGGCATGGAACACATGAGGCTTTTGATCGAAGCCGGCGAACGCATTCCCGCTTACGAGCCTCTGCCCTGGATCGATTTCCCCTCGGTAAGCTGGAACTTCGTCAACCGCGAACCGATAGGGGTTTGCGCCGGAATCATCCCATGGAACTTTCCCTTTATGATGCTCGTCTGGAAAGTCGCCCCCGCCCTGATCATGGGAAACAGTGTGATTATCAAGCCAGCCTCGGACACCCCGCTCTCGGCGCTATTGTTTGCCCGATGCGTCGCCGAGGCCGATATTCCTCCCGGTGTTTTTAATATCATCATCGGCGCGGGAAGCACCGTCGGCAGAGAACTGTGCGTCTCACCGCTGGTGGACAAAATCGCGTTTACCGGATCAACGGAAGTAGGCCGCGAAGTCATGAAGATGGGCGCGGATACGATCAAGAAGGTCACTCTGGAACTGGGCGGAAAATCTCCGTCGCTGGTTCTGGAGGACGCGGATTTCAGCGTCGCCGTTGACGGATGCCTGTTCGGCACCTTCTTCCATCAGGGGCAGGTCTGCGAAAGCGGCACCCGCTGTTTTGTCCCCGAAAGCATCTATGATGAATTCGTCGGCCGCATGCTGGAAAAAATTAAAAAAGGCATCGTCATCGGCGATACCATGGATTACGAAACGACCATGGGCCCGGTGGTCAGCCTGTCTCAGTACAAAACAGTCATGTCCTATATCGATATCGGCAAAAAGGAAGGCGCCGAGGTGCTATGCGGAGGCAAACGGCCCGCGCACATGGAAAAAGGACATTTTATCGAGCCCACCATTTTTGGAAACGTTAAAAACGAAATGCGCATCGCCCGTGAAGAAATCTTCGGCCCCGTGCTTTCCGTGATAAAATACACTTCGCTACTGGACGCCATCAGGCAGTGCAACGACAATATCTATGGGCTGGCGGGCGCCGTCTGGTCCCGTGACATCCAGAAGGCCATTGAGGTCGCCAAACAAATCCGCACCGGCACCGTGTGGATCAACGATTACCACCTCCTCAACGCCCTGGCGCCGTTTGGCGGATACAAGCAGTCAGGCGTGGGCCGGGAGCTGGGAACCTACGGACTGAAAGAATACACGCAGGTGAAACACATCCATGTGGATCTGGCCGCGAAGCGGGAAACCAAGTTCTGGTATGATTATATCTTCAATGACTAATCCAAACAAAGGGGACGGTTCTATTTAATTCAAGATAAAATAGAACCGTCTTTCTTTTTGTTGAAGTTCGGTCGAGTCTTTCGGACTCGACCGTTTTTATCAATAGTACCTCTTTCTGTCCCCCTTTGGAGGGGGTGGCGCACAGCAACGGAGGAGGTACAACCCCGTAAAAATGCCGCAGGCAAGGCGTGCGAATCATGAGGAGTGAGGCGTACGTAAAAAGTACTCCGCAACGACGAATGATGAAGCACAACGCAGCATCCGGCTTTTTTACGGGGTTGTTCGTTGTTGGGTCGAGTCTTTTTGACTCGACCCAACAACAAAACTCCTCCTATCCTCCCAGTTTAAAACCCGCCACCATGCTGCGCATTTCCTCGGATTGCGAAGACATCTCCTCGGCCGCGCTTGCCGATTCCTCGGCATTAGCTGCGTTTTGCTGCGTGAGCATATTTAACTGCTCGACCGCTTTAGTCACCTGATTGATTCCCTGATCCTGCTGATCGGACGCCTCGGCGATTTCCGCCACCACCTGAGACACCCTGTTGGCCTTCCCGCCGATATCATGGAAATTGCTTAAAACCTCGGCATTGATGGCAACGCCGTTTTCCGAATTCTTCACGGCTTCTTCTATCAGATTTTGCGTGTTCTTGGCCGCTTCCGCGCTGCGCATCGCCAGATTCCTCACCTCTTCGGCAACCACCGCGAAACCCTTGCCCGCGTCTCCGGCGCGTGCCGCTTCCACCGCGGCGTTGAGCGCGAGCAGATTGGTCTGAAACGCGATCTCATCGATCGTCTTTACAATCTTCGCCGTCGCGTCCGATGACGCCTTGATCCTGCCGATGGCCGAGGACATCCTGTCCATGCTGCTGACTCCTTTTTCCGCGCTGTTCCGCGCGTCGTCGGCTATGGATTTGGCCTCTCTAGCGTTGATGGCATTTTGCCTCGTCATGGAGGACATCTCCTGCAGGGAGCTGGACACTTCTTCCAGAGAACTGGCCTGTTCGCTCGTTCCCTGCGATAAAGACTGTCCCCCCGCGCTTACCTGAACGCTTGCCGAGGCGACCTGCTGAGCCCCGATGGCCACCTGCCTGAGCGCCTGTTCCAGATTTTCCACCGCCATATTCAGGGACTCTTTGATCCTCGCGTGGTCGCCCCGATAATCCCCCTTCATCCGGGCTGTCAAATCCCTGGCGGCGATACGGGCCAGCACATCCGCCGCTTCGCTGACCGGGCCTATCATATTATCCAGCGTATCGTTAAAACCATGGACAATTTTCTGATACTTCCCGCGGTATGGCGCCGCGTCGGCTCTGATCGAAAAGTCGCCTTCGGCTGCCGCGACGCAGCATCTTCTTATTTCCCGGCTCATGGAGGCGATGGTCTCGACCATTTTATTCAGCGCCGGGCCTATCTCGTCTCTGTCATCCATAATGGCCGGCTTGATATCTACATTGCCCTCGGATATCTGCTGGATGCTGGATACCACATTCTTCTGAAGATTTTCGGCAAACTGATCCATCGTCCGCGCCAGCTCGCCGATCTCGTCGGCGCGTTTCAGGCCCAATCTCCGGGAGAGATGCCCTCTGGCCATATCCTGCATCATTTTCACGATAGTGGCGATGGGCCTGGAGAGCGATCCGGAAATCGCAAGCGAGCTAAAAATAATAAGCGCGAGCAACGGCAGCATCAAGAGCGTGATATTTCTTCTGATCCCGGCCATGTCGGCATCCACATCGTCGATGTATATGCCGGTGCCCACAATCCAGCCCCATTCAGGGAAAAGACTTACATACGATATCTTGGGACTGGGCTTGGTCTCGCCGGGCTTCGGCCACATATAATCGACGTATCCATGCCCTTCCTTATTCTGGACGGCGTCGTGAAACGCGAGAAACATTTTTTTCCCGTTGGAATCCTGCCAATCGGATTTATCGATTCCTTCCCAGTCTTTTTTCACCGGATTCATCACGGTTATATTATGCAGATCATTGATCCAGATATAATTTTTGTCACTGCCGTACCGGCACTGCCGCAGGGTTTCCTTCGCCTGTTTCTGCGCCTCCTCCACGGTCATCTGATTGCTTTTAGCGAGATTGGAGTAATACTGGAGCACGCCCATCGCCGACTCGACGATATCGGCCGTTTTCGCCCGCCTTTCCTGATAGAGACTATTGCTGATACGGTTATAAAACCATACACTGACGCCCATGAAACAAATTAAAGTAATCAGAGTTAAAAGTAGCAGCTTGGTTCTGATTTTCCAGTTGTTAAACATCTTTGTTCTCCTTCTTGTTCTCCGTCACTGAAATTTTGACGTTAATCCTTTAACCCCCGGTTTACTCTTTTTGACAATCCCCTACTAGTTTAACATAGGCGCAACTGTTTTGCATGTCAAGGGGATTTGCCGGAATAATCATTACAAAATAGTAATGATTACAAACTGATGGATGATACAGCCGCAGGATATGCCAGACATTTTGTTTCAGGATTTAATGATTTTTTTGATATTCACCGGAGACAACTTTGTAACAAAAGCCGGATGCCGCGTTGTGCTTCATCAAACGCTTCTGCGGCGTACACAAAAGTACGCCTCACTCCTCATGATTCGCACGCCTTGCCTGCGGCCTTTTTACAAAGTTGTCTTAGCATGTGAAAATCTGTCATTGCCCGACTTGATCGGGCAATCCAGAATCACCGAGTTCGGTCGAGTCTTTTGGACTCGACCGTTCGTCTTGCATCCCCCTCTTTTTTAAAGAGGGGTGAGGGGAGATTTTGTTCTAAAATCCCTCTTACTCTCCCTTTAGAAAAGGGAGAAAATAATTTCGTTCGGGCGAGTCAAAAAGACCCGGCCGAACATTCATGCGTAGCAGCGGGGGAGGATGCCTACTTTCCCTTAATCCAGATTTTCATTTTATCAGCCTGGCTGATCAACTCTTCCCTGAAATCCGGGTGGGCGATACTGATCAGGGATTCCGCCCTTTCCCAGGTTGATTTTCCTTTAAGCTGGACGATGCCGTATTCCGTTGCCACATACTGGACAATGGAGCGGGGCACGGTGACAATCGAACCGGGTTCAACAAAAGGAACAATGCGCGAATGCAATTTTCCATCCTTATCTTTGTACGTTGAACTGAGAGAAATAATGCCCTTGCCGCCTTTGGACTGGAAAGCCCCGAAAATAAAGTCAAGCTGGCCGCCCGTGCCTGATTTTTGTTCGGGACCCACCGATTCCGAGCAGACCTGGCCGTAAAGATCCACTTCAATGGCGTTATTGATCGCCACCACTTTATTATTGAGCGCGATAATTCTCGGATCGTTGATGTAATTAACAGGGTAAGAAGCGCATGTGGGATTGCGATCGAGAAAATCATAAAGTTTTTTTGTGCCCATGGCAAACGTATAGGCCATCTTAAAATGATCAACTGATTTTTTCCGTCCCGTTATTCTGCCCGCCTTGTATAAATCCACGCAGGAATCGACAAGCATTTCCGTGTGAATTCCCAGATCTTTCAGATCGCTTTCGGCAATCAACTGGCCGATCAGATTAGGCAAGCCTCCGATGCCCAGCTGCAGGCAGGCGCCGTCTTCTATTTCTTTCATGATGTGCTCTGCAATCCGCCTGTCAATCTCCTTGGGGGGCTGGGATTTGACTTCAGCAAGCGGCGTGTTGTTACCTTCGACGATATAGTCCACCTGGGAAACATGAATCGACTCCCTGTTTCCTCCGTAGCAGTAGGGAACCGTCTTATTCACCTCCACAATAATCCTTCTGGATTTACTCAACACCGCGCCCGTCAGCGAATTAGACAGCCCGTAATTGAAATAGCCGTTTTTGTCCATCTCGCCAACCAGGATGAAGGCGACATCAAAATCGCGGTATTTTCTAATGGTGCGGGGACCCTGATGATAAGAAAGAGGGATGTAATTGCACATATTCGCGTCATGAAGCCTTCGGGACGTTGTGCCGAAATGCCAGTCATTCATAATCACGCGTTTGCGTTCGGGATCCGCTTCCACGATTTTGGGCACGCGTGTGAAACAAACACTCCTCAAATCAATATTTTTAAGAAGATGAATCCGCTTCGCCAGCGCTTCATCCAGAACTTCCGGGAATAAAACAAATTCGCTGTAAAAAATTTTATCGCCGGACTTGACTAAACTGGCCGCTTCATCGGCCGAAATCAGCTTTTCCTGATACTCTGTATATGCGTCTTTCATTTTAAAACCTCTCTGTGAATTTTAAATAAATATTTCTTTCAGTGGCGTTACTATAAGCTAATGAAACCTTAAAATCAAACAAATAATGACTGCCGGTCACCCATGATATACTTGGCTATTAGCATATTACATCTTAGGATTTCTTGGGAAAATAGGGAAAAAACAGGAGGAAAACAGGAGGTATATTGTTTCCGCTATTGTTCCCCTTTGGAGGGGGACAGTTAAAAGTAGGGCGCGTTTCCCAAACGCGCCGCTTCGGATTGATCGGGAGTCAATCGTTAGGACAAGCCCTTTATTGTCTATTTCATCTCCTCTACCTGGCCCGGATTCCTTACAACAATTTCCGCTGTTCCCTTATATTCTTCGATCAGGCCTGATACGCATATTCTTTTATTTTTATAATATTTTTCGGGAGCATCGTGGAACTTGCCCCTATCGGAACCCCAGATTAACGCTGTAAATACATGATGCGGATAAGGCTTGTTGAGATTCAAAAAAGTAGGCCGTCCCTTGCTCAGGAGGGAATAATGAGTACTTACGACCACTCCGCAAACAACGGCCTGTTGTCCGATATGGTTAATCGCCTCTTCAGGTGAAATGGAATCGGCGGAAAACGCCACGCCCGCGGTCAGCAAAATGCATGCAACCAGCGCGTAAAATACAGGCTTCATATATTTCTCCTTTCGATTAAAATGATTAAAAGATATTAAATAGTTTGAGATTCGCATTGCTTCAGGCAATCGTCGTACTCGGATTTCGCGGCATCGGTACAATTACTGAGAGCATCGGCGTCATCGCGGTCGTCAAACATGTAAATACAGTTTTCTCTCGCGGCGTCGTATTTAGCGCGGCAATCGGATTCGCAGTCGCCATGGGATGAACCGGGAAATAACAAAGAAAGGAGGATGAATAAGAGATATAAATATCTGCGAATCATTTTTACCCCCACCATGAAAAAATTAAAATACGATCATTTTAATTCATCAAAAAAACGTTTGTGGGATTTCGGGCGACGCCGTACTCATTATTAATTTATGAAAAATGCTAAGGCGCCTTAATAAATAAGAGAGGAGAATGATGTGCGCCGGGAAGGAAAGAGGAATAACAGGAGCAATCGTTTGTGAAATTATTTTTACAAAAAGCTGAAAAATAGTCAACCATAATTATCTCACTTTAGAAGGAGCCATTATTTGCACTGTCATTGCGAGACGGCCCTCGGCCGGCGTGGCAATCCCTATAACATGTCCCCCTTTGGAGGGGGTGCCGCATAGCGGCGGGGGAGGGACAACCCTGCCCTCTGCCATGACGAGCCGCGCCTCACGCTCCGTGGCAATCTCGTGTCTTCCGGGATTGCCACAGCGATTATGTTATTGTATAATCATAAAAACAAAATAGAAAAAGCGGCGCGTAGGATATTTAGGCAATAGAAAGAAGCATCATAAAAACCACTCTCACAAGGAGGCGAACCATGAAAAGCTTCATCGACAAAACCGTCAAGCCGTTTTTAGTCATTGCCGGATTGTGCACCTGCACAGCAGGCATTTACGGATTCATGCCGAAGTTTGCCGTAGAGAACATTTCAAAAATGCCGTTTGACAAAAATTATAGCATGTTCGTCCAGCACTGGGGACTGATGGTTTTACTGGCGGGCATCTTCATGATCATAGTCGCGTTTAAGGCCGCGTGGCGTCCTCCCATCCTGTTTTTCGTCATGCTCGAAAAAGCGTGCTTCGTATTTCTTTTCCTCACATACGACTGTCAGCCATTTGCCGTGAGATTCGAAGGCGCGTCGATCATGGACGGCATCATTGCCGTATACCTTCTCTTATATTTCCGCGGCCTTCAGAAAACATAATGTAAATATCAAAACATGACTTTGGCAATCCCTCCTTACGTGTCCCCCTTTGGAGGGGGTGTCGCGAAGCGACGGGGGAGGGACAACCTCGTAAAACAGCCGCAGGCAAGTCGTGCCAATCTCAGAGGAGTGAGGCGTACGTAAAAAGTACTCCGCAACGACGAAGGATGAAGCACAACGCCGCATCCGGCTTTTTTACAGGGTTGTCTCCCAAGAAATATATGGATTTATGCGCCTGTTTAAAGTATCTTTTCTTAAACAGTTTTTGATTTTAATAACAGGATAGCCGATATGAAAACAACACTTTGTGTTTCTCTGACATTGATGATTTTAACAATGGCCGGTTTTCCGTCCCAGGCACATGCCGAAGATAAGTCCAAGCCCCTCATTATTGACTCAAGAACCGCTAATGAATGGAACGGCGGCCACATTAAAGGCGCTATCCTGATTCCCTACGATCAAACCGAAAAAAGCATCGGCGCTGTAGCCAAAGACAAATCGCAAAAGATTTATGTATATTGCAGGACAGGAATGCGGGCCGCCGTCGCGAAAGAGACTCTTGGCAAGCTTGGATATAAGGATGTCGTCAATCTCGGATCAATGGAAGACGCCGCCAGGGCCCTCAACCTCGAAATAGTCAAATAAAAAAGAAGCAAAAACCACTCATTCAAGGAGGCGAATCATGAAAGGCTTTATCGACAAAACCGTCAAACCGTTTTTAGTCATTGCCGGATTGGGCACCTGTACGGCAGGCATTTACGGATTCCTGCCGAAGTTTGCCGTTGAGAACATTTCAAAAATGCCGTTTGATAAAGATTATGCGATCTTCGTCCAGCACTGGGGATTGATGGTTTTACTGGCGGGCATTTTTATGATCATTACCGCGTTTAATGTTGCGTGGCGTCTTCCCATCCTGCTTTTCGCCGCGATCGAAAAAGCATGCTTCGTAATTCTCTATCTTGTCTACACCCCTCAGCCGTTCGCCGCAGGTTTCAAGGGAGCTGCTATCATGGACGCCATCATTGTCGTGTACCTGCTTTTATATTTCCGCAGCCTGCGGGAGACATAAGGCAAATATCAGCCATGACGCGTGACAATCTCATGCCCTGCTCTGTCATTGCGAGCCGCATCTCATGCGGCGTGGCAATCTCTTCCTTACCTGTCCCCCTTTGGAGGGGGTGTCGCAAAGCGACGGGGGAGGGACATTTATACCGGATAGCAAACGCAATATACTAGATAAATTTTATAGAGGAGCACCGTGAAAAATAAACCAAGACGTCCCTGGATAGCCGCCCTGCTTACAATACTCATGACGGGCCTTGGCCATGTGTATGCCGGGAACCCCAAACGGGGATTGCTACTCTTTAGCATCTGGCTTTCATGGGCCATTCTCAGCGGCGCGCTTTTGATCGCGATCCCGAATATTTTCATCATCATTATATTTTTAATCGGCGGTTTCGCGTTTCTGATATTTTGCATCGCGGACGCGTATTTAATCGCGAAGGCAAACAAAGAACAGTACGAACTTACAAAATACAACAGATGGTTCGTTTATGTTGGTTACTTTGTTATCTTATCCCTGATATCGGCGCTGCTGTCCGCGGGTGTTAAGACCAACGCGTTCAACATCACTTCCGGCTCCATGGAACCTACCCTGCTCGTTGGCGAAAGCATTTTAGTCAATGAAGTTATTTACGGCGTAAAAATTCCGTTAATCCAAAAAACCATTATTCCCGTGACCCGGCCCAAAAGGGATGATCTTGTCGTTTTTATATTTCCAAAGGACCGCTCCATGAGTTTAATCAAACGGGTGATCGGCGTTGCCGGCGATAAAATAGAAATCGTCGACAAGAAAATTTTTATCAATGATAAAGAATACAACGATACCCACGGCGTTTTCAAAGACGATAACATTTTACCGCGATCCGAAGACCCCCGCGACAATTTCGGGCCTGTCATCGTCCCCGAAAATTCCATCTTTGTGATGGGCGACAA
This sequence comes from Smithella sp., assembly GCA_035524255.1. Lineage (GTDB taxonomy): Bacteria > Desulfobacterota > Syntrophia > Syntrophales > Smithellaceae > Smithella. Next base: position 4,468 of record DATKPG010000034.1, on the reverse strand, counting down.
CCGCGACGAAAGCCTCGACAGCCGCTACTGGGGATTTGTGGATTTGCGTGACGTTGAAGGAAAAGCCCTGATCATCTACTGGTCGTGGGACTCAGATGAACACAAGCCCCGCTGGGAGCGTTTGGGCATTACCTTCAAATGAGGAAAATTTAATAAGCAACCGTAAACCTCGTAGAAGAAACCGGAAATTCGATTATTTTGCTCAAAAATTGCCTGATTCCCCAAAATTAAAATCTGTGCTATATGACAAAAATCAATTGTTGGAACAAAGGAGAAAACTATTCATGTTAGGCAGTATGCAGGACATCCTCGTAATCGCCGTCGTCGCGCTTGTTGTCGTCGGCCCCAAAAAACTGCCTGAATTGGCGAGAACTCTGGGTAAAGGATTCAGCGAATTCAAAAAGGCCACCGAGGGCATCACCGATGAACTAAAAGAAGCCTTAAAAGAAGAAGCAAAACCGGCGAATACCGCGGAACCGGAATATGACGGGACGCCTAAATATGCCCTGAATTTAGAAGTAGAACCCGAACATGATTTAGCGCCGCAGTCAAGCGCAACCCCACCGGAAGAAGCTAAGCCGGAAGAGCTTAAAACGGACGACGTTAAATCAGAAGAGACTAAGCCTGAGAGCATCCACTAACGACGCCGGAGGGAAACAAAATTCCAGGGAATAAAGAACAAAGGGCGGAACTCAGCCAAACAAATCCCAGAACCATGCCGAAGGTAATAGTCGTTAAAGCAAATAAGATTTAATGCATAATAATTATTAAACAGTTTACACTAGGTAAATGTGAGTAAAAAAGAGTAGAGTAAACAAATAAGCAAAACGGGTGATCCTAAAAATTCGACCGAACTTGATTAAATTATTTTAGCTATAACAACATCCACTCCATCTAATACTTGATAGGTATTTTCGTCTATTTGGTTGACTCCTGTACCATTAGGTGTACTGAACCATACTATTCCAGGTATTTCTCGGGTGGCTTGTTGGAATGACTCGTCGATATGAAACTCTTGGCATTTAAATATTGTAAGGACTTTCCCATTTTCGGTCTTTGCTTCAAATCTATCAATTATTTTTGTTTTCTTCTTATTCATTGTAAGTCCTTATTTATTCATAACGAAAAAATCAGTCGGTGCGACGGGGTAGCGATTATTTATTTTTAATTTTGTATAAGTTTTCCAATTTGATTATTCCCTGTGTTATCATATTTTGTTCTTTTTCATCGCACTTTGGATGCACTCTGGCAAATTCTGGAACCTGTCCGAAACCACCAGCATCTAACCAGCTTTGTCTTACTGTAGAATTCTCGTTTTCTTTGAATTCTGTGTTGCAAATATTACATTTCATTTTTTTCTCTCGCTAACGAAACAATCAGCCGGAGCGCAGCAAGCGGCTGGATTGCTTTTGTTTTGTGTTTTCTATTATTCCTCTGATAATGTTTGTTTGTATCTTGCTTCATTTATTTTTTGAAAGACAGATTTATGTTGTTTTAGCAGGTCAACATCAATATTGATTGCAAAATCTTTATATCTATTATAACTAAAAACAATACTCGCATTATTAAGAAGGATTTTAATAGAATCAGCCTTTTCGTCATCTTTTACATTAAACCACATAATTGAGGTTGGTTTAGTTCTTTTATCTAAGCAATATGCGTTGCGTCCATTTATAATTATACTTATATAACTTTGAGTATAGTTTAATTTAATGTCAGGACTAGCCAATAAATCAACAAATTCTTTTGCAGAATCTAATGTCCATTTTGACTTATCAGCCCATGATGATTCATTTACAATAGTTTCTTCTTCATCTTCTGGTTCTATATACACATCCAGTATTTTGTTAAAATTAAGAATATGATCACTATTTACCTCTAAGAGATCAGCCTGAATTGCAATCATGGGAATATTTAAACTCATAATTTGAACAATGTTAAAGTATCTTCTATCAAATGATTCCGCAATTAATACAGCAAAATGTTGGCGCTGCGGATATTTCCGTTTTTCATTATCCCAATATTCTATGGATCTGATAATGTGAGATGGATCGGTTTCTCCTAGCATTAGTTCTATTTCATACATGGTATTATCTTGTGGGTCTTTCAGTAAAATATCTAGACGACCACCTGAGGATTGTTTTTTCTCTTTATTCACTGGTTGCAAAGCGCCTAGTCCTAGTATTGATGGGTCATTATAGATTAAATCTTGAAGCCAATATTCATCTTTGCCTATATTGCGAATAAATGATTTTTTGCCAATTTTTATATCCATAATTCACTCCATTTGTTGATCTATCACACACAACGAAAAGCTGCGCTGGAGCAGCGCCAAGCGTTGCGATCGGTTCTAGCGCTTGTTATGCATTATTTACTTCCACGCAAATCTCGAAGTTACACGATTCATAATAATTTCTGTGGTATATATCCCATCATCAACGTCATCGCTATACACAAGCTGCCCCTTAAATTCATTCCCGTTCTTACTCAGTAAGAGTGCCGCAGCGCCTTGTTCCGTATTGTGAGGTGCCAAATCCCTGTATCGTATGGTTAATAATGGTGGAGTAAATTCGCCCTTGAATTCAAATTCATTACCACTAGCATATCCTTCAACGCATCTAGCGTTGCCCTTTACGAGATATCCGTGTCGCGTTAACTTGATTTGAATTACGTTGAAAGAGCTGTCTTGAAAAATCAATCGGGTCTGCCATTCACCCTCGATAAGAGCGTTTCGATATGAAATCTTATCAACAATTGGTTGAATTATCTTCTCGTATATTTCTCGCGAAAACCATCCTATTGACATTGCAAGAAGACTTCCAACAGTGCCCAAGACGACATCATTATTCATATCATTTACTCCTGCATAACAATTAATATACTTGGTTGGTTTTTTCCGGAATTATGACCAAGTTTACTTTATTTCATAAAAATTATAAATAGAAATAATATCGTATAATCAAAATAAAAATACGGGAACACCATACCGATTTTTATCCTTCCCCGAATTTAGTAAACATAATTATATCGTCGTTTTTTTATTCAAATTAATTCTACATCAGCTTTAGCCTGGGCAAGACTATATGCTGCTGTTTTAAGATTATAAGTCAATTCTATTCTTCTTCGCAATATTTTGTCTCTAATATCCTGAAGTTCTCCAATGCTCTTAGCAAAATCTTCTTCAATACTTTTCTGTTTATTTGTAAACTTGTTTTTAATGATTGCAATATCAGCAGCATCTGCCGCTTTTCGTGGGTCAAACTTGAATCTTGCTTCAACTATTTTTTTCCACGCCAATAAATATCCGACTCGCGTATAACCAAAGCTAGGTACATTGTACAGGGTATTCTTTTCGATGTCTTTAGCTGTTTCAATGCCATATGAGGCTAAAATCTTTGTTAAGTTCGGCCCTATACCAGGTATAGACGCCTTGCTAATAAAGAACTTTTCAAGAAAATGTTGCTTCTGAATAGCCTCACGGTTGGTTTCCAGTTTCCGTATTTCTTCTTTGTAGGAATTAGGCAAATTTTCGTATTCATTTTTTTTCGATTTCAAATATGCTATCTTATTTAAAAAAAGAATGTCAGTGGCTTCTTTCTTCCACTGTTCCGCAAGGGCATCCCATTTTCGTTTTGCTTCAGAAAAATAATTCTTTCGCCGTTCTGTTTCTCCTCCATCATCGCATTTAAAAGAAAATGCCCAATTGTTCATAACATATAGTATGTAAATTACTGCTAAAAAAAGAATATTAAAACTTTTGATATTAATAAGGAGAACAACTGCAATAATAGCTGTAAGAATAATTGCAAATGTTCTGAGACCATAATTTTTGTATTTTGCAAAAACCACAGAGATTGGCACAGGTGTACCAACAATGTCATTAAAGTTAAAATTAGGTATTGGCGCGGTACCAGGTGACGGTATAGTAAGTATCCTCTGCCAAAGTTGCGACACATCAAGATAACTAGTATCAATGTCAATCCTAGGACTACTAACAGATATAAAAAATGGTGCTACAACAAGTTCGAGTAAGCACCAAGGACATTTAGAAAGAGATTTGTGATATTTGTGAATATCATTTTGTCCGCAAACTAATAAATCTGATAAAAGTTTTTCAAAAGCTCTTACCCATTCTATAGCCTTGGGTCTATTATTATTCGAAATAGCACTTTCTGAAAAGGCTCTTTCAAAAAGCATTGCTATAGGAGATGAGGCATCTATCAAGCGAAGCGTATATGGGGGCGGTTCAAGTTTTTTTGAGTTCGCTGAACTTCCATAAACAAAAAACAAGTTTTTAATGGCTTTTTCAAGTGGAATATCTCCATGTGTTTTTATTCCGGTGAAATCGGCCATCGATTCCGGTGGAAAGAAGGCCAGTTAATCGGAGCGAAGCGACGCTGGTTTTGGTGGTCATCTTCTCACAACATGTTTTCTTATTTCAAGTTATTTATTTTTTCTTTTAATTCTT